>JAXWVI010000036.1:0-9880 GCA_037245165.1 bacterium
GAGATGGCAACCTTCACCGCAATCAAAAATCGTGGCGGTGGCAGAGGTGCTCTGGGTGGTGTGCTGCGCTATGTCCAGCAGGAAGAGAAAACCACATGGGAAGATCGTCGGCTGGTCTCCGGCTGGAACTGCACCGCCCAAAGTGTCTGCTCCGAAATGCAGCTCACCAAGGAGCGGTTCCATAAGACAGATGGCAGACAGTACTATCATTTCGTGCAGTCCTTTGCAGAGACGGATGATCTGACGCCCCAGGAGGCCCACGCCATTGCGCTGGAATTGGTTCAGCGTGAGTTCCCAAACTTCGAGGTGCTGGTGGCTACCCATATTGACACCGACCATCTACACAGCCACCTGGTGGTGAACAGTGTCAGCTTTCAAGATGGCCGCAAACTCCACCAGAGTGCCGCTGACCTGCAAACCCACCGGATGGCCAATGATGAAATATGTGCTGCCCATGGATTGGAGATTCTTCCGCCGCCACAGAAACAGGTCAAGCAAAAGCGGATGAGCACCAGAGAGTATCGCTCCGCCGCGAAGGGCGAGAGCTGGAAATTCCGCCTCATGAACACCATCGACCAGTGCATGCGGTACGCTGCCAGCAAGGAGGAATTCGTCTCTCTGATGGAGAGCGAGGGGTATCAGGTGCGCTGGACAGATAAAAGAAAGAACATCACCTACACCACGCCCACAGGAATGAAGTGCCGGGATGACCGGCTCCACGAGGAAAAATACACCAAGGAGGTCATGGAAGATGAATTCCGAATCCGAGCAGAGATTGTCCATGGAGGAATTGAAGCGAAGGAACGCTCCGCAGAGTATGATACCGCAGAACTGTCCCAGCAAGGAGGAGTGGCAGGAGCTGCTCCATCGGCTGGACGAACTGGAGCGGCACACAGCGGCCCACACGGCCCTTCTGCGGGAGGCTCCAGCCGAAGGGAGCCGTGCCCCACCCAGGCGCAGATGGAGGCACTGACGCGGGATGTGGCGGAAGTACAGCGGCTGCTGCGACAGGCTGGGAAGAAGAAAGAGATTTCTGTTTCTCCGCCCAGTCTGGGAACGGCGATGTCGGTCATGGTATGGCTGGCCTTGATTTTGCTGGGGACTATGGTGGGTATGGTGGTCTTGCAGGTGATCTGGTCCGGCTTGGCCGCTCTCTGGAGCATGATCAAGCTGCTGATCCCATAAGGGATGCCACCACCATGCACCAGCACACGGACCGGAAAGTGCTACGTCGGGAACGGCAAATAAAAATCGCCCTCGGTCACAAGGAGGACGATCACGAAGAAGAACCAACTTGGCAGCAGACCATGTGACGGTCTGCTATTTTTATTGCCTGACTGCAGGTCAGGGGAAAGGAACGATATGGAGTATAAATTCAAATACAATGAGCGTCCCAACTTCGATCATGAGGAACTGTATGGAGATGAGGATATTCCATCTGCCAAGGCAGTGCAGGATACTGCAGTGGAAGAACGGAACGGTAAGGTTGTGAAAAGCCGCCGGCAAAGTGTATGCGGCAGAGAGTACATTGTGCTTGCGGAATTTGGTTTCGGAGGAACGCAGTCTACGGTCGAACTTCTGAAGCAGGTCATTGATCTGGAGGAAGACGCAAAAAATATTTCCGCCTGATAAGTAGGTTCCCATAGACAAACAAACCGATTGAGGGTATTGTATGGTTGCAATCTCTCAATCGGTTTGGCATTTTATGAAGGAGGTCAATATGTTACAGCCAAACCAAAAGATCACGGCGCTCTATTGCCGTTTGTCCCGAGACGATAATCTGGAGGGTGACTCCAATAGCATCCAGAACCAAAAACTCATCCTACAAAAGTACGCAGATGAGAATGGGTTCCAGAATACCAGATTTTATGTGGACGATGGCTATTCCGAAGCAAACTTCAATCGCCCGGCCTTTGAGCAGATGATGGATGACATGAGCAACGGAGACATCGCCGTCATCATCACGAAGGATCTCTCCCGTCTTGGCAGAAACCAGCTTCACACCGGCCTTTATATCGAGGAGATCTTCCCCTCCAACGATGTGCGCTACATCGCTGTCAATGACAATGTGGACACCAGGTATGAAAACAGCAACGAACTGATGCCTTTCAAGAATTTGTTCAACGAGTGGCATGTGCGGGACTGCAGCCGCAAGGTACGGAATGTGGTGAATGCCAAGGCACAGCGGGGAATCCGGGTAGGGACGCGAGCTCCCTACGGCTACCGCAAGGGCGCAACAAAAGACTCTCCTCTGCTGGTGGACGAGGAAGCGGCAGCTGTCGTCAAACGCATCTTCGCCATGTGCGCCGGTGGAATGGGACCATCCCAGATCGCAAAGCAGCTTAAGAAAGAGCACATCTATAGCCCATCCATGTACGCCTATACGAAATTCGGTACATCCCATTCCGGGCTGAATACGGAGCGTCCTTATAACTGGACCGGCGACATGGTTGCGGATATGCTTCAGAACATGGTCTACCTTGGACACACAGTCAACCTCCGCTACAGCACCAAGTCCTACAAGGACAAAAAGAGGTGCGAACGCCCTAAATCCGAGTGGCTTATCTTTGAGCATACTCATGAAGCGCTGGTGGATCAGGAAACCTGGGATATCGTACAGGAGGTACGATCCCATAAACGCCGCCGGACAAATATGGATGAGCAGAATATGTTCTCTGGATTAGTGTACTGTGCGGACTGCGGTATGCCCATGGTGCTGCACCGGGCGCACACCATGAAGCCGGAACAGAACAATTTCACCTGCCGCACCTACAAGAAGGATGGGTCCGATGTATGCAGTGCTCACTATGTCCGGGAAGTGGCATTGAAGGAAATCGTGCTGGAAACGATCCGCAGAGCCACACAGTTTGCCAGGAGCGATCCGGAGCGGTTTGCCGCATACATCCAGCAGAAGCAATCCACTGAGGTGGCAAAGGATATCCGGGGCTTGGAGCGAGAGCTATCCGCCATGCGGAAACGGGATGGGGAACTGGATGTGGTGTTCAAGCGGATGTACGAGGACAGCGCCCTGGGACGGGTGAGCAATGAGCAGTTCCGCCTGCTGTCTGAGGCATACTCCAAGGAAAAAGCGCAGCTGGCCGAAGACATTCCCGCCACAGAGGAACACCTGGAGAAACTGCGCAGCAGCATGGCCAATGCCAAGAACTTCATCGCCAAAGCCAGAAAGTTTACCGACATGACAGAACTGACCCCGGAATTGCTCCGTACCTTCGTAGCGAAGATCATCGTGTATGAAAAAGAGGTCAAATACTCCAAGCACGCACCGCAGAAAATCCAAATCTGTTTCCGGGACTTCAACCTTAACGAGGAAGACGATGTGATTCTCTGCGGGGAGACAACAGAAAAGGCAGACAGTGCAACTGCACTGCCTGCCTAATCCGAGGACACGCTTCAAGATACCCCTATCAGGAGTAGCGGAAGCGTGTCTTTCTTTTTGAACTATCGCAACAGTATAGATGCACGGCTATCAGGTCTGCACCTAAAACCAAATCGAAGCCCAGCGCAGCGGGTTCGATTTGGAAAGGAGGAGCAGCAAAATGAGCGCGCTCTGACTTTTGAAAAAAAAAGTCGGAGCAAGCGATATGACGCTTGCTCCGACGTGGAACATCGCAACACTATAGATGCCACGGCCTTCGCCCGTTCGCAAGCGTCCTGCCTATTATTTTTTACTCCATAGGAGATAGTTTTCCGCTATGAGCCTCCAGAGCTTCGATGCGGTGATCCTGTATCAAGATTTCCATCTGGCTGATGGCGATGGCATTGAGCTTTGCCAGCCGCTCGGCCTGATGCCTAAACGCATCGAATTCGACACGGTTAAAAGACGGGTTGTATAGAGATTCCCAAACACCCAGGAACTCAATCGTATTCCGGTTCCGCAGCCAGTTTTGGATAATGTAGCGAGGATTGTCGCTGTCCTTCAGCTTGGCGATGTCAGTCAAGCTGATAAAGTCATCTCGCTCGGAATTCCATTGTACACTAATTTCCGCTCCCTTGACAACCAGCTTGTCCGCTCGTCCGAACCTCTTTGCTGATTATTTTTTGGAGCAATCCCCGGCAGCCTTCCTCCACATCCCGCCAGGTCGTGTCGAAATCGTCGGTGTACCACGGATCGGCCACCTCTCCGGGACGGTTGGTAAAGTCCATCAGCAGGTGCATTTTGTCGGCAAAGTCGCCGCCGCAGATCCGGTACATATTCCGCAGGTTGGCATGATCCATTCCAATCAGGAGATCGTATTTCTCGTAGTCGCTGTTCAGGAGCTGCCGGGCTCGCTTGCCGGAACAGTCGATGCCATGCTCGGACAGCTTGCGGCGAGCTGGCGGATACACCGGATTGCCGATCTCCTCGGTGCTGGTGGCTGCTGACTCGATCTGAATGCTCTGCTCCAGACCGGCCTTCTTTACCAGATCCTTCATAATAAACTCGGCCATCGGGCTTCTGCAAATGTTGCCGTGGCAGAGGAAAAGTATCTTGATCATGCGATGAACACTCCAAATTACTGTTTTCCAATTCAGTATAGCACGGAACCTCAGATTCGTCGAGTTGGATTTCCAGATGGGCGTCAGAATCGATTTTTCTCTGGAGTTCTGCCTTTGACCAGCCGAAACGACCAGCGGCACGAAGATACCAGCGTCGCTCCTCCGGCTCCATGTCTGCTTCCAGGATGACTACATTCTGTGTCCAGCTGATCTCCATGGCCAGCGTCAGCAATTCGGGGGTGTCCTCATACATCCGATAGAACTCTCGCATCCGGCGAAGGTTCCGCGGGGAGAAGCCGGAAGCATCGGGGAAATGACTGTGCAGATATTCGGCTGCGGCCACTGCCGCGCCTTTCTCCGGCCGGGAACAGACGATGCGGCCCAGTTCGCAGCAGAGTTTCATCTGGGGCAGCTCAGCGTTCAGCGCGGCGTCCAGGGCTGCAAACATGGCGGAATAATCGATATTTTTGCGGATGTTCATGGCTTCTCCTTTCCGGCAGAACCTGCCTTATTTAGAAACAGGCCAAAGAGAAGCACAGGAGGTTCCTCCTGCGTTTCTCTTTGGCCTGTTACACCACTTGTACCATCTGCTCCCAGAGCAGGACGAAGCGGTCGTCGATGATTTTGTTATCGTGGTAATGTCCGAACAGCCAGTAGTGGAACTTGGCCTGTTCTTTGACTTCCTCCAAGAAGTCGGTCAGGTGGTCGTGAACATAGCCACCATTTCCCAGTGTGTCCACAATACTGCTGGGGGCACAGTGGGTGATTACATAGTCCACCTCATATTGAATACGCTCCAGACTGCGCTGGGCTTCCTCATATTCCGTCTTGCTGGGAAGCTCCTGCTTCCACCAGGATCGGTGGTTGACCCGGAAGCGGGCACCCATTCTGCGAAGATCCCAGTATTGTTCTTCAAAATCAGGCGCTTTGGGATTCAGAACGCCATTCTCGATGTCGTGGCTCCTGGCACCGCCCATGGTGAAGAAGGAGTATCCTTGCAGGTCAAAGACCTGCCCGCGCATCAGATGGATCACATGAGGCCGGATTCGCTGGATCGTTCCGCCGTTCCATTCCTCTGTCGGGTATTTGCTCAACAGGTCGAAGTTTTCATGGTTGCAGCTGACGAACAGGGTGGTAAAAGGCAGATCCTCCAGCCAGTCCAGAGTGCGCTCCTCCTTCTTGCCCCCGGCCCATACGCCGCCGAAATCTCCGCAGATGATCATATAGTCTTCCTTGGTCATTCCGGCCTGCTCGGGAAAGTGTTCGGGTGCAAACCGCTGGAAGTTGCCATGGGTATCGCCGGTTGCATAGATCATTTCGGTTCACCTTCTTTTGCCTATTATATCATATCCTGCTCCACCTGGACGCCACCGCGGAGGAACACCGTGATTTTCTCCGCTGAGTTGACTTTGACCGTATCCACCAGCTGTCGGATGAGAGCTTCATCCCATTCGCTGATGTGGGTGGATGCCTGAGCCATTGCAGCAGCGGCATCCTCAATGCGCCGCAGGGCCTGTGCGTTGCTCTGGCGCTGTTCCTCGATAAAGGCTCGCTTTTCTTTCAGTGCGGCAGCTTCATTCATAATGGCCCTCAGCTGGGCGGTGCAGGCGGAGGCGTCCTCCGCTCGAGCGGCTTCTGCCACCAACTCACGGGTCTGGTCATTCAGCTCGTCCAGCCGCCGCTCAATATCGGCAAGGCTCATGCTCTCGCCCGGAACCGGAGCCAACTCCATTTCCATGGCAGAGGTGATCTGCCGGATCAACGTGCTCTTTTGACTCATGACGGAGTTGATGGCGGCGAGGATTGCCCTCTGGAGCAGTTCCTCGTCCAGTGTTGGTGAGTTGTGACAGTACTTGGTGCCGTAATCCAGCCGGCTGACACAGCGCCACACGATGCGCTTCCTGCCTTGTTTGGACCAGGTGCAGCGGCGGTACAGGGTGCCGCATTCGCCGCAGACAAGGCGCTCCGACAAGGCGTATTTGCTGGCATAGGATGTCATCCCTGTGGGGGCATTCTTTTTGGAAGGGCTTTTCCCGGCGCTGCGCCTCGCCATCTCTGCTTGTACCGCATCGAAGGTTTTGCGTTCCACAATGCCCTCGTGATGATTCTGGACCAGATACATGGGGAGCTGCCCCGTGTTGCGGATGACCTTGCGGCTGATGCAGTCGCTGATATAGGTCTTCTGGAGAAGGACATCTCCGCAATATTTCTCATTGGTCAGGATGCTTCGGATCGCCGTGATCGTCCATTGGGAGCCGCCGGTCACATTGGGGATCTGCTCCGTTTCCAGCCTGTCTTTGATCATCCGAAGGCTGGCTCCGCTCAGATATTGCTCATAGATCGAGCGAACCACTTCTGCTTGTTCCTGGATGATTTTCGGCTTGCCGTCCTCGCCTTTTTCATAGGCGTACAGCCGGTTATACTGTATGATTGCCTTGCCCTCGCGCATGGCCTGCCGCTTACCCCAGCGGACATTGGCGCTGATGCTCTCGCTTTCCGCCTGGGCGAAGGCGCCGAGCATGGTGATGAGGATCTCACTGTCGGCTTCCAGCGTGTTGATGTTCTCTTTTTCGAAGATGACCGCAATGCCCAATTCCCGCAGGGCACGGATGTAATTCAGGCAGTCCACCGTATTTCTGGCGAAGCGGGAGATGGATTTGGTCAGGACGATGTCGATCTTCTTCTGCTTGCACAGCCGGATCATCTTCAGGAATTCGGGCCGCTTCCGAGCCGATGTCCCTGTGATGCCCTCATCTGCGAAGATCCCGGCCATGGTCCACTCCCGGTTGGTCATGATCTTGTCGGTGTAGTAGTTCTGCTGGGCCTCATAGCTGGTAAGCTGTTCCTCGTCATCGGTGGATACCCGGCAGTAGGCGGCCACGCGAAGCTGGCGCTGGACCGCCTGCCGGCTTGCGACCTCCGGCTTTGCGGGTATGGTGATGACTTTGGGTGGGCTTTCTCTCATGCTGTTTCACTCCTTCCCAATTACTTGACCGTTTTTTAACTGGATATTCAGGCTTCCATCGTTATGACAATGGATGGCGGATACTGAGCGTTGAAGCAGTTCTGCATCCAACGCAGTCGTGGACTGACGCCCGGAAAACACTCTGCGCAGACGAACCGTTTCGTATTCGCGGGAGTCGACGGCGCTGTACTGAGCCGCAGCGATGGACAGGATCAACGCCTTTGCGGCATCCTCGTCGATTGGCTGACATTCCATCACCCTGTCCAGCTCACGTTGCAGGTTCAGCTCAGTAGATCGATCAGGCGGCGCTGTTACCGGAAGCCGGAGCTGTTCCGGCGATATGATCAGGCCATTGAGCAGATCCAGCACCTGCCGCTCCATGCGCGCTGTCGATGGCCGCCCGCTGAAGCGGCGGAGGAGCTTCTGCGTGTCCGTTTTGGGAGCTGCCGTCTGTTTTGCGCTTCGTTTTTCCAGTGCTTTCTCCAGGGCTTCTCGATCAATGACCGGCGGATAGCCGCGCTCTCCCGTATAACGGCTGTCTTCCAGAATTCGGGCAACCATGTTTTTGTTCCATAGCTTTCCCTCGTCATAGGGAATTGACTGTTCTCGAAGCTCCTCTACCAAGGTGTTGTAGGTAGCACCCGCAAGGTATTGTTGGAAGATGTACTCTACCAGCTTTGATTCCTGCGGATGGAGGGCAATTTCGCCCATAACCACCCTGTAGCCAAACGGCTGCTTCCGATTGCCCATCAGCGCACCGTCCTTTCTATGGTTTCGGACAGCTCCAGCCCGTTTTTCAGGCGGAAGCGGATTCGCTCATTGCTTTCCACGATGATTGTTTCAACGAGCTCACCGAACAGCTCTGCGTCAAAGCTGTCAAGGAAGTCCGGGCCATCATCCAAGATTTCCATCAGCTCTCTTGTTTGGGAGATGGTGTTGTCGCCATCGACGGCCAGAAGACGCTCCTTTTTCAGCTTTACAGCGCGGAGCTGCTCGGTCAACTCATTGCTCTGGGCTATAAAAATGTCAGGATCAATGAGGCCCTGTTGTTTCAGTGTGGCCAACATTTGATTCTGACTGGTAAGATCGGATATTTGTTTGTTAAGTTCAATGACATCCAGGCTCCAGAGCATCCGGCGGTTGCGGATGGCTTGGAGCGAGGTGGTCATTCCCATGAGGATGGGTTCGCCATGGTGCTTGAGCTTATAGTATAGGCGGATGAAAGCATTTGTTATTTCATCTTCTGCAATTGGTGTAATGCCGCATTTGAGGCCATGTCTCTTTTTATCGTGTCCTATACATACCCAGTATGTGATGCCGCGCACAACCTTGCGACGAAATAGTGACTGGCAGTCGCCACATACTATTTTTTTCCGAAACGCATACGGACTGTTTTTCGTTAATGTAATCTTCTGAGCACGAGATTTCATCAAAGCATTTGCTTTCTCAAAATCTTCTTTTGGCACGATTCCTTCGTGTGTTCCGTATGCGTAGTAAGAAACCTTCTGTCCTCGGTTCAGCCGGCATTTATATGGAAGCGTATCTGTTGAGAAGTATTTTTGCCACACAGAATCGCCAATGTACTTTTCATTCGAGATAATATATCGAATAGCAGTTGAATCCCAAGCGACTTCACCAGATTTACACGGGATGCCTTCTTCTCGCAGGTCAGATGCTATCCGCTCTGTACTTTTGCCGGAAAGATACTCTTTGAATATCCGTTGTACGATAACAGCTTGTTCCTCCACAATGCGTATGGAATGGTCCTGTAGAGTATATCCGTATGGCAAGTTTGCGGGTATATATGTTCCGGCCTGCATTCGTTTTTGAATGCCCCACCTCATATTGCCGGAGATGGATTCGCTCTCGGCCTGGGCGAAGGAGGCGAAGAGCGCAGTCATCATTTCACCGGACATCGTCGCAGTGTCAATGTTCTCTTTCTCGAAGTAGACGCCGACACCGAGCGATTTCAGCTCTCTGATGGTTTCCAGGCATTCCTTGGTATTGCGGGCAAAGCGGGAGATGGATTTTACCAGCACCCTGTCGATCAGCCCTCTGCGGCAATCTGCCAGGAGCCGCTGGAAGTCCTCACGCTTTTCAGCCGATGTCCCAGTGATACCCTCATCTGCGTATATGTCTACCATTCTCCAGTTTTCCTTGCTGGAGATCAGGTCGCTGTAGTGACGGTTCTGGGCGGCGAAGGAGTTGAGTTGGTCATCAGAGGCGGAGCTGACACGGGCGTATGCCGCAACCCGCAATTTGGCGTTTTGGGGCTTTTCGGTTGCCTCGATGGTGATGACCCGGTATTGCTTTTCCCGAAGCGCCATGCTGCCATCGGTCATCAGCTTTTCCGCCATGTCAGTTCACCTCCTATTACAATATATTTACGGTTGAAGGCACGGCAGCCAGCCGTGTCTT
>JAXWVI010000037.1:0-31226 GCA_037245165.1 bacterium
AGCCCCTGAAAGCCAACCTCACGAACTGTGGCCTCCAGCTCCGCTTCCGGGGCGTGTTCCATCTCACGGTAGTAGCGTTCAAACGGCGCCAGCTTCTCCTGGGGAACATGGAGGTTGAGCAGGGCCTCGATGAGATCGTCCATAATGGCCCCCCAGGAACTGTTCCGTGCCTCCCGCTCCAGGGGCCGGTGGGCAAGCTCCTGGAGGAGCACTTCAAAGGAGCGCTGAGCCCCGTCCACATCCCCGCCCATGGCCAGTTGAATGCTCCGGCGGCAGGAGACTTCTTCACTGAGGCCATCCTGATCCTGGGCGCCGTGGTAGCGCTGGTAATTCAGATGTTCCAGGGCCTCCTCGTAGGAGTAATGGAGGTTAGTGATGCCCCGGCAGGGCTTGCCGTGTCCGATGGCCAGCTGGTCGCCGGCGTTGTTTTGCTTGGCGTACTCCTGAATGATCTTTTCCTGCTCCAGCTGGGCGGATTTGATCTGGGGCCCCAGACCGTCTGTCTGGAAGGAGAGGATGACCACCAGGGAGTAGTCGTCCATCAGCAGACATTCCCGGCTGTACGTCTGGTGGGATTGGCTGTGCTGGGGCTGGGACAGGCGGTGGTACAGTCCGCCCATCAGTTCATCCCGGTTCCCGTCAAAGCTCTCGTCCAGCGCGCTTACCAGTACCGTAAAGACGCCGTCAGGGGAGAAGGGGCTGTTCAGGTAGGCCAGACGGTCCAAAAGGTATGTTTCGGGCAGCTCTTGCCCCCGGATCAGCGTTTTGTACAGGCGGTCACGGACAATGGGGGCCATTTCGGCCACCTCATGGGAGAGGGAGGCCTTCTGGCGCAGGGTGTTCTCATAGGCCTGCTGTACCACCTCCAGCTCGTTGCCCTCCAGGTCGGGGGAGTCCCCCTCCACCGCCGAGCGCAGTGCCCGGATGGGCCGGTAGATGCTCCAGGTGATGGACACCGCGGTGAGTACACTCACCGCTCCAAAGATCAAAAGCCACAGCCCGATGAGCTGCAGCAGCTCTGCTGTGGTCAGTTTCCCCTGGGACTGGTCGGGCCACAGCTGGAAGCTCCAGCCGGCGGAGCTGACAAAGCGCTCCGGCTGGCCGTCCCCGCCGGGCGGGCTGCCGATGGAATAGATCAGGGCGCCGGAGGAGTCCCGCACCTCCATATAGGCGTGGGTGTCTCCCAAAGACTGGCCCAGGAAGTCCAGCAGAACGTCGGAATGAAGCTCTACCAGCAGCGCCCCATTGTGCTCGGGGGTGGGGAAGTCCTGGAGCAGGGCCACACTGCCGTCCACGGTCAGCACTGAAGTGGAGAAGTCCTCATCCCCCACCGTGTGGGATTGTACGCCGGCGTTGAACTGGGGAAAAAAGCTGCGCTGAGGCGAATCCTTCAAAGCGGTGATGTTGCCCGATGAGTCGTAGAGGGTCTGGTTGGAGTAGGTAATCAGATAGGCCCGGCTGACGATGGGCTGGTCTTGCTCCAGGGTGGCCAGGGCCTTGACAATCTCCACCTTTCGGGCGTAGGACACCTCGTCGGGGAGAAGAATGGCGCCGGTGATGTCGGTGTTCCACAGCTGCTGCTGCATGGCCCGTCCCAGGTCCACCACGGCCAGGTCCACATATTCCCCGGCGGTACGCAGCAGCTGCTGAGCGGACTCCCGGGTCCGCTGCTCGTAGCTTTTGGCGATGTAGGAGCCCATGAACCAGAAGGCCATGAGGAACATGACGCAGACCATGGCCAGCTGAAGAAGCAAAATCCGATAAAAGATCCGTTTGGATTTGAGGTTATGAAACAGCTTCATGGCGGAGCACCGCCTCCTCTCAAAATATGGGTAAGAGGGGAAAGGGCAGGACAGGAGAAAGGCCCGTCCTGTGGACAGGACGGGTCTTGCGTTACGGGAAACGGCAGCTATTATACTTTGGGGGCCTTCTCCTTGCCGGAAATCTCCTCCATGTCGATCCGCCAGACTCCGGTGGCCGGCAGGCTGCGGCTGACAGCCTGTTCAAACTTGTCACCGTCCATGGCCTGGGGGGTCAGCTTTTGACACAGGGCCCGGAGCGCCTCGGTCTTTTCCCCGTCGTCGGTGACTTCCCGGACGGTTCCGGTGACGATGACGGACTGGAAGAAGGTTGTGTACTCCCCCTTGTCCAGGTAGGCAGGGCGATCGCCTCCTACAAAGGTAACGCATACCTTGGGGTTGGTCCGCATAAGTTCCACCTTGCGGCCCTGATGGGCACAGTGGAAGTAGAGGGCGTCACCCACCCGAACCAGGGACAGGGGGAGGCAATAGGGGGTGTCCTCTCCAGTGGTCAGGGCCATAACGCCGTGGGTGCAGCGGTCGATTAGTTCCAGGGAAAATTCCTTCCCCCGGGAGCGGTCCTTTCGTCTCATTTCCATTACGATGGCTCCTCCTTTTTTTCCAGCAGTCCGGTGACGGCAAGGTAGAACTTGCCCGGATCGGCCTGAAAGACTTCTCCCCAGGCAGCTGCCCGGGCGGCGTCAGGCGCCAGAAGCTCCAGCCGGAGCAGGGGGGTCTCCATGTCGTTGAGGACCAGGTGGACGGTAGCGGTGCCGTCTGGATTGCCGGTGACCTTGGTCTGGACCTGAGCCTCCCGGCGCAGCGCATCGTTCACCTTGACCAGGTTCTCATCACAGTGCAGGCGCACGGAGTAAGGCAGACTGCTCTCGCAGATCTGACTGTTGCGCCGGCCCTTGTCAGTGATGGAGTAGCGATCTTCCTCCTTGGACAGCTGACCGGTGGCCACCATGTGCTCCACCGCCTGGGAGAGGGAGAAGTAGTCCACCCCGGCATCGCACAGGGCCAGTTCAAACAGCTGCAAAAAGGTGACGGGCCCGGCGGCCCGGTCCATAATGTAGAGCACCAGCAGCTTTAAATCCAGATCATCCTGGATGAATCCGATGGACATCAGGCACACGCTCCTTTCAATCTTTCTTTTCCAATCTTCTATTATATCCAAAAATAGAAAAAAGGGCAAGCCCGACAGGGAGGGTGGGGCACCAAAATTCGCCCCCAACATAAGATGGGATGGAAGCAAACTCCAAATGGGCCTGTTGTCTGCCCATTACCATCCAAATCTAGGAGGGAACGATATGCCAGAAAAGGTCGTGCCCGGCCCCGTCTGCGACGAGCGCAGTATCCGGGAGGCCGTGTGCATACACACGAAGAAAATTTTTGATTCCTGCAAAGATCGGGACTGTATCGAAGACCTGAGGGTGTACCCCACCCGGTGCTCCCAGGAGATCATCGACCGGGCCCAGTCCGTCAAAGCCAAATGCGCTGAGCTTCTGTACGCGTACATTGATGTGGAGCCGGTTACCTTCAACCGGGGGTTCTATACCGTAGACGTGCGGTTCTTCTACCGGATTACCGCCGACGCCTTTGTGGGCGCCGCCCGGCCGGTGGAGATCTGCGGCCTGGCCGTCTTTGACAAGCGGGCGGTGCTCTTCGGCAGCGACGGAGGAGCCAAGATCTTCTCCTCCCAGGTGGGGGAGAACGGCGGGGAGGTATCCTGTGTGCCTCGCACCGGCGTCCCCACTGCGGTGGTGGAGGCTGTGGACCCGCTGATCCTCAATCTGAAGCTGGTGGACGTGTGCAACTGCCGTCCCTGCGACTGCTCCTGCGTGGACATTCCCATGGGGATCGCGGCCTGCTTCGGCGACGAGCTGATGATGAGCGGGGATCAGCACCGACTCTTTGTCACCCTGGGTCAGTTCACCATCATCCGCATGGAGCGGGACACCCAGCTGCTCATGCCGGCCTACGACTACTGCATCCCCACCAAGGATTGCAGCTGTACGGGCGGCTGCGACGATCCCTGCCAGGAGGACCCCTGCGAGATGTTCCGCAAGGTCCAGTTCCCGGTGGGCGAGTTCTTCCCGCCCAACAGCCAGAATTCCGGCTGCGGCGGAAACAACCAGAGCTGCTGCCGGTAAGCAATCTAAAAAGTGCCGCCTAGACAGGCGGCACTTTTTTTAAGCATCTTACATCAGGGGGGCGAATACCCGGAGGATGCTCCGGTAGAGCTGGACCAGGAGATTCAAATGCCTGGCCCGGCGCAGGGAGATGGGCTGGCACACCTTCAAGGTATTCTCAAAATCCTGGCGGATGTCCCGGATACAGGGGGCCTCGCACAGCCACACGCCGTCCTCAAAATGAAGGAACAGGCTTCGGTAGTCCAGATTTACGGTGCCCACGGTGGCAAAGCGGTCATCCACCACAAAGTTTTTGGCGTGGATAAAGCCGGGGGTATACTCATAAATTTTCACCCCCGCCTCCAGCAGGGGCGGGTAGTGGGCCTTGGTGACCTGAAAGACATACTGCTTGTCCGGGATATGGGGGGTAATGAGGCGCACATCCACGCCCGATTTTGCTGCATTGCACAGGGCAGTGTTGGTGGCTACGTCGATGACCAGGTAGGGGGTGGTGATATAGATATACTTCTTTGCCTTGGCGATCATGTTCAGGTACACCGCCTGTCCCACCGTCTCGTTGTCCAGAGGGGTGTCGGTGTAGGGCTGGACATAGCCCGTCCAGGGCCGCACCGGGGCGGCGGGGGGACGGAAGCGGTCAAAATCCTCGTCCCAGGAGGCGATATGGTCCCACATGGTGAGGAACATCACCGTCATGGACCACACCGCGTCCCCCTCCAGAAAGATGGCGCTGTCCTTCCAGTGGCCGTAGCGCTTCCGTAGGTTGATATACTCGTCGGCCAGATTGATTCCCCCGGTAAAGCCCACCTTGCCGTCGATGATCATCAGCTTCCGATGGTCCCGGTTGTTGAGGCGCAGGGACATGACGGGGAGAAAGCGGTTGAAGACCCGGCACTGGATGCCCTTCCGGGTGAGAATCTCGTTGTAGTCCCGGGGCAGGGTGAACATACAGCCCATGTCGTCGTAAATGACCCGGACCTCCACGCCTTGGGCGGCTTTCCGCTCCAGAATGGCGAGAATGCTGTCCCAAAAGACGCCGGGCTGGATGATGAAGTACTCCAGAAAGATATACTTTTCCGCCTTTTCCAGCTCTTCCAGCATACGGGGAAAGGCGCTGTCCCCCAGGGAGAAGTACTCCGTCTCCGTATTGGTGTAGGCCGGACAGGCGGCCCGGCGCTCCAGGTAATTGGCCTGACCGGCGGCGTCGCCCCCCAGGGGCAGCAGGTCGTCGGCCTTAAAGTCGTCCCGGAGAACCTGGGCGGTCTTTTTCAGCATCCCCTGCATCCGCCGCCGGGTGCGTTTGGGGGTGGCCCCGCCGCCTACCATCAGGTAGAAGATGCCCCCGAACACGGGGAAGGGGAGGATGAGCAGAAGCCAGGCGATCTTGTACCCCGGCTCCATACTGCTGCCCACAATGGCCAGGGCGGCCATGACGCTGATGGCCACCAGGCACCAGTAGAAGACGTCGGTATATTCAGAGAACGTGACCACCATCACCAGCAGCGTGGCGATCTGGGCCAGCAGGGACAGCCCCACAAACACCGAGCGGTGAAAGAGAATATAAAGGACTTTTTTCACAGGCGGTCACCTCCCTTGCGGTAAGCGGATCATGAGGTCTGATTGCGGACGGAGCAGGAAATTGTGCCGTTTTCCAGCTGGATCAGCCCGTAGGTGGAGCGGCTGGAGCCGGGATTCAGCACCCACAGCCCGTCCTCCAGCTGACAGCAGAGGGCCCGGTGGGTGTGGCCGAAGAGGAGAATATCCGCCCCCGCGGCACGGGCCTGGGCATAGGCCCGGTCATAGCCGCCCTTCACCCCCCACAGATGTCCGTGGGACAGGAGGATGGACCTGCCCCCCAGAGTGATCTGCTTGATGGCCTCGGCGTTGGTCCAGCCGTCGCAGTTGCCCGGCACCATGCAGATGGGCAGGGTGGGGTAGACCAGCCTGGCATATTCTGCGTCCTCCATCAGGTCGCCCAGATGGATCACATGGTCGGGCTGTTCGCTGTCGATGGCCTGGTAGATTCCGGCCATGGAGCGGTGAGAGTCGGAAAGCACAAGAATTTTCAAAAGTGTCACCTCCGGATTTGGGGCGCATATACTGGAGTAAATCAAAGGGGCGGCAAACGCCGCCTGAACCGGGAGGAATCGCCATGGGAAACGCACAGAATTCCGGGACCTTGGGCCCGGCTGAGCTGATGAAAAATCAGAAGGCCCTTGCCGGGCTGGCCAGCTCCGGGGACGCCAAACGTCTGGTGGAGCTGCTGGAGCGGCAAGGGGGGCAGGTCCGGCAGGCGGCGCAGGCCGCCGCATCGGGCAGCCCCCAGCAGCTGATGGAAATGATGAACCGGCTGATGAACTCCAAGGAAGGGGCCGAACTGGTGGAGCGGATCGAGGACCAGGCCAAAAAAGCCGGACTTGGATAAAAAACGTCCCCTGGGGGAGGTGGGCAAGCGGTGGCGGAGCTTGAAGAAAAACTGAATTCCATCCTGGGAAACCAGCAGGCCATGGCGCAGATCATGTCTCTGGCCCGCTCCCTGTCCGGGGGGGAAGGCAAGCCCGAAGAGGGCCCCTCCCAGCCCGACCGGGAGGAAGAGGAAGAAGGGGAGCAGGCAGAACGCGGCCCCTCCCCCCAGACGGAACTGTCGCAGGTGATGGAGCAGCTGGACCCCAACCTGCTCCGGATCGGGATGGAGGTCATCCGTCAGGTCCAGAGCACCGACGACCGGAACGCCGCCCTGCTCAACGCCCTGCGTCCCTTCCTCCGGGAGGAGCGCAGGGGGCGGCTGGACAGGGCCATTCAGATCGCCCGAATGACCAAAATGATCCGGGCGGCCCTGACCGCCCTGGGAGAAAGGGGGACGGGGGAAGGTGTATAACCGTTACATACCCCAGCAGGAGCGGTACGACTGGGTCCCCACGGAGCAGCCGTCTGCCCAAAGGCCGGAGGCAAACCGGCGGGGTCAGCGAGGGATTTCCCTGCCGCCCTTCCTGTCCGGCCAGGAGGGGCTGTCCGCCCTGTTTTCCTCCGGAGAGGGGAAGGGGGGACTTTCCAGGGTGTTGAAGGCCCTTCATCTGGAGGATATCGACACCGGAGACGTGCTGCTGCTGCTTATTATTCTGTATCTGTTAGCGGAGGGCGACGACCTGGATCTGGTCATCGCCCTGGGACTGGTTCTCATTATGGGGCTGGGAGAGGAGAAGGAGAGCTGATGTGGCGCTATTCCGTCTCCAGGGTGTGGAGCACCGTGCCGTCGGGCAGCTCAAATTCCCCGTCTGCGGGGCAGGGGGACTGGGCGGGGGAGTAGGCGGTCATGCGGTAGACCAGTACGTCGTCCTCCTCCGACTCGGCGGCCACCAGAAGACCGCTGTCCACGCTGACCCAGTAGCGCTGGACGATGGAGGAGTCGGGAAGCTGGACCTGGGCATAGACGCAGGGCAGTTCTCCCTTGGTCATATAGCCCGCGTCGGTGATCCATGTCTCGTCCATCCCCACCACGGTCTCATAGGTTGGGATGTGCTGACTGAGGTCTGAGGAAAATTCGTCCGCCGGCGCCGTCTGATATTTGCTTGACCCCTCGTACCAGTAGTAGAGGGTACCCGCTCCCGTCAGATCGTGGCGGATGACCCCGGAGGGGAGGGTCTGGCGGCTGTGGGCCCAGCCCCCATCCCGCCATACCTGCACCGTACTGGAGGAGGAGCCCCCCTCCCAGAACGTCTCGATGGTCAGCTCCCGGTAATAGCTCTCCGGGCGGGTCAGGGTGGCCACCACCTCGCCCACGGTCTGGGGGGTGACCTCCACCGGCTGGTACTGGCCGGACCCGGATTGCACGTCGGTGGAGGAGTCCGCGCCGCTGCTGGCGGAGGGGAGAATCACCTCCGGGGTGTTCAGGGAGAAGAGGCTGCGGCCGAAGCTGGCGAACATGGCCACGGAGATGAGGATAATCATCGCCACAACGATCACCTGACGGTTTTTCGGTTCCACATGCTCACCCCTTCCTCTATCAGTCCATTATCCCCCAAATTCGTCGGGGGCAGTCTCCCGCAGGCCAAAATGCCAGGCGATGGCGTCGGCAATGCGGCGGCAGGCCCGGCCGTCCCCATAGGGGTTGACGGCATGGGCCATTTTGTCATATTCCGCCCGGTTGGAGAGCAGCTCCGCGGCCATGGAAAACACGTCTTCCTCCTCCACGCCGGCCAGGCGCGCGGTGCCGGCGGCCACGGCCTCGGGCCGCTCGGTCTCCTTGCGCAGGACAAGCACCGGCTTGCCCAGGGCGGGGGCCTCCTCCTGGAGTCCGCCCGAGTCGGTCATCACCAGATAGCACCGGGCCATCAGGTTGTGCATCTCGTCCACCGCCAGCGGGGCGATCAGGTGGATGCGGGGGTGACCGTCCAGATACTTGTGGGCCGCCTCCTGGACCACGGGGGACAGATGGACGGGGTAGATGAGCTCCGCCTCCGGGAAGGCGTCGGCAACCCGGCGCAGAGCGGTCATGATATTGGTCATGGGCTGGCCGTAATTTTCCCGGCGGTGGCAGGTGACCAGGATTACCTTCTTGTTGACATAATCAATCTGATTCAAAACATCTTCCGTAAAGGTAAAATCCTTTACAACAGTTGTCCGAAGAGCGTCAATGACGGTGTTTCCGGTGAGAAACACCCCTTTGGTAATGTTCTCTCTGGCTAAATTCTCCCGGTTGGCAACCGTGGGACAGAAGTGGAGGTCAGCCAGGGCCCCCACCATTTTCCGGTTCATCTCCTCAGGGAAGGGGGACCACTTATCGTAGGTGCGCAGGCCCGCCTCCACATGGCCCACGGCGGTGTGGGCGTAGAAGGCGGCCAGGGCCCCGGCGAAGGTGGTGGAGGTGTCCCCGTGGACCAGCACCAGGTCGGGCTTGGCCTCGCTGAGCACTTCCTCCACCCCCAGCAGACACCTGGAGGTGATGGCGGAGAGGGTCTGACGGGGCTGCATGATATTGAGGTCGTAGTCGGGCTTGAGCTTAAAGATGTTCAGCACGCTGTCCAGCATCTCCCGGTGCTGGGCGGTGACGCAGCACAGGGCGTCAAACTCCGGCCGCTTGGCCAGCTCCAGAGCCAGGGGGGCCATTTTGATGGCCTCGGGCCGGGTACCGAAAATGGTCATGACTTTGATCTTGTTCATTTGTCAGATTTGTCCTCCTCGCCAAAGAAGTTGTCGTTGCCGGCAATCTGGGTACCTTTGTGGGAGTGGCCGTTCCGGCTGTCCTTCCCGCTGTGGTCGGGCTTGTTGTGGTTCAGGAAGAGCATGGCGGCCACCCCGCCTGCGGCAAAGAGGGCCGCCAGGAAGAACATGGCCTTCACCACCCCGATGGTGGTGAGCACCACGGCGCTCAGGCCCAGAATGGCGCTGATCACATAGAGCATGGCCACCGCCTGCTTTTGAGAAAAGCCCATGTCAATGAGCCGGTGGTGGATGTGTCCCCGGTCGGGCGTCATGGGGGACTGGCCCTTTGCCAGACGGCGGACGATGGCAAAGCAGGTGTCGAAAATGGGCAGGCCCAGCATGAGGAAGGGGACGGCAAAGGAGATGATGGCGTAAAATTTGAACAGCCCCTGAATGGACACCACCGCCAGAATAAAGCCCAGGAAGGTGGAGCCCGTGTCCCCCATGAAGATTTTGGCCGGGTTCAGGTTGTAGGGGAGAAAGCCGATGCACCCCCCCGCCAGGGCGGCGGTGAGCACGGCCGTCTCCGGCTCGGAGACGATCAGGGCGATGACCAGCAAAGTCATGGAGCTGATGGTGGACACCCCGCAGGCCAGGCCGTCCAGGCCGTCGATGAGGTTCACCGCGTTGGTGATGCCCACAATCCACAGCACCGTAATGGGGACGGCCAGCCAGCCCAGCACCCAGAAGGGGTCGGAGCTGAAGATATTGGGGTTGGAGACAGCCTCGATCACGTTGCCCTCCAGGGCGGCGATGAGGGCGGCCACGATCTGGATCAGAAACTTGGGGATGGCGGGCAGGGCGTAGATGTCGTCAAAAATACCCAGGATGACGATGATGACCCCGCCCAGAAGCATACCCCGCAGCTGGTTGGTGAGGGGCAGGAAGATGAGCACGCTGAGCATGAAGCCGAAAAAGATGGCCAGGCCGCCCATTCGGGGGATGGGGTGGTCGTGCATTCTCCGGCCGTCCTTGGGTACATCCACCGCCCCCACCCGGAAGGCCAGGGAACGGACCACCGGAGTGGTGAGCAGCGCCACCAGGACGGAAGCCAGCAGGGCGGCGGCGGCCATGCCGATGACAGGTAGCTGAATGGTCATAGCGATTTCCTCTTTTGTCTCATAGTCGGGCGGCAGGGGGGTTACCGGGCCACGAAGCCGATTTTCTTATAAACCTTGCGCAGGGTCTTGTTGGCCACATAGGAGGCCTTCTGGGCGCCCTCGGTGTAGACCTTCTCCAGATAGGCCTTGTCGGACAGAATCCGCTGGGCCTCCTCCCGGATGGGCCGCAGAGTCTCCACCACCGCATCGCCCACGGCGGGCTTGAACTTGCCGTAGCCCTGGCCGGCAAACTCCGCCTCAATCTCCGCAAAGCTTCTGCCGGTGACGGCGGAGTAGATGTTCATCAGGTTGGCCACCCCGGGCTTCTGCTGGGGGTCGTAGCGCACGCAGTTTTCCGTGTCGCTGTCGGTGATGGCCCGCTTGAACTTGCGCTGGATGTCCTCGGGCTTCTCCATGAGGAAGACGCAGCCGTCGGGGATGGACTTGGACATCTTGGAGTCGGGGGTGGTCAGCCCCATGATCCGGGCCCCGGCCTTGGGGATGTAGGGCTCGGGCATTTTGAACACGTCCCCGTAGATGCCGTTGAAGCGCTGGACGATGTTCCGGGTGAGCTCCACATGCTGCTTCTGGTCCTCGCCCACGGGGACATAGTCGGGCTGGTAGAGGAGAATGTCCGCGGCCATGAGGGCGGGGTAAGTGAACAGGCCGCCGTTAATGTTGTCCTTGTGCTTGGCGGACTTGTCCTTGAACTGGGTCATGCGGGAGAGCTCTCCGAACATGGTGTAGCAGTTCAGAACCCACCCCAGCTCCGCGTGGGCGGGGACGTGGGACTGGATGAACAGGGTGTTCTTCTCCGGGTCCAGGCCGCAGGCGATGTACTGGGCCAGCTGTTCCAGGGTGCGCCGGCGCAGGTCGGCGGGATTCTGGCGCACAGTGATGGTGTGCATATCGGCCATGAAATAATAGCATTCAAACTCCTCGGCGCGGGCGGCCCAGTTCTTGATGGCCCCCAGGTAATTGCCCAGGTGCAGGTCGCCGCTGGGCTGAATGCCGGAAAGCATGACTTTTTTGTTCTCCATTTCGGTGTTGCTCCTTTGTTTTCGGGCGTCGGGACAGACGCCCACATAATATCAATACATTGTATCACTTCAAAGGGAAATTGGCAATAAAAGATAAGGGCCTTTTTCTCTCCATTGGAGAGACAGGTTTCCTTTGACATTTCCCTGGAAATCGGATATGCTGAACAAGACAACTGAATAGGAGGACAGAGATTTTGCGCGCATAGCCGCGCAGGAAGCCGGGTGAGAATCCCGCACAGGAACGCTGCTGTATGGACGGAGCCGTTCCCCAAGGAAAACGAGGGTTTTCCAGCCACTGGACCGAAGGTCTGGGAAGGCGGGGGACAGGTGATGAGGGCCAAGTCAGAATATATCTCTGTCTCCCATGTACGAACCGGGGCCGACTGCCCCGGGGAAACTCTTCGGACTCAAGAGGTACAGGTGTTGGCATTGGCGGGAACCCGTCAGTGCTTGTTTGCGTTGCCAAAGCGCCTCTGAGTCCCCGACTCAGGGGCGTTTTTTCTGCCCCAATTTCAAGGAGGAACCTATGAACAATGTGAGAAAGCTGATCCTGGGCGCCGCCCTGGCCCTCTCCCTGCTGACCGCCTGCGCCGCCCCCCAGGCCCCCGCCGCCTCTCAAGCCCCACAGCCCGCCGAATCTTCCAGCCAAAGTGCCGGCGAGGGGCAGCACTACCCTGTTACCATTACCAACTACAACTACGCCGGGGAGGAGGTTTCCTGCACCTACACCCAGGCGCCCCAGAGGGCGGTGTGCATCTATCAGGGGTGCATTGAGACGATGATTGCCCTGGGGCTGGAGGACCATGTCATCGCCTCCTACGGCCTGGACAACGAGGTGAAGGAGCAGTGGCAGGAGGGCTTTGAGAAAATGCACTACGACCAGAGCGTCTTCTCCCCGGACAAGGAGACGCTTACCCTCCTGGAGCCCGACTTCATCTTCACCTGGCACTCCGCCTTCAGCGATAAAAAGCTGGGGGATGTGGGGGCCTGGAACGAAAAGGGAGTGGGCACCTATCAGTCCGCGAACTCCGGGGCAGTTAAGTCCTGTACCATGGAAAATGAGTACCGGGACATCCTGAACATCGGGAAAATTTTTGACGTGGAGGACCGTGCCCAGGCCCTTGTGGATGAGATGCGTACCGCTGTGGCAGATACCCTGGCCGCTGTGGATGGACAGGAGAAGGTCACCGTGGCGGTGGTGGAGCCGCTGGGAGGGAAGATGACCAATTACCACGCCGGCACCCTGGCCGGGGACATGGTCACCCAGCTGGGGGGCGAGCTGGTCAAGCCGGAAGGAAACGAGATGGGCAAGGAGGACCTGGTTGCCCTGGACCCGGAGGTCATCTTCGTGGTGTACATGGCCTACTCCGGGGACTCCCCGGAGCAGGTGATTTCCGCCCAGCTGGCCGCCATTGAGGAGGACCCGGCCCTGGCCTCCCTGTCGGCGGTCCGGAAGGGGCGGGTCTATCCCATTATGCTGGGGGACATGTACGCCAGCGGCCCCCGGACCATGGACGGAATCGAAACCCTTGCCCGGGGGATGTACCCCCAGCTGTGGGAGTAAGGGGGGATTTGGTGAAAACGGGACGGCTGAAGGGGCAGAGCGCCTATGGCGCGGCCCTGGTCCTTCTGGCCCTGGCACTGCCCCTGTCCCTGATGGGGGCGGTGTGCTTCGGCACCGTGGACCTGCCCCTTGGAAAGGTCTATACCGTCATCGGCCATGAGTTCTCCCACCTGGTATTCAGAACTCCATTTCCCCCGGAGTGGGCCCCGGGAACGGCGGTACACGATGTGGTGTGGCTCATCCGCCTGCCCCGGCTGGTGCTGGGGGCGGCGGTGGGAGCGGGCCTGTCCGTGTGCGGGGCGGTCATGCAGGCGGTGGTAAAAAATCCCCTGGCCGACCCCTATGTGCTGGGCATCTCCTCCGGGGCCTCCCTGGGGGCCACCCTGGCCCTGCTGCTGGGGGTTGGGACGGCTCTGGGCAGCCGCTATGTGGGTGCAATGGCCTTTCTGGGGGCCTTCGGAGTCAGCCTGGGGGTGATGGCCCTGGCCAACCTGGGGGGCCGGGCCACCACGGTCAAGCTGCTTTTGTCCGGGGCGGCGGTGTCCGCCGTGTGCGGGGCGGCCTCCAACTTTGTCATCTACCTGTCCGACGCCGACCACGCCGCCGCCCAGGTGGTCCGCTGGACCATGGGCAGCCTGGCCGCCGCCGACTGGGCGGGGAACGGGATGATTACGGCGGTCTCGGCGGCGGGGACCCTGTTTTTCCGAACCCAGAGCCGCACGTTGAACCTCATGCTTCTGGGGGACGAGAACGCCGTCACCTTAGGTACTGACCTGCACCCGTGGCGCATTCTCTATCTGCTGGTGGCCTCGCTGATGGTGGGCCTGGCGGTCTTTTACGCCGGAGTTATCGGCTTTGTGGGGCTGGTGATCCCCCACGGGGTGCGGATGCTCTTCGGCACAGACCACAGAAAATTGATTCCCCTGTCCGCCCTGAGCGGCGGGGTGTTCCTGATCTGGGCCGACGTGCTGTGCCGCTCCATTCTGCCGGGCAACGAAATTCCCATTGGGGTGCTCACCGCCCTGCTGGGCGCGCCGGTGTTTCTCTATCTGATGGCCCGGAAACCCTATGGCTTTGGAGGAAGGTAGCATGAGACTGGAAGGAAAGAACCTCCGGGCCGTCCTGGACGGGAACCCTATTTTGAAGGGAATTGATCTGACGGCGGAGGGCCGGGAACTGGTGGGGATCATCGGGCCAAACGGGAGCGGTAAAAGCACCCTGCTCAAGTGTATCTACCAGGTGCTCCGGCCCACAGGCGGGGCGGTCTATTTAGACGGCCGGGCCCTCAGTTCCATGAGCTTCCGCCAGTCCGCCCGGGAAATTGCCGTGGTGGCCCAGCACAACGAGTACGCCTTCGACTTCTCCGTGCGGGAGGTGGTCCTCATGGGCCGCTCTCCCCACAAGCGCCTTCTGGAAGGGGACAACGCTGAGGATGTGCGCATTGTGGACGAGTCCTTGGCGGCGGTTGGGATGGAGGATATGGCCGCACGCCCCTTTTCCACTCTGTCCGGGGGAGAGCGGCAGCGGGTGATCCTGGCCCGGGCTTTGGCCCAGCAGACCCCCATCCTCATTCTGGACGAGCCTACCAACCACCTGGACGTCAAGTTTCAGCTCCAGCTGATGGAGCTGCTCCGGGGGCTTGGGCGGACGGTGCTCATCGCCATCCACGATCTGAACATCGCCGCCATGTACTGCGACCGCCTGTATGTGATGAAGGAGGGCCGGGTGGTGGGGCAGGGGACGCCCCAGGCGGTGTTGACTGCGGAGCTCATCCGTCAGGTTTATGAGGTAGAGGCCCGGGTGGTGGACGGCGGGGACGGGCGGCCTCAGATCCTGTACCGTCCCGGTGGAGCGGTTAAAAAATAGAACATGGGCGGCAGGGATGTCCCCGCCGCCCGGAGGATGGGGGGAGAGCGCCAAGACGCATCTTCCCCCTTATGCTTCGCTGGCTGATACCCCGCCGTCCTCTTCCAGGGTGATCAGCAGCCGTTTGCCCTGGTAGCTGCCCTGACACCGGGCCAGCAAACGCTCCCCCTCGCCCTTCAGCTCCAGAGTGAACTGCTCGGCTCCATCTTCCAGGGTGAAGCCGTACCGCTCTCCCCGCTCCAGAAGTCCCATGTCCCGGGGGGAGGACACCGATTCCGATTGTACCTGGGTGGTCAGGGTGATGGTGTAGATCACCTGGGGGCTGTCGTTGCGGACCACCAGGTCCGCATCCTCCAGATTGGGCGTCATTCCAAGGCCCAGCATGGAGCAGCCGGACAGACTGAGGGGCAGCAGCACGCCGGTCAGTAGGGCAGCAAAACGTTTCATAGTCGTCCTTTCCAGGGCCCGCAGGCCCTTTAAAATTTCATATCATAATAATACCAGCAGGGGGCCAGACGCTGCACATAGCATCGGTTGTCGCCCTGTTTCTCAGTCCAGAGCCAGCCCTCCCCGGACCGGACTGCCCCGGTGAGGCTGGTGCCTTGGAAGCCAACGGGGTAGTCCCCGGGGACGTAGGTGACGCCCCAGTAGCGGGTGGAGGAGCCCAGGCCCCAACCCCCATAGTCAAAGCAGACCACGTCCCCAAAGAGCTCTGCCCTCGTCCAGCCATGGGGGATTTGCGCCGGTTCGCCGGCCAGGAGGGCCTGAGCGGCCTGGGTCAGTTGAGGGAGATCGGCTTTAAATTGCTGTTCCACCTGAGACTGTATGCTGCGTTGTCCGGCAACCAAAAACCCGATACAGAGTGCCAGGGCGCACAGCGCTGCGGCTGCGAAAAAATGTTTTTTCATTTCATCGCTCCTGAAGCGACCATGGCTCCTCCGACCAGCCAAGGTACTCCCCCAGCAGGAAGGGGCCGTTGTAGCGGTAGTAGGAGTAGCTGGTCTCCATCCAGGTAAATTTCTGCATGACCACCTGTTCGCCCTGCCACGTTCCCACCTCCTCGGGGGCTCCGGTCAGGCCCAGATAAAAGGTCCCCACGGTGAGCACCGCCAGCACCGTCAGAGCGCAGCCCCCCTTCAGACACAGCCGCACCCACCGTTGGGAAAAGTACCTCAGAGCATACCGGGCAATGGCCGCAAGCAGGAGGATGGAGAGCAGGGCCCAGAGATAGACGGGGAGGGCGTGAATCCAGTCCCGGAGCTTGATTCCCATGGCCTCCTCTGCCCTTGGCAGCAGAAGGACCAGGGCCAGCGCCGGGGCCCACAGGCCGTAGAGTATCCCCAGCACCAGGCGGCAGCCCTTTTCCCGTACCAGCAGGAAAATCCCCAGGGCGAAGGCGGGAATCCACAGAAACACAGACAAAAAACCGATCAAAACCAGGTAGAGGGGCAGATACAACAGCGCCATAACTTACTCCTTTTCATCGGGGACAAACTCCAGAATGTCCCCCGGCTGACAGTCCAGGGCCTTGCAGATGGCCGCCAGGGTGGAGAAGCGGACGGCCCGAGCCTTGTTGTTTTTCAGGATGGACAGGTTGGCCATGGTGATGTCCACCTTCTGGGCCAGCTCGCCCAGGGACATTTTCCGCTTGGCCATCATCACATCCAGGTTGACCACAATCTTCATCCCGCCGCCCCCTCAGATGGTCAGGTCCTGGTCCTCTTTCAGCTCCGAAGCCTGACGGAACAGGGCGGACATGACCTGAAAGAGGAGCCCGGCCATAAAAAAGCCGGGGATAAAGAGGGCGTTGTAGGTAAAGAGGGGGGCGGGATTGCCCAGTCGGACCAGCTCCAGCACCAGGCGGATGAGCGCCGCTCCGGCGATGACCCAGCAGCACGCAGCCGCCTTTCCCATGGCCTGGGCATTTGTGCGCTGGAAGGGCTTTCCCGCTTGAATTGTCAGCAGGATGCGGTGGGCCTGTTTCAGGATGATGGCGGTGCAGATTCCGCACACCAGAAAGAACAGGCACAGGAACAGGTGGAGGGTGCTGGGGTAAAGGATGGCAAACAGCCAGCCCGTCAGCAGAAGAAATATGGGGGCGGAGACGATGTCATCCTCCCCGGCGCTGCGGATGGTGTCCAAAAAGCCCTGGGCGCCGCCAATGAGGCTGTCCGGGTGGTACATGAGCAGGCATGGGACCATGACCAGGACGGCGATATTGACCGCCAAAGCCACCGCGACCAGCGCCCGCAGCACCCTGGCAAGGCGCTGCACGGAAGTCGGTTCCATGGAAAATTCCCCCTTTCGGTTGGCCCCATGCTAGCACGGGACAACTCGATTGTCAATATAAATTTATTGTTTTTCGATAAACTTAAGAAATGAAAGAAGGGCGGCGTTCGGCCGCCCTCCCAAAATAATCCAGCAGGAGAAATTACTTTACAGAAGTTGACATTACCGGGCTGGCTCCAGCAGCCCCGCCGCCCGGCACATCCTTTCCCGGGAAATGTGGTTGACCAGCGAGATGACCCGGCCCACAAAGATCATAGCGGCCACGGTGCCCACGCCGACTCCCACGATCCGGCCCGCGGCCGCAAGGCCCAGAACACAGGTGGAGGCCACGCAGCACACATCGAAGATGTTTTTTGCCACGCCCTGTTCCCGGCCGATGGCTTCACCCACGGCGGCCACAATGCCGTCCCCGGGGTTGGGGACCAGCTTCATATTGACGGTTACCGCAGCCCCGATGCCGGTGCAGATGATGGCCAGCATAAGCAGGAGGAAATTCATCCAGAAGGGCTCCTGCTCCGCCTCATAGGGGATGAGAGCGGCGTAGAGGTTCAGTACCCGGCTGAAAATGAGACTGAGAGGGAGCTGGCACAGGTCGCTTACAAGACGTCTGCCCCGGTGGAGGATCAGCTCGCCCACCACAAACAGGGAGTAGAGGACAAAGGTCATGTCCCCGAAGTTGAAATGCCAGAGCTGGGACACGGCGTAGGACAGGGAGATGATGGGGGAGACGCCCAGCCCAGCCTTGGTGTTCAGGGTCAGGCCCATGGCCAAAATCAGCATACCAATGATGTAAATAATCCAGCGGTTAACGGTTTTCAAACATGGTCGCGCTCCTTAAAATTTAGTTTTTACGCTTCCCCGCCGTTTTTGGCGAAGTGGTCGCACCAGGGCCGCAGGGTGCAGCTCTGACACTGGGGCCGCCGGGCGATGCACACCGCCCGGCCGTGGAGGACCATTCTGTGGCAGAAGTCGTTGGACTCCTCCGGGGGGAGGACCTCCCGCAGCTGCATTTCTACCTTTTGGGGGTCCTTGGTGCCGTCGGTAAGGCCCAAAAGGCCGGTAATGCGGATGCAGTGGGTGTCGGCCACCACCACACCGGGGGTGTGGTAGATATCGCCCAAAATGAGGTTGGCAGTCTTCCTGCCCACGCCGGGCAGCTTCAAAAGCTCCTCCATCTTGTCGGGGACTTTGCCCCCGTACTCGGACAGGAGCATCTGGGAGGCCAGGACAATATCCCGGGCCTTGGCCCGGAAAAAGCCGGTGGAGTGGATGTACTGCTCCACCTCGGAGACGTCGGCGTTGGCCAGGGACTCCAGAGTGGGGAAGCGGGCGTAAAGGGCGGGGGTCACCTTGTTCACCCGCTCGTCGGTACACTGGGCGGCCAGACGCACGGAGAAAAGCAGCTCATAGTCTTTTTTGTACTCCAGGGAACAGATGCTGTCGGGGTAGAGCCTTTTCAGCTCCTCAATGATGGCCCGAACCTCTGCGGGGGATTTTCTCTGTCTCATATAAGGGCTCCTTCGTGTGTGCATTTTCATCCATTTTACCACAGCTTTTTTCAAAGATGAAGGGGGAGATTGATTTTTTTCCTTGCCATTTCCATGTCCTTCCCCCATAATTAGGGGGAGGTGAACACCATGGAAAGCCTGTTTTGCTGCCCCCTGTGCGCCGCCCCGCTGGAGAAGACCCAGACGGGGCTTGTCTGCCCAAACCGCCACAGCTTCGACCGTTCTGCGGCGGGCTATGTCCATCTGCTGCCCCCCAACCGAAAGCACTCCAAAAATCCGGGGGATGACAAGGAGATGGTGGCCGCCCGGTCGGCCTTTCTGGATAAGGGCTACTACGCCCCTCTCCGGAATGCGCTGTGTGAGCTGGCCGGGGACTGCCTGAAAGACCTGGATGCCCCCGTTGTGGTGGACAGCGGCTGCGGGGAGGGATACTATACCGCCGGACTCTGTGAGGCCCTTGCAAAGGCCGGAAAGCATCCCCGGATGGCCGGGGTGGATATCTCCAAATTCGCCCTGCGCCGGGCGGCCAAACGCCTGAAGGAGGGGGAGTTTGCGGTGGCCTCCGTCTACCGGCTGCCCCTGAGCGACGAAAGCGCCCACCTGCTGGTGAATGTGTTCTCCCCCCTGGCGGCGGAGGAGTTTGCAAGGGTGCTGCGCCCGGGCGGACACTTCCTCTACGCCGTCCCGTCTCAGCGCCATCTCTGGGAGATGAAGGAGGTCCTCTACGAGAACCCCTATGAAAACCCTGTAAAGCGAGAAAGCTATACAGGGTTTGCCTGGGAGAGCGTGCGGGAGGTGCGGTATGAGATCACACTGGAGGATTCCCGGGATATTATGGCCCTGTTCCATATGACTCCCTATGCCTGGAAGACCCCCAGAGCTGGCGTGGAGCGGCTGGAAAACATGGAGCGCCTCACCGTTCAGATCGGTTTTGATCTCCACTGTTACCGGCGGCTGTAACCGCCAAAGAAAGGAACGTTATGAATCAACCCATTTTATGGGCCGCCGTGGGTACGGGCATCACCTTTTTGATGACCGCCCTGGGCGCGGCCACTGTTCTCTTTGTCCGGGGGAAATCTTCCCCCAATCTCCAGCGCCTGTTTTTGGGCTTTGCCGCCGGGGTGATGGTGGCCGCGTCGGTGTTCAGCCTGCTGCTGCCCGCCATGGAGGAGGCCGAGGCCTCGGGGCTTCCCGGTTGGCTGCCCACCGCCGGGGGCTTTGTGCTGGGGGTGCTGTTTCTGTGGGGGATGGACTCGCTGCTGCCCCACCTCCACCCGGAGTCGGACGCCCCGGAGGGCCTGCCCTCCTCCTGGCGCAGAACCACCCTTCTGGTTCTGGCCGTCACCCTCCACAACATCCCGGAGGGGATGGCGGTGGGATTGTCCTTCGCCCTGGCCGCGCAGCACAGCAGCGGGGGACTGGGGGCGGCCATGGCCCTGGCCATCGGCATCGGATTGCAGAACTTCCCCGAGGGGGCGGCCATCTCCCTGCCTCTCCGTCAGGAGGGGATGAGCACCGGACGCTCCTTCCTCTATGGGGCCCTGTCCGGCCTGGTGGAGCCTGTTTTCGGTATTTTGGTGGTCCTCTTCGCCGGGAGCATCGCCCCGGTGATGCCGTGGCTTCTCTCCTTCGCCGCGGGGACCATGATGTATGTGGTCACCGAGGAGCTGATCCCCGAGGCCCATCTGGGGGAGCACTCCAACATCGGCACCATGAGCGTCATGTTCGGTTTTGTGGTGATGATGATTCTGGACATCGCCCTAGCATAAACGCTTCAAAAAAGAGGCAGAGCAAAAGTGCTCTGCCTCTTTTTTGAGGAGAACTGCACACAAGACGGACCTCGTTTTCGGACGAAAAAGTCGGCCCGTCTTGTGCGAGAAGAATGTTTGGGGTCGGCAGAGCCGCCCCAAACATGGATCTGATGTTCTTTCGCCGCTCCGGCGGCGAAACTCCCTGCGGGAGGGCCAAAACAAAGGGCCGCCGGTTTTTCCGGCGGCCTTTTGTTTACCACTTGTTTGAGGGCTCAGCCCAGCTTCTCCAGGCCGATCTTCAGGCGGCGTACCGTTTCCTGACGGCCCAGAATGTGACAGATCTCCACGGCGCCGCCGGGGGTCACCGCCTTGCCGGCCACGGCAATGCGCACCGGCCACATGAGGGTGGCGTTCTTCACCCCAAGCCCCTCGGCCAGGCCCATGAGGCTGTCGTGGATCATGTCCTGGGTCCACAGGTCCATGTTGCTCAGCATGCCGATGGCGGCGGAAAGCATGTCCTTGGCCACCTCGGGGGTACACTTGGACTTCTTGTTGGTGAAGAGGTCCACGCTGTACTCGGGCAGGTGGTCGAAGAAGTCCACCTTCTCAGGGATATCTGTGAGCTTTTCGCACCGGGCCTGGAGGAGGGCGGCGATGTCGGAAGCTGACAGGCGCTCATCCTTTACAACCTGGCGGATATAGGGTTCTGCGGCCTTGGCAAACTCCTCGGGGGACATGGCGCGCAGGTAGAGGGCGTTGAAGTGGGTCAGCTTCTCAATGTCGAAGATGGCCGGGGACTTGGACATGCCCTCCAGGTCGAACGCCTTTGCCAGTTCCTCCAGGGAGAATACCTCCTGCTCAGCGATCTCCCCCCGGGGGGACCAGCCCAGCAGGGCTACATAGTTCAAAATGGCGTCGGTGAGGAAGCCCTGGTTCTTGAGGTCCTCATAGGAGGGGTCGCCGTGGCGCTTGGACATCTTGTGCTTGGCGTCCCGCATGACGGGGGAGCAGTGGACGTAGGTGGGAATCTCCCAGCCGAAGCCCTCGTACAGGAGGTTATACTTGGGGGCGGAGGACAGGTACTCGCTGCCCCGGACCACATGGGTGATGCCCATGAGGTGGTCGTCCACCACGTTGGCGAAGTTGTAGGTGGGCAGGCCGTCCCGCTTCAGCAGCACCTGGTCGTCCAGGGTCTTGTTCTCCACGGTGATGTCACCGAAGATGGCGTCGTGGAAGGTGGTGGTGCCCTCCTGGGGGATTTTCTGGCGGATGACGTAGGGCTCGCCCGCGTCCACCCGGGCCTGGGCCTCCTCCAGCGTGAGGTCGCGGCAGGGGTCGGCGGCGCGGTTAAAGTCACCGGCGTCCTCCTCACTCTCGGTCTTTTCGCAGAAGCAGTAGTAGGCGTGGCCCCGCTCCACCAGCAGCCGGGCGTATTTGCCATAGGTGTCCCGGCGCTGGGTCTGGATATAGGGGGCCACGGGGCCGCCCACATCGGGACCCTCGTCGTGGTCCAGATGGCACTCGGCCAGGGTCTTGTAGATGAGCTCGGTGGCGCCCTCTACCTGGCGGGTCTGGTCGGTGTCCTCAATGCGCAGGATAAAGGTGCCTCCCGCATTGCGGGCAATGAGCCAGGTGTACAGGGCGGTACGAAGGTTGCCGATATGCATATAGCCGGTGGGGGAGGGGGCGAAGCGGGTACGGACCTTGCCGTGGGGAATTTTGGCCTCCATCTCCTCAAAATACTTTAAGTCCAAAGCCATAGTTTCTTCCTCCAGTATATCATTTGTCCCAGTCCTTTTGGTGTTCCTACGCTGTTTTTCCTCCTTGTATCCCCACCCCCTGCGGGAGTGGAGATACAAAATACCAATTTGGACTATGGTTTTTGCGCTGTGGGGTCATTATATTTGATTTTTCCCCATTTGACAAGGGGCTGGTCTTTGTTCAGAAATTTTAATGCTTTCTTCATTGCTTTTTTGAGGGAAAGCGTATATCCTATAAATAATTTCCAGGCGGCGGATCTGCCGCTGAAAAAAAGGAGAATTGATTTTGAAAAACGACGCTTCCAAGACCCGCAGGCCCATGGGCAAGGCGGGGAGGATTCTGCTGAGTCTGGTCATCACGGCGGCGGTGGGATTTGTGGACTTCTATCTGTCCCTGCCCGCCCTGAACCCCCAGTCGGCGGACTTCTACACCTTCCTGGCCTTGCTTTGTATCGTGTACACCATCTCCATCTTCCTGCTGTCCGCCAAGCCGGGGGACAATGTGGTCCGCACTCCCAAGGCCAAGGTGCGGGAGTGGCTGAAGTTTATCAAGCAGAGCTGTCTGCCCGTGGGCATTTTGTTTGGTGTGGTAGTGATTGTGGCTCTGGTGGGCCAGATCATCTCCCTGCCCATCTTCCGGGCCGCCGCCTACCGGGATTTGCTGACGGTGGAGGACGGCACCTTTGCCCAGGACATCAGCCAGATTTCCTTTGACAAGATCCCCACCCTGGACCGGGACAGCGCCGAGTACCTGGGCGACCGCCAGATGGGCACGTTAAGCGACATGGTCAGCCAGTTTGAGTACTCCAACGACTCCACCCAAATCAACTACCAGGGCCGGCCCGTGCGGGTGGCCCCCATCGACTACGCCGACCTCATTAAGTGGTTTACCAACCGGGGGGAGGGCCTGCCCGCCTATGTGGTGGTGGACATGGTCACCCAGGAGGCCAGCGTGGTGCGCCTTTCTGAGGGGATGAAGTATTCCTTCTCCGAGCCGCTGAACCGGAACATCATGCGCCACCTGCGCTTCCAGTACCCCACCTTTATGTTCGACACCCCTCAGTTTGAGATTGACGAGCAGGGCCAGCCCTGGTGGATCGCTCCCCGGGTGGTGAAGACCATCGGCCTGTTCGGGGGCAAGGACATTCAGGGGGCGGTGCTCTGCAACGCCATCACCGGGGAGAGCACCTATTATGACATTTCCGACGTGCCCACCTGGGTGGACAACGTCTATACGCCCCAGCTCATCATGGAGCAGTACGACTACCACGGTACCCTTGTGAACGGCTTTATCAACTCCATCCTGGGCCAGCGGGACGTGACGGTGACCACCGAGGGGTATAACTACATCGCCCTCAACGACGATGTGTATGTGTATACCGGCGTCACCTCCGCCAACGCCGACCAGTCAAACCTGGGCTTTTTGCTCAGTAACCAGCGCACCAAGGAGACCCGGTTCTACGACGCCCCCGGCGCCACCGAGTACGCCGCCATGTCCTCCGCCCAGGGCGTGGTCCAGGACCTGGGCTATCAGGCCACCTTCCCGCTGCTGGTGAACATCGCCGGGGAGCCCACCTACTTCATTCCCCTGAAGGACCAGAGCAATCTGGTGAAGATGTACGCCATGGTAAACGTGGCCCAGTATCAGATCGTGGCCACCGGCACCACCGTGTCCCAGTGTGAGCAGAGCTACGTCCGCCAGCTCTCCGACAAGGGGATCACCCAGCCCGAGCAGCTGCCCCAGACCCAGGCCAGCGGCACCGTGGCCGAGATCCGCACGGCGGTGCTGGAGGGGAACACCTACTACTTCATCCGCCTGGAGGGGGAGGAGGTCTTCTACTCCATCTCCGCCGCCCAGAACCGGGAGGTGGTGACCCTCAACGTAGGGGACCAGGTGACCATCGACCACGCCGTTCCCGCCACGCAGGACGAGAGCGCTGTGGCCCAGATTAGCTCCATTCTGGACGGGTACAGCCTGACCATCAACGCCCGAAAGAGCGGGGATGCCCTCACCGCCGGGGCGGAGGGGCTGAACCTGAACGTCCAGGACAGCCAAAGCGCCGCCTGACCATCAAGACTGCCGAACCCACAAAGAGTGGAGGTTCGGCAGTCTTTTTTTACTTCTGTTTCCCCACGTTCCCCTCATACAAATAGGGGAGAGGTGATTTGGCATGGAAGGGAAACCCCGAAAGAGCGGACTATTGGAACGGACGGCGGAGGTCTTTGACCTGCCTGCCGACGCGGTGGCGGGCCTGCCCAGGCTGGAGCTGGTGGGGGACAAGGAGCTGCGGGTGGAGAACCACAAGGGAATCCTGGCCTACGGGCCGGAGGAAATCCACATCAGCGGCGGGGCCTTTCTCATTAAAATCGCCGGGGACGGGCTGGAGCTGCGGGCCATGACGGGCCTGGAGCTGCTTATTACCGGCCGGGTGGCCCAGATCACCCTGACCTAGGGAGGGCGGAGATGAAGCGGTTATTCAACTTTCTAAGGGGCATGGTGACCCTGTCTGTCACCGTCCCCTTTCCCGAGCGGTTCGTGAATCTCTGCGCCCAGGAAAATATCGACTTCTGGGCCATGGACTGGCTGGACGAACACACCCTGCGCCTCACCGCCCGGCGGCGGGACAAAAGGCGGATTTTGGAGATCGCCCAAACTCTGGGCGGGGAGGCCCGGGTGGAGAGCAGCCGGGGGCTGCCGGAATTTCTGGGGCGGTTTCGCACCCGGTACGCCTTTGTGCTGGGGCTGAGCTTTGCCCTGTGCGGGGTGCTGTTTTTCTCCCGGTTCATCCTCACCGTGGAGGTGACGGGCAACGAGCAGATGCCCACCTCCGTCATCCTCACCCAGCTTCGCCTGCTGGGGGTGCGCCCGGGGGTGTACGGTCCGGCGCTGGACCGCAAGCAGCTGGCCCAGGAGGCACTGGTGGAGCTGCCCGAGCTGTCCTTCATGGCCCTCAATCTCCACGGCACCCGGCTGGAGGTCATTGTCCGGGAGGCGGTGCAGGCCCCGGACCGGGTGGATGTGGAGGAGAATATCGACCTGGTGGCCGAGGCGGACGGGCTTGTGCTGAAGGTGGAGCCCGAGCTGGGGGACAGCCTGGTGAAGGCGGGGGACACCGTGGCCCAGGGGGACATTCTCATCTCCGGCACCGTCACCATGGAGCCGCCGCTGTACAGCGACCAGCCCACCCGCTACTTTCAGACCCACGCCCGGGGTCGGGTGTGGGCACGCACCTGGCGCACCCTTACCGCCTCCATCCCCCTCACCGCCCAGGGGAAGGACTATACCGGCCGGGAGCAGAGCTGCTGGTCGCTGACCATCTTCGGCCGGCGCATCGAAATTTTCGGAACCACTAGCATTTCCTGGCCCATGTATGATAAAATAACCACAGTGCGCCGTGGGCCTCTGGCTGTGAACCTGAGCCATGAGCTGTTCCGGGAGTATGAGCCGGCCGACCTGAGCCTGGACCGGGAGGCCGCCCAGAGTATGCTGGAGCAGCGCCTTCTGGACCAGCTCCATACCCTCATCGGAGAGGACGGGGAGGTGTCGGCGGTCCGGTATGAGGCCAGGCTGGAGGGAGATACCCTGGCGGTCAAACTCATGGCGGAGTGCCGGGAGGAGATTACCGCCGAGCGGCCCGGCCGGGCGCTGAGTGAATTTCAGGGGGAGAGCACCCCCTCAGAATAAGGCAGGAGAGCAATACCAATGACAGAACAGACCATCAGCCTGGAGCGGCTGGAAGAGACCATCAATGTGTTCGGTTCCTTTGATGAGAACATCCGCCTCATTGAGCACGAGATGGGGGTGACGGTGGTGAGCCGGGACTCCATGCTCAAGGTGTCCGGGGAGGACCCGGAGGCGGTCATGCTGGCCGTCCGGGCCATTGAGAACCTGATGCAGCTGGCCTCCAAGGGGGAGACCATCAACGAGCAGAATGTGCGCTATATCATCCAGCTGGTGCGGGAAGGAAAGGAGAGCCAGATTGTCAGCCTGGCCGCCGACGTGCTGTGCGTCACCGCCAAGGGCAAGCCCATCAAGGCCAAGACCCTGGGCCAGAAGCGGTATGTGGAGGCCATCCGGGACAACGTGGTCACGCTGGGGATCGGCCCGGCGGGCACCGGCAAGACCTATCTGGCGGTGGCGGCGGCGGTGGCCGCCTTCCGCGCCAAGGAAATTAACCGCATCATCCTCACCCGCCCCGCCGTGGAGGCGGGGGAGCGGCTGGGCTTCCTCCCCGGAGATTTGCAGAGCAAGGTGGACCCCTACCTGCGCCCCCTCTACGACGCCCTGTTTGAAATGCTGGGTCCGGAGACGTACCAGAAGTACCTGGAGCGGGGCAACATCGAGGTGGCTCCCCTGGCCTATATGCGGGGGCGCACCCTGGACGACTCCTTCATCATCCTGGATGAGGCCCAGAACACCTCCCGGGAGCAGATGAAAATGTTCCTGACCCGCCTGGGCTTCGGCTCCAAGATCGTCATCACCGGCGACGTGACCCAGATTGACCTGCCCGCGGATAAGGTTTCCGGCCTGCGGGAGGCCATGCGGGTGCTGAAGGGCGTGGAGGGCATCGCCATCATGCGCCTGGGGGAGGCGGATGTGGTCCGCCACGCCATGGTGCAGAAGATCATCAAGGCCTATGAGGCTGACGAGCAGCGCCGGGAGAAGAAAGAGAGGCGGTAAGAATGGTACAAGAGACAAAGCGGTTTCTCTCCTATATCTGTCCCCACTGTCTGCAGTCGGTGATTGTGGAGCGGGACCTGTTTTCCCTGGCGGCGGCCCCCGCCCACATCAAGTGCCCCTGCGGCAAGTCGGAGCTGCTGGTGGAGTTTCTACCAAACCGGGTGCGGCTGAAGGTGCCGTGCCTGTTTTGCGGGCGGGAGCATGAGGTGTCCTGCTCCTCCCAGTCCTTCATCCGGGAGAAGGCCCTGGCCTTCTCCTGCGCCCAGTCGGGGCTGGACTGCTGCTATGTGGGGGAGGAGGGCCCCGTCTACGCCGCCACCGCCCGGTTGGAGCAGGCGGTGGACAAGCTGGGGCAGGATGCGGCCAAGGACGGCGCCTTTCTGGACCCGCTGGTGATGGAGGAAGTGCTGGGAGAGATCCGGGACATCGCCAAGCGGGGGGGCATCTCCTGCGCCTGCGGGTCCAAAAAGTGGACCTTCCAGGTCAATTTCAGTTCGGTCGATCTCATCTGTCAGGAATGCGGGGCCCAGATGCGGATTCCCGCCGCCACGGCGGACGATATTGATGATATTTGCTGTAAAACTACCCTGTTGATTCGAGGAAAGGACAAAAAATGAGCACATTTTATGAGTGTGACGTCCGCCTGTCCGGGCTGGACGTAGATGGGCGGGGGCATTGCAAGGCCTCGGCCCTTTTAAACCATCTGCAAAACACCGCCACCCTGGCCGCAGAGGACATGGGCTTCAGCCGGGAAGTGCTGCTGGAGCGGTACGGGGCCTTTTGGATGCTGGCCCGGTCCTGGTTCCGCCTGGCAAGGCCCCTTCACTATGAGGACAAGCTCACCATCCGCACCTGGCACCGGGGGGACCGGGGCGCCATCATGTACCGGGACTACGACATTTTCTCCGGCGGGCAGCAGGTGGGGGAGTCGGTGTCCGCCTGGGTGCTGGCCAATGTGAAGGACCACAAGCTGCTGCGTCTGGGCGCGGTGACGGAGCTTGCCGGCACCAGCGGGGAGGAGCTGTGCAAAACCATGACCCTGGCCAAGCTCCACCGCCCCGAGGGCCTGCACACCGCCGAGCGCCGGCGGATGCGGTACAGCGATACCGACGTGAACGGACATGTGAACAATACCCGGTACGCCGACTTCGCCTGCGACGCCGTAGAGCTGGAGCGGCTGCCGGAGGACCGTTTTTTGGCGGAGATGCAGATCGGATACCTGGCCGAGTGCCGCCCCGGCGAAGTGCTGGACATCCAGGTGGGCGGCCAGGGGGACAGCCGGTTTGTCCAGGGTTTGGACGAGGCGGGCAAATCCCGATTTGAGTCCGCGCTGTTTTTTGGTGAACTGCTTCCTTGACAGGTTTTCCCACAGGAGTTACAATAAATCTAATATCCATTCCCCAGAGAAAGCAGCCCCGAGGACGGGGCGGAAAAGGAGTTGTTAGAGTATGGTCAATCAGGACGCCGCTCAGAAATTCGTCAAGCAGGGGCTGACCTTTGACGACGTGCTGCTCATCCCTGCCGCCAGTGATGTGCTGCCCGCCGACATTGATCTGCACACCCGCCTGACCCGTAAGATTCATCTGAATATCCCTCTGATCAGCGCCGCCATGGATACCGTTACTGAGTACCGCATGGCCATCGCCATCGCCCGGGAGGGCGGTATCGGCATCATCCACAAAAATATGTCTATCAGCCAGCAGGCCGAGCAGGTGGACATGGTCAAGCGCAGTGAGAACGGTGTCATCACCAATCCCTTCTGGCTTGGCCCCGGCCACACCCTGGCCGAGGCGGACGAGCTGATGGCCAAGTACCGCATCTCCGGCGTGCCCATCTGTGACAACGGCCGGCTCATCGGCATCATCACCAACCGTGATATGAAGTTTGAGACGGACATGAACAAGCTCATCGACAACGTCATGACCAAGGAGAATCTGGTCACCGCCCCCGAAGGCACCACCCTCGCCCAGGCCAAGGAGATTCTCCGCCAGCACAAGATTGAGAAGCTGCCCATCGTGGACAGCGAGTTCCGCCTGAAGGGCCTCATTACCATCAAGGACATTGAGAAGGCCGAGGTGTACCCCAACTCCGCCCGTGACGAGAAGGGCCGGCTGCTGGTGGGCGCCGCCATCGGCGTCACCAACGATGTGCTGGACCGTGTGGCCGCCCTGGTGGAGGCGGGGGCCGACGTGCTGTGTCTGGACTCCGCCCACGGCCACTCCCAGAACATTCTGGACTGCGTCAAGCGCATCAAATCCCTGTACCCCGACGTGCAGCTGATCGCCGGCAACGTGGCCACCGCCGAGGGCACCCGCGCCCTCATTGAGGCGGGCGCCGACTGCGTGAAGATCGGCATCGGACCCGGCTCCATCTGTACCACCCGTGTGGTGGCCGGCATCGGCGTGCCCCAGATCACCGCCGTCTACGACGCCGCCTGCGTGGCCCAGGAGTACGACATCCCCATCATCGCCGACGGCGGTGTGAAGTTCTCCGGCGACATCGCCAAGGCTCTGGCTGCCGGCGCCAGCGTGGTCATGCTGGGTTCCCTGCTGGCCGGCTGTGAGGAGTCCCCGGGCGATACCGAGGTGTTCCAGGGCCGTCAGTTCAAGGTCTACCGGGGCATGGGTTCCCTGGCCGCCATGAACCACGGCTCCAAGGATCGTTACTTCCAGCAGAACAACAAGAAGCTGGTGCCAGAAGGAGTGGAGGGCCGTGTGCCTTACAAGGGACTGGCCAGCGAGACGATTTTCCAGCTTATGGGCGGCCTGAAGGCCGGCATGGGCTACACCGGCTGCCACAACGTGGAGGAGCTTCAGAGCAAGGCCCAGTTCATGCAGATTACCGCCGCCGGTCTGCGGGAGTCTCACCCCCACGACATCTACATCACCAAGGAAGCGCCCAACTACACCGTCAACCCCACCTAATATATGCAATAAAACCCCCGGCCCACTGGCCGGGGGTTTTATTTTCTTATTCTGTTTCGGCGAAATCCTGATAGAGGAAGGTGACGATCTGGCTGCGGTCACAGATCCGGTCGGGGGAGAAGGCGGCGTTCCCGGTGCCGCTGGTGATGCCGTTCTCCACCGCCCAGGCCACCGCCTGGGCGTAGTCCGCGTCGGCGGGCACGTCGGTAAAGTCCGGGGCGTCCATCTCAGGGGAGCCGGCCAGCTTCCACAGATAGGTCACCGTGGAGGCCCGGGTACAGGGAGTATCTCCCTGAAGCTGAGTCCCGGACAGCAGGCCCTGCTCATAGGCCCAGAGGGCGGGCTTGAAGTAGTAGTCGTCCTCGGCCACGTCGGTAAAGGGATTGTCTTTCCCTGTGGGCTCGGGAGAGCCCGCCGCCCGCCACAGGAAGGTGAGAATCTCGGCGGTGGTACAGGTCTTGGCGGGGGAGAAGGCGGCGTTCCCGGTGCCGCTGGTGATGCCGTTTTCCACCGCCCAGGCCACAGGTTCGGCATACCATGCGTCCTCGGCAACGTCGGTGAAGGCGGGCGCTTCCGGCTGCGCAGTCTCTTCAGCCCCTTCCTGATCGGAGGCGGGTTCCTGTTCCTGGGAGACGTCCTGGGCCTGGGCGTCTACCTTGACATAGAAGCGCCAGTAGTAGTAATAATCCGGGTTGATGGATTCGGGGTAGTAGGCCTGAAAGTCTACCCGGTACAGATTTCCGTCGGCGGCGTCGGGCAGGGAGAAGGTGTAATTCTCCCGCTCCTCCACATGGAGAATATTTTCCGGGCGGCTGGCGCCGTTGATCCACTGGCCGTCCTCACACAGGTACTTGCCGCCCCAGTCCGTCTCAGAGTAGACGTAGTAGGTGACGCCCTCCTCCAGCTCCACCGGATCATCAGGGGACTGCTGGTTCTGTTTTTCAATTTTGCGGGCGTATTTGGCCAGAATCTCCTCCTTCTCCATGGCCTCAAAGGACACCACCGAGATGGTCAGGTAGCAGTCATCCTTCCCTCCCTTGTTGGAAAGGCGCAGGGAGGCGTCCTCCGGGATGGTGTAGAAGCCTTCCACCTGATAGGTGCCGAAGGTGCCGGTCTTGACGTAGTTGACGCCCACCTGGAAATCCTCCTCGGAGGAGGGATAGGTCACGGCCTCTCCCTCACCGTTCAGAAATTGGTAGGAGATCGGCTTGACCCCGTCCGACACAGACAGCCTGATTTCCTCCGCCGCCGCCGGCACGGACATCAGCCCCGCGGCGAGAGCGGCGGTGAGAAACAGGGAACAGGCATGACGAATTGGTCTTTTCATGTCTTCTCTTCCTTTCATTTGGGGAGCCCGTCCCATTGGGGATTTGCCGGGCTCCAAACCTGCTTGGATTTTACAATCCGTCCAAATTTTAGCAGAAAGTCGGAGAGAACACAAGGGTATCCCTGGGGAATCAAGGGACTTCCACGCCGCCCGGGGCTTTTTTTCCAAGTGGAATTGTGGTACAATGGCCCATACCAATTTTTACGGAAGTCTGCAAATAAAAAGTCAATAGAAAAATGAAGAAAAATTGAGGAAAGAAAAA
>JAXWVI010000038.1:0-9056 GCA_037245165.1 bacterium
GGCATCACCGAGCCCACCCCCACCTTCTCCGCCTGCTTCGGCCAGGCCTTCCTGGAGCTGCACCCCACCAAGTACGGTGAGGAGCTGGTGAAGAAGATGACCAAGAGCGGCGCCAAGGCCTATCTGGTGAACACCGGCTGGAACGGCACCGGCAAGCGGATCTCCATCAAGGACACCCGGGGCATCATCGACGCCATCCTGAACGGCGCCATCAACAACGCCCCCACCAAGACCATCCCCTACTTCAATCTGGAGGTCCCCACCCAGCTGGAGGGCGTAGACACTGGCATCCTGGACCCCCGGGACACCTACGCCGATCCCAACCAGTGGGACGCCAAGGCCAAGGACCTGGCCTCCCGCTTTGTGAAGAATTTCGCCAAGTACACCACCAACGAGGCCGGCAAGGCCCTGGTGGCGGCCGGTCCCAAGGTTTAAATCTTAAACGTTCCGTTTGGGCGCCGCGGAAGCGGCGCCCAACTTATGCGTACTGGAGGTGAGGGTGTGCGGCACGAAAAACAGATGTCCGACTCCCTGATGGTGGGGCTGCTGCTGGCCTTTACCGGGGGAATGCTGGACGCATACAGCTTTGTAAACCGCGGGTCAGTCTTTGCTACCGCCGAGACGGGAAACATTGTACAGCTGTGCGTCCACCTGTCCATGGGGCGGTGGTATATGGCCTTCCACTATCTGCTCCCCATCACCGCCTTCTTTCTGGGTATCCTCTCCGCCGAGGCCATTCGGAAGAAGGTATCAGCACATAGCAACTGGTTCCACTGGCGGCAATTCCTGGTGGCGGCGGAGTGCCTGGTGCTGGTGCTGGTGTCCTTTCTCCCAACGGGTGAGCCGGACTGGGCCGCCAACGTGCTCATCTCCTTCACCAGCGCCGTCCAGCTGGAGACATTCCGAAAATTCCGGGGCTGCGCCGGGGCCACCACCATGTGTACCGGCAACCTGAGAAGCGGCACGGAGCTGCTGTATAAGTTCCTGGCCCTCCCGGACCCCCAGTCCGGGGAGAAGGCCACCGTGTACTACCGCCTTATTCTGGGCTTTGCCCTGGGGGCCATCCTGTGCGGACGGCTGTCCCTGGTCTTTGGGGAACGGACGGCGCTGTTCGCCTGCCTGCCCCTGCTGGCCATCTTCTTCCTGCTGTTCAAGCCCGCCAACGAATAAACAACCGCCCCCGGCTCCTGGGAACAGGAGCCGGGGGCGGTTTCTTAAACGGTTTAATTTAATCCGGGTACCATACCCCGGCGGGTCATGGGCTGTACCAGCAGCATATGCATAGCGGTGACGCAGGCGGACTCGATGGGGATCATAATGAGGTTCTTGAGAATCCGGCCGGGCAGCAGAGCCAGGAAGCCCTTGTTATACATAATGGCCAGATTCAAGGTGCCAAGGCCGATGTGGACGATGATATTGACCATGGCCACCGCCAGGATAATACGGAAGACCCGCTTGCCCTGGCTCCAGTTGGCGCCGGGCTTTTCATGGAGCACCAGACCGTAGATGAGGCCGGAGCAGGCAGTGACGATGGTAAAGCCGGGCCAGAAGGCGCCGCCGGTGGGAAACAGGGTGGCACCCAAAAAGTCGGCCAGAGCCGCCACCGCCAGGCCGTAGCCGGGGCCGTACAGGATACCGGCCATAGCCAGGGGCAGGAAGCCGAAGCTCAGACGCTGGAACGGGGTCTGGATGGAGCAGAAGCGCACCAGGACAATCTGGATGGCAATGAGCATGGCGCAGGTGACCATGATCTGCATCCGCTTTTTTGACTTTGCTCGATTCATCATAAAGATTCTCCTTTTGGGCATAAAATCGGGTTTTTCCCGTCTCTCTTCTGTTGCCGCAAAGGAGAACTCCTCTGACGACAGCGGAAGCGGAGCGGCCATCGCAACCGTTTGTCGGTTTTCGTTCAGCGGCAACTTCCCATCCGGCTGACACTTCACGCGGCGCTCCTATTCTGTAAGGTACATGGGCCTTCAGCACAGGCCCAGCAGGTGCCGCAGCTCCCCCACCATATAGAGGGAACCGCAGGCGCAGATCACATCCTCCGGGGCGCATTGGTCCAGGACGGTGTGAAGGCCCTCCTCCACGCTCTCGCATGGGGTGGCCTTGGCCCCCTTCCCCTCCAGGAAGGCGGCCAGATCCCCGGCGCTTAATGCCCGGGGGCTGTCGGGGGTGATGGTGACAAAGCTGTGGGCCAGGGGCAGGAGGCTGCCCATCATGTCCGGGTAATCCTTGTCCCCCATGACGCCCACCAGGAAATGAATCTTCCTGCCCGGGAAGATCTGTTCAAGGCTCTGGGCCAGGGCCTGCATACACTGGGGATTGTGGCCCCCGTCAATGATGAGGTCGGGGGCTTTGCGGGCCAGCTCCATTCGCCCCGGCCAGCTGGCAGAGGACAGGCCCTTCTGGAGCGCTTCGTCGGTGATGTTCCAGTCCCCCCGGCGCAGGGCCTCCACCGTCTCGATGGCCGTGGCGGCGTTTCGCACCTGGTAGGAGCCCACCATGGGGATGTGGTACTCCGTCCCCCGGTAGGTAAAGCGCTGGCCCCTGGCTCCCGCCTCCAGCACCTGGAGGGAGTCCAGGTCCGTCACGGTCAGCTCCACGCCCTTTTCCCGGCACACCTCCTCCACTACTTCCTCGGCTTCCCGGCTCTGGTGGTAGAGGATGCAGCGGCAGCCGGTCTTGATGATCCCCGCCTTCTCTTTGGCGATGAGGGGGATGGTGTTCCCAAGCTGCTCAGTGTGCTCCAGGCCCAGATTGGTGATCACCGCTACCTCCGGGGCGGGGATGATGTTGGTGGAGTCCAGCCTTCCTCCCAGGCCCACCTCCAGCACCACGATATCGCAGCCCTGCTCTTTGAAGTAGACCATGGCAACGGCGGTCATCAGCTCAAACTCCGTGGCCGGGTCGGTCATGTCCCGGGCCGCCTCCAGCACCGTTTCTGTTATGCGCCCCAGGTCCTCGTCGGCAATGGGCGCTCCGTTCACCTGGAACCGCTCTCCGAAGTGCCACAGGTGGGGGGAGGTATAAAGGCCGGTTTTCAGCCCCGCCTTGCGCAGCACGCTGGACACCATGGCGGCGGTGGAGCCTTTGCCGTTGGTGCCGGTAATGTGGACGAACTTCAGCCCCATATGGGGGTTGCCCAGCCGCCCCAGCAGCTCTCTCGTCCGGTCCAGTCCGGGGGTGCGGCCGATCCAGGCCTGTTCATGGATTTTTTGTTCCGCTTCCTGGGCAGTCATATTCCATGCCTCCTGTCTCTTAAATCCCGTCCATATCCTGGCCCCGGAGGGCGGCTTGGACAGTGTGGGCGGCCAGCACCGTGGAGGTCACCGCTCCCACGCCCCCGGGTACCGGGGTGATGGCGGCCACAATGGGCTCCACAGCGGGAAAGTCCACATCCCCCCGGAGCTTTCCGTCCGCTCCCAGGCTCAGGCCCACGTCAATGACCACCTGGCCCGGGGCCACATGGTCCCGGCCGATAAGCCCCGCCTTCCCGGCGGCGGAGATGATAACGTCCGCCGCCCGGCACAGCTGGGCCAGGCGCTGGGGATCGGTGTAGACGTTGCACACGGACACGGTGGCCCCCCGGTTCATCAGCAGGATGGCGGTGGGCATCCCCACCGTGGTCCCAGCCCCCACCATGACCACGTTTTTCCCCAAAAGCTCCACTTTGTAATATTCCAGCAGCTCCATACAGGCCGTAGCGGTACAGGGCGGGAAGCCGGGGGTCCCCTGGACCATGAGCCCGCCCATGGAGGCGCTGGTCATGGCGTCGATGTCCTTCTCCGGGAGCAGGGCCCCCAGCACCGCCGGGGTACTCAGATGCTCCGGCAGAGGACGAAACAGCAGGCAGCCGTGGATACGGGGATTTTGGTTGATCTCCTCCAGCATCGAAATCAGCTCCCCCTCCCCCACCGTGTCCGGCAGAAGGATTCGCTCCACTCCGATGTCCAGGGACTGGGCCCGCTTGGCAAAGCCCCGCTCATAGCTCACATCCGCCGGGCGCTCTCCCACCCGGACAATGGCCACTGTGGGAGCCACACCCCGTTCCCGAAGCCGGGCCACCCCGGCGCGCAGGCGCTCACACAGCCGGGCGGCCACCGGAGCCCCGGAGAGCAGCTCAGCCATAGTAGACGGCGGCGCACATAAGCTCGGCGCCGGCCTGGGTCTTCAGCTCCACCCACTCCTGGCTCGCCTCACGGCACAGGAGGGTCTGCCCGGCCTGGGCGGTCACGCCGCCCACAGTCACATCCCCCCGTGCGCAGAAGATGGCCAGGGTGAGGTTTTGATGGCTCTGGGGCGCGAAGACAGGGGCGGACCAGGTAAGGGAGGAATGTTCCTCCAGCTTCAGGCCCTGGGCGCAGCCCTCGCAGGCCCCCTTGCGCATCATCAGATTGAAGTCGGAGCACTTCCCGCAGGACTCCACCGGCACGCCCCCGTCAAAGGCGCGGACCTGAAGCGGCTGGAGGGGAGAGCGCTCCCCGTCCCCGATCTTCAGCTCCATCTCCCCCTGGACAATGGAGATCAGGCGGTTATAGTCGGGCAGGGGGGTAAAGTCAGAGTGGGGAAGCTCCACCTTGGCAGAGCTCAGGCGCCAGAGAAAATCCCGGTCGGCGTACACCGCCCCCTCCGGGGCGATGGCCAGCTGGGTCGTGGTCCCGCCGGACCAGAGGGTGGTCACATACTGTTCCTGGGTCAGCAAAGTCCATTCCATCAGGGACACATCCTTTCTAAGTTCCAAAGCGGCACCGCCGTCGGGCGCGAAAACGCCCTCCCACACGGCGTTGCCATGCAAAGAGGGCTACACTCCCATGGCAGCGGAGGGGGCTGCAGCAACGCGGAGGCTTCCTTCGTCCGTCGGCAACTTCCCATCCGGCGGCACTTGACGCGCTGAACCTACTCTGTCGGGCATATTTTATTGGGTTTCCGGGGGAAGGGCATACCCCCTCCCCCGGAGTAATTTTTACAGGGTGGCCACCACGGCGGCGTAGATCTTGTCAGCCAGAGGCAGGGCCTTGGCCAGCATGGCCTCGCCCTTCTTGCGGTAGTCCTCAGCCAGATCCTTGTTCTTCAGAGAGCCGATGTTGATGAGCACGTTGAGCCAGGCGCCCTGGATGGCGGCGCGCAGGGACAGGGCGGACACGCCCAGATCGCTGGCGGCGCTGTCGTTGGTCTTGCCCAGCAGCTCGGCGGTGAGCTCCAGAGTCTCCAAAGCCAGCTCCATCATCTCAAAGGGAGTGGCGGTGCAGCCCTCCAGACCCTTCTGGATGGCGGCAGAGCGGGCGGCCTTCTCCTCGTCGGTGGCCTTGGGCATACCAAAGGCGGCGCTGACCACGTTAAAGGCCTCGGTGTCCCGGTCCATCACGTCCACAAAGCGGGCCTTCAGGTCCAGGGCCTTCTTCTGGCTGTCGATGACAAAGGCCTGATAGTCGGCGTACTTCTCCTTGCTCTTGCCCACGGTGGTCAGACCGCAGACCATGGCGGTGAGGGCGGCGCCCAGAGCGCCCTCCAGGGCGGCGGTGGAGCCGCCGCCGGGGGCGGGAGCGTCAGAGGCTAAAACGTCGCAAAACTGAGCGACCTGCATTTCAGCTAATTTCATGTTGTGTGTCTCCTTTTCCGATTACTTCATGTCCAGGAGGTGATACTCCATGATCTGGTTGTGGCAGTCGAAGTCCTTGGCCTTCAGATAGAACTCGGCGCAGTCGATCATGGCCTTGGCGGGGGTCAGGCCCACGATCTCGCTGTCGATGATATAGGTGCCGTAGCGCTCAGCCAGGGCACGGACCATCTCATAGACCACATACAGGGGGGTGTCCTCATAGTTGACCATGTTCATGGACACCTGGGCGATGCCCCGGTCCTCCATCATGAAGCCCATGGCCTTGCAGCTGCGGAAGCCGCCGGAGGAACCGCGGATGACCTTGGCGATCTTCTTGGCAACCTCCACGTCGGAAGTGGCCAGGTTGATGTTGAAGGCGACCAGGGGCATGCGGGCGCCGATGGCGGTGACGCCGGCGGTGGGGTGGATCTTCCGCTCGCCGTAGTCGGGAGCCCAGTCGGGCTGGAGCAGCTTCTCGGGCATGCCCTCGAACTCACCCTTGCGGATGGTGGCCAGGTTGCGGCGCTCAGGACGGGTGGCGGAGTCCTCATACAGGAAGGAGGGAACCTTCAGCTCGTCCCAGATGCGCTGGGCCACACGCTTGGACAGCTCCACGCACTCCTCCACGGTCACGTCCTTGGACTGGGGCACGAAGGGGATCACGTCGGTGGCGCCCATGCGCTTGTGCTCGCCCTTGTGCTTGTTCATGTCGATGCGCTCGGTGGCAACCTTGGTCAGGCGGAAGGCCACCTCTTCAATGGCGCTGAGCTCACCGATCAGGGTGAACACGCAGCGGTTGTGGTTGCCGTCGGTCTGGGCGTCGAACAGGGTGCAGCCGGGCACGCTGTTGGCGGCCTCTACCAGGGCGTTATAGGTAGCCTCGTCCTTTTCCTTGCTGCAGCTGAAATTGGGGATGCACTCTACTAACTTTGCCATTTCGTTTTCCTCCTAAAAATAAATAATGGATATAGCGGTCATTTCATTCAGACGGAGGCCGTCCCGGGAGGGGGGACGGTCCCGGCGTCTTTCAGATAACCTGCGCCCCGATCAGCCTACCAGCTGGGAGGCGGCGGGGACGAAGGCCTTGATGAAGGCGATGGTCTGGGGCTGATAGATCACGTCCACCAGGAAGGCGCCCACAATGGGCACCACCATGAAGGCCCGGCTGGACATGCCGTAGCGCTCGGTGACAGCGGTCATGTTCACGATAGCGGAAGGTGTGGCGCCCAGGCCGTGGCCGCACAGGCCGGCGCACATGACGGCGGCGTCATAGCTCTTGCCCAGCACGCGGAAGACCACGAAGTAGGCCACCAGAGCCATGAAGGCCACCTGGCAGACCAGGATGACAAGCATGCCGCCCATCAGGTCGGTCAGCTGCCACAGCTCCAGGGTCATCATGGCCAGGGACAGGTACAGGTTGAGCATCACATCGCCGATGCCGTCCACCAGGGAGAAGCTGAACTTATAGAAGTGGAATACCTCGTTGAGGTTCCGGGCGATGACGGCCACAAACATAGCGCCCACATAGGTGGGGAAGCTCATGTTGATCAGGGAGCCGACCCAGCCGGCCACCATGGTGCCCAGGGCCATGCAGACGATGATGACGGTGACGTTCTTGATCACGTCCAGGGAGGAGAGGGCCTCGCCGGTGGCGGCGTTGACCTTGTTGATGTCGTCATAGTTCTGCTGCTGCTCCTCAGGCTTCAGGTCGTACTTGACGATCAGCCGGCGGCCCAGAGGTCCGCCCAGCAGTACGCCGGAAATGAGGCCGAAGGTAGCGGCGGCGGCGCCCACGCTCTTGGCGGCGGTAAAGCCGACCTCTTCAAAGGTGGTGCCGTAGGCCAGAGCAGCGCCGTGTCCGCCGATCATGGAGATGGCGGAGGACAGCAGGGCGTAGGGGGCCTCCAGGCCCATGGCGGTGCCCACCGCCAGGCCGATGACATTCTGGAACACGGAGATGATGCCGGCCGTCACCCAGTAAATGATCAGCAGGATGCCGCCCTTGACCAGCAGCTTATAGCTGGCGCCCAGGCCCACGGTGACGAAGAACGCCAGCATAAAGATGTCCTGGAAGGAGTTGGTAAATGTAAAGGCGAAGGTACCGGACATGTGCCCGGCAAAGGTGACAAACATAAACAGGAAGCCGCCTACCACGGGAGCGGGGATACAATACTTAGTCAAAAAGCTGGCCTTGCGCCGGACAAAGTAGCCAATGAGCAGCAGCACCGCCGCCATAGCCAGTGTCATTGTGGAATCCGCTGTAATGTTCAGAACATGGTCCACCATTTCAAATGACATGATGTTCTCTCCTTTTTCTATGTTCTCTTCCTTTTTCAAGCTTCCATGTCTTTGGCAGCGTCCCTCCCTCGCTTTCCCAAAGATTCCTATTTATTATATTAAATTATCACAAACTTTTCAAGTTAACAGCAAAGGCGTTTTTTGCAGTTTGTTTAAAATTATTAATCAGAATCTCCCTTTTTCTTCTCCCGGGCGCAGTAGCCCTTTCTCCTCTCCCCCGGCCATGTCGATAAAGCGTTTGACACAGCTGGCATAGTAGATATTTTCCGTCCAAACCAGTACCGGATAGGACCGGGCGGCCAGCCCCTGGACAGGCTTGGAATACACCCCGGAATGGGGCATGGTCTTCACAATGGACCGGGGCAGGTAGCTCACCCCAAACCCCGCCTGGACCAGCTGCATGGCCATGGGGGTGTCGTAGCACTGGCAGACCACCTCCAGGGAGAAGCCCGCCCGCTGGCACTCGTTTTTCAGGTTGTTGCTGTACCCCCACAGATCATCGCTGCGCAAAAGGCACATGGGCACCCCTTTCAGGGCCTCAATGGGGACGGTGCTCTGTCCCGGCGCCGGGTCGGTCTGTCCGTTCATCACCAGCTCCAGAGAGTCCTCCCCCAAGATCTTCTCCCCCAGGCCCGCCGCCTCCTCCGACTGGCTGCGCAGATAGAGCACATGGAGCTTGCCCCGGTTCAGGTCGTCTATCAGATCGTTGGGGGAACCCATGCGGATGTAGAGCTCCACCTGGGGATACTCCCGGTGGTAGGCCTTCAAATGCTCCATCACGATGGGCAGGTCCGAGTAGATGACCCCCAGCTTCACCTGCCCCCGCAGCCCCGCGTCCACGTCCCGGACGCTGTCGGCCATCAGGCGCAGGTTCTGGAACATCTGCTCGCTCTGCTGATAGAGGCACCGCCCCGCCTCGGTCAGCTCAATGCCCTTGTTGGTGCGCAGAAACAGGCGCACCCCCAGCTCGTCCTCCAGCATGGCCAGCTGCCGGCTGATGGGGGGCTGGGCCACATGGAGCTCCCGGGAGGCCCGGGAGATGCTCTTGGCCTCAGCCACCGCCGCGAAGTACTCCAGCTGTCTGAAATTCATGTTCTCTCACCATACCTTTATTGTATAGCAAATATATAATAGTGGTACTTTTCATTATAACAAT
>JAXWVI010000039.1:0-26588 GCA_037245165.1 bacterium
CAGATGGACACGCCATAGCGCAGGCAGGCGGACAGAAAGTCCAGCATTTCCTCCGTAGCGGTTCCGCTGCCCACAAAGTCCTCCTTGGTCAGATTCTTGGGATTGACGATTCGGATGGAGGCCGCAACACCTGCGTCCTCGTCCAGCACGGGGGTCTTAATGACCGAAACACGGATGTTTTTGGCCAGACGGGAGGTGATGATGGGACTGGCGTTGTCCAGCACCTTGCCGGAGTTCTGCAGCATACGGCGGATGACATTGGCCGCATGGTCCGGCGAGTCAAAGTGTTCCTCCAGCTTGACGGTGCGGCCGTCGGAATATTGGATCTCGATGTCCCGCCAGGAATTGATGTCGATCTCCTCGATGCCGTCTGCAAAGATGTACTTGGTGAGGAAACCGTATTCGGCCATTTCCGTGTACAGAGCGTCCACCAGCTCGCCCTGCGTCATGCCGTCCACAGCCATTCGGTTGTCCTGCAGATACCGGGCGATGCGGCGCTTCATCTGCTCCTTGGCCTCATCCCCGCTGTCGGTAATCAGGGTGGCATAGGCGCCGGAGAGGTAGGACTGCACCTGACTGAGTACCTCCCCGAAGGGCATCCCCTCGGCCTGGGGAGCGAAGAAGACTTCGCTTGCCTTGGGGGCGACCTTGGCTTCCGCAAAGATGGACCGTCCGGTATCCTCCTCAAAGGCGATATCATGCACCTCGGCCGGTTCTGGCCTGGCTTCCACCGGGGCGGCGACCGGGTGCGCAGCAAATATGGAATTGCTTCTCTTGTCGCCAAGCATCAGAACACCTCCTTGCAGATTTTCTCGATCTCCCGGCGAAACGCCTTGCTGTCCTTCATGGAGAGGTCATTCAGGAGCGTCCCCTCCAGATACTGCTCCTCCAGTTCCTGAGAGTACGGCAGCTTGAAAGCAACGCTGCCCAGCACTTGACCGATACGGTCGGCAGCCTGCAGAGGCTTGATATTGGACGCAGCTTTATACTGCTTGTCCTCGTCCCAGTGCAGTTCCCGGAGGAGCGGGAGCTGGCTGGACAGGTACCCGATGGACTTCAGATCGCAGTTGGCCAGCCGGAGGACGCTGTCGGCCTCCATGAGCGCCACGGCGGAGAGGATGTCATTGGCGATATAGCTGGAGCAGTCGATGACCACATAGGGGGCGATCTCACGCAGACCGCGGATGAGTTCCTCGGCCTGCTGCTTGGTGCAGGCCGCGTAGGTATACTCGTTCTCGCCCTTTCGCAGCCCCAGTATGGTCAGATAGGACAGCTTTTTGTGGGTGGTCAGGTTGTGCTTGATGAGGTTGACGGAGATGCGCTGGGCCGCAAAGATGCTGCCCAGGGATTTATCGCACTCCAGCTCGGAGGGCGGGCAGATGCAGGGCATCATGGGGGTGGTCATGTCACAGAGCAGCAGCGCCACATTTTTCTTCTGGGAGGCCAGATGCTTTGCGATCTTCACCGCGGTAACCGTTTTACCGCAGCCGGGGCTTCCCCACACGGCGAGAACGCCACCGCCGGACTCCACAACAGGTTCCAGTTCCTCCGGCTCCGTGTTTCGACGAAACAGGCTTCCTTTGATGAAGTTCATTCTCCAGCCGCCTCGCTCTCTGCGGCAGGATCAGCGCCCTCGCTTTCCTCGGTTTCAGCGCTTTCCGCATTTTCAGCGCCCTCCGCCGCCTCAGCCTCCGGCTCGGCGTACAGTTCCTCGATCAGAGCGTCCTGCGCCGCGATAAATTCATCGGCATTCTCAGGTGCGCCGCGGTAGACCAGGGCCAGATGCAGCTCGCTTTCCTGTTCCAGTCCGGCCAGCACCTTGGCCTGCTCGGTGGTCACCAGAAGCGTTACGGTAGAGGGAAGCTCTTTTTCATCCTCAACAGCCTCGCCGGTGTTGGCGTCGTAACCGGAGGAAGCGGTGACGGAGATGACCTCTACATACTGCAGCTCAGGCGGGATCACGGTTTCGCCCATACCCTTGTAGTCGGCCACAAGGACGGAGACGATGTCTCCGCTCTCCAGCTTGCCGGAAAGGCCGGTGGCAAAGCTCTTGATAGTGACCGAGATGGCCTGTTTGTTCCCGTCCAGACTGTACAGATAGGCGTTCTCAGCGGCGGGCTCATAGGAGAGCTTGCTGTCCAGAATGTAGTCGCCCATCTTCAGGTCGGCGGTGGCATACTTGCCAATGACGTCATCCTTGTCTGTCATAATGCCGGAGGGCAGGTTATAAGCGCCCACCTCCACGGTCTGCACCATCTCGGCGGTGATCTCGTCGCCCTCCTTGATGTCGGCGGTGACGCGGACGATTTCAGTCTTCTCGCTGGCGCTGCGGCTGAACAGGGGCGTCACCCCAAAGCAGATGAGGAGCGCAAGAAGGATACACAGCACACCGACCACGGTGCGGTTGCGAAAGATTTTCATATGAGCCTCCTTATAAGAAATATGCGGGGATGAAAGCCACCGCGAAATACGGAACCAGCGGCTGCTTTGCCGATGCGCCCTCCCGCAGTGCCGGGATCACCCGCATGGCAAAGGAAACGAAAAGGAGCGCAGCGGCCATAAGACACAAGCCGGTGATTACCCGGTCAACTCCCAGAACAAATCCAACGGCGGCGGCTAACCGCCAATCGCCGCCCCCCATCAGGCCGAGACCTGCACAGAGGTAAAATGGGGCCATTGCCAGCAGCGCCCCCAAAAGGGAGGCGGGGCTGATGGTGATCAGCCCCGCCGCAGCAATGATGATACAGACGATGTCGCAGACCGTTCTGGTTTTCAGGTCATCCACGGCGGCATAGATGAGACCGCCGCAGAAGACCAGTGCCTGTACCCAGAGCATCAGCCCGCGTAGTTGAACATCTCCTGAATCCGCTGGGTGACGGTGGGCATGACGGTGTCGTCCAGCACAGCGTACAGACCGGCCAGCACCAGGGCGCCCAGAACGACGGCGATCAGCACCTTGACGGCGGTATCGATGTAGCCCTCGCCGGCGTTGCCGCTGACAGCCCGGCTGTGGAAGGCGGCGATGGAAGACTTGTAGCTGGCGGCGGTGGTCTTGGCGGTGTTGGCGATGTTCTTAAACAGCTTCTTCATGAAAAATACCTCCTGTAAGTAAATCAATTTTGATTGTTTGTGGATGGCTTGATGATGTAGGTTCGGTCACAGTCTTCCTGATGCGGGAGGGCTGCGGCTACGCCCTGACAAGGTAAAGGCCGGACGATGGGCAAACGTCCGGCCTACATGGTCATTTCAATACATTCTGCTTGCTCCTGACTCTGGCTGAACTGGATGGGACGAAAGCCCACCCGGTCGCAGTAATAAAACTCGCTGCCGGAAGCGTCGTAAAGCTCCACCACATCGGACAGTGCCATTCGGTATCCCCGGTATCCGGGAGGAGGGCTATCCCTGCAGATGGCATAGATCCGCTCCAGATCATTGGTTCCCAGATTCCCTTCGAATACCTGGGTATAGTTGCCGGCATCCGGTTCTCCGAACTTTTTGACCAGATCCTCATATCCGATGAAACGCATGGTGACATCCACATCTTTTCGGAGCTGCCAGATGCGGCAGCCCTTCTGCGGCTGACCCAGCTCCTCACCGGGTACCTCACCGGCAGTCAGGCGGTCGAATACGCCCTCCTCCCACTGGGGAGCCAGGTTCATTCTGGCCAGATAACGGGACAGCTCATCGGTCTGGAACATTTCGTCCACAACGGCGGTGCTGTCCTTTACATAGCCCACCATATTGCCATAGAAGATCAGGCGGTTTTGGTTGTCTACTGTGAAACGAATCAGGGTGCATCACCTCCTTCCGGACAACCGGTTTACATCTGCTGACTCATAGCCTGCTCGGGAGCGTCGCTTTTCTGCTCCTGCTGCTCCTGGAGCTTCTGCTCGTAAGCGTCGTTGACCGCCTCCACCAGCGCGGTCCGTGCCTCGGCGGTAATGGCGTGGAAGGTGTCGTTGTATTTGGTTTCGCCATTTTTCTTGTAGGACTCCTGGGGCATGGAGATGAAGCGCCCCTTGTCGGACTCAATGACCCGGATGCCGTGGACGGCAAAGGCGCCGCCGATGGTGGCGCTGGCATAGGCTTTGGTCTTGAAGTCCCCATCCACCATACGGTCGATTCGCGCCTCCACCTGGGGCGTGGGGGTTTCCTGCTGCTTTTTCTTCTGTGTTGCCATGTGACAAATCTCCTTTCTTTCTTTACATGGATGGATGACTCATTTCGAGACCGGCGGGCGATTCCTGCCGGAGTTGCTCCAGCCGCTCTCTGGCCCAGTCGGGCAGATGCTCCTCCCGGAGAATGCCGATAAAGTCGCTGCGGTTCCAGCGTGTCTGCTCTCCATCGCCAAGACAGGTGGCGTATACCGCTCTGCCTGCGGCGGTGGGGACGCAGCCAAAGCCGCCGGTGGCCAGCCAGAGCTGATTTTCCGGCGCCCAGCAGGACTCCTTCAGTGTGAACGGACTCATGACCAGCACCTTGCCCTCCAGATTTTGGCCGGTCATATCGTCGCACTGGGAGCCGGTGAACAGCTTCAGCTCTGCCTGTGCCTTGCGGAAGTCGTTGACGAAGCCGTCCAGCACGGCGGGGTGGCTCTCCACGGTAAACTCATAATTGCGGTCGCTGGGCGGGATGAAGGTGGAGGCGGCCCACGCTTTGTTTTGCGGGCTGAATCGTCCGTCGTACTGCTTTTGCTGAAGCGTGGCGGACAGCACCCACCCCACACGTTTGAATCCGAAATTATCGATGACACTTCTGGCGCAGTCACGGTCCAGGTGCATCCCATCAAAGCCCCGGCGGATGGATTCCTCGATGGCCTGCTTACAGGCGATGTTCTCCAAGTGGCTTGCCCGCCAGAGGGCCACCTCGTTTTGCCGTTTGGCCTCGGCGAAGGAACTGAGATAGAGGTAGGCGTGGTCTTTAGTCATTGGCTTTCCCACTTTCAAGGATCGCCTTGGTCAGCGCATCGCTCCATGTGGTCTTGTGGTCATCGGATACCACCAGAACAGCGCCGTCCACGCTGAACACACAGAGGTTATCGTACAGGATGCCGGCATCCGCAAAGGCTTCGGCGGGGATGGGGAGCATATCTTCATCGCAGCCGTGGCAGCCGTCGCACATATCCCCATCGTCCTCCTGGGCCTCCCAGTCGGCCAGCATATCCTCCATCAGGCTGTGGGCCAGTCGCAGCAGAGTTGTCGTGGCGGCAGCCTTCTCCGCAGGCTCCATCTCCTGCTTGAGCAGGACGATGGCGTTTTCCAGGGTGTGCAGCTCCAGCGTTTCCTCCCTGTCCAGCCCGCTTAAGGTCAGGGCGGCGGGCTGGATGACGGCCTTGCCGTCGCTTGTGTACTTGATAAATGTCATGTTCATTCCTCCTGTTTGAGTTCTTTTGTGGGTTCATGGATCAGGGTGTATTTTCCCTCCTCCTCATCCGCGGCAGACAGGTTGAAAAGGTTGAGCTGCCAATGCCTTGCGGAATTGTGGCGGCGGGGGTCGTAATTGGTGATGACGATCTCCTCATACTCGCTTCCGGCCTTCTGCGACATGCTGTTGGGGCGAGTGGTGTGGAAGATGTAAAACTCCTTGTACAGCTCCACGATGAAGGGGCAGTAGTTGTAGGACACCATCACATACCCCTGGCACTCCAGAAGGGCGTCGTGGAGGCGCTGATGATCTTCCTTGGGAAACACCGCCGCATAACAGTCCTCCGCATCGTAATAGGGCGGATCAAAATACAGAAATGCGTCTGGCCGGTCGTACTGACGGGCGACCTCCACACAGTCCTTGTTTTCGATGACGACATTTGCCAGCCTGCGGGAGCACTCCCAAATCAGGTAGAAGAAACGGCGGATGTCGCAGGATTTTCCGGCAAAGGACTTGGCACCGCCGCTGAAGCTGTATCGGATCAGCTTGAAAAAGTCGGCGGCCCGCCGCACATCGCCGCGAGGCGCCCGTTCCAGCATCATCCTTCGGATGGTCTCGGCATCCGGCGGCTCCAGATACCGCTCCGTCAGCTCCATCTCCTCGTCCAGATAGTCATCGGTGAATTCCTCTTTGGAGAAGAACTTATACAGCACATTGAAATCGTCGCGTGTATTCAGCGGCAGAAAACCCAACTCCAGCAGAAGCGCCATGGTCCTGTTTTTGACACAGCAGAACAGGTTGGTCAGGTCACTGTTGAAGTCGTTGTAGACCTCCATACATCCCGGCTGGATGGGGCGGCTCAGGGTCACTGTGCCGCTGCCGCCGAACACATCAATAAACCGGGAATACCGCGAGGGAGACAGCTTTCGGATCAGCCACAGCAGCTTGCTTTTACCGCCCACCCAGGGGATGAAGCTTTTCAAGCGGTATCACCGCCCTCCAGCGGAAGGGATATCTGTCCGCTGTCGATGGATTGCTCCAGCGCCTTGGTGAGACCGCGTTCCGCGTGGGCGATCTTCTTGATCCGGCTCCGGAGCTGCCGGATCGTTCTGCGCAGTTCCTCCTCGGTGTCGGCGTAATAATAGCCGGAATCAGAGCTGCAAATGGGGATGCCATCCCCGCGCAGGCAATTGATCGTGCGGCGAAGGTCAGGTCCGCGAATCTGAAAAGCGGCCTCCAGTTCACGGCTGGGGACGACTCTCAGCTCACCGCAGTGATACTCCTTCAGGTGCTTGGCGATAGGGTTGTCCGTCGTCATGAAGACTCCTTTCCGGGACAGTTACCCGGAAAGAGCGCAAAAAAAGAAGGGGCCGTTCGTCCCTTTCGGGTAACGGCCCCTGTAGCTTTCAGGCTATTTGACTCTTTTTATATCATCACCTCCGTTGGGGCAAAGCCTGGTCTGTGTGAGGGCTTCTCACATGGACATGGTCGGCTCCATCTCCGGTTGACTGTACTCATAGACCGGCTCTGTGCCGTTCCAGGATACAAACCCATGTTCGGCGGCGGACAGGCCCATGCGCTTCATTCTCTGATTGGCATAGCCCTCAGCGTCAAAGCAGGAGGCGAGCAGTTCGTCCTGGGGATAGATGCCATCCCGTTTTGCCAGCTCTTTTCCGTAATCGGCAAGATCCATGTCACGGGGCATGAAGTGGTAGCAGTGGAGGTTCTGCGCCAGATCCAAGGCGTAATCCAGGCGGCGGCAGTCCTCCAGTTCCATAACCGCCATAAATTTATCCGCCCATCTGGGTTCTCCCTGGCCCTGTTCGCTCCAGATGTAACCAAAGTCGATGGCATGGCGAACAAGTTCCGATGCCGAGCCATACTGGGAGAGGATGTCCTCCAGCTGCGGGAGGCAGCAGTCCACATCCACGGCAATGCACTCAGTTAGGGACTCCGCTTCCAGCTCATCCAGCGCCAGAAGCAGCTCGTCCGGATGGGCGACATCCATGTGCTCGCCGGTGTCCGGAAAGCCCACCCACACGCCGTCCATGTTGGTTCGGCTGGCCAGTTTGACCCGGATTGCAAAATCGCCTTTGTCGGGGTTCATCGAAGGGTCGCCGTCCAGAAATGGATCGATCAGAGAGGTGACCTTGATGAAATGTCCATCACAGAAAGTGTTCCCGCCCTTCTGGCGATATGCTGCGCCCACTTTCTCTGGGTCAAGAAACTCCCGCGCTTGATCGGAGGGACGTTGGATCTGCTCCATGATGAATTTGCCCAGTTGAACATCGTCCCCGGCGCCATAGAACAGCTCGTAGTGATCCAGCTGGCTCGCAATCAGCATCACATCGCAGGTCATCTGCGGGCACTCGATCTGCATCGCCCCACGGAACAGGAGGCTTTCTTTTACCGTCATGTTTTCAAACCGCCGTTCCAGCCAGTCGTGCTGGGATTTGGTCATTTCAAATCCGTCCAACAGGTCAAGAAGCTGTCTGGCTTGCGGACTCGCCATCACATCATCTCCATTCCGGCATTCTCTGCCTGCGTTTCTTCGCTGAGGATCGGTTCGCCATCTCTGCGCTGAACCAGCCCGTAGGGGGTCAGCAGAGCGTTATGTGCTGCCATGACATCCTGACCATAGTTGTAGAGGACGACGTGCTTCTGCAGAATGGACCGGGAATGCTCATCCACAATGAAGCGAAGTTCCTCTATGGCTACCTCCTCGGGGGTTCGCTGATCAGGCTCGAGCAGATAGTCATCCAGATTTTCCGCAATCTGGACAGCGGCAGCGATATCGTGACAATCTGCCGCAAGGATAACTGCCTTGAATTTGGAAAGTTCTCCTTGTGTGCTCAGCTCCTTGAAGCATTTAGCCAACTCGTTCAGTCCATGGATATCGTCGCAGGCCATGTTTTCCAGAAGCGCAGGCATCGCACTGTCCTCCACCCGGAAGACCATTTCCGACCAGGAGGCGCCTCCGCAAGCCTCCAGCACGGCATCCAGCCGCTCCTGCGTGGCTGGCAGATCCAGACACATCATGTTATCCGGCTGCTCATTGGAGTGGGAGGGACACTTGCCGACCGTCAGGCGGATGCCATATTCCGGCGCTTCGGGGATCAAGGCCAGGCTGTCATATACCTGCTTCAGCTCGTTGTGCTGCGTGACATAACCACCGTTTGCAAAGACGCCGCCCTCCTCAAATCGGGCGTTTCTGCCGAGCTTCTCAAAGTCCAGGTACTCGAAGATGGGGTCGGGGACTTTGTCAAGTGCGGGGATGAAATCATTCTCGGCGTAGAATCTGCCCAGCTGCTCATCCGTTGAGGCGTTGACCACGTGGCAGCAGTCTGTGCTGTAGGCCAGATCGATCATGGTGGCAACACTGATGGGGCCGTACTTTTTGGCCACCTCCATGTTGAACAGCCCTTCAAAGGCAGTCTTTTCTCTGCCGTTCATCTGTCCCAGACAGGTTGCCAAAGCGTTAAGCTGATAGAGATCGCATTCATGGGCCAAATGGTCTTGCAGGAAGACAAAGCCATGGTGTTCGAGGAATTCCCATCTCGGCTTTTCGCCCAGCGTCATCTGAAGCTTGTCCAGCGCATCCAGAAGGCCGTAGTAGGTAGCCGGAAGCTCCAGCTCGCACCACCGGTTCGTCTTCTCCCCGAACAGCTCCACACGAAACACTTTATCCAAGGGTCATCCCTCCCATCGTCGTTCCATGCTCCATATCATTCGCCTCGTCCGGGGGACAAGGCTCACTCATTTTGCCGGAACTCCTCTCCCCACCGAACCCGCTGTGCCGGGCTTCGGCGGGGGCCCCGGTTTGTACATAGTCTTCCTGGTACTTGGCGGGGTCAGCGCCGGGGGCATCCCAGCCGCACATACTGCCCACCTCCATGGCCTGCCGCTGAATGGGGCTGACTCCCAGTTTTTCGTTCAGCTCGTCCGCCAGCTCCACATTTTTCTCCTTGTCGCCGGTGTCCCAATCGGAGGGGTAGTAGCCGGTCTCGCCCCGGCGGATGCAGATGAGATCGCCGGTGGACCTGAGGGTGGAGAAGCACATCTCCGGCAGGCCGTCTGCCACTCTGGGCGCGAACTGCTCCGCCTCGGTTCGGATGTCCCAATTGTCCTCCATGCTCCACAGGTGGACATACAGCTCGTCGTCGCCGACGCAGATCTCCCGCTGTTCGAAACCCTCGCCCCAGCCATCCGAGGCCTGGCCGGAGACGTACTCCTTCAGGGTGGTCAGATCTTCCGGGGTGAGGGCGCCGACCACCCGGCACTCAGCCACGCCCCATAGCCGGCCGTTCCGCTCCTCGACGGTGAACACGGCGGATTTGACCTTCTGGTTGACGCTGTCATCCTTGCCATACCAGTGCATGATGCCGCTCTCGGCTTCTTCCGGCATCCGGTTGTTGATCAGGGCTCTGAGGATCTCGCCCTCATAGCACCGCAGCAGCCTTCCGTCCAGCGGGGTGCTGTCGTCCTCCATCTCCCCATACTCGTTGCGGGTGTAGAGATCGGCGGTCAGGGGCATATACAGCTTCAGGGTGGTGGGCTCGGGCGGCAGAACGGTGAAGCTGTCCTCACCGATGATCAGCGCCAGGGTTCTGCCGTTGTCCCACTTCATGTGGAACTGCCCAGCATCGTCGATGTAGTCCAGAGTCCCTGTGCTGCCCGGCTCCAGCGGGGCATACGGGTCTTTCATCTCTCTGAGCTTGATCCTCGAACCTGCGGGGAACTGTTCCCGCAGGAAGTCCAGCCATTCTTTTGGTGCTGACATTTACATTCCTCCCATATTCATATTTTGGCCGGGATTGTTTTCATAGTCCGCAAGAGAATGGGGATTTTCTTCGCCATAAAGGTCGAAGAGGATGTCATCCACCTGTTTGCGGACAGCCGGGTCATCCGTCAGAGTCTCATACCGGAAACCCGTCACATCCCGATACGGCAGTTCCTGCCGGATGGCAGCCAGATAGGTTTGGGGATCGTGATACTCCCGCTGTTCCCCATTGGCAAAGGTCGCACGCCCCACGGCCCTGTTCTGCTGGGCCATCTGCTGCTGACGCAGGTCATAGCAGTAGAGATACCCCTGGTAGTCGCCGGGAAACGGGGTGCAGCGCAGGCAGTAGCGGTAATGCTCCGTTTCTGCGATGTAGCCATAACTCCGGCCGTCCTCGGTGATGGCCCCGCCGTTCCGATAGCAGTAGGCTCTCATCGATGCCAGGTCCTTCAACGGGCCATCGGCACGAAGGGTGTCCACCACTTCCTGAAGGTCATCCTTAAATTCCCCGGTGTTGAATTGGTCTTCGTTATGGGGCCACCAGGAATGGTGAAATCCTTTTCCGGAAGAACCGAAATCCATCCGCACATGGCCCACTGTACCGGCCTGAAGGTCCCGTTCTTCTTCCACCTGAGAATAGAACAGGCCCGCCTCCTCACGGGAAGCGGGCCTGAGTTTATATTTGGGTGGAGTCTTCAACCCATACTGTTTGCAAAATTCCGTGAGTGTGATCTCATCGCCGAGAAAATCCAGCGCATCACCAATCTCACGGTAGTCCTGATTATCCGGAAAGGAAATCGGTTCCGGCACAACGATAGAACCAGCGTGATTAACCACAACCAGAATTTCCAGCGTACAGGGTGAGCCCGGATCATTGTCACTGCCTCGCAGATCATATACATGCCAACCGTCCGGCACAGTGTGGGTGTCTACTCGCGCATTGGTGAACAGGGCAGGCTTCCCAAACAGCTCGATATGCTCATACTCCTCAGTCATCGCATTGACGCTCATTATTTCACCTCTTTCCCCTTGGTATAGCTACACAACATACCACAGCTCAGCGGAAATGGCTATGGCCAAAAGGCATCTTGCCGGAAAAGTGGAGATACCCGGCGACAGCGGCTCCCAGTGCCGCCATAGATGCTATTGTGATCATTATTTTCTTCTTCATTCACATTCCTCCCAATCATTGGATCGTGTTGTTCAGGTCACCTGCATATCGAGGAGAGAATACGCCGCCAGCTTTACGCAGAGCAGTTCGGTTTCGTGGGGCATCAGGAAAGCCCTTCCATCTCCATCGCCTGCGTTTCCTCAGCAAAGGGGCTGCTGCACCGGCGAATCAGGCCAAATTCCGTGCGCCGGACTCCGTCCTCCACCATGGCGTCCTCGCCCAGCTTCTCGAAATCCATATACCCGTCGATGGTATCGATCAGTTCATCATCGGCACCGATGCGCCGAAGGACCGTTTGCCCGTATTCATAGGCGTCCTCCGGGATGCGCTCGTAGTCGTCCAGATTCATGGCATAGCGGAGCGCCTCCTGCATGGTCCCTGGCTGTTCCACAGAAAGAACCGACAGATATTTCAGCAGCTCACCATCGTCACACTGCATCCCCTCAATTGCCCAGGCCAATTCGTTTGCGTCTTCCACGCAGACCCCTGTAGTGGGAATATGCTCGTCCATATAGGGAACAGAAAACGACACTCTGGTGATTGCTGCCTCGGCAAAACAATCGATGCCCAGTGTTCTTTTTACTCGCTCCAATTCCTCTTTCGTTGCCGGAAGGCAGACGATCGCTTGCGCCTTAGCGGAGGAGAGGTCGAGCTGGACCTTCGACTTTTTCTCTCTGACAAGCGCATCATCCTGCTTGCGGAGCACATAGCCTGCATGGGTATAGGCGCCGCCATGGTCGGCATAGTATTCTGCGCCGATCTTCGCAAAGTCCAGGTAGGGCCAGGCGGCTTCAGGGAATCTGGGATCGCCCTGAATCTGGCCTGCAACAGCGACATAACGGCCAAGTGTCACATCTGAATTGACATTGGGAATGAGGATGTAGTCCGGCACCTGTTCCGCCACACGAATCATATCACTCAGGTCATTGATGCTGCTGCCATCCAATGCGCCGGCATAGATGTTCCGTTCACGGGAGTCCATTTTGGCAATGATGCTGGAAAGCTGATTCAGCTGTGCAAGCTGCGTTCTGGAATCGGGGTCAAGCCCGCTGAGGTACGACGGCAGATTAGCGATCACGCTTTTGATCTCGACGATCTCTGTTTTGCCCGTTCTGCTGGCCTCATCAAGCCGGCTGACCGCTTCTGTCATAGCGTCATGCGATGCGGGAAAATGGAGCGGGACAATGGCCGGACTGCCGCTTCGTTTCATGAAGAGTTGGATCATGCCATTCCCCCTATCTGAAAGTCCTGTTCCCGCTGATAGGCTTCTGCCGGGTCATCCGCCATCAGTTCCTCCAGACTCAGCGCACCCTGGTAGGCGATATAGCCGCGGTCAGTAAACACGCCGGACTCCTGATCCATGTGCTGCAGGCCATACCGCTCGTAGTCATAGAACTCGTCCAGATTGGGGTCATACTCAAAATGACCGGATTTCTGGATCATGTATTTTCCGTATTCCGCAGGGGTATGTGCGCCGGGGGCAAATGCAAAGAGATCCAGGTTTTCCGCCAGATGCCGGATCTGACCGGCGCACTCCGGCTTGGCCATGCTGACTGCGGCCCCCAGCTTCTCACGGGCGTCATATGAAAGCTTGTCCATGACCAGCGCCAGCTCATTGAGCTCGTGTATGTTTTCGCACCGGAAGTCCAGTACCACATCCACTTCCTCGGGAAATGAGCTTTCACTCATCCAAAGACACCTATTCTCAGGCGCAATGCCGCTGCGCTGCATGGCGCGTTCAATCTGGCCTTTGGAGGCAGGGAGGTATATCCAGGTGACATTTTGGGTGTTCTCCGGTTCCTGTCGGGAAGATATTCCGATAGCGGTCAGATCGGCCTCATAGTGATAGCAGGGCAGGTGCTTTCCATCGTAGAGCTGCGAGAGCTGCATACCGTTGTCATAGACCACACCGTAGCGGGTGATGGTTCCCTCGTTGCCCTCAATCAGCAAGATGGCGGTTTCCTCTCCGTCCAACTGCTCCAGTTCCTCCATGCTGGCACACCCGCCATGGATGTTCATGTAGTGATCACGGCCAACCTCTTTCAAATTTGTGAAGTCCGTGATCACCGTTGCCTGCTGGCAGCAAAAGGTCAGGTTGATGAGATCCTTCATGCTGGTGAGCTGCAGTTTTTCGGCCATGGCCTGAAATTGCGAAAACTCGCCCACATCAAAGCTGTCCAGCCGCTTAGCCAGATAGTCCAGCTCGTCCAGATTGACCCTGGCACCTTCCAGCCGATACAGCACAGGCCAGGCGCTGTCGAGTGCGTCCACATGGCAGTCGGCATCCGATACATGGCCGATTTCCAGTGACTCCAACAGCGCAACGCAGTGGTCGTATTGATTTCTGGGAATGGGCAGGGGGATCGTCGCAACACCATATTCCGGGTGGTCGGCGTTGCTCAGAACTGCTTTCATGATCAATTTGCATCACCTTTCTTTTTCTCAAAATTCAAAATCGCATCACCGTACTTGGCCAGAAGCAGAGCGCAGATAATCAGGTGGAACGCCTCATCTGTGACCAATTCGGGGGATGCGAGATCGGCAATGGTAATGTTTTGGCTGCCGGTGGAAATGGCTTTGGCCGCCTGATAAACGCTGTAAAGCTCCGGCTGGATGCCGGCCAGCCGGAGGGACTGGAAATCAAATCCGCAGGCATCAAACTTCCAGATCATCCTGCGCCAGATATCGTCGTAGGCTGTCAGGAGAAACAGTGCGGCCTGGTTGCGCTGCGACAATCGGCGGCAACGTGTTCGCCAGTGCATCCAACGGCTACGGTGTTCGTCAGAATGGAAGGCTTGCAGAGGATATGGGTAGATCTCCTGTGCCAACCGTTTCCAAAGCCTCATTCTCAGCTTGCCACGGAGGCAGTCCTCAATTACTTTCGCAAGGCTGAGCGACCCGGTCTCGATTCGTTCCCCCAGGCAAGTGCATTCACACAGCGGGCAGGGATTTTCCTTTGAGTAGTTTGTGCAGTACTGGCAATCGACATCTTCAGACTGATAGTGAAATGTAGGTCGGCGTAGGCCGTGACCTCTGGGCTTGAAATGGGGCGGGGTCATCATCATCTGCTCCATCTGGTATAAGGGGGTATCTCTCATGAAGTAGCGCGTCATGGGTGGTGTGCTCCTTTCGGTGAAATAAAAAAGCGCCGGAGTCTTATTTCTAAAACTCCGGCGCTCGGTGTATTACATGGTCAGTTCCTGGCTTTGAGAATCCAAGGAGTGCTGCTCCTGCTCTCGCATGCGCTCCAGGATGTTGGGCATTCCACGTAGGATCTGTTCCTGAACACTTTTAATGCATTGTTCCTGGTCGACAGTCAAATCAACTCCGGCATCCAGTGTGTCGGTGCAGCATCGATAGATTTCGGTGAGCTGTGCTTCGTTAAAAATCAGCTGTTTGGAGACGAGACCGGCACGGATGGCGAAGTCCTGCTTGGCTCCCGTATAGTTATCCTGAAAGTAATGGCCTTGGTTGAGACCTGTGCGGTCACAGCTCCAGTCCCATGTGACGAAATGGACGCCAAGCCGGGTGGGGTGGGCAGCCAGCACTGTGCCGTTGAAGTCGGCCAGCAGGCGGTAGTCGCCGGTCAGGCTTTGGGCCTGCAGGGGCGGAGCCTGTTCCAGCAGCGTCATGTACTCCCGCACTGTGCAGGCCAGATCAGTGACTCGCTCACAGGCTCGTTCCCGTTCCGCCGTTGCCACATCCTCCTGCCAGTAGCGAACCCCTCCGCCCTCTGTGATCCGGCAGAGGGGGAGACCATCCCATTCCACCGGGAGAAGATCATCCTGCTCCGGCTGCGTGGTGAAGCCTTCCCGGCCAAGCACCGTGCAAAGTTCTCGGTAAAATTGTTCTCTATCCATCTTGTTGTGATGCTCCATCAGAAAGACCTCCAGTCATTTCAATTTATACGCCCGCGCAAATAAAAAAAGCCGCCACCTGAATATAGGTGACGGCCACAGAACTTCAGAACGAAGTGGATTGTACTACATTTTGGTACAATCCACTTCGTTCACAAAAAATTAACAAAATATTTTTTGGAGAACACGAATTATTTCCGTATTTTCACCTCGAAAGCGGGCTGAAAAGCGCCGGGATTTAGTTCAAGTCCTCACCCCATAGGGGAAAGGCCGGATGATATCTTTTTCTTGTGCAGTAAAATTTGGACACGAAAAAAGCCCGGAAACCGCATGGTTCCGGGCTTTTTCGGTGCGATATCTTTTTTGGTCGCACAATGTGGTTGCGGGAGGAGGACTCGAACCTCCGACCTCCGGGTTATGAGTTTCATTATAAGAAACCCATAATCCGGAGGTCTTTTTTTCATTTTTCCCAGTAATATCAATGCTTGCAGGCTCTTATTGCAAAACGGACTAGGTAAGACGATTTTGTTATGTTTTCCCTTCCTTTTTTAATCGTTTTTTCCCGCTTTGCAAATCTATTGCAAATGCGATTTGGCCTTAGTGTTGTTTGAAGTCTATCGAACAAAAATAAATTATCTTGTTAGGAGAATTATACATGATGTGTAAGGTTATTTCAATCATCAATCAAAAAGGTGGAGTGGGTAAAACTACCACTACCCTGAATCTCGGTGCTGCACTGTCTGACTCCGGAAAACGTGTGCTGCTCATTGACAGCGATCCACAAGGAAATCTGACTGCTGCGATGGGGTATACCCCCGCTGAACTGAAATACACACTGACTAACCTCTATCTGGCTGCCGTTGACTACCCCGAAGATCTTGTCATGCACATCGACCGTGCGCTGCTCCAGACCTCCTGTGGCCCCGACCTGATTCCAGCAAACCGCCGTCTAAGCGACGCATGTGCCAGGCTCCAGGTCTTGCAGGCGGCGCAGTACCACATACTTGACGGAGACGAGCGCATCTGCAAAAAGATGATGGAACGAATTGTCGCTTCCCTGTGCAGCAAGTACGACTACATCATCATCGACTGCGGTTTGAAACACGGAATATTGACTTTCAATGCTTTGGCCGCCTCCGACTACTGCATCATCCCCGTTCAGTCTCACTTTCTGGCCAGCGAAGGCGTCCCAGACGTCATGGATATTATACGGCATACAAAGGCAAGGTACAATCCACGCCTGCAGATTGCCGGGATTCTGTTGACGATGTACCAATCCCGTCCTCAGCTCTGCCGAAGTGTGAGATCAAGTGTGGAGGAAGTCTATGGGGACGATATCCATGTTTTCGAGCGCCCCATCGAGTATTCGATCAAAGTTGCGGAGTGTCCGGCGGCCGGGCAGAGCATCCTGACCTATGCGCCCAAAAACGCCGCCGCAGACTCTTACCGCAGCTTGGCCCGGGAGGTGTTAAACCTTGGCTAAAACGAGTATGGATGCTATACTGAAGCGCCGGATGGCAGCCTCACAGCAGGCGTCTGAACTCCATACCAGCGATGACGCTTATCAGCAAATATTCCAGCGAGCGCCCCCGCCGGCTCCGGCCCAAATCTGCGAACTGCCGTTGGACAAGCTCGACTCTTTTTTTACGGCGGACATTGGCTTCAAACTGTACCCTCCCCTCAAGCTCAAAGCCTTTGCTCAGCAACTGCAAGAGGAAGGTCTGCTGATTCGCATTATAGTCCGCCGCATCCCCGGTACCGACCGTTATGAGATACTGGCCGGCCACAACCGAGTCGAGGCCGCCAAGATCAGCGGATGGACAACGATTGGGACAGAGATCGTGGAAGCGGACAACGCGCGCGCAATCACGATTGCCACAGTTACCAACCTGATTCAGAGGCAAGACCTGAGCATTATGGAACGCGGCAAGGCGTACAAGGCTCTGCTGGACGTGAAAAACCAGCAGGGGCACCGCTCCGATCTGGTGATTGGAACTTCTGGCGAAAATCGCCAGAAGTATTCTGCCCGCGCACTGGTGGCCGAGTTCTTTGGTGTGACGGAGTATGAAATCCGCAAGGTCATCCGGCTGACACAGCTGATTCCTGAGCTGCAGAACATTCTGGAGAACACTCCTAAGCAGCTCAATCTCGCCTGTGCGGACCTGATGGCGGACTATGACGCAGAAAGCCAGGCGGCCTTTGTAGAGATATGCAGTGTTGAGGGCTACCGGATCAATAAGTCCACCATGCAGTACATCGTCCGCGCCTGCCCTCCCCCCACCGCACAGAAACAGGCTGTTTTTGCCGCATGGCGGGAGGCGCGGGCCAAGGAAGAGAAAAAGCTGACAGCTCCGCCGAAGAAGATCACCTTTGACCGCAGGAAGTTTGCCCCCTATCTGGACAAGCTGGGCAGCGACCGGGAAATTGAGGCGCTGTTTCTGCAATTCTTGCAGGAACGGGCGAAATCGACTATAATATCATAAAAAGTAGTAATCATTGCTTGATGGGGGAACTTGGCATGAGTGATTTAATCGCAAGAGAGTATAAATGCTTTGAGGACATCAAACGGACACGTCCGGACGGGAGTGAATACTGGTGTGCCAGAGAATTGGCAATGGTGCTTGACTATAACAAGTGGGAGAATTTCCACAAGGTCATCAAACGCGCCATGATTGCCTGTGAGAACAGCGGGCATGATGTCGTTTACGATTTTCCCGAGGTCAGGAAAATCGTAAATGCCGGAGCGACTACAAAACCCGTTCTGGATTATGAGCTTTCCCGCTACGCTTGCTATCTGATCGTACAGAACGGTGATCCCCGTAAAGAAGTGATCGCTCTGGGGCAGACCTATTTCGCCATCCAGACCTACCGCCAGGAGGTGGCCGACCGCTTCAATCAGCTGGATGAAGACAGCCGCCGCTTGGTTGTGCGCGGTGACATTAAACAGTGGAACCAACTGCTTGCTGAGACTGCCAGGAATGCCGGTGTTATCACAGCTGAGGAGTTCGCAATTTTTCAAAATGCGGGCTATATGGGGCTTTATGGCGGGATGACCGTAGATGATATCCACAAGAAGAAGGGACTGGCCATTGGGCAAAAGATTCTTGACTATATGGGAAGTACAGAACTGGTCGCAAACCTGTTTCGTATTTCCCAAACGGAAGAAAAACTCCGGAAAGATGAGGTCAGTGATGCCGCTACTGCGACGGCGACTCACCATTCTGTCGGGAAAGAGGTACGGGCTGCCATTGAAAAGATCGGAGGTACGATGCCCGAGGACCTGCCCACCCCTGAAAAGAGTATTGCACAGTTAGAAAAGGAGCAGATGGAACGTCTTAAACAGAAGGCATTGGACGGACAACTCATGCTGGATGAATAAAAAAGTAAACAAGGTCAGCTTTCCCGGAGCTTGGCGCCGCAGTATGCGGCGCCGGGCTTTTTTTATGCTTGTCCGAAAAGAGGTGTCTATCAATGAACAAAAATTTATGCAACCCCTTCGATGACTCAGCTCCGGAGCGTCTGCGGCATATGGGCCTCCTTACCGCAGAGGGAGCCCCGGAACAAGACGCCCTTGCAGTCATAGAACGGCTCTATGCCGGTTTGTTCTATGATGCGCTCTTTGATTTTTACGATGACATGGGCAATGTAAACGCTATATGCCTTGAACTGGCAGAGCGGCTTGGCACAGAAAATCCCAGACGGTCTTTTTTGAATATCTGCTCGGCCTATGACGCGATATACCTCGCTATTCCGGAGCCTGTTTGGTGGATGGCCGGAAATCTGGACCTGATTGCACATTTTTCAGCGGGGTTTATCAAACGGCTTATAGATTTAATACGACAGGAAGCAGGGTGATGTCATGATACGAGCGATCAAAACCTATGTACCGCCGGGACAACCGGCTCCGTTGTCCGCCTTTCTCCTCTCCCTGGATGAGAAGCTACGGCGGAAACTGCTTCGGCAGATATTCCAGCTCTCTCAGATCCCGCTGTGTGATCTGAAAGAACCCCACTATAAGCATTTTGTCTTGGAAAAATACAGCCAGTTCTACGAACTGCGGGAAAAAAGCAAGGTCCTCGTCCGAATTATTTTTACGATTCAGGACGGGGATATTATTTTGCTCACGCCTTTCATCAAGCGGCAGCCCCGGGACACCATGAAGGCGTTGGAGCATTCCCTCAAGATACTTGCAAATATCCGGGAGTCCCCGGAGTTTGCGGTAAATTTTAATGTACTGGAGGAAGTCAAATGAAAAGAGACCGATGTGCAGCATTCGCAATCGCGGCTGCGGCGACAGGAATTGCCGCTATGGCCGCCCTGTTCATCAAAGGGAGGAAAAACGCTGTATGAAAAAACGGATTGTCTTACTGACTATGGCATTGCTGATGGTCTTGCCCATGAATGCATTCGCTCTGGAGGTCCCCACGGAAACCGTTGTGCAGAACCTCAACGGCAGTCAACAGGTGGTCAAGACCTATACCATCGCTCCCGGTGATGATCCCCAGGAATTGATCGAAGAACCGTTTGAACTGGAAGGCTACCTCTACACCTTTGCAGATATCGTCAAGGTGGAAAATCATGTAGAGGAGTCCAAGCAGCATACGGAGACCGTAACGGTAGAGACCTCCAAAAAAGACCTGTCCGTGATTTTGGAGCAGTTGGCCCCCACACTGGAATACGATGATGGCCTGTACTCCGGCACTCTGTCGCTGGACCACACCAGCCTTCATACGGAAGCTGCCGGCTATGCAAGCAGAAGCTCCACCCTATCGGAGACAAAGACGATTGGCCCTCTGGATCGCAACGATATGTCCTATGTCCCCGCGACCACCGTCAAAAACGGCGTCACGCTGAACTTGGCAAATGTGGATTGGCAGGTCATCGGGACTGATCTTGTGGGAGACGTGCTCGCCCCATCCTCCTATCAGGCGGTGGCTACCTACACTGGGAAATCTTACTACAGCGCGGCGACCGGGTACATCACCACAGTGGAATATGTAGGCGAGGTCACCCGTGACGGAGTGGAGAGCGTTACCTATGAACTGACGTATCTGGGAACGGAAGCCCCTGCTGGGAGCGGAGTAATCAGCGCTATTGGAGAGGGCTTGTCTACAACGTGGCCCTTCCTTCTGGCTGGCGGCGGCCTGATTGCCGCTGCTATTCTTGGCGTTTTGCTTTTCCGCTCCAGGAGACGGCTCAATTCACTCCAGGCCGCACAGGAGGAGCCGGAAGTTGATTATGAAGAGCAGGATGAAGAGGAGGGAAAGACATGAAACATACAAAGCGGTTTTTATCTGCGGTACTAATGGTAACTGCGGTACTCTCTTTGACCGTCAGCGCCCATGCGGCAGATTACTCGTTTACAACGGATGCTCCGGCCGACTATTATCCGTCCAGCGCCTATGAAGACGTCTACGGGTCACAGTACAACTATGGCGGGCCGAATGTGGTGGATTATCAGATCCCGGAACTGGAATTTGGCGTCCTCTCCACCACACAGACCGGAATTATGGAACGGGCACGCCTCCCCGGCCTTCAGGGCGAGGTGGCCACTGTGACCGGAGGCGGCTACGGGATAGGATCGGGCGTTACGGAAATTGCGGATATTCCCGGTCTGGATGATTTTCCGGCTATTACGCAGCCGGCCTACACCAGCACGGAAGGCATGGAGCGCTCGGACGGCAGCATCGGGACCCTCAAGATCCCAACCCTGGGGATCAACATGAAGGTGTGGGAGGGCGAAACCAGCGCCAGTATGCGAAAAGGGCTTGGTCATTATTCTTCCACGTCTGCCTGGGATGGAAATATTGCCCTTTGTGGACATAACAGAGGGGCGCGCTATGTGATCGGTAATATCAAGGATCTGGAGATTGGGGATACGATCACCTATACCACTGTTTATGGTACCCGTACTTATGCCGTCTCCATGGTCAAAACAATCTCCAGCACAGACTGGAGCTACCTCCAGTCAACGGCGGACAATCGCATCACCCTCACGACCTGTTTGGCGAACCACCCGGAGAAACGGGTCTGCGTCCAGGCTGTCGAAGTAGACTAAAACTCTTGCGCCGCAAAGAGTCCGAGGGAGGTGGTCTGGTTTTCGCGTTTTGGCGGCGCAGGGATTTAAAATAATCCTTTGACAGCGGTAGGGTTCTGTATTATGCTCAAAATATCTGAAAGGAAATTCTAAAACAAAGGAGCGTCGAAGCATGGTACAGAAACCAAACCGAAATCCGAAGTACGACGCCATCAAAATGCGTATGGACCTTACGTTCGATGTTCCCGCGGAACTGGCGGAGCAGATTGAACTGTGGGGGATCTATCAATTTGAGCGCTGCGTCTACGAGGAGGAACGCAGGCAGCTGTGCCTGAGCGCCTGCACCACTCTTTACCGGAAAGGAGCGTGAGTGAGACAGCATGAGAAAGATTCTGAGCGCGGCGCTGTGCGTTGTACTATCCTTGTCGCTGAGTATCCCCGCGCTGGCAGCGGAGTCAGAAACCGAAGTCGAAACGGCTGCCGCTTACCTTTTCCAGCACGGCATCATGCTTGGTGACTCGAATGGCGAAATGCATCTGGAGTCCGGGCTGACCCGGGCCCAGCTGGCCACTGTCCTGACCCGTCTGAACGGAGATTTGGAGTATATCCAGACCGACCTGACGTATTATGCCGGTCAATGTAAGTTTTCGGACGTACCGGAATGGGCCAAACCCTATGTGGGCTACTGCTATACCAACGGCCTGATGCTTGGCTATGATACGGGAGCATTTGGCGCTGATGACGGCGTGACCCCTGCGGCGGCCTGCACAGTTGTGCTGCGATATATGGAATTGCCTGATGTTGATTGGGACTATTCCACCGCCTGCCGAACAGCCCTTGATCTGGGCCTGACCTCAGCGGAAACCGTAAAAAAAACCGAAGTGACCCGCGGCGATCTGGCTGTTATGCTCTACCGGGCGCTAGCTGGGACGGAGCAAGAGTCCCCTCCTACCGGGAATGCGGACGCCGTGAGAATTGGGAGCTATAAGGGGTCCTCCCTCCCCACGGGAGATCGCAGCTCACTGATTATTAACAATGCCGGAACAGGATATACCGTGGCGTCCAGCGACCCGGCCGTTCTTGATGTGGAACAGGTGACCGGCAACTGGGTTGCGGTCGCAAAAGCCGCCGGTACGGCCACCATTACCGTCACAACCACAGGCGGGGAAAAAGGATCGCTGACTATCACGGTGACGGGCAGCATCACCCCTGAACCCTCCATCAGCTATCCGGTGGATCTGGACGCCAATATGGAAATCCGGGAAGAAATCATCGTGCTGGTCAATGACATCCGGCGCGAGAACGGTGTGCCGGAGTTGGTGGTCAACCAGTCCCTTATGAATGCTGCACAGGCAAGCGCTTCTCAGCGATACACTTGGCACCACGCAAAAGAAGAATGTGGTTTTGCACTTGCCTATGGCTATCCCCATGGATTTGGCTCAAATTTAACTGTATTTACTGGCGCATCTGAGACGAATGCCGCACAAAAGGCTGTAAATAATTGGGTCAACTCTGAGGGGCATTTTCAGACCATGATTGATGCGCGTGGGGATTGTATGGGAGTCGGTGTGGCGCGTTATGATGGGATAACTTATTGTTACCTATTTATCGGAACCCCAGGTACCCTTAACGCATATGGATGATACAATTCCTATTAAAAAGCCTTCCAGCAAAATTGCTGGAAGGCTTTTTTCAAACCATTTTTTGAAAAGGAGTGCGCTGTATGAAAATTTTAGAGCAAGTCCGATCCGTACAACAACGTCTTATTTCGTTGCTGCTAACACTTGTATGTTTGTTGGGTCTCGTACCTACTACGGCTTTCGCCGCAGCCACCAGTGTTCCCAGCACTATCACGATGGAGGACTGCACCCATAACGGCGTCCATTATGAGTCGCCAGCGCTTGACACCTGCTGGCTTCATCAAATGCGTTTTGATTATAGCGGGAACAGCATCATCGGTTTTTGTGCGGATCACGACAAAGAGATGGGCTGGTCCCTGGAAGGACATAAGTGGGATAGTCCGCAGCCGATTAACGACCCTACGGTCAAGATCATGATGGCTTACTACTATGCTCACTCCAGAGGGATCTTTACTGACCAGGCCAAAGCGCTTGGCGTGGATCAGGTCTGGGGATCTGACTACACCTGGACTATGAACGCCTGGGTACAGGCTGTGATCTGGCGCTATAAGCAAGGTACCCTGAACGACCCGGCGGCGGTATGCGCCGAGGAGCTCATGTACGTCTACAACAATCTACAGCATACCAGCTACACCAGCATTGACGAGGTCGTGGATGGGATGTCCCTTCGGGAGCGTGCCCAGTACATACTGGATCTCGGTGAGCAAGGCGTCTGGGGCGAGTGCGAAGCCTATCAATATACATATGCTGGTCCCGGTTCCAATTCTCATCCAGCCGACAGAGTTCAAGGAATTATTATCGGTGACTTAGACGTTACTCGAGAACTCTATGAATTGACAGTCAAAAAGGTGGATTCTACCAATCCTAATAAGGGGCTACCTGGAGCAAGGTTTCTCGTACAAAACGCAAATGGAAGTTACTCAAGAGAAGCTGTAACCGGAAGTGACGGGACCTTCACTCTAAGAGACTTGGAAGCATCGACGTACTCAATCCTGGAATTGACCCCCCCGGAGGGCTACGAAATCGACAATGCGGGCCCGCAATATGTTGTCCTTCCAGGAGACAGCGGTACCACCGTTACAGTGACTTTTACTAACACACCTATCGTCACCGGGGAGGGCAGCATCCGCAAAGTCGATGCCGACGATCCCTCCAAGGGACTCGCCGGCGCGGTCATCAAGATTGAAGGCGTAGACAACAGCTTTACAGGTACTTATGTGACCGGCTCTGGCGGCTATCTGGAGGATGTCCCTTGGGATACCATGCCCATCGGGTCATTTGTGGCGACGGAGCTCACTCCACCATCGGGATACACCCTCAACGCCGACCCGGACAAAAACAAGCAGGAATTTTTCTGGGACGGAAAGAACGACGTCGATCTGGTTTTCGAGGATGACGCGAAGGTTAAACTCGAGCTTTTGAAGCTAGATGATTCGGAAAATCCGCTGGAGGGAGCCGTTTTTAACATCTTCCAGGATTGGCAGCTCATCGGCACAGAAGCCACTGGGCCGGATGGGACCATCACCGTCCCCAATATCACCGCAGGAACATTCGCCTTCGTTGAGGTGTCCGTGCCGGAGCCTTTTGCCAAGCTCCAGGACCCTGTTGTTGTCCATGTGGATCAGGCTGATGTGGACGGCGGCAGAACCATATCCGTGACCGCTGTGGACCAGCGGCTGCCAAACCTGACCATTCTCAAGCAGGATGGCCAGACCAAGGAAGTCATCCCCGGCACTACCTTTGAAATCAAAGGCGTTCATCATGGCTATCATCAAGACGTGGTGACTGGGGAGGACGGCACTGCGACGCTCACGGGCATTCCTGTTGACACGTACGAAGTGACCGAAAAATCGGTTCCCGATCCTTGGGTGGTGTCCGATGAACCGACCCAGATCATTTGGCTGGGGCCGGGTGCTGATTCTCAGCTCATTTTTGATAATCTCAAGCAGCCGCAGCTCACCATCGCCAAGGTGGACGCGGACGACCCGGACACCAAGATCCCCGGCACCGTATTCACCATCAAAGGGGTGAATAGCGATTACCAGAATGATGTGACCACCGGGCAGGACGGCACCGTTACCCTCCGGCTGGCCCCCGGCACCTATGAAATCACGGAGAAGTCCGTCCCCTCGCCTTACTACCTGCCGGACAAGGACGCCGACCGTACTCAGACGATCTCCCTGAATGCCGGTGACGAAAAGGAACTGGTCTTTAAGAACCACAAGGCCCCGGAACTCACGATTTATAAGGAAGATTCCATCGCCGGCGCTCCTATTGAGGGGGCGCGTTTTCATGTCACCTACACCTCCACAGGTGAGGCGGCAGATGCCCCAGAGAGCATCGACTTTGGGGAGATCCTGACGGATGAAAATGGCGAGATCAAGCTCCACGAGCAGGGCAAACGACTCTACCCGGGCGAGTACACCGTCACGGAGGTGGAGCCGGCCCCGGGTTTCCAAATGAAGGAACCCACCACACAGAAAGTCATCCTCCATGGTGGCGAGAGCAAGACCGTCACCTTCCAAAACGTCCCCTTAAATGCGATCATCGTCGAGAAATATGACTCCGTCACCGGCGAAGCTCTGCCCGGCTGCACGTTCCAACTACGCTATCTCGGCGGAACCAGCGGAACGGGCGGAACTACTATCGGCCAGAAAGTGACCGGAAAAAACGGCACCGCCATCTGGACCGGGCTCAAGAGCGGCACCTATATTTTGGAAGAAATCGACCCTGCGGATGGGTACAGCATCATCCAGTCCTCGGAAACCATCTTCCTGGCCGACAGCGGAGAGCAGAGCGTCGTTACCGTGCGGTTTGAGAATATGCCGGACGGCATCCTCCTGATCCGCAAGGTCTGCTCCGTCAACCCCAGTGTCACCCTGCCCGACGCGGAATTTAAGGTCATGTATGCGGACGGGACCCTGATTGGCGACAGCAACGGTATCTACCGGACGGACGAAAACGGTGAGATCCGCATCGAGGGCCTGAAGCCCGGAAAAAGCGTGGTCGTCACCGAAACCGCGGCCCCTCCGGGCTACCTCATTGATACCCAGTCGCAGACCGTCCAAATCAAGGAGGGGCGCACCGTCAGCCTGACCTTTAAGAACCAGCCCAAGGGAGAGCTGATCATCCAGAAGCGGGACAGCGCCACCGGCCAGCCCCTTCCCGGCGCTGAATTCCGCGTGACCACCGCCGCTGGCTGCGAAGTTGGCCTGGATGGGGTGATCGGAGACAGCACTCTTACCCAAAACGGCATCTTTGTCACTGATTCGGCAGGCGAGATCCACATCTCCAACCTGGCCCCCGGGGCATATGTCATCTCGGAGATCAAGAGTCCGTCGGGGTACGTTATGGACTCCCCCTCTACCAATGTAGTCATTGGCGAGAACGGCGATACCCAAACTGTGGTCATCAAAAATTCCAAAGCAGGCTCCCTTATTATCGACAAGCGGGATTCTCTGACCGGAGAGCCGCTGGAGGGCGTTACGTTCAAAGTAACTACTTCCACCGGAGAATTCGTCCCCGATGAAAATGGCTATATCTCCAGCAACGGCCTGTATGTGACGGACAAGGACGGCAAGATCCAGATCGACGGCGTGGTGGGCACACTGGTGGTCACGGAAACCAAGACCATCCCCGGCTATACCATTGACCCCGCTACTCAGACGCAGACTGTGGTGGTCAATCCCAACGACACGCAGACGCTTACGTTCTACAACACCCCCAGCACTACCCTCGT
>JAXWVI010000040.1:0-10734 GCA_037245165.1 bacterium
ACCCACTCCCCCATGTTCCACCAGGTGGAGGGCATGGTCATTGACAAGGGCGTCACCATGGCCGATCTGAAGGGCACCCTGAACACCGTGGTGGAGCAGCTCTACGGCAAGGGCACCAAGACCCGCTTCCGCCCCCACCACTTCCCCTTTACCGAGCCCTCCTGTGAGATGGACGTGCAGTGCCACAAGTGCGGCGGCGTGGGCTGCCCCACCTGCAAGGGCGAGGGCTGGATCGAACTGTTGGGCGCGGGCATGATTCACCCCAAGGTGCTGGAGATGAGCGGCATCGACCCCAACGTATACTCTGGCTGGGCCTTCGGCATCGGCCTGGAGCGCACCGCCATGCGCCGGTTCAAGATCGCCGACCTGCGGCTCATCTTTGAAAACGACGTGCGTTTCCTGGAGCAGTTCTGAGAAAGGAGTGTAGAAGCAATGAATTTAAGCAGAAAATGGCTCAATGAGTTTGTCACTGTGACTGCCTCCGACAAGGACTTTGCCGAGGCTATGACCCTCTCCGGCTCTAAGGTGGAGCTGACCCACGACCTGGGGGAGGAAATCTCCAATGTGATCGTGGGCCAGGTCACCGCTATGGAGCGCCACCCCGACTCCGACCACATGTGGGTCTGCCAGATCGACGTGGGCTCCGCCGGCACCGTCCAGATTGTCACCGGCGCCTGGAACGTCCATGTGGGCGACCTGGTGCCCGTGGCCATGGACCACTCCACCCTCCCCGGCGGCAAAAAGATTGAGAAGGGCAAGCTCCGTGGGGTGGAGTCCAACGGTATGATGTGCGGCCTCTACGAACTGGGACTGGACGAGCGGGATTTCCCCTACGCCGTCATCACCCCCGCCGCCATTCTGGGGGACTATAAGCCTCTGGACCCGGACAAGCCCTCCATCCCCGCAGATATCCAGCCCGGCCATAAGATCTATGGCAGCGTGGTCTGCGCAAAAATTACCGCCGTGCGCTGCGATGGAGTGAACGCCTTTACCGCCGCCTGCGAGGTGGGCAGCGGCTCCGTCTCCGTGTCCACCGACTGCCCCAACCTCCACGCCGGTGACCTGGTGGCGCTGGACACCAAAAAGGAGCACATCTGCACCCTGGCCGACCTCCACGCCCAGCAGGCGGAGTTCCCCCACTGCATCCCCGACGGCATCTTTATCCTCCACGAGGAGGGCGTAAAGCCCGGCGACGACCTGAAGCCTGTGATCGGCGCGGACGACCATGTGGTGGAGTTTGAGATTACCCCCAACCGCCCCGACTGCCTCAGTGTCATCGGTCTGGCCCGGGAGGCTGCCGCCACCTTTGACCAGCCTCTGCGTCTCCACGAGCCGGTGGTAAAGAGCGAAGGCAGCGGCAATCTGATGGAACTGCTGGACGTGGAGACCCCCGCCGCCGATCTGTGCCCCCGGTACACCGCCCGGATGGTGCGCAATGTAAAGATCGCCCCCTCTCCCAAGTGGATGCGGGAGCGGCTGCGCTCCATGGGGGTGCGTCCCATCAACAACATCGTGGACATCACCAACTACGTCATGCTGGAGTACGGCCAGCCCATGCACGCCTTTGACTACCGCTATGTGAAGGGCGGCAAGATCATCGTCCGCCGGGCCCAGGAGGGAGAGCATCTCACCACCCTGGACGGCAAGGACCATGTCCTGAACGCCAACCACCTGGTCATCGCCGACGAGCACCGGGCTGTGGGACTGGCCGGCATCATGGGCGGCGAGAACAGCGAGATTGTCGCCGACACCGCCGACGTGGTCTTTGAGTCCGCCTGCTTCGACGGAACCTGCATCCGCAAGGGCGCTCTGGCCCTGGGCATGCGCACGGAGGCCAGCGCCAAGTTTGAAAAGGGTCTGGACCCTCTGAACACCCTGCCCGCCGTCAACCGGGCCTGTGAGTTGGTGGAACTGCTGGGGGCCGGCGAGGTACTGCCCGGCACCATCGATATCCTCAACTATGTGCCCCAGCCCCGGGTGCTCCAGCTGGAGCCGGAGAAAATCAACAGTCTGCTGGGCACCGATATTCCCCGGAACGAGATGGTCTCCATCCTGAAGAAGCTAGGCTTCCAGGTGGAGGGCGACCAGGTTACCGTCCCCTCCTGGCGGGGCGACGTGGAAGGCATGGCCGACCTGGCGGAAGAGGTGGCCCGCTTCCACGGCTACAACAACATTCCCACCACTCTCATGCGCGGCCAGACCACCCTGGGCGGCTACTCTCCCGAGCAGAAGCTGGAGCAGACCCTGGGCAGCGTGTGCCGCTCCTGCGGGTATGACGAGATCATCACCTATTCCTTCATCTCTCCCACCTACTACGACAAGATCCTCTGGCCTGCGGATTATGCCGCCCGGAAGAGCTTTAAAATTCTCAACCCTCTGGGCGAGGATACCTCCATCATGCGTACCACCACCCTGCCCTCCATGCTGGAGATTTTGACCCGGAACTATAACTACCGCAACAAGTCCGCCAAGCTCTATGAGGTGGGCCGCATCTACCTCCCCGGCGGTGAGGACGGCCTGGCCATTGAGGCTAAGGTCCTGTCCATGGGCGCTTACGGCGAGGACATGGACTTCTACACCATGAAGGGCGCCATCGAGGCCATTTTGAAGGAGATTCGAGCGGAAGACATCCACTTTGAAGGTCCCACCGGCGCCCCCTCCGACGCCTCCTATCACCCCGGCCGCTGCGCCACTGTGTGGTCCGGCAGCGACTGCATCGGTATCTTTGGCCAGATCCACCCCCTGGTGGCCCGGAATTATGGGGTGGATGGGGAGCTCTACTGCGCCGAGCTGAACTTCGACGAGCTGATGAACGCCCGGGGCGCCGACCCTGAGTATGTGCCTCTGCCCAAGTTCCCCGCCGTCACCCGTGATATCGCTGTGGTGTGTGACGAGGCCATCACTGTGGGCGCTCTGGAGGCCGCCATCCGCAAGGGGGCTCGGGGCCTTTTGAAGGAAGTCTCCCTCTTTGATATCTACCGGGGTAAGGGCGTCGCAGAAGGCAAAAAGTCGGTGGCCTTCAACCTGGTACTTCGCTCTGACGACCGTTCTCTCACCGCTGAGGAGGCCGATGCCGACGTGAAGTCTATCCTAGAGGTATTGGAGCAGGACTGCGGCGCAATCCTGCGTTAAAGGAGGGTCTTTTTATGCGGCGTTTTGAATGCGACTACGCCACCGGCGCCCATCCAAAGGTGATGGAAGCTTTGGCGGCAACCAACCTGGAGGCCTGCCCCGGCTATGGAGAGGATGAACACTGTGCCAACGCCGCCCGGATGATCCGGGAGCTGTGCCGGGCCCCTCAGGCCGACGTCCACTTCCTGGTGGGCGGGACCCAGACGAATATGACGGTCATCGCCGCCGCCCTCCGCCCCCACCAAGGGGTCATCAGCACGGTGATGGGCCATATCAACGACCACGAGACAGGCGCGGTAGAGGCCACCGGCCATAAAGTCCTGCCCGTCCCTTCGGAGGACGGCAAGCTCACCGCCGCTCAGATTGACAAACTCTGCCGGGACCACTACTCCGACCCCAGCGTGGAGCACAAGGTCCAGCCCGGTATGGTCTATCTCTCTCATCCCACTGAAATGGGCACCGTCTACACCAAGGCGGAACTGGAAGCCATCTGCCAGGCCGCTCATCAGCACCATCTTACCGTTTTCGTAGACGGGGCCCGGATGGCATACGGTCTGGCCGCCTCTGACATCACCCTTCCCGACCTGGCCCGTCTGTGCGACGTGTTCTATATCGGCGGCACCAAGGCGGGCGCCCTGTTCGGCGAGGCGGTGGTCATCACCAACGACGCGCTGAAGTCAGATTTCCGCTACCTCATCAAGCAGCGGGGCGGTATGCTGGCAAAAGGGCGGCTGCTGGGCGTGCAGTTTGAGGCGCTGATGGCGGACGGCCTCTATCAGCAGATCGGCCAAAAGGCTGTGGCGCAGGCTCTGCGCCTGCAAAAAGCTTTTCTGGACAAGGGGTTCTCCCTGCTGATCCCCTCCCCCACCAACCAGCAGTTCCCCATTCTCCCGGATGAGGCTCTGGAAAAGCTTAACAAAAAGTATGTCAGCAGCTGGTGGTCCAAACCTGACGACAGGCACACTGCAGTTCGGTTCTGTGTCGCCTGGTCCACCTCTGACGAGGACATCGACGCTCTGATCTCTGACATCCAGGCGCTTTAATTTTTCCCACATAGTTGCACAGACCGCCGGCGGGTCTTGCGCCGGCGGTCCATGATTTTTCAGGAAGGAGGCATGGCCGTGGCCCAAAATGAACACGACTTTTCCAAGGGCAGTATTCCCCGCAATATCATGTCTCTGGCCGTCCCCATGACGGCCGCCCAGCTGGTCAATGTATTGTACAGTGTGGTGGACCGGATCTACCTGGGCAGACTCCCCGGCAGCAGCCATTTGGCCCTGACGGGGCTTGGCATCACAATCCCCATTGTTTCCATCATTATGGGCTTTGCCAACCTCTGCGGCACAGGCGGCGGTCCGCTGTTTTCCATTTGCCGGGGGCGGGAAGACAAAAAAGAGGCGGAGCTGGTTATGGGCAACGCCTTTACCCTTTTGATTGCGTTAGGTGTTGCGGTCACCGCCTTTTTCCTGGTTTTAAAAGAACCCATTCTCTATCTGTTCGGCGCCAGCGCCAATACATTTCCCTATGCAGATGACTATATGACCATCTATTTGCTGGGCACCCTCTTTGTCATGGTCAGCTTGGGCATGAATCCCTTCATCAATGCCCAGGGCTTTGGTGCCACCGGCATGATGACAGTGGTCATCGGCGCGGTACTGAACCTGCTTTTGGACCCGCTTTTTATTTTTGTGTTCCATATGGGGGTCAAGGGCGCCGCCCTGGCCACCGTCATTTCCCAGGCAATCTCAGCTGTGTGGGTGCTGCTGTTCCTCACAGGGAAAAGAGCCCTGATTCGCCTTCGGCTGTCTTGTCTCCGTCCTGAGGGACACAGAGTGCGCAGAATTATTTCCCTTGGCTTGTCAGGCTTCTTTATGAACATGACCAACAGCCTGGTCCAGGTCGTATGCAACGCCACGCTGCAAGCTTACGGCGGCGACCTGTATGTGGGCATTATGACCATCATCAATTCCCTTCGTGAAGTCTTTATCATGCCCATCCACGGTCTGACCAATGGCTCTCAGCCTGTCATGGGATATAATTATGGAGCCGGCAAGCCCTCTCGGGTGCGTCAGTCCATTCAGTTTACCGTGGGTGTCACTGTGGCATACGCCGCCGTTTTCTGGGCGGTAGCCATGCTCTTCCCTCAGCTGCTGATTTTTATCTTCAACGATGATCCTGATGTGATCGCCAAAGGCGTTCCCGCTCTTCGGGTCTATTTCGGATTGTTTATCTTTATGTCTCTCCAGGTAGCGGCTCAGGCTGTGTTCGTAGGTCTGAGTCACGCCAAACAGGCGATATTTTTCTCTCTGCTGCGCAAGGCCGTCATCAACGCCCCTCTTACCGTACTCCTTCCCATCTGGATGGGGACCATGGGCGTATTTGCCGCTGAAGCAGTCTCCCAATTAATCGGCGGTCTGGCCAGCAGCTTGACCATGTACTTTACGGTATACCGCCCCCTGCGCCGGGAAATTTTAATGGAGCAGAGTCGGCCCTTGTCCCGATGACCAATATGCAAAAAGAGAGCCTTACAAACGTAAGGCTCTCTTTTTGTTTTATGTAGAATATCGTCCTCTGTCATTCTATTTGGCCGCGCTTTTTCCTTACAGGGGTACGCCCATCAGCGGGAACAGGAATCGAACCACCAGAGCCGCCAAAATCAGAGAGAGGATGATGCGCTCCACCCAAACGATCAAAATATCCTTCAGAGAGATGTCAATGTCGGTCCCCAGCACACAGGGGATGGAGGCGGAGAAGAACAGGATTTCTGATACACAGACGATGGCGGTCACATACTGGGACATGGGGGAGGCATTGGCCACGATATTGGCAGGGAGGAACATTTCCGCCAGGCTGATGGCGCAGCTCTTGCCCATCATGACGGCCTCAGAGCCAAAGCCCAGGACCATGGCAAAGGGGACAAAGATGTAGCCGATGATATCGAACACAGGCGTGTACTCCGCCAGCAACAGCCCCAGGAAACCAATGGACATGAGGGACGGGCCAATCCCCAGAGCCATGTTCAGGCCGTCAATAAAGTTCTTGACAATGCCATCCACAATGCCGGGGGCCTTGGCACAGGCCTCCAGGCCCTCGTCCAAAGCGGTGGAGAGGAGCTTGCCCTTCTCAGGAACAGGCTCCGGGACAACGGGCATTCCATGATAGCCGGTGTCCGGCTTTTTGCTCAGGGGATAGATGCGGGTGGTCAGGGCGGTCACGATGAAGGTAATGACCAGAGTGGACCAGAAGTAGACGTTCCAGTGGTCCAGCAGCCCCAGAGTCCGGGCCACCACGATCATAAAGGTGGCAGACACGGTGGAGAAGCCGGTGGCAATGATGGCAGCCTCCTTGGTGGAGTAGAACCCCTCTTTATAGACACGATTGGTAATCAGCAGACCCACAGAATAGCTGCCCACAAAGGATGCCACCGCATCCACGGCGGAACGGCCGGGGGTCTTCCAGATGGGACGCATAACCGGCTTCATAAACACGCCGATGAACTCCATCAGGCCGTAATTGATGAGGAAGGCCAGGAACACGGCGCCCACAGGCACCAGCGAGGTGACAGGAAGTACGACTTTGTTATAAATAAAGGGCATCATGTCGTCATCGAACCACCGGGCAGGCCCTGCCTTGGTGAACCACACGATGAGGAACGGGATGGCCAACAGTTTCAGGAATGAAAAGACCATGGTAACCTTATCCTTGTTCCAGGTCTTACGGATAAAGGGCAGAACGGCGCCAATTACAACGATCGCCGCACCATACACCAGATCAAAATAAGGGATTTTACGGATTGCGGTCACCACATGGTCCACGGGGATAGAACTGCTCCCCCCAATGGTGATGGTGACAAAGAACATAAAGATACCAATGAGATTGAGCACAATAAACTTCAGAATATTGGCGCCGCTTTTCGCATTGGATGCAGTATTGTTTCCCATTTATAGTTCCCTCCTAACACAGATAGTCCGGTTTCCATTTGATTGGAAAAGCCTTTCAAAAACAGGGCGCTTTACACCCACAGCTTTATCCAGTATTTGATCAACCGGGCTTCGTCAAAAAGCCGTTCGCCGGGAGTTCTCACCACCTCCTCTCTCTTTCTTAACGGCTTTTTAACGCAAATTTATTATACTCTCCATCAGGCCGTATTGCAATGGACCTCCCTCTTCTTTGTCGCTTTGACCATGCATTATAGCGCTATATTAAATCGTTATACAAATAGTTTACAAAGGTTGTATAAAATCGGCTTAAACCGTACATATTTTTCTCTTTTCTACGTAAAAAAGCGGGAAAAGTCACGGCAAGCCGTGGCTTTTCCCGCTGAACAGCAAAACAGACTTCATGTCCCCTTGCTTACGGTTTCTCTTATTGGTCCGGGTCCTTCATCAGCAGGTACATAACCGCCTTCTGGGCATGGAGCCGGTTCTCCGCCTCGTCAAAAATCTCCTGAGCGTGGGCCTCAAAGACCTGGGCGGTAATTTCCTCCCCACGGTGTGCGGGCAGACAGTGCTGGACCATACAGCCCTCGTTGGTCAGGGCCATCAGCTCGTCGTTGATCTGGTATCCGGCAAATGCCTTGGCCCGGACGGCCCGCTCCTCTTCCTGGCCCATGGAGGCCCAGACATCGGTGATGATGACATCGGCCCCTACCGCAGCCTCCTTGGGGGTGCGGAACAGAGAGAACTTGTGGCTGGGATCACTCTTGGTGAAATCCAGCACCTTCTGGTCCGGGTCATACCCCTCCGGACAGGCCACAGATACCTCCATGCCCATTTTCAGACCGCCTACAATCAGGGAGTTGGCCATATTGTTGCCATCCCCGATATAGCACAGTTTCAGTCCCTCCAGCACCGCCTTATACTCCCGGATGGTGAGCAGGTCGGCCAGCACCTGACAGGGGTGGCAGAAGTCAGTCAGTCCGTTGATGACGGGAATTTTGGTGTTCCGGGCCAGATTCTCCACCTCATCCTGCCCAAAGGTACGGATCATAATTCCGTCACAGTACCGATCCAACACCCGTGCTGTGTCCTCCACCGGCTCGCCCCGGCCAATCTGGCTCTCCTTGCCGGAGAGGAACAGGGCGTGGCCTCCCAGCTGGAACATCCCCGTTTCAAAGGACACCCGGGTCCGGGTGGAGTTTTTTTCAAAAATCATGGCCAGGGTTTTCCCCCGGAGATAGTCGTGGGGGATGCGGTGCTTCTGGTCGTACTTCAGCTGGTCGGCGGTATTCAGAATCTGGACAATGTCCTCCTTGGACAGGTCCAGCAGCTTTAACAGATCTTTTGTCATTGCGCTTGCACTCCTTTGAACTGGCTAAGGGTACTCTGGATGATGGCCAGAGCCTGGTCAATCTCCTCCCTGGTAATGACCAGGGGGGGCAGGAACCGAAGACCGGGGCCGGCGGTCAGACAGAGCAGGCCGTTTTCAATGAGGGCGGCAGCCAACTCCCGGTTGGTTTTCTCCCCCTTCACCTCCACGCCGATCATCAGACCCAGCCCCCGGGTCTTACCCAGACAGGGCAGATTCATAGCCTCTACGGCCTGGCGGATGTAGGCCCCTTTTTCCTTCACCTGCTCCAGCAGGGCGTCGTCAATCCGATCCAGCACATAGCAGGCCGCGGCGGCGGAGACAGGATTGCCGCCGAAGGTGGTGCCGTGGGTACCGGGCGTAAAGACATTGCGGCACCGCTCGTTGGCCATCACGCCGCCGAAGGGCAGCCCGCCGGCGATGCCCTTGGCGAACGAAACCACATCCGGGGAAATGTCATACTGCTGGAAGGCGAACAGGGTTCCCGTGCGGCCCACGCCGGTCTGGACCTCGTCAATGAGCAGCAGCCAGTCCCGCTTGGCACACAGGTCGGCCACATCCCGGACAAATTTCTCATCCAGGGGCAGCACGCCGCCCTCCCCCTGAACCAGCTCCATCATAACGGCGCACACATCGTGGCCCGCCACCTCTTCCACGCTGTTCAAGTCGTTGGCGTTGGCGTAACGGAAGCCCTCGGTAAAGGGGAAGAAGTAGTCGTGGAACTTGTCCTGTCCGGTGGCGGCCAGGGTGGTAATGGTCCGGCCGTGGAAGGAGTTGTGCAGGGTGATGACAGTTCCCCGCCCCTTCCCATACTTGTCATAGGAGTATTTCCGGGCCAGCTTGATCATGGCCTCGTTGGCCTCCGCACCGGAGTTGGCAAACATGACGTTGGACATGCCGGTGCGGGTACACAACTTCTGGGCTGCCTTGGCATAGGGCTCGGTATAAAACAGATTGGAGATGTGGCCCAGCTTGGCGGCCTGATCGGCAATGGCCTTCTGCCAGCCCTCATCGGCATAGCCCAGAGAGCACACGCCGATGCCGGCGGTAAAATCAATGTATTTCTTGCCGTTCACATCCCAAACGGTGGCCCCCTTGCCATGGTCAATGGCCACCTGGAAGCGCCCATAGGCGTGCATCACATATTGCTCGTCCAGGGCTTTGATTTCTTCAAAGGTCATGTTGCTGGCCCCTTTCTATGTATTCAGGCGGCAAACCGCCTTACCGGAGACATGCGCTCCCTTATTGGATCAGCATGGTGCCAATGCCCGCGTCGGACAGCAGCTCAATGAGGATGGAGTGCTCCACCCGGCCGTCCAGAATAGTGGCCGACTTCACGCCGGAGCGCACCGCCTCGACGCAGCAGTTCACCTTGGGGATCATACCGCCGGTGATCACGCCCTCCCGCACCAGGGCGGGGACGGAGGAGAGCTGGAGCTCGGAAATCAGCGTATCCTCGTTCTTGGGGTCCCGGAGCAGGCCGCGCACATCGGTGAGAAGGATGAGCTTCTCCGCCCCCAGGGCGATGGCCAGCTTGGCGGCTGCGGTGTCGGCGTTCACATTGTAGGACACCTCCGCATCCGTACCCTGGGCCACGGTGGACACCACCGGCACATATCCGTTGGAGAGCGCGTCGGTCACCGGCCTGGGGTCCACATGGTGGATTTCTCCCACCAGGCCATATTTCTCGTCCAGCTTTTTGGCCTGGAACAGTCCGCCGTCCAGACCGCACAGGCCCAGAGCCCGACCGCCCAGACGGTTCATGGTGGCCACCAGGTCCTTGTTCACCTGGCCGCACAGCACCTGCTGGACGATATCCATCGTCTCCTCGTCGGTGTAGCGAAGGCCATCCACAAATTTGGACTGCTTGCCCACCTTTTTCAGCATATCACTGATCTCGGGGCCGCCGCCGTGGACCACCACCACCCGGATTCCCACCAGAGCCAGCAGTACGATGTCGGAAATGACGGCGTGGCGCAGCTCCTGGGAAATCATGGCGTTTCCGCCGTATTTGACCACAATGGTCTTTCCGTAATATTTCTGAATATAGGGCAGCGCCTCGGCCAGTACCTGGGCCCGCTCTGTCTCGTGATAAGACATGTTGTTTCCTCCTGTCACACAAATATCAATCGGTTTGCGGGGGATGGTTCTATTGTCTCTTGTCTGTCTGGGCTGGGGAACGCTTTTTTTCACCCGTGAAAGCGACAGTCACCCCGGTTAAAAGCGCGCCGCACCAATAAAGACAGCGGAATCCTTCATCCCGATAACTCCGGCCCAGCCAAAACATGGAACTGT
>JAXWVI010000041.1:0-2813 GCA_037245165.1 bacterium
GCTCTGCTCCTGAATGGCAGCGTTGTAGCAGGTGGCGTCCACATTCAGGCAGGAAGCCAGGGCAATGGGACCCAGCGGGCAGTGGGGGGCCAGAGCCACGTCGCAGGCCTCGGCCATGGCGGCGATCTTCTTGACCTCGGTCAAGCCGCCGGCATGGGACAGATCCGGCTGGATGTTATCCACGCCGCCGGTGCGCAGCAGGCGCTTGAAGTCCCAGCGGGTGTAGAGCCGTTCGCCGGTGGCAATGGGGATGTTGCAGGCCGCAGCGATTTCCGGGAAGTACTCCATGTTCTCGCACAGAACGGGCTCTTCCAGGAACATGGGGTCGAATTCCTCCAGCTTCTTGGCCAGAACCTTGGCCATGGGCTTGTGGACCCGGCCGTGGAAGTCAATGGCAATGCCGAAGTGTTTGCCGCAGGTTTCCCGAATGCTGGCCACCCGCTCCAGGACCTCGTCAATCTTGGCATAGGAGTCGATGAACTGCAGCTCTTCGGTGGCGTTCATCTTGACGGCAGTGAAACCGGCGTTCTTCTTTTCCAAAGCAGCCTGGCCCACATCGGCGGGACGGTCGCCGCCGATCCAGGAGTAGACCCGGATGGAATCCCGGCACGGGCCGCCCATGAGCTGATAGACCGGGGCCTGGAAGACCTTGCCCTTGATATCCCACAGGGCCTGGTCGATACCGGCGATGGCGCTCATCAGCACGCCGCCGCCCCGGTAGAAGCCGGCACGGTAGATCGTGCTCCAGATATCCTCAATCCGGGAGGGGTCGTGACCGATGAGGTAGGGCTTCATTTCCTCCACGCAGGCCTTCACGGCGTCGCAGTGGCCTTCCAGCACCGGCTCACCCCAGCCGGTAATGCCCTCATCGGTTTCCATTTCCAAAAAGCACCATCTGGGCCGTACAAGATAGAGATTCAAGTTTGTGATCTTCATGGGAAGTTCTCCTTTTTGTTATTTTACCAGATATCCGCCGTCGACCGGAATGACGGCACCGGTGATATAGTCGCTGGCAGGGGAAGCCAGGAATACGCAGATGCCCTTCATGTCGTCCGAAGTGCCCCAGCGGTGGGCGGGAATCCGGTCGGTGATCTGCTGATAGCGGGGATTGGCGGGATCCATCAGGGCAGTGTTCATATCCGTTGCCATGTAGCCGGGAGCAATGGCGTTGATCTGGATGCCCTTACCGGCCCAATCGTTGCTCAGCGCCTTGGTCAGCTGGGCAACGCCGCCCTTGGAGGCCGCATAGGCGGGAATGGTCTGGCCGCCGAAGAAGGAGATCATGGAGGCAATGTTGATGATCTTGCCCCGGCCCTTGGGCAGCATGACCCGTCCGGCTTCCTGGCAGAGTACGAATACGGAGCTCAGGTTGACGCTGATGACATCGTCCCAGTCAGAGAGCGGGAACTCCTCCGGCTGATGACGCCGCTGGATGCCGTGGGCATTGACCAGAATATCCAGATCACCGCCCAACAGCTCCATGCAGGAGCGGAAGCATGCCAGGGTCTGCTCCCGGCTGCCCAGATCCGCCTGGACGCCATGGCAGGCAAAGCCGCGGCTGTGGAATTCCTCTGCGACGCGGTGGACGCCCTCGGAGCTGCCGACGATGACCACTTCGCAGCCTTCTTCCAGCAGTCCTTCGGCCATGCCGTGTCCCAGTCCCCGGGTGCCGTCCGTGACGATGGCTTTCTTCCCCTTAATATCGAATCGATTCAGCTTGTTTACTCCGGCCTTTCCTTATTTGTCGCAGGCCTGTTCGGCCGCATAGGTGTCCAGGTAGTAAATCGCGTCAATCAAAGTCTGGCGGGAGAAGTAGTGGGGCACGTTGGCAACGTTCCAACGCTTGCCGTAGACCTCGTCTACCAGAGCGCAGATGCTCTCGTCCCGGTTTTCCGCGGTCAGGCCCAGATCCTGGGTGCAGACCGGAAGACCGATATCCCGGCAGAAGGAGAAAATCTCCGCAAAGCGGCTGTCATTCTGCACGATCAGCTGGATGAGAGTGCAGTATCCCACACCGGTTCCGTGCAGCAGCGGCTTGACGGGCAGCACATGGAACCCGGCCTGCAGGCCGTGGGCAATGGAGACGCCGGTGCACTCAAATCCCAGGCCGGAAAGCAGGACCGTGGCTTCCACCACATCCTCGTAGGCCGGGGTGCGCAGATGCTGCCGGGCGGCCCGGATGGCGCTGCGGCCCTTTTCCAGCAGAATGTCATAGCTCAGTTTGGCAGCAGACATTGCCATGAGGGTGGGGCGGTAATCGCCGGCGCCGGCATTACAGACATTGTTGTTGGCGAAGGAGGCCTGGGCCTCAATATAGGTAGCCAACGCGTCGCCGATGCCGGAGACCATCATCCACGCAGGGGCCTGTACCGTGATCTCCGTGTCCACCACCACATAGTCCGGGTTCTTGTAGTGGACCATGAGGCGGGGCTGCTCATGGGGATTATTGATAATGGTATGGGTGGAGGTGGGAGCATCCGTGGTCAGAGCTGTGGGAACGCTGAAAAAGGCCTTCCGGAAGGTGGCGCCCACGGCCTTGTTGATGTCGCAAGTCTGTCCGCCGCCGATGCCGATGAAGGTATCGGGGATCTGAGGAAGCGTATGGCAAAAAGCGATGAGCCGCTCCAGCGCTTCGTCGGAGGAGGCACCGGAAAATTCCACGGTCCAGGCGGTCATGCCTGCGGCCTGAAACAGCTCCAGAATTTTCGCGCTGTATTCCGGGTAAAAGAACGTGTCAATAATCGCCAGTGCAGTTGGGCCATAATTGGCTGCAAAGGCAGGCAGATTCCGGAGTTCGCCCGGCCCCTGTATGT
>JAXWVI010000042.1:0-2717 GCA_037245165.1 bacterium
CAGATTTTTCATGATAATTCCTCCGCTTTCGGCGGCTTACTGCTGCAAAAGCAGTGCTTTGATGAGCTTGGGGAGTACAAGACGGGGTACCAGCACCTGCATGTCGCTCTCCTGCGCCACGATGCGGCCCATCTCCGCAGTGAAGCCCATGCAGTCAGTGACGATCACATCTACCGGCTCATCCCGGAACAAGGCAGCCGTGCGGGCCAGATCCTCCATGCTCCCGTAGGGGGAGGACGCCTTGATCACGGGATTCAGGTCGGCGTAGTGCGCCAGGGAGCTGGGTATCTGGTCAGGTTCGGGGACAATAAAGCCCATACGCTTCTGGCGCAGACCGCTCAGAATGCCAAACATCAGGTCCTCCGGCAGCAGGAACAGCTTGCCCTGCACCTGAGGCCGGTCGAAATCGCCGGTGCACAGCACCAAAACTGTGTCTGCTCCGTTGGCAAAATGCTCCTGCGCCCGGCGCAGAACAACGGCTTTGGCTTTCTCTTCACTGATATGGACCGTAGAGCCCCAGGGCATCTCCGTGACGATATAATTTTCTCCGGGTGCGAAGGAGAACTGCGCTTCGACCTCCGCCTCGGTCAAATCGTCCAGCACGCCCAGCATTTCCACATCCAGTTCCGGCTCCAGCAGGGAAATGAAATCCGTCCAGTTCGGGCGGTTTTCCCGGCTGCCCATGCAAATCAGACCTACTTTCCGTTTCATGCATGTTCCTCCTTGTAAAGCAGGCAGCTGACCATATGGTCTTTTCCAACCACGGTTTGTGCCGGCGTTTTCTGAGAGCAAACTTCACAGGCTTTGGCGCAGCGGGTATGAAAGGGACAGCCGCTGGGCGGGTTGATGGGACTGGGAATCTGGCCTTCCAGGGTCTTCAGGCTGTCAATGCCCTCCGCATCAATACTGGGAATGGAATCAAACAGTGCCTGGGTATAGGGATGACGGGGATTGGTAAACACTTCCTCTGCGGGGCCGAATTCCACGATGTGTCCCAAGTACATGACCGCAATCTTATTGGACAGCTCGTGAACCACGCCCAGGTCGTGACTGATCAGGATGTTGGTCAGGTTGAACTGACGGCGCAGGTCTTTGATCAGATCCAGAATCTGTGCCTGACTGAACACGTCGATGGAACTGGTGGGCTCGTCCAGCACCACCAACTTGGGATTGGAGGCCAGGGAACGGGCGATGGCAATGCGCTGGCGCTGGCCGCCGGAAAACTCATGGGGATATTTGTAGCAGGCATCCTCGGCGATACCGACCATGGACAACAGCTCTTTGACACGGGCCAGACGCTGGTTTTCGCTGAGCTTTTCGTAAACATCCAGAGGCTCCGCCACGATGTCCTTGATCAGCCAGCGGGGATTCAGAGACCAGTAAGGATCCTGGAAGACAATCTGCACGTTCTTCTTGAAAGCGTTGCCGCTGCGCTTGCCGGCTTCAAATACATCCACACCTTCAAAGTACACCCTGCCGTCGGTAGGTTCAAACAGGTCCAGAATGGTGTTCACCAGCGTGGACTTGCCGCAGCCCGACTCGCCCACGATGCCCAGCACTTCGCCGCGGCGCAGCTGGAAGGAGACATCGTCCACGGCTTTCAGAGTCAGATTTTTCTGCTTTTTGATATCGTCGTTGATGTGGAAGTACTTCTTCAGGTGCTCCACCTGTAGCAGGACAGGGGCGTCCGCATCCACAGGCTCCGCTGCACTCCGGGTGCTTACCGCATCTACCAGCAGCTTGGTGTAGGGCTGCCGGGGATTCCGCACAACCTCGCCTACAGGGCCCTCTTCGATGATCTTCGCGTCATGAAGAATAGCAACCTTGTCGCAGAATGCGGATACCAGAGACATGTTGTTGGCAATGAACAGAACGGTGATGTTGTGCTTGCGCTGAAGGTCCTTCAGCAGCTTCAGCACACTTGCCTGAATGGTCACGTCCAGGTTGCGGGTGGGTTCGTCCGCAATCATGAACTCCGCGCCGCAGCACAGGGCCAGGGCAATGATCACTCGCTGGCGCTGACCGCCGGACAACTGATGGGGATACTTGGCCATCACGCTCTCTGCATCGGCCAGCTTGACTTCCTCCAGCAGACTAACTGCCTTGTTCTGCGCAGTCTTTTTACTCATTCCCTTGTTGTGGCGGCGCAGCACATCAATCATGGTGCTGCCTACCGTAAAGACGGGGTTCATGCAGCTCATGGGATCCTGGAAGATCATGGCCACCTTGCTGCCGCGGACGAGACGCTGCATCTGCTTGGTGGATTTTTTCAGCAGGTCCTCGCCGTCCAGCATGATCTCACCCTTTTCGATGAAGCCCGGCGGGGTCTGGAGCAGCTGCAGGATCGTCAGAGCCAGAACGGTTTTGCCCTGACCGGATTCACCTACAATACCGTAGGTCTCGCCCTTTTGAATCTCGAGATGGTCAATATCCAAAACGGTCTTAATGCCTTCATAGCTTTTGTGCTTCACAAGAAGGCTGTTGATTTCAAAATAAGCCATATCCGTACCTCCTTAACGCTTGCGGGTCTTGGGGTCCAGAATCTCGCGAATGGCGTCACCCAGGAGGTTGAAGCTCAATACGGTGAGGAAAATCGCAATGCCGGGGAAAATGCAGCACCACCATTTGTCGGGGAAGAACGCACGTCCCTCGGAGATCATCAGGCCCCACTCGGGAGTGGGCTGCTGCGCACCAAGGCTCAGGAAGGACAGGCTGGC
>JAXWVI010000043.1:0-99389 GCA_037245165.1 bacterium
TAGCCGGTGGTGGGGTTCTGCTGGTGGCCGGTCATGCCGGTGATGGAGTTGTCCAGGATAATGACGGTGGAGTTGGACTGGTTATAGGCGATGTTGGCAAGACCCGTCATGCCAGAGTGCATAAAGGTGGAGTCGCCGATGACGGCCACCGTCTTGCCCTCGCTCTCCTTGCCCAGGGCCTTGTTAAAGCCGTGAATGGCGGAGACGGAAGCGCCCATGCACAGGGTCATATCCATGGCGGACAGAGGGGCCACCGCGCCCAGGGTGTAGCAGCCGATGTCCCCCAGGACCGTACACTTATTCTTGTTCAAGGTATAGAACAGTCCCCGGTGGGGGCAGCCGGCGCACATGACAGGGGGACGGGGGGGGATGGCATCCTCCAGGGCTCTGCCGGTGTGAACGCTCCCGCCCAGCTTCTGGGCCACCAGATTCTGGGAGAACTCACCCTCCAGAGGAAGCGCGTCCTTGCCGGTGACCTCCAGGCCCAGGGCCTTGCAGTGGTCCTCAATGATGGGGTCCAGCTCCTCCACTACCACCAGCTTTTTCACCTTGGAAGCAAAGTCCCGGATGAGCTTCACAGGCAGGGGGTTGGCCATACCCAGCTTCAGCACGGACACGGAGTCCCCGAACACTTCCTTCACATACTGGTAGGAGGTAGAGGAGGTGATAATGCCCATCTCGGTCCCCCCCATCTCCACACGGTTGATGGGGGCGGTCTCCGCCCACTCCTGGAGCTTCCGGGTGCGCTCCTCCACCACCGGGTGGCGGCGGATGGCATTGCCGGGCATCATCACATACTTGGCGATGTTCTTCTCATAGGGAATGACCGGCTTTTCTACCCGGGGCGAGGTCTCCACCAGGGACTGGGAGTGGGCCACCCGGGTACACATCTTCAGCAGCACCGGGGTATCAAACTGCTCGGACAGCTCATAGGCCAGCTTGGCAAACTCCAGCGACTCTCTGGAATCGGAGGGCTCCAGCATGGGCACCTTGGAGGCGATGGCGTGGTGGCGGGAGTCCTGCTCGTTCTGAGAGGAGTGCATCCCGGCGTCGTCGGCCACTCCGATGACCACACCGGCGTTGACGCCGGTATAGGACATGGTGTACAGCGGATCAGCTGCCACATTGAGTCCCACATGCTTCATGCCGCAGAAGGAGCGCTTGCCCGCCAGGCTGGCGCCGAAGGCGGTCTCCATGGCCACCTTCTCATTGGGGGCCCATTCGCAGTAGATTTCGTCGTACTTGGCGGCCTCCTCGGTGATCTCGGTGCTGGGGGTACCGGGGTAGCTGGAAATCACACAGCAGCCGGCCTCATACAGTCCCCGGGCAACGGCGGCGTTGCCCAACATCAGCTCTTTCATTTCTCTTCCCTACTTTCTATATCCTGTGATTCTGATTCTTTCCTGTTCTTCCCTTCGCCCAGGCCCTCCCGCTGGATGACCTCCTGCATAACGCCCCCTGCGCCATTATCCAGCATAGACCGCCGGACCCGGCTGATGGTGGCGCTGCTGGCCCCGGTCTTTTCCAGAATGTCCAGATAGACCAGCCCCTGCTGGAGATAAACCGCAACGTCAAAGCGCTGCTCCAGGGACCGCAGCTCTGTGGGGGTACACAAATCGTCAAAGAACCGGCAGCACTCATCCAGGTCTTTCAGCTTTAGAATCGTCTCATACAGGGCCATGCTCCGCGGGCGTTTATCCAGTTTCGCCATGGTACCACTCCTTCTTCCCGTTCGGGCAATTCATTCTCTTAAAGTGTAGCACACAAAAGCGTAAAGGTAAAGGCCTTTCCCAAAAATGGGTACAAAAAAACCCCTGCCTGATCCACCCTGGATCAAACAGAGGACGAGAATTTCCGTTCCCGCGGTACCACCTCTATTTGCCGTCCCCTCGCAGACACGGCCTCAACAGGTATCCAACAATACCCCGCCCCTGTAACGGGAGGCCCCGGTCCGCTCTACTTGGCCTTCAGCCGTTCCTCGGACAGCTCAGAAGATGAAATTTCAAACGCACAGCCGTGCCCCTCGCACCAACCGGGAACTCTCTGATCAGCCGAAACTGCGTCCTACTTTGTCTTCGTCAACGCTTTTATTGGTTTGCATTATACACCCTGAAAATCATTTGTCAAGAAAAAATTTCCCCCTGATTTAGCCTTTCCCAAACATTTTTTCCGCTTCCTCTTGACAACGGCCAAAAAATCCGTTATGATACTTTAACGGTTTAAAGCTTAAAGCCAGTGAAGTGACAAGGGATGTATTCCCTTTTGGGAAAGGAACGATGGCTATGCCCATTACTGATTTGCTGGAGCGCAACAGCAAGCTATACGGCGAGGAGATTGCCCTGGTGGAAATCAACCCTGAAATTCAGGAGCGCCAACGGGTCACCTGGAAGGAGTATGAGCTGATCCAGCCCACCTCCTCCGTCCCCTACCGCCGGGAGATCACCTGGTCGGTCTTTGACGAGAAGGCCAACCGGGTGGCCAATATGCTGCTCAGCCGGGGCATCCGCAAGGGCCAGAAGGTGGCCATTCTGCTGATGAACTGCCTGGAGTGGCTGCCCATCTACTTTGGAATTTTGAAGTCAGGGGCCATTGCGGTGCCTCTCAACTTCCGCTACACTTCAGAGGAGATTGACTACTGCCTGAAGCTGGCCGATGTGGACGTGCTGTTCTTCGGCCCGGAGTTCATCGGCCGGATGGAGACCATCGTGCCCAAAATCTCCCACCAAATGCTCCTCTTCTTTGTGGGGGACACCTGCCCCTCCTTCGCCGAGGACTATCATCGGGCCACTGCCAACTGCTCCAGTGTCGCCCCCAAGGTACTGATTGATGACGAGGATGAGGGCGCCATCTACTACTCCTCCGGCACCACCGGCTTCCCCAAGGCGATTCTCCTCCGGCACAAGGCCCTGGCTCAGGCCGCCCGGATGGAGGCCATCCACCACGAGACTTCCCACGAAGATGTATTTTTATGCATCCCGCCCCTCTATCACACCGGGGCGAAAATGCACTGGTTCGGCTCCCTGTTTACCGGCAGCCGGGCGGTACTGCTCAAAGGAAACTCTCCCCAGGCCATTTTCCAGGCCGTCTCTTCGGAACAGTGTACCATTGTTTGGCTGCTGGTGCCCTGGTGCCAGGACATTCTGGCCGCTCTGGACCGGGGCGATCTGAAGATTGAGGACTACCAGCTCTCCCAGTGGCGGCTCATGCACATCGGCGCCCAGCCGGTCCCCCCCTCCCTCATCAAGCACTGGATGCGTTACTTTCCTCACCACAAGTATGACACCAACTATGGCCTGTCCGAGTCCACCGGCCCGGGCTGTGTCCACTTGGGCATGGACCACCTCAACAAAGTGGGCGCCATCGGTGTGCCCGGCTACGGCTGGGAGGTCAAGATTGTGGATGATCAGGACGTCCCGGTTTCCCAGGGTCAGGTGGGCGAGCTGTGCGTTAAGGGTCCCGGGGTCATGGTGTGCTACTACCATAACCCTGAGGCCACCGCTGAGGTTTTGAAGGACGGCTGGCTTCACACCGGGGACATGGCCCTTCAGGATGAAGACGGATTTTACTTCCTGGTGGACCGGAAGAAGGACGTCATCATCTCCGGCGGCGAAAACCTCTACCCGGTTCAGATCGAGGCCTTCCTTTCCTCCTACCCCAAGGTGCACGACGTGGCGGTCATCGGCCTGCCCGACAAGCGCCTGGGCGAGATTGCGGCTGCCATTATCCAGATCAAGGACGGCATGACCTGTACCGAGAGTGAGATCAATCAGTTCTGTATGGACTTGCCTCGATATAAGCGCCCCCGGAAGATCATCTTCGCCGACGTGCCCCGCAACCCCACCGGAAAGATCGAGAAACCCAAGCTGCGGGAGAAATACTGCGGCGTGCGCCTGGTGGAGGCCCAGAACCGCGCCTGAGTTCCATACAAGCAAAAATCCCGTGGAGTCCCAAAGACTCCACGGGATTTTTCAATCTACGCTGGTTTCCAGCCCCGTCCAGTCAAGTTCTTTCTCCTCAATGGACTGCCAGGTGGGAAATTTGACCTCCAGCTCCGCCCAAGTGAGAAACCAGAACTTGTAGGTGATCCCAAGATGAGCGGGAAGGATATCCTCAATGATCTTCTTCAGCTCCTGAAATCCCGGCGGTTCCCCTCCGATGCCGGGGAAAAAGACCGCTACCTCCCCAATTCCCAGCTCCTTGACCAAAGCAGGCACGCCGCAGCCGGAGATGGTGTCATTGATAGCCTCCAGGGTAAAGCTGTCCCCGCCGATGCGCAGCAGCGCGGCCAATGCGTCAGCCAGGGCCCTGGGCTCACTGGCCACCGGCCGGCGTTTCAAAAGGCGGGCAATCTGTTCCAGGCCCCAGTCCTCCGCCGTCACCAGAGAGCTCTCCCTTTGTATCTCCTCCAGTTTTTCCATACACTCGTCCAGGGCCTGTCCCTGGGCGTCCAGCTCCCCCCCGTTGAAGGGGGCGTTCAGGTTATAGACCCCCAGAGGGCGCAGCAGCTCCCGCAGATAGGATGCGTGGCTCATGTCATCTCCTCCACCCGCAGCGTCCCCAGTGTGGGCAGCACGTCCTCATCCACAGTCAAATCCTCCGCCGGGGAAAGAATGGCATAATTCTCCACACCTTCGCAGCCGTAAATGATGCTGCCCAGCTTTGCCAACAGGATGTCCTGACCCAGGAGCTTTCCGTCAAACCAACTGCGCAGGGTCTGTTCCACCTGCTCCCGGACCTGCTGACCTTCCCAGCCCCCCTTGGCGGACACTTGGACAGATATGTCCACGCTCATGGTCTGAGGGGCCCGAACCTGTACGTCTACGGCAATCTCCCGCCGCTGCTCAAAATAGTCCTGGAGCTGCTCCAGCAGCTCCTCGTCCGGAACCCCCGCCAAAGTGGCGGCCACCACATCCACAGAGCCTATCCCCCTGGGTCTTGGGATGGCCACCGCCGCGGCCACCTGGTCAAAGGACAAGGCCCCCTGTTCATAAAAGGCGGCGTTGGCCCCGTTGGGCAGGCGCCGGAAGGTGTCCAGGACCCGCTCCCGCAAGGCCTCGTCGTCCTCTCCATCCGCTCCTCCTACGCAGGGCTGCGGGTTGGTGCAGGCGGAAATTCCTATGGGAGCTACCGCCATGGAGACGATGGCGCCGGCGGCCACGTTGCCCGCCTGTCCCGCCTCCACGGCCCGGACGGGCGCCTCTACGGTCAGCTCGCCAGCGGACAGCAGAACACGTTTCGTTGTCTCGAACCGGATCAGCCCCGCCGTCATGCACACCGTCCCCTGAGGGATTTCCCGGTCAGATTCTGAAACCTCCCCGGCGGAAAACTGTACCGTCCCCTGGGCGGCCACCGGAGCTTTCCGCTCCAGGCTGCGCAGTTGGGCATGATAGTCCAGATACTCCCCCTCCGCCGTCTGGGGAAATGCCTGCCTTACCACCCAGTCGGCCTGAATATACAGAGAATAGACTTGTGCAGCCAGGGCGTACATTCGTGCGGACAGGTCAGTGCCCTCCTTAGGCTCCAGCCCCGTCCGCTCTCCAAAGCAGCTGATCATCTCCTGATAAATTTCGTCAACGCTCTTCACATTCTCTCTCCTCCCCTTACAGGGTTACCTGGCCGGTAAGAGTCTCTCCCCGCCACAGAAGCCGGACCGTCAGCAAGCCGCCCGCTCCCTGCTGCTCCAGCTCCACCGACTCTACCCTGATTTCCGTCTCCTCTCCCAGCGCCTCAGCTACATACTGCTCGGCCAGCGCCTGCCTTGCCGAAGGTTTCTCCCGGCTCAACTCGTAGAGCCGACTGCCCAGCCCGGGCAGGAAGGGCAGGCCGCCCCGCCGGACGGTAAGGCGGAACAGGGCCCGGGCCAGAGCCTCCTCCCCGCCGCCGACGGTTTGAAATCCCCCCGCCCCATTGGGGATATAGTCTCCATTGTTCAAAACTCTCTCCATGGTCCCTCACCCCACAATCTCCAGCACAATCTGGGTAATGAGATCCTCCAGGGCCTGGCCGTTAATCAGCACCTTGCCCTCCAGCTCCACCTGTTCTGTGCCCAGGTAGAGAGAGCAGTCCACCCCGTTCAGACGAACCTCGCCCGGCCCCAGCTCATCCAGCTTCTGCTCCGTGCCCAGAATGCAAGGGGTTTCCCCTTGACTGCCCGCCTTGAGCACCAGTACCTTATCCCCTACCGTGGGCCGCCAACAGTAGCCTCCGGGTGTAAAGACGGGAAGCCACCTGCGCTCGCCTCCCATACTCACTCCGGCGGGATCTCCCCCCAGGGTGACCGTGCCCATCTCCGCGGGAGCCTCCCGCACAGGCTGCTTTCCGTTTCGTTCCGATGTCCACATATCCCCTCACCTCACACTGTAAAATCCGGGTCCGCCAGCTCCAACCGGCTCCAACAGCCCCCTTCGTCCATGCCCACACTCACCTGAACGGCTCGGTACAGCCCATTCCAGTCCCAGGCGCTTCGCTGTACCCGCACCAGGTCCCCCGGCCAGGCGCAGAAGGGCTGGGCTACTGTAAGCTCCAGCCGGTGAAGTTCCGTCGCCGACTTATCCAGCTGAAACTGTCCGGAGTAGCGCATAGCCTGGTAACTGCTTCGTTCGGGCATGGTAATAACCCTTCTGGCCAGGCCTCCCGAATCCAGGAACGCTTCGTTATTTACCGTCTCAATCTGACCGCTCCAACGGTCCCGGACCAGGATCTGGGACAGCACACCATATCGCCTGTCCCGGCAGCAGAGGGCCGTTACGGGAGCTGCGTCCCCCACAACCCGCTCCTGGCTGTCCGACCAGCCGGTGAGCACCAGTCGCCCCTTGCGGTCAAACCGGGGGGCGACCCCTCCGTAATACCGGGCAAACTCATAGACCACCGACCACTCGCTGCTGCCTGTGGCAACGGAAAACTGAGACACCGGGGGCAAATCGGCCCCCGGTGCCGTCTTGATTCCGTAAGGGGTCACATGATCCCGGAGGATATCCGCCTGAGTGGCAGTCACATAGTCCTGGCCCAGGGCCTCGTTGTCCAGCAGTCGGGCTGCCATTCCCCGCCCAGATACCTCCAACAGCCGCCCTTGGCCGGAAAGGGACACCTCACACTCGTCCACCAGCCCAGCAAAAACCTGCTCTCCCTCTTCCCAGGCTTCAAAGCTGACCCAGTCTCCCGGTTGGGTGGTGTTATCCTCGTCCCAGGTGCAGCGCAGCCAAAAGCTGTCACAGGGCACCCCGGCCGTGTAGTCCAGCCGCCAGGACAGCAGGCTGGGCAGCGTCCATCGTATCCCCCTGGCGTCCGTCATGTATCCGGTCAACGTACCCGCACCTCCTCTCCCACCTGGATCAGGTTGGGATTCTTGATCTGAGGATTGAGTGCAATGAGCTCTGCCAGGGACAGGCCGTATTGAATGGCCAGCTCCCACAGGGTGTCCCCCTTGACCACCCGGTGGTAGACCGCATCCCCGTTCCCGGCTTCTCCCTGGGCGCTCCCTGTCTGATTGAGGGCTGTATCCTGGGTGGCCAGACCGGTGTACCAGCTGTCGTCCTCCCAGAAGGAAAAGGAATAACGGACATAGTCGGGCCTTGGCTCCTGCTCCAGGCGCAGGGAGACAAAATAGGCGTTGGCCGCCTGCCACAGGGGGTGGATCAGCAGGCCGGGCCCCGAATCATAAAACACATTGGCCAGCTGGCCGAACTGGGCGTAGGCCCCCTCGCCCACAAACTCTCCCTCTCCCTCCATAATCCGGTTGGTCCGGCCCAAATCCTGAAGACGGAACAGACCGAAAGGGGTTTTATGCACCGCCATCTTTCGCTCATAGTCAATGGAGTACACCCTGGGATTGTGTGGCCAGGTATAGCCCTTGTACCGCATAGGCGACAGATCCATGTTCTCTCCTCCCTCTCAATAGAGATAAAATCCGCCGTCATACCGGCGGCTGTCCCGGCGGAAGGCCCGGTCGGCCTGTTCGGCCCAGCTCAGCGCCCCGGCTGAAGCAAGAGCCTCCCGCCCTACCGTGTCCACGGAAAGGGTGTTTCCGCTTTGGGACAGGGACGCGGCATTCCCAGGTATGGTTTTTCGGGCAGCCCCCGGGAGCAGAGCGCTCCCGCTCCGTCCGCTCCAAGGCCGGCTCCAAGCTCCATCACCGACACCTTCCTGTGTCCTCTGTCCCACCTCCGACAGTTCCGCCGCCCGATCCAGCTGTCTGAGCTGATCCAGCAGAGGGAAGCTCTCCGTCTCCCCCGCTTCCTCCAGCGTCTGCAAGGGAGACGGGGCATCCCCCTTCGTCCCAAGAAGTTCTATGCTGCCTCCCCGGCTTTCCAAAGCCTGGGCATTCTCCCACTCATTCATTTCCCGCTGGGTTGACCCGGCGGAGGAAGCCATTACGTCCTCCCCCGCCGTCCAGTCCCTCAGGCCGGATAGGACCCGCTCCATCCACCGGGTTTGTTCCAGCAGCGGCTCCATGCTCTCCTCCTCCAGTAGTTCCAGGTAGTCTGTCATGTAACGCCGCCTCCTTTCAACTGTTCAAACCGTTTTAGATCAAAGGCGGGGTTTATCATCCCTTCGGCTTCGTTCCCCACGCTCTGCCCGCACACGGGGCAGCGCTCCTCCAGCGCCTTAGCCCGGCAGGCGGGACACATCCGCTCCAGCTGTTCCTCTCCATCCAGCAGTTGGTTGGCCAGGCACCAGAGATAGTCCCGGTTCTTCATCTCCCTGGCCCGCCCCTCGGTAGGCAGGGCGTGAAACTCCCTCAGCACCCGCCACCGCAGCCGCTCTCCCGGGTCTTCCCGGAGTTTTTTTTTACTGCTTCCAGCTTATCCTCTCCCAGGTTCAGCCCCGGGTCAGACTCCCGGCTGAAGGCGTTCCACCGCCCAGCCAGAGCGGCAATCTCCTCCACCGTCAAAGCGGCCAGCACAGCCCGCCCATCTGAAAAGACAGGGGTGTGATCCTCACTTTGCTCCAGGGCTCTGGAAAGCAGGCACGCATTGGAGCACAGGGCACGCTCCCGCTCCTCTTGTGCCAGCTCTCCGGCCTCCCGCCGGGCCTGGAGAACCTCCAGGGCGGAGAGAAGCCGGAGATTCATGCCGTTGTCCAGGCTCATCCGGTCCCGGCCTGCCAAAATGGACCAGGCCATTGCTTACACCTCCGTCTCAATGCGCCGGGAGGCCACCAGAGTGACCTTTTCCAGCACCATGCTGCCGATTGTGGCATTCTCCTGAATGGAGCTCCACTGGCAGTCGGAGTAGATAATCTTTCGATCCGGTTTACAGATGACCAGAGAGAAGCCGTCCAGGGAATAAAAGTCCACCCCGTCCCGGATGGCCTCGTCGGTGGCGTACAGCCTGGTCAGCTCCACCACATGGGATGCCTGACCGGGGACGGTCGCCACCGGCTCCGACTCTCCAAAGGCCTCCACCGCGATGCTGCTCTTGGTGGTTTTGGCGGTGTAGCTCTGTACCACCGCCAGACGCACCCCATCCGCCTCCAGATAGATGTCGCTGCTGGTGGGAAATCCTGCGATGCTCATATGTTGCCTCCTTTTCCCTTCCGCTTTATACCGTGATGTGGGCCGTTAGCCAAATCTGATTGAGGCCGTGGGCCACCGTGAAGGAGAACTCCACCAGGCACCGGGTGGCGTCCTCCGGGTCTGCGTTCACCGCCACGTTTTCATAGCCGGTGATGATCTCCCGGCTGAGCTTGTTCTCCAGCTCCAGCACCACCTGGGAGCGGATGGCTCCCCGGCTCTGGGCGGTATTTTTGGCCCTTCGGAACTTGCTGCGCAGGGCGGCACGCAGGCCGGGGATTACATCGTCCGCCACCCGAATGGTAGTCAGATCCCGCCAGGTGGCGTCATCGCTCTCCCCTGTGGTAGTCCGGGTGGTTACCCCCCGCACCACGCTTACTGTGCCGCCTGTGCTCTCCACCGGGGTCACCCCGCCCAGAATGAGCAGGTCCAGCTCATTGTCCTCATACCGCTGGGAGAGGCCGTAAAGGCCCGCCAGTTCCGCTCCGCCCAACGGGACGGCGGGGTCCGTCTCTCCGGCGATGGCCCCCGCCACCGCCGCGGCCAGAGATAATCCTGAGATAGCAGCCCCTTCCGGGTCCACCCCGCCGGGGGCTACCAAGACCATCCGCTCGCAGTTGAAATTTTTGGCCCGGGCAATCAGCTCCTCCACGCTCTCGCCGGCCGCCCCGGCCACCACGCCAAGCCGCTCCCGGCGAAGCTGAGAGGCGGAGATCACGCTTTCCTTCAGCTTCTGCTGAACCGACTCCTGGGTGCTGTCACACAGGATCAGGGGAATATTTTCCATCCCCGCCAACAGGGTAAAGGCCGCCTCATAGCCCTCCTCGTCGGCCACCGGCACAGCCACCACACCGGATGCGCCGTTTTTCAGAATGAGACGGATCAGCTCCGTCATATCCTCTGCGCCGGCGGAACCGAACGCGGTCACTGCTTTGTCATAGCTGGTGATGGTCTGGGCCGTCCCCGCCTGGGCCACTGTATTCACGGCCACAAGGCCCACCAGTCTGCCCGTCCCGCTGCCGCTGACCACTGTGGATGCGTCGTAGGAGGAATAGACTCCCGGACGCTGATGTACCGTAATGCTCATGGTTTCACCACACCTCGCAATTCAAAATCAACAAATTCGCCGCCGGTCTGGGCTGCCGCGCTGAGATATGCGGTACACACCGCCTGGACAGGCCGCTTCAGCCGCCGGCTCTCCCCATCGTACTCGGTCTGGCCGCAGGAGAATTCCTCCACCCGCAGCCCCTCCGGCTCTCCTAAAATAAGCGCCCCGGCCAGCTGGTCAAAGACCTGCTGCACCGCCTGACCGTCTCCCTTTTCCGGGGCATAAATGTCAAGGCCAAAGGTAATTTTAGCCTTCTTTCCATATCTTTCTTCCCAAAGGCCCGTCTGCTCGTTGAACCGCTCCCCCAGATAATCCTGAAAGCCGGAGCACTCCGCCTGGCACCCCCGCAGGGAGACCACCACCACGGGCCCCTCCTCTTTTCTAATGGCCATGGGCCATGCGGTGACAGCCGCTACCCCCTGACCAATCAGATAGTCCGCCACAGTTTGGCGGATCTGTTCCATTCCCGCGCTCACAGCGTCACCTCATCTCTGGGGTAGAGCACCGCCCACCAGTAGGGGCAAACGCCTTCCCCCGCCCTGTGGGCCCGGCTCACCCGGTACTCCCTGCCCTGACACTCCATCAGCGTGTCCACATCCACCGCTTGATTGGGGGGACCCAAATACAAAAATTTTTCCTGACTGCCAAGGCCAAGGGGGGTAGGCAGCCGCTGGAGTTTTTCCTCCTCCAGCACCGGCTGAAGCAGGGCCTTCAGAGAAATGCTCTGTTCTCCCCGGCGCAGGGTAACCTGCTGGCCGTAGCGGCTTAAAATTCCCTGCCACTCCCGTTCCATCATCCCCGCACCCCCCGGAAACAGAATCCTGTGTCTCCCAGCCAGGGGGACAGCAGGCGCATGGCCTGGTCATGGCGCTCTTGGCTCACCCCTGCCTCCTTGTGGATAGTGAGGTCTCCGGCAGTAAAGGAGGTCACATTTTCCAGGGAACCGTCGCAAATCTCCAGAGCATCCAGAACCAGCATGGCGGCAGCCAGGGGAAAGGCGGCGGAGCAGTCCTCAGGCCGCACACCCGGCTTCAGCCGTCCGGCCAGATCCCGCTCCACCGCCTGGGTCAGGAGGAGCAGCAGCTCCTCCCGGCCCTCGGCGGCTCCCATCGCCCTGCACAGGGCCATGATCCGCTCCGTCATGTTCAGACCTCCAGCACCCGGCTGGCCTCAGGAAATACCTTGGCAAAGCCACTGATGGTGGTGATGGCCGCCCGCTCCAGCTGGCGGTCAATGAGCTTGTCATACTCCACCATCACGTCGCTGCCCTGGACCATCTCCAGCGCAAAGCGCTTGTCCAGCCCGATGCAGGTGCCCTCGGGCAGTACGCTGGTGCGCAGCAGGGTGGCCCCCAGGGGGGTGGTCAGCTTGCCGGTACCCTGGAAGTTCAGGCCGGTGAGGGGGTTCTGGAACTCGGTCAGCTTGAGCAGCTTCACCATCACGTCCCCGGACACCAGCAGGGCGTTCATCTCGTAAGGGTCAAACTTGGCCCAGAAGTTTACCAGATCGTCATAGGTGAGGGTGCCGCCGGCGGCCACATTGTCCACGGGAGCGGCGTTGTCGTTGCCGTCGCCCTTCATAAGCACCTCCACCGCGTCGGCGAGCAGGGTACGGGAGATGTGGGCGCCCATCTGGCGCAGGGTGACGGAGAAGAGGTCCAGCTTCTGATAGCGCACCGCCTCATAGCTGGCCACCAGCATTCTTCCACGCTTGCGCAGCTTTACCAGGTTGGACTGGACCTTGATGGTGGTGGAGGGAATCTGGGCCCCCTCATCCACATACCGCAGTTCCTTCTCCTCCCCTCCGGCCTGGGCGGTGATGGAGCGGTAGTCCATACCGTCAAACCGGGTGGTGGCGGCGGTGATGTGGGGCAGCAGGTCCCCCTCCTCCATGCCCTGGCGGACGGTGCGGGCGATGTACTCGGGGAACAGGACGGCGGAGTCTGCGGTGCGGAAGAACTTTTCCACCACGTCGCTGCCCGCGCCCTTCACCTTGATGTCAAATCGCTTGAGCTGACGCTGGAAGGCGTCCAGGCCCTCCAGGCTGGTGCCCTTGTAGCGCTCGCTGGGGTCCTGGCTCTCCAGCACCTGGGTAAAGGTACGGCCGGCCTCCTGATACATTCCCTTGTCCAGTTTCAGATTGTCATAGGAAAAAGCCATTTTCTCTCGCTCCTCTCCAAAATTTACAGGCAGATGACGGCGCTGCCGTCCTCATTGACGCTAACCACGGTGGCGCTCACCCCATCAGCGGCGGATTTGACTCCGCCATTTCCGTCAGCGGCCAGGGTAGCCGCGCCCACCGCAAGGCCTGTGCCGGTCACAGTCACAAAGCCCTTCATCTGCACTCCGGCGATGCCGGCCCGGGGCTCCAGGGCCACGCCGCAAAACTTGTCGCTGTCGGAGCAGGGGCCCACCTGACCGTTCCCGGTCACCTTGACCACCTGACCTCCCTTTACCCCCTCATCCACCGAAAAGGTGGCTACGACGGTGCCAATGCCGTCAAAGGAAAAATTGTTCATTTGATTACCTCCTACATATTGATTTGAATCTGACCGCTTGATTTGAATCTGACCGCTCTCCCGGTCTGGGAGAGCGGGAGCTCCCATCACACCAAAAAGGCCCGATCGGCCTCCCGGGGCTTTGCGGGCTTGTCCCCATAGGACAGCTGGGTTTTGATTGGATAGCGCTCCCCCGCCCTTCGGGCAAAGGACTTCCCCAGCGCCTCCAGCTCCTCGGGATTGAGCTTGGCGCAGGCGGACTTGATGATCTCCTCCTCCAGGTTGCTGTCGGCCAGCAGGGCCAGACGCACCAGCTCTCCCCGGAGGTTTTCCAGATAGGTTCGGCCCAGACGGGCCTCCTCCTCCAGCTGCTTCAGCTCCAAACTGCCCCGAGGGCAGCCCTTGACCAGCTCCCGCCAGTCTCCGGCGCTCTTCACCACACCGGCCATGGGCTGGGCGGGCACCGCCACAAAGGAAAACTCATAGGCGTCCTGTGCCCCCTCCAGGCTGGCGTAGCACAGCTGCCCGCCGTACTCCTGGCCCTTCTGGTGGCCGCAGTCGCCCTGATTTCGGTCAGCTCCACAGATGGAACAGACCGCCCGCTCCACGCTGCACCCCACGCTGACCTCTTTTTTGATTCCGCCCTCGATCTCAGCGATCAGGTCCTTGGTGCTGTCGGTACGCATCATGTAGGCGTAGCCCTTCAGCCAGCAGTAGGGGTCCCCCGCCCGGGTGAGCCGCCCCGCCTCCCGGACCACCTCGGTCTTGTAAATCCGGGCAGCCTGGCCTCTGGCCGACCACTGGTGGTCAAAGATGCCGCTCTTGCCCACAAACAGCCCGGCCAGCTCCTCCAGTGTCTGGGGAGAAAATCGCTCATCGTCCCGGTCAATCTCGTTGTCGCAAAGCCGCACGGAGAAGGTGTAGATTTCCTCCTCCTTCAACGGTTTTCTGGCCAGGGCCGCAATAAGTTCCAGATCTCCCTTTCCCAGAGCCGCCTCCTGGCCGCCCTGAGCTTCCTTGATCACTTTCATACCGTCCCTCCTTGTGTTGTGTCCTGATTTGACTCTTTTTTCAGGCTTTCCGCCTGCGCCCGGTACAGCTCTGCCCGGGCCTCCTCCGTCAGGTCCTGAAGGTTGATGTCCTCCCACAGAATCTCCGCCTTGGGTTCATACCCATGGAGCGTCAGCCACAGCTCGGCCAAACGGCACAGGGCGGGTTCCACACTGCGGCGGATGGCGGTGATCTCACTGGTGAGCAGATCCGCCTGCTGGGTGCTCATCCGTTCGGTGGAGGACCAGGACAGCCCCAGCATAAAGGGCGGGATGCCCGTCCGGGACACCAGCTGTTCCAAAATCTGCCGTACCGGAACCTGGCTGTCCAGCACCTGGCTGTCCGCGCCGATGACCTTGATGTCCACATCTCCCACGGCCACAAAGTCCCGCACGCTCCCGGCGTGCCCGGCCTGCATGGCCGACGACCACTCCTGAGCCAAAAGGCGGCACCGCTCCTGGGCAAATGCCTCCTCCCCCTCGCCGGGCTTGCAGACCACCGCAAAGCGGAGGTTGCCCGCCCGCTCCCAGTTCTGCCCAGTGGCCTGGAAGATTTTTAGCAAGATGCCCGTCAAAAATGGCATGGACCGGAGCAGCGAGACCCCGCAGGGGGCGTCGCTGGTGGGCTGGAAGGGGGTAAAGAGCAGCAGCTGCTGCCAAGGCAGCTCCCGGTCCTCTCCCACGCCCGCCCGGCACAGCCGAAAGTCCAGGGGGTTATCCCCCACCTTGACCTCCACCTGTTCCGGGTCGGCACACAAAAGCGCCGCAATCTCCCTGCCGGTCCCGTCCAGCACGATCTCCCCCAGGGCGTGGCCGCAGGTAAACAAATCGTCCAGATACCGGTCCAAAAAAGCCTGCACGCCCCGCTGGCCCCAGCCTGCGTCAACCGTGCGGAAGAACTCCTCCAGCCCTCTCTGGGCCCGGCTGTCCCGGCTGTGGACGGTCAGTCCCCCGCACAACCTGATCAGCTTCCAGATGGCGGCGTCCACAATGGGCACCCCCTCCCGGATGGCGCGGTACAGCGCCATCTCCCCGGTATGCAGGGGAACGTATCGGTCCAGGACTCCAAAGGGCTGACCGGTACTCTGCCGCACCTGGACCACCGGCGCGGCCGGTTCCTTTTTCCTGCGCTCCCACCATTTCATCGCATTTCCTCTCTCCCTTCCCGGGAGGGGGCCTCCCCTCCCGCCTTTGTTGTTCAAAACCGTCTCCGCTCCACCGTCCCGGCGTAGATTCCTCCGGCCAGCTGCCCCTTTGCCGCCACCGTAGCGGCAAAGTAACGAATCTCGTCCATGGCGTGGTCGTGTTCTTTTTTGACCTTGTCCTGGCCCTGGCTGTCCTCGTCCCAGCGGTAGAGGCCAAACTCTCTGACCGCATCCTTGCAGTTCTCGCAGATGACGATCTTTCCGCTTTTCAGCAGCTGAGCAGTCAGGCGAATGCCGGAAAGCACCTGATTGTCCGCTTTCTTCACCTTCCATCCCCGGCGGCGCAGCGTCTCGCAGAAGCTGGCCGCCGACGGGTCGGCCACCACCGCCTGAATTTCTCTTCCTCCGGCCAGATCGGCCAGGGCGTCGGCGTACTCCTCGTCGGTTTTCTGCCTGCGCTGCTCCCGGGCGTCATAATAGTATTCGGCCAAGCGGTACCACACGCCCCTTTGCAGTCCCCACAGCCCCATAGAGGTGGGGTTGGCAGTTCCATAGTCGCAGGAGATATACCACTGTTCCATCTCCCCGCCGGGTGCTTTTTTGAGATAGCTCTCATCAAAGAAGTCGTAGACCAGCCCCTCGGCCGCCACCCACTCTCCCAGCACAAACCGCCGGTAGAAGGTACCCTGAAAGGTATTGGCATACCGCTCCCGCACCTCCGGGGATAGCCCCGGATTATCCATCATGGTAAATTGCAGCCGCAGGGCGTTTTTCTCCTCCGCCTTCTTGACCCACTCCTGATAAAACCAGTGAGCCGGTGACTCGGGGTTGCAGGAAAACCAGAGCCTGCTTCCCGTCACCGAGCACCTGGCCGCCGTCTGCTCCACAAAGGAGCGGGGCATGAGGGCCACCTCGTCCAGCAGCGCGCCGGCCAGGGTCATCCCCTGGATCAGGGCAGCGGAGCTCTCGTCCTTTCCTCCAAAGAGATAAACAGTATTTTTCCGCTTCCCCAGCCGCACTTCAATGAGGTTTTTGGACAGCTTCTGCCGGCACTGAAACCCCATTCCCTCCAGTAAGGGCAGTAGCTCTGAGAGAAGGTTTCGTCTGACTGACTGAATGGTCCGGCCGCACAAGGCAAAATTTTTCCCACGAAAGCTGCTCATGGCCCAGCAGAAAAAGGAAAGGCCGGTACACAGCGTCTTTCCGCTGCGCACCGCCCCGTCGCATATAATCGCCTGACATTGCCGGTAAGGAGAGCCCGGCCGCCACCAGGTCAGGACCTGGCGCTGTTTGGGGGAAAATACCATGCTCCTCACGCTCTATTCCCCCTGTTCCTCCATCGCCTGAAGGAAGCGGTCCACCTGTTCCTCACCGCTGTGGTCCACCGCATCCAGAAGCCGTTCCAGCAGCCTGGCCCGGTCAGCGAATTTCAGCTCGATGACCCCGTTGCTTCCCCGCTTAAATTCTGTCAGGGCGTCCAGATCCAGCCCATCCAGCCCGCACCACTCCTCCTGGGGAAAGCAGGCCAGCCTGACCGCGTCTCCCGCTCCGGCATTGGCCAGCTGCCACATCCGTTTTAAAATCTGCTCCCGATCCGGGAGCCTCAGACCTTTCTTCACCATATCCCTCCTCGCCCTTAGCCGTCTTTGGGGGAAAAGTTGTACGTTTGCGTCCACCTAACTGATCTCTTGAAAAAATTTTTTCGACGGCCCATGGACCGGCTCGTCCCCTTTCGTCTTTTTTCTTACCCTGAACGTATTACACTAGGGCTGTCCCATGTCTTCAGAAAAATTTACCGTTTTTTATCCGCATAGAAAAACCTCCCGCTCCACAAGATGACCATATCCACATATTTCAACTTATGGACTAGGAGGAACCACTTCTATGAAACGATTTTTATCCCTGACGCTGGCTCTTCTGCTCCTGGCCGCAGCTATGCCCTCAGCCCGCGCCGAAGGAGACAGCCCCCTCACTCTATCCTGTGAATCGGCGGTTTTAATGGAAAAGGAGACGGGTGAGCTTCTCTTTGAACAAAACCCCCATGAAAAGCTGGAGCCGGCCAGCGTCACCAAGGTGATGACCCTTCTGTTGGTGATGGAAGCGGTGGATTCCGGCCGTATCAGCCTGGAGGACACTGTCACCGTCTCCGCCTACGCCGCCGGAATGGGCGGCTCCCAGGTCTACCTGGAGGAGGGGGAGCAGATGTCGGTGGGAGAAATGATCAAATGCGTCACTGTCGTCTCGGGCAATGACTGTGCCGTGGCCCTGGCCGAGCACCTGGCCGGCAGCGAAACCGCCTTTGTATCCCTGATGAATCAGCGGGCAAAGGAGCTGGGCATGGAGGATACCACCTTTTTAAACTGCACCGGCCTGCCCGCCCAGGGACATGTCACTTCTGCTTATGACATCGCTCTGATGTCAAGGGAGCTTATTTTGAACCATCCCTCCATCCGCCAGTACACCACCATCTGGATGGACTCTATCCGGGGCGGGGAATTTGGTCTAACCAACACCAACCGGCTCATCCGGTTCTACCCCGGAGCCACAGGTCTGAAAACCGGCTCCACCGACGCGGCCCTCTACTGCATGTCCGCCACCGCCGAGCGGGACGGAATGGAACTCATCGCCGTCATCATGAAAGCGCCCACCACCAATCAGCGCTTTGAGGATGCCAAGGCCCTTCTGGATTACGGCTTCGCCAACTATACCCTGGCCAGCGTCTACCCCGATTCCCCGCTGGCCCCCGTAGAGGTCCTGCTGGGCGCCCAGGGCCAGGTTCAGCCCCAGCTTCAGCGGGAATGCAAGCTGCTGGTCAGCCGGGGCGAAGAGAGTCAGATCTCCACCCGTCTCTCTCTGGCGGAAAATGTGGAGGCCCCAGTGGACGAGGGGCAGATTCTGGGCCAGCTGGAGATTTATGTGGGGGATGAGCTTCGGGACACGGTGCCCATTCTGGCTGCCCAGGGCGTCAACCGGCTGTCCGTTCCGGGCATTTTTTCCCAGCTTTTAAGCCGTCTGCTGATGGGCAGCTGACACATTTTTTCACGCCCCGCCCCCGGAATGCAGCCCTGCCGGGAGCGGGGTCGGTCTTTCCCATACCGGCCATAATTTGTCATGATCTTAACCTCCATTTCCCGATAGTTTTCTAGTATTTTACTTGACGGTAATGGAAGCTCGTTGTATAATTTATACGAATATATGAAATTACTTTCGGCACTCACTTGTTAGTTTTAGCCGATTCCCATACTCAAAAGATATCTTGAGGTGATGAAAATGTCTAAATATCAGGAAAAGCTTTCCCCTTCCGACCTTTTTTTAGAGCTGGAGTCCTTTTCTGAGGGCCGTTCCACCCACGCCTGGAAGTGTTTCGGTTCTCACCCTGCCAAGGCTCCCGACGGGACCGAAGGGTACCTCTTCCGTGTCTGGGCTCCCAACGCCCCCAAGGTAAGCGTAATCGGCGACTTTAACGGCTGGAATCTGGATGCCACCCCTATGGAAAAGGTGGAAGGCGGCATTTGGGAGGCCTTTGTGCCGGGACTTAATCGCTATGACGCCTACCAGTACGCCGTACATAGAGAGGATGGCTCCTTTGTGGGCAAGGCCGATCCTTACGGGTTCCACGCCGCCACCCGTCCCGATGTATCCACCAAGATTTACGATCTGGACACGGGCTATCAGTGGGGGGATCAGGACTGGCTGGACTACCGCTCCAAGAATCCGCCCTATCGCCGGCCTATGAATATTTATGAGTGCCACTTGGGTTCCTGGCGGCGTACGGGCGAAGGGGAATTTCTCAGCTATCGGGACATCACTTCTTATCTGGTGCCCTATGTGAAGGAGATGGGCTTCACCCATGTGGAGCTGCTCCCCGTCACGGAGCATCCCTTAGATGCCTCCTGGGGCTATCAGTGTACCGGCTATTTTGCCGCCACCAGCCGCTTTGGCATCCCTGATGACCTAAAGTACATGATTGATCAGCTCCATCAAGCGGGAATCGGCGTCATCATGGACTGGGTCCCCGCCCACTTCCCACGGGACGCCTTTGGTCTGTACCATTTTGACGGCACTCCCACATATGAGTACGCCGACCCCCGCAAGGGGGAACACCCGGACTGGGGCACTCAGGTCTTCGACTTTGGCCGCAATGAGGTGCGCTCCTTCCTGTTTTCCTCGGCCATGTTCTGGCTGGAGGAGTATCATATGGACGGACTGCGGGTTGATGCCGTCTCCTCCATGCTCTACCTGGACTACGGCCGCCAGGATGGGGAATGGATGCCCAATGTCAACGGGGGAAAAGAAAATCTGGAAGCAATTGAATTTTTCCAGAAGCTGAATACCGCCATCTTTGCCGCCCATCCCGACGTTCTGATGGTGGCGGAGGAGTCCACCGCCTGGCCCAAAGTGACTTACCCCGTGGACGAGGGCGGCCTGGGCTTCAATTTCAAATGGAATATGGGCTGGATGAACGACATCTGCCACTACATCAAGCTGGACCCCTACTTCCGGCAGTTCAACCACCGGGACATTACCTTCTCTCTGATGTACGCTTTTTCGGAAAACTACATCCTGCCTCTGTCCCACGACGAGGTGGTCCATATGAAGGGCTCCTTCTTCGGCAAAATGCCCGGAGACAACCCCATGAAGTTCGCGGGCGTACGGGCCTTCTACGCCTATATGATGACCCACCCCGGCAAAAAGCTTACCTTTATGGGTGCAGAGCTTGGGCAGTGGAACGAGTGGCACTATGAATACTCCCTGGACTGGCATCTCCTCCAGTACGCTCCCCACCGCCAGACCCAGGAGTTCTTCAAGGCCATGAACAACTTCTATCTGGAGCAGCCTCCTCTGTGGGAGCAGGATGACTCCTGGCAGGGCTTCCAGTGGCTGTGCGCCGATGACAACCAGGCCAATACCGTGGCCTTCCTGCGCTGGGACCGGAAGGGACAGCCCCTCATTGTGCTGTGCAACTTCTCCCCGGAGCATCGGGACGGATACCGGGTGGGCGCCCCCTTTGCCGGAACCTGGGCGGTGGCCTTCAACACCGACGATGCGGTCTACGGCGGCCATGGATTCGGGGACAAGGCCCCGTTGAAGACGGAGAAAATCCCCTACCACGACCAGCAGCAGTCCTTCGTGGTGGACCTGCCTCCCATGTCCGCGGTGATCTATCGCTGTATCCGCAAGAACCCCGTGCGCAAACCCAAAGACGATTCCGCCAAGGGCAAAAAGGCCCCCGCCAAAAAGGCTTCCGCCGGAAAAAAGGCCCCCTCCAAGAAATCTGAGTCGACCGCGTTGGTCCAGGAAAAGACAGGCCGTGCTCTGGTGAAGGCCGACGCTCCCAAGCCTCCCGCCGTTCATAAAAAGCCCCAGGTTCCCGCCAAAAAGGCCACTTCCGAGTAATCGGGATATCTCGGGACGTCAGTCCCGGTTCCATACACGCGTTTCCCCGCCCCCGTTGAAATAGACAAGAGGTGAAGTAACATGAAAAAAGAAGTTGTGGCCATGTTACTGGCCGGAGGACAAGGCAGCCGCCTGTACGCCCTCACCAGCCATGTGGCCAAACCCGCCGTTCCCTTCGGCGGCAAGTACCGTATCATTGATTTTCCCCTGTCCAACTGCGTCAATTCCGGCATTGACACCGTGGGTGTCCTGACCCAGTACCGTCCCTTGGAGCTGAACAGCTACCTGGGCAACGGCCAGCCCTGGGATCTGGACCGCTCCGACGGCGGCGTACATATACTCCCCCCTTATCAGAGAGAGGGCGACCAGGGCACCTGGTACAAGGGAACTGCGAACGCGATTTATCAGAATATCGGCTTTCTGGACCTCTACGACCCGGACTATGTGGTCGTTCTGTCCGGCGACCACATCTATAAGATGGACTACTCCGACATGGTGACCCAGCACAAGAAGACTCAGGCCGCCTGCACCATCTCCGTTCTGGAAGTCACCCTGGAAGAGGCCAAACGTTTTGGCATTATGAACGCCAATCCCGATGGCCAAGTTTACGAATTTGAAGAAAAGCCACAGCACCCCAAGAGCACCCTGGCCTCCATGGGAATTTATGTCTTCACCTGGTCGAAGCTGCGTCAGTACCTCATTGACGACGAGGCCGACCCCAACTCCTCCAACGACTTCGGCAAGAACATCATCCCCAATATGCTTGCCGCCGGCGAGAAGCTGATGACCTACCGCTTCTCCGGCTATTGGAAAGACGTGGGCACCATTGAGTCACTGTGGGATGCCAACATGGATATGCTGGCCCCCAACAGCGGCATCGACCTCTACTCCACCGAGTGGCCCATCTACGCCCGCACCCCCATCAAACCTCCCCATGTTACCGGACCCAACGCCCGCATCTCCCACGCTCTGGTGACCGGCGGCTGTAAGGTGGATGGCTGTGTGGAAAACTCCGTTCTCTTCCATTCCGTGGTGGTGGAAGAGGGGGCCCATGTGGAATACTCCATCCTCATGCCCGGCACTGTGATCAAAGCCGGCGCCAAAGTATCCTACGCCATCTTGGCGGAAAACGCCGTGGTAGAGGCCGGCGCCACAGTGGGTGCTCCCCCCAGCGATGATCCCAAGTGGGGGATCGCTGTGGTGGCCAGCGGCGTTACCATCGGTGAAAACGCCACCATCGCCCCCAGCGCTATGATCCGTGAAGACGTGAAAGGAGGTGAGCAGGCATGAATGATCTGCACGGCATTCTCTTTGCCTACCGCTCCAACAGCAATCTGGGCGAGCTGACTCGTCCCCGGAATACCTGCTCTCTGCCTTTTGGCGGCCGCTACCGTCTGGTGGACTTCATGCTGTCCAACTATGTAAACGCCGGCATCACCGATGTGGGCATCATCGTTCATGAGAGCTATCAGTCCCTTCTCGACCACCTTGGCTCGGGCAAGGACTGGGATCTGAGCCGCAAGCACGGCGGCCTGCGCATTTTGCCTCCCTTCGGCTACGAGGGCAAGGGCGGCGGCGAGTACCGCGGTAACATGGAAGCGCTGTCCGGGGTCTACTCCTATCTTCAGAACATCCGCCAGGACTATGTAATCCTGGGCTGGGGCGATATGGCCGTCAACCTGCCTGTATCTGAGATTTATCAGCAGCACCTGGACACCGGCGCGGACATCACCATGGTCTGCACCCCTCATTACTGCAGCACCCCCGGAAACTGTGAATATGTCACTCTCAGCGACAACGGACAGGTAAATGACCTGGCTATCCATCCGGCCACCGCCTCCGGTCTGGAATCCCTGGAGCTCTATATCATGTCCAAACAGCTGTTGTTGGACGTGGTGGAGTACTGCTCCACCCACAACATCTATAATTTCAGCCGGGGCGTGCTTCAGCCCCGTCTGCACACCATGAAGATCATTCCCTATGTCCATAAGGGGTATGTGGCACGGTTCCCCTCCATCAGCGGCTATTTTAACGACTCTATGGACCTGTTGGACGAGCAGGTGCGCAGCGACCTCTTCAACCCCGACCGGCCTATCCGTACCAAGGATCAGTCCAATCCCTCCACCTATTACGGTCCCAATGCCATTTCCAGGCACTCGCTGGTGGCTGACGGCTGCTTTATTGAGGGCGAGGTGGAAAATTCCATCCTGTCCCGGGGCGTCATTGTGGAAAAGGGCGCCAAGGTCTCTCACAGCGTGCTCATGCAGGGCACCGTCATTAAGGCGGGGGCCTCTCTGTCCTATGTGATTACAGATAAAAATGTGAAGGTGAACGAGGACCGTATGCTGATGGGCCACAGCACCTATCCCCTGGCCATTTCAAAGAATTCCATCGTCTGACCCGATCCCCACAGACGCCTTCCCAGCCGGGGAGGCGTCTGTCCCCACATTTTGATTTGTCTTGGAAAAGAGGTACAATATGAAAATTCTATTCGCTTCCTCTGAGGTAGCCCCCTTCATCAAAACCGGCGGTCTTGCTGATGTAGCCGGCTCTCTGCCCCAGGCCCTCTCCGCAGCCGGGCACGAGGTCAAGGTCATCCTTCCCCTCTATGAGGGAATTGGCCAGGAGTGGCGGGAGCAGATGACCTTCCTTCAATATTTTAACGTCACGCTGGCCTGGCGGCAGGTGTACTGTGGTATCTTCCAGCTGGAGCGGGATGGGGTCACCTACTGGTTTGTGGACAACGAGTACTACTTCAAGCGCTGGCAGATTTACGGCCACTTTGACGACTGCGAGCGTTTTGCCTACTTCTCCCGGGCCATCATTGAAACTCCCGGACACCTGAACTGGGCCCCTGATATCATTCACTGCAACGACTGGCAGACCGCCCTGGTTCCCGTCTACCTGTTGGAGGAAAAATACCGCATCCCTCAGCTTGCCGGCGCCAAAAGCGTATTTACCATCCACAACATCGAGTACCAGGGCCGCTATGGCGACCAGGTCCTTCAGGATGTGATCGGGCTGGACAAGAGCTATTTCAACGAGGGCATGCTGGCCTATCACCGGGACGTCAACCTGATGAAGGGCGCCATTATGGCCTCCAATTTCGTCACCACCGTCTCCCCCACCTACGCCCAGGAGCTGCGCACCCCCTTCTACGCCCATGGCCTGGACGGGGTTATCAACCAACAGAGCTTTAAGCTGGAGGGTATTCTGAACGGCATTGATACCGCCCTCTATGATCCGGCTACCAACCCCAATCTGGCCGCCAACTTCTCTGTAAAGTCGCTGGTCAAGGGCAAAGCCGCCTGCAAGCAGGCCCTCCAGCAGGCGGTCGGCCTGCAGGAAAATCCCGATGTGCCCATTATTGCCTGCGTCTCCCGTCTGGTGGGCCACAAGGGCTTCTCTCTGGTCACTGACGCCCTTCACGACATTATGGGCATGAATGTACAGATGGTAGTCCTGGGCACCGGCGACTGGCAGTATGAGGAGGCCTTCCGCCACGCGCAGGGCCAGTATCCCGGCCGTTTTGCCGCCCAGCTGACCTACTCCGGCCCCCTGTCCATGATGATTTACGCCGGCGCGGATATGTTCCTTATGCCCTCTATCTCTGAGCCCTGCGGCCTGAGTCAGATGATTGCCATGCGTTTTGGCACCATCCCCGTGGTACGGGAGACCGGCGGCCTGAAGGATACCGTCACCCCCTACAATAAGTTTGAGGGCACCGGCCGAGGCTTTACCTTCGCCAATATCAATGCCGGCGACATGACCTGGGTGCTGCGTGAGGCCGTCGATCTTTACTACAACAATAAGAAAGCCTGGCGGGGCCTCCAGAAGGAGAGCATGACCGCCGACTTCTCCTGGGACAATTCCGCCAAACAGTATTTGGACATCTATCAGCGCATCCTGGGCTGATTTCCGCCTGGTTGTTCTCTGGAAATGAAGCTGTTTTTTCACGGCGGGCGGCCTCCGTCAATTTGACGGAGGCCGCTTTCTTGTTTTCTTGTGCAAACTATCGGGAAATTTCTTGTGCCGCAGCCATCTTGAGACTTTCTGACCATTGACTGCCATTCAGAAATCTGCTAAAATTGGAATTGTTTCCAGTTGATTTTTGCAAGTTTTCCTGCGTAAACTTGTTGATTTAGGAGGTACCCCAATGGCTGAATATACGAAATCCCAGCTCACTCAGATGATCATTGGAAAGCTCCAGCGCAACTTTGGTCGTACGGTGGATGACGCCGCCCCTACCCATATGTTTAAGGCCTGCGCTCTGGTGCTTCGGGACATTATGTCCCAGCGTCAGATTGAGACCAGCAACCGCGTTTGGGAGGAGCAGCAGCGTCAGGTCCACTACCTGTCCCTGGAGTTTCTCATGGGCCGCTCCCTGGAAAAGAACGCTTTTAACCTGGGGCTTCTGGGCACCCTTCAGGACGCACTGGAGGGCCTCGGCTTTTCCGCTTCCGATCTCTTTGAGCTGGAACCCGACGCCGGTCTGGGTAACGGCGGTCTGGGCCGCCTGGCCGCCTGTTATCTGGACTCCATGACCACCCTGGAGATCCCCGCCACCGGCTATTCCATCTGCTATGAGCTAGGTATCTTCAAACAGAAGATCATTGACGGCAAGCAGGTGGAGCTGGCCGACAACTGGCTGGGCCTGGGCGACGCATGGCTCATTCCCAAGCTGGACGAGACGGAGGAGGTCCGTTTCGGCGGCAAGATCGAGGACCATTGGGATGAGAATGGGATCAACCACCCGGAGCATATCGGCTACACCACCGTGCTGGCCATCCCCCGGGACATGGAAATCGCCGGCTATAAGACCAAGCACACCAATACCCTGCGCCTGTGGGACGCCAAGAGTCCTGTGCCCGTGGACATGTCCCTCTATTCCCGTGGCGAGTATCTGAAGGCAGTGGAGCAGCAGGCCATGGCCGAGGTGATCGCCAAGGTCCTCTACCCCGACGACAACCACTATGAGGGCAAGTCCCTGCGTCTCAAGCAGCAGTACTTCTTTGTCTCCGCCACAGTGCAGTCCATTGTGCGCAAGCACCGGGCGCAGTACGGGACCCTCCGGAACTTCCACGAAAAGCATGTCATCCAAATCAACGACACCCACCCCACTCTGGTCATCCCGGAGCTTATGCGGATTTTACTGGATGTGGAGGGCTACACCTGGGATGATGCCTGGAACATTGTGACCCATACCGTGTGCTACACCAATCACACCGTCCTGGCCGAGGCTCTGGAGCGTTGGCCCCAGACCCTGATTGAGACGCTCCTGCCCCGGATTTGGCAGATTTTGAAAGAGATTGCCCGCCGTTATCAGGAGGAGCTTCAATCCCGCTACGGCAGCGACACGGGCAAGATCGCCAACATGGCCATCATCTGGGGGGGCGAGGTGCGCATGGCCAACCTGTGCATCTGCGCCTGTCAGGCCATCAACGGCGTCTCCGCCCTCCACTCTGAGATTCTCAAACGGGAGGTCTTCCACGACGCCTACCTGGCTCAGCCTGAAAAATTCAAGAATGTGACCAACGGCATAGACCATCGCCGCTGGCTGTCCCAGATCAATCCCAAGCTGGACGCTCTGATTCGGGACTGCACCGGCAAGGATAAGTATCTCCTTCACCCCGAAGCGCTCCGGGATTTTGAGAAGTTCAAGGATGACAAATCTGTCCTGAAGCAGTTGGAGGCCATCAAGAGCGAGAATAAGCGCCGTTTTGCCGGCTATCTGGCCCGGGAGACCGGCACCATTCTGAATACCGACGCCATCTTTGACGTACAGGTCAAGCGTCTGCACGAATATAAGCGGCAGCTTCTCAATGTGCTGCACATCGTCTACCTGTATCAGCAGCTGCGGGATAATCCCAACATGGACTTTACCCCTCAGACCTTCCTCTTCGGCGCCAAGGCAGCCCCCGGCTACCATGTGGCCAAAGAAATCATCCATCTGATCAACTCCCTGGCCGATCAGATTGACAAAGACCCCATCTGTAAGGATAAGCTCCAGGTGGTGTTCCTGGAAAACTACCGGGTCTCCCTGGCGGAGAAGCTCATGCCCGCCAGCGAGCTCTCCGAGCAGATTTCTACCGCCGGCAAGGAAGCCAGCGGCACCGGCAACATGAAGTTCATGATGAACGGCGCACTGACCATCGGCACGCTGGACGGCGCCAACGTGGAGATGCACCAGCAGCTGGGAGACGAAAACATCTTCCTTTTCGGCCTGACTGCCGAGCAGGTCAACGAACAAAAGCGCCGGGGCTATCATCCTCTGGATATTTATCAGCATAATGCCGCCCTCAAGCGGGTCATTGATCAGATTGCCGCCGGCTTTGATGACGGTGTCGCCTATAACAGCCTCACCAGCCGTCTTCTCTTCGGCGCTGGAGGCAGCATGGCTGACGAGTATATGCTTCTGGCCGACTTTGACAGCTACTGCGCCGCTCACAAGCGCTCTCTGGCCGCCTATGCCGACCACCAGCATTGGAACCAGATGTCCCTCATCAACATTGCCCGGTCCGGTATCTTCGCCGCCGACCGGTCCATCCGGGACTACGCCAATGATATCTGGCACGTTCCCACCCGAAAGTAACCGATAGAAAGCAGCGCCCGGAACCATTTGGTTCCGGGCGCGCTGTTTTAAATATAGTCCAGATCAAAGAGGACAACCTTTCCTGCCTCTCGGGTCTTATTCATGTCAATGACCCGTTGATTTTCGCTGCCCCGAAAGAGCAGAGTCAGGTCCCGCAGCTTTTCCTCATAGCGACCATCCACCAGGATGTCCGTCACTTCCAGCAAGGCTTTTACCTGGGGGTCTTCCATCTCCTGGAGCTGCTCCAAGGTGTAGCCGGTATAGGTCATCACCGTCTTGCCCAGTGCTTTCACCCGTCTGCCCAATTCCGCCAGAGCCCCGGGCTGGCAGAAGGGTTCTCCCCCAGAGAAGGTCACTCCAGCCAGATGGGGGTTCTCCTCCACCGCCTGAAACAGCTCGTCCACGCTCACCTCATAGCCCCCCTCAAAGGGATGGGACTGGGGGTTGTGGCAGCCGGGACAGTGGTGGGGGCAGCCCTGGGTAAATACCACAAAACGGAAGCCGGGGCCATCTACGATGGACTCCGGCTCCGTGCCGCACAGACGAAGACGATCAGTGGGTGAGGGTTCCATTTTTGCTCAGCCCGTGCTTGACCCGGTCCTCCACCTCGGCCCGCTTGGCGTCGTTAAAACGGTCCAGTGTGCCCACCAGATAGCCGGTAATCCGGCGGATGCGCTCAAAGTCCATCCCTTCGCCCACTTTTCCGTTGATATTCTTGACCTGTGTATTCATCGCTCATTTCTCCTTTTCATTAGTGGTTGCAGTCGCAGGGGACTGGAATGTTGGGAAACTTTTTTCTCAGTTCATTGAGCCGTTCAATGCTGACAGGCTCACCCGCCCGCCGTCCGCACCGGGGACACACGTCGTCAATGACGCCGGTGTAGCCGCATACCGGGTCCCTGTCCACCGGGTGGTTGACCGAGCCGTAGCCAATGCCGTTCTCCTTCATACAGCGGATGATCTCCTCAAAGGCCTGGGGATTCTTGCAGGTATCCCCGTCCAGTTCCACATAACTGATGTGGCCGGCGTTGGTCAGGGCATGGTATGGGGCCTCGAGCTCAATTTTCGTAAAGGCACTGATGGGGTAGTAGACCGGAATATGGAACGAATTGGTGTAGTACTCCCGGTCGGTGACCCCGGGGATAATGCCGTATTTTTTCTTGTCAATGCGGACAAATCGGCCGCTCAGCCCCTCTGCCGGGGTGGCCAGGAGGGTAAAGTTCAGTCCTGTCTCCTCTGACTTTTTGTCACAGAATTCCCGCATATGGGTGACAATCTCCAGCCCCAGCTTCCGGGCCTCTTCACTCTCCCCGTGGTGCTTGCCGATGAGGGTCTTCAGTGTTTCCGCCAGACCGATAAAGCCAATGCTCAGGGTGCCGTGCTTCAAAACCTCAGCCACACTGTCCTCAGGTCCAATCTTATCGGAATCGATCCAGACCCCCTGGCCCATCAGGAAGGGATAATTCTTGCCTTTCTTGGAGCACTGGATTTTAAAGCGATGGAGTAGCTGTCGGGACACCAGCTCCATCATCTCATCCAGCTTTTTGTAGAAGACCTCCAGGTCCCGGTGGGCCTCAATACCCAGGCGGGGCAGGTTGATAGAGGTAAAGCTCAGGTTTCCCCGGCCGCAGGTGACGGCCTTGGAGGGGTCGTGGTGATTGGCCATCACCCTGGTCCGGCAGCCCATGTAGGCCACCTCTGTATTGTAGTCCCCAGGCTTATAGAAGGGGAGGTTGAAAGGCGCGTCAATGAAGCTGAAGTTGGGGAACAGGCGCTTGGCGCTGGTACGGATGGCCAGCTTGAACAGGTCGTAGTTGGGGTCGCCGGAGTTGTAGTTGAGTCCCTCCTTCACCTTAAAAATCTGCACCGGGAAAATGGGGGTCTCCCCGTTGCCCATGCCCGCGTCGGTGGCCAGCAGGAGATTGCGTACTACCATCCGGCCCTCAGCGGAGGTATCGGTGCCGTAGTTTACCGAACTGAAGGGCACTTGGGCCCCTGCCCGGGAGTTCATGGTGTTCAGGTTGTGAACCAGGGCCTCCATGGCCTGGTAGGTGGCCTTGTCCGTCTTGATATAAGCGGTCTTGGCCGCATTCTTATGCCCGGAGATCAACACTTCCTTCTCCACCCCATAGTGGTCCAGGGCCTCGTCATACCACCGCTCCAGCTCCTGGACATAGGTGGAGGCGTTGCTGATGGTGGGGGCGGAAGTCTCCTTGGATATCTTTTTGGCAATATCCGTCGCCTCGTCGTAGGGAATTCCCTGCTTCAGGGAGATGATCTGGGCCAGGGCGTCAAAATACTCTTTCACAAAGGTCTTTGCCACACCGGGAGCCATGGCATAGTCAAAGTTGGGGACGCTCTGCCCGCCGTGCATCTCATTCTGGTTGGCCTGGATGGCGATGCAGGCCAGGGAGGCGTAGCTCATAATGGACTGGGGGGTACGGAGATAGCCGTGGCCGGTGCAGAAGCCGTTCTCAAAGAGCTTGATCAGGTCAATCTGGCAGCAGGTTTCCGTGAGCATATAAAAGTCCTTGTCGTGGATGTGGATATCTCCGTTGATATGGGCCTTGGCGATGTCCTTGGGGAGGATGTAGTTGTCCACATAGTATTTGGCGCCCTCAGAGCCGTACTTGAGCATGGTGCCCATAGCGGTATCTCCGTCAATGTTGGCGTTCTCCCGCTTCAGGTCCGCATCCTTAGACTCAGAGTAGGTCAGCTCATTGTAGATGTTCATCAGGTCGGACTCCGCCTCGCGGATCTTAGCGTGCTCCGCCCGATAGAGAATGTAGGCCTTGGCAGTCTTCTCATAGTCGTAGCGGATGAGCATGGACTCCACAATGTCCTGTACCCGCTCCACAGTGCAGTCATCCTCAGGGATAGCGGCGCACACCTTCTTGGTCAGGTACTCAAAGTCGATGCTGACCATGGGCTCGTCCTTTACCGCCTTATTGGCTGCGTAAATGGCGTTGTAGATCTTCGACTCATCAAAGGGAACCAGTTCCCCGTTTCTCTTGCGGATCTCCTTCATGGCTCTACCCCTTCTCGTGTAACTTTAACGGAAAAACTGCAACATCTTGTGTTATATTTTTTATCGCGTGACTATATATAGTTATAGCCTGAAATCTTTCATTTGTCAAGGCAAACAATGGAACAAGACATGCCGCTTTTGCCTCACTGTATTTTTACCAAAACAGGCGAAAAAACTCCGTATGTTCCCACCCGGCAAAACATATAAATGGAATATCTTACATAACGGGAGTTGCTAGCCATGTTTCGTTTGAATAAAGGCGTCCGATTTTTTTTCGTGGAAAAGGCCTGGTGGACCGGAGCGGTCTGCCTGTGCGCGGCAGCCCTGATGTTTTATGTGGTTAATTACCCCGCCGCCGTGGGGGCGTCAGCTACCACACGCCAGCTGCCCATCTACTGTGTCCAGCGGGAGCAAAAGCTGGTCTCCATCTCCTTTGACGCCGCCTGGGGCAATGAGGACACCCAGCAGCTCATTGACATTCTGGGCCAGTACCAGGTGCCCGCCACCTTTTTTGTGGTGGGAGAGTGGGTGGATAAATACCCCGAGTCGGTCAAAGCCCTCTCTGATGCCGGACATGAGGTCATGAACCATTCCAACACCCACGCCCACTACCCTCAGCTCTCCGCTGAGGAGGTGGTGGCCGATCTGAACGCCTGCAACGACAAAATTGAGGCGGTTACCGGCGTGCGGCCCACCCTGGTTCGGCTCCCCTACGGGGACTATGACGATTGCTCCATCAACGCCGTGCGCTCCATCGGTATGGAGCCCATTCAGTGGGACGTGGACAGCCTGGACTGGAAGGATATTTCCGCCGGTGAGATCACCAAGCGGGTCACCAGCAGGGTGCAGCCCGGCTCCATTGTCCTGTTCCACAACGCCGCCCTCCATACCCCTGAAGCCCTTCCGGACATCATCCAGTGCCTGCTCCAAGAGGGATATACCTTTGTACCCATCTCCCAGATGATCCTCACCGGGGAGTACACCATTGATCACACCGGCCGCCAGTGTCCGGCATAAACCGCTCCACCCATAAAAAAGGAAGCCCCGGCGGGCTTCCTTTTTGTTATTCATGTTCCGGCAGAGGGCCGGCCGTAAAGCCGTCCCGGGTGAGATACATAGCCTCCCCATAGCCGCAGCTCCGGGCCAGCCGGCCAGCCTGATCAAAGGCGTACATCAGGTGATCCGCGCTGTGGGCGTCGCTGGTGATACAAATGGGCAGACCCACTTCCCTGGCGGCTTTCAAAATCCATCGCTCGGGATAGGGGGCGCTTCGGTACCCTCTGGACATGGCTCCGGTATTGATCTCCAGGATGACCTTCCGACCTTTCAGACGCTCCAAAGCCTCCATGGCTGCGCTACGGTAACGGGGATGCCCAGTATCAAAGAGGCAATTCCCCTCGTTAAACTTGCAGATCAGGTCAAAATGGCCCACAACCTGACAGCCGGTCCGTTCCGCCACCTGGCCCACCTGTCGGTAGTACGCCTCCGCAAAGGCCAGCGCGTCCCCGCCGAACCACCGCTCCACCACCTGGCAAAAGCTCTCCCGGCTCTCATCCACATAGAGAAGCTCCCCCTCCCGCTCCAAAGCGTGGACCGAGCCAATGAGGTAGTCATAGGGCTCCTCAGGCCGTGGGGAAAGAATGTCCTGCTCCAACCCCAGAAAGATTTCCATCCTCCCGGCGTATTTTTCCCGCAGCTCCAGCACCTTTTGTCGATACCGGGGCACATCCGCCCCAGCCATGACCCAGTCCGCCCCCGGCAGGGGCGAATGGCCGGAAAAGCCCAGGGAATCCATTCCCTGCTCCAGCGCGGCCAGAGCCATCTCCTCTGGGGTATTCTTGCCGTCACAGAAGGTGGTGTGGGTGTGCAGATTCTGCTTCATTATGTCATCTTCTCCTGTTTGACCTTGTGGTCGATGATGTGCCGTCGGCCCAGTTCCTCCATCACCTGGTCCACAGAGATGCCAGACTCCACCATCAGCACCATCACATGGTACATGAGGTCGGCAATTTCATAAATTGTCTCCTTCTGGTCTTGGGCCTTGCCGGCAATGATGACCTCGGTACACTCCTCCCCCACCTTTTTCAAAATCTTGTCCAGTCCCTTCTGGAACAGGTAGGTGGTATAGGAGTTTTCAGGCAGCTCCTTTTTCCGCTGCTCCAACAGATTATATAGGCCTTTGACCGAGAAGGGCTGCTGGGCCTGTCCCACAAAGAGGGTATTGTTGAAGCAGGAGTCGGTGCCCAGGTGACAGGCGGGGCCCGTCTTGTTCACCCGTACCACCAGGGCGTCCCGGTCGCAGTCGGCAGTGATGTCCATGACATACTGTACATTACCGCTGGTTTCCCCTTTGCGCCAAAGCTCCTGCCTGGACCGGGACCAGAAGCAGGTGCGGCCCTCCTTCATGGTGATTTCCAGGCTCTCCCGGTTCATATAGGCGAGGGTCAGCACCTCTTTGGTTCCCCCGTCCACCACAATGGCGGGAATGAGGCCCCGGTCGTCAAATTTCAGTTCATCTATGGAACACATATCCATTCTCCTTTATCTCCGCATGGTGATGCCCGCCTGGGCCAGCGTCTGCTTCAGATGGGGGATTTTCACCTGGCCGAAGTGGAAAATGGAGGCGGCCAGCCCCGCATCCACCTTAGGCAAGGTCTGAAAGAGGGTGACAAAATCCTCCTCACACCCGGCTCCTCCGGAGGCGATAATAGGCACATCCACCACATCACATACGGCAGCCAGCATTTCAAGGTCAAAGCCCTTTTTCACCCCGTCGGTGTCAATGCTGTTGAGGACAATCTCCCCCGCGCCGTTTTGGACGCCCCGCTTGATCCACTCGATGGCGTCCAGGCCCGTGTCCTCCCGGCCGCCCTTGGCAAACACCCGGAACTGCCCGTCCACCCGCTTGGCGTCCACACTGAGCACCACGCACTGGTCCCCGTAGCGCCTGGCGGCCTGGGCAATGAGGCCAGGATTGCGGATAGCTCCGGAGTTGACGCTCACCTTGTCCGCACCGCACTTGAGCACCCGGTCAAAGTCCTCTACCGTGTTGATGCCGCCCCCTACGGTCAGGGGAATAAAAATCGTTTCCGCCACCCTTGTGAGAATGTCGGTAAAGAGAGCGCGGCCCTCGGCGGAGGCGGTAATGTCGTAAAAGACCAGCTCATCCGCGCCGCTGTCGCTGTAAAATCGCCCCAGCTCCACCGGGTCGGACACATCGCTGAGCCCGGCAAAGTTGACGCCCTTCACCACCCGGCCGTCCTTCACATCCAGACAGGGGATAATTCGTTTGGTAATCACTGCGCCCCCGCCTCCTTGACTGCAAGCTTCAAATCAATTTTCCCGGCGTACCAGGCTTTCCCGACGATGGCCCCATAGAGGCCCATCTCCCTGAGCCGGCGAAGGTCCTCATTGCAGGACACCCCGCCGGAGGCGGTGATGTGACATCCCACCGCCTGTTGAAGCTGGACCAGGCGGCCGTAGGAGGGGCCGGAGAGGGTTCCGTCGGTGTCAATGTCGGTAAAGATGATATACTGAACCCCCAGCTTCTCCATCTGCCGGGCAAAGTCCAGGGTGTCCAGGCCGGAGTTTTCCTCCCACCCGGCGGTACGGACCAGACCGTCCTTGGCGTCGATACCCACGGCCACCCGCTCCGGGCCCCATTGACTCAACAGTTCTTCCACCAGAGCCGGATTGGTGACGGCTGCGGAGCCGATGACGCACCGCTCCACTCCCATGGCGAAGACCGCCTGCGCATCCTCCGGGGTGCGGATGCCGCCCCCCAGCTCCACCTTCAGGCCTGTCCGGCACACTTCACGGACGATCCGGCCGTTTTTCCGCTGTCCGTCCCGCGCTCCGTCCAGGTCCACCATGTGCAGGTGGGTGCACCCGGCGTCCAGGAATTGTCTGGCCGTCTCCACCGGGTCGTCGGCGACCTGGTGAACGGTGGCAAAGTCTCCCTTGTAAAGGCGCACCACCTTTCCGTCCTTCAGGTCGATGGCCGGAAATACAATCATACCTCTCCCTCCGTTTCGCAGAAGGCCCGCAGGATGCTAAGGCCCACCGCTCCGCTCTTCTCCGGATGGAACTGAGTGCCCATTACATTTCCCCGGCGTACCGCCGCCGTCAGCTCCGGGCCGTACTCGGCGGTAGCGATCACGCTCTGCTCGCAGTCTGCGGCGTAGTAGGAGTGGACAAAGTAGACGCAGTCCCCCTCCCGGATATAGCGGAACAGGGGGTCTTTGGGCCTATCCTCGGGAAAATGAAGGGCGTTCCAGCCGATGTGGGGCACCTTGTACCCCTTGGGCACTACCGGCTCCATACTCACGACCCTTCCGGGAATCAGGCCCAGTCCCCTGTGCTGTCCATACTCAAAGCTCTCCTCAAACAGCAGCTGCATCCCAAGACAGATGCCCAGCAGAGGCTTTCCCGCCTGCGCCTGCTGCGTTACCACCCGGCCAAGTCCGGTCTGTTCCAGCAGGGCCGCCGCATCTCCAAAGGCCCCCACCCCGGGCAGGATAATTTTTTCCGCCCGGCGGATGGTCTGCTCGTCGCTGGTAATGGTCCCCTGTACCCCCACAGCGCCCAGGGAACTTTTTAAAGAAAACAGGTTTCCCACCCCATAGTCCACAATGGCGATCACTTCAAGACCTCCTTTGTGGAGGGAATCTCCTGGGCAAATTCCGGGTCAATGGCCACCGCCTGCCGGAGGGAGCGGCCCAGACTCTTAAAGGCCCCCTCAATGATGTGGTGGCTGTTCCGGCCCGCCAGCTGTCTGACATGGAGGGTCAGCCCCGCCCGGCGGACAAAAGCCATAAAGAATTCCTCGGTCAGCTCGGTGTCGAAGGCGCCCACCTTCTGGGTTGGGATGTTCAGATCGTAACACAGCAGCGCCCTTCCGGACAGGTCCACCGCCGTTAAAATCAGGGCCTCGTCCATGGGGAGTATCGTGCTTGCATAGCGGTTTACCCCCCGCAACTCCCCCAGAGCCTGGGCAAAGGCGTCACCCAGACAGATGCCCACGTCCTCCACCGTGTGGTGGTCGTCCACATTGGTGTCCCCCTGGCAGCGGACCTTCAGGTCAAAGCGGCCGTGACGGGCAAAGAGGGTCAGCATATGGTCCAGAAATCCGCAGCCCGTCTGGATGTCCCCCTTTCCGGTGCCCTCCAGGCACAGGGAGAGGGTGATGTCCGTCTCCGCGGTTTTCCGGGCAATTTCAGCCGTCCGCATCGTTCATCCCTCCTCTATGATGGCCCGTACCTGGTTTAGGAATTCGTCCATCTGATCTCTGGAGCCGATGGTCACCCGGACATAGTCTCTCAGATCGGGCTTGTCCCAGCAACGCACCAGTACCCCCCGCTCCTTCAGCTTCCCATACAGGGTCACCCCGTCCATGGTTGGGCAGGAGGTAAAAATGAAGTTGGCCAGGGACGGGATGGTGGTAAAGCCCAGCTTGTCCAGCTCCTTCACGGTGTACTCCCGGTTTGCCATGATGGTCCGACAGTTGTTCCGATAGTAGTCCTCACTGTCCAGGGTGGCCTCGGCGGCCACCAGGGTCAGGCGGTTGATGTTGTAGGGGTTGGTGGAAAATTTCAGCTTGTTCAGGTCCTCGATAAGCCCCGGACTGCCCAGGGCAAAGCCCAGCCGTCCGCCGGCCATGGACCGGGACTTGGAGAAGGTCATGCACACCAGGAGATTGTCATAGTCCCGGATCAGCTCCACGCAGCTCTCGGCCCCGAAGTCCACATAGGCCTCGTCCACCACCACCACATAGTCGGGGTTGGTGCGCAGGATCTGCTCAATGTCAGATACCGGGATGGCCCGCCCCGAGGGGGCGTTGGGATTGGCAATCACAATGTTGGACTTCAGGCCAAAGTAGTCCTCTGCCGCCAGAACAAAGCCCTCCCGCAGAGGGATTTCCCGGGCGGGGATGCCGTGGAGGTTGGCGTAGACGGGGTAGAAGCCGTAGCTGATGTCGGGAAAGGCCACCCCCCGGTCCCGGTCGCAGAAGGCCATAAAGGCTAAATTCAGCACATCGTCCGAGCCGTTGGCCAGAAATACATTTTCCTCCTCCACCTGGTACCGTCGGGCCAACTTGCTGCGCAGCCGTCGGCACTCCGGGTCGGGGTAGAGGTTCAGCAACCCCACCTGCTCCCCGTTGACGGCTTCCATGACCTGGGGAGAGGGCGGGAAAGGCGACTCGTTGGTATTGAGCTTAATATACTGCCGGTCCTGGGGCTGTTCACCGGGGACATAGGCCTCCAGGGAGGCAAAGCGTGAGCTTAGAAATCTGCTCATCCCTCATTCCTCCCCCGCAGCCTTCTCAAATCGGGACAGCACGCTCCGGGCGTGGGCCTCCAGCCCCTCCTGCCGGGCGAAGCGCGCCACCTTTTCGCTGACCTTTTCCAGCGCTCCGGCGGTGTAGTAGGTAAACTGGGACCGCTTGACAAAGTCGTCCACGCTGAGCGGGCTCATAAACCGGGCTGTTCCGCTGGTGGGCAGGGTGTGGTTGGGCCCGGCAAAGTAGTCTCCCAAGGCCTCGGGGCAGCTGCGGCCCAGGAAAATGGACCCGGCGTGGAGAATTCTGTCCAGATAGTCAAAGGGGTTGTCCACACACAGCTCCAGGTGCTCGGGCGCCAGCTGGTTGGCCATCTGGATGGCCTGCTCCAGATTGTCCGTCAAAATAATTTTTCCGTTTCGGTCGATGGAGGCCCGGGCAATCTCTTCCCGGGGCAGCAGGGGAATCTGCCGCTCCAGCTGGGCGCTCACGGCTTTTGCCAGCTCTTCACTGTCGGTGACCAGTACCGCCGAGGCCATCTTGTCGTGCTCGGCCTGGCTGAGCAGGTCGGCCGCCACCACCTCCGGGTCGCTCTTCCCATCGGAGACGACCAAAATCTCGCTGGGGCCGGCGATCATGTCGATGGCCACCCGGCCGAAGACCTGGCGCTTGGCCTCGGCCACATAGGCGTTGCCCGGCCCCACAATCTTGTCCACCTGGGGGATGGTCTGGGTCCCGTAGGCCAGGGCGGCCACCGCCTGGGCGCCGCCTACCCGGAACACCCGGTCTACCCCGGCGATTCTGGCCGCGGCCAGAATGACGGGGGCAATATCTCCGCCCTGGGAGGGGGGAGACACCATGACCACCTGGGGACAGCCGGCAATTTTCGCGGGAATGGCGTTCATCAGCACGCTGGAGGGGTAGGCCGCCGTGCCGCCGGGGATATAGAGTCCCACCTTCTGGATGGGAATCACCTTCTGCCCCAGGACCACGCCCTCCTTTTGGCTGACCACAAAGCTCTGGCGCACCTGGCGGCTGTGGAAGTCCCGGATATTTTCCGCTGCCTCTTCCAGCACCTGACGAAACGCCGGGTCCAGGTCCTCCACCGCTTTGTCCAGCTCCTGGGCCGTGACCTCCAGGGCCTCTACCTCTACATTGTCAAATGTTTTGGCGTAGTCCCGCAGGGCCTGGTCTCCCCGGGCTCTGACTGCGGCGATGATCTCACCCACCGCAGCGGACAGCTCCGCCTTCCGCTGCTCCTCCTCCCGGGCCAGAATCTCCCGGGACGGGAGCTGATCTTGACGATAAATTGTGATCATCCCACTTCTCCCCTCTCCTGCTCCGCCCGCAGACGGCAGAACTGTTCCACCTGTCCGCACAGGGCGGTAATCTCCTGATTTTTGAATTTATAGCTGACTTTGTTGGCAATCAGACGGGCGCTGATCTCCACGATGGTCTCTTTGGGTTCCAAATTATTCTCCAGCAGCGTCTTGCCCGTCTCCACCAGGTCTACAATCACATCGCTCAGCCCAAGGATGGGGGCGATCTCAATGGAGCCGTTGAGCTTGATGATGTCGATATTCCGGCTCAGGGAACCGTAATACTCCTTGGCAATGCGGGGAAATTTGGTGGCCACCCGAAGGGTGCGCCCCATGGTGTCGTAAAAATCCTTTTTCCCCGCCACACACATCCTGCATTTTCCAATGCCCAGGTCGGCCAGCTCATAGATATCCGGCTGGTATTCCAGCAGGATATCTTTCCCCGCCACTCCTATGTCGGCCGCCCCTCGCTCCACATAAATAGGCACGTCCGTGGGCTTTACCCAGAAGTAGCGCACGCCCCGCTCCGGATTTTCAAAGATCAGCTTCCGGTTTTCCTCCCGGATGGCGGGGCACTCATACCCAACCGCCTCAAAGATGGCATAAACCTTTTCTCCCAGCCGGCCCTTGGGCAGGGCGATATTGATCATATCCTCCATCAGCCCACCTCCTTGATCCAGCGGAACTTCAGTCCCGGCGGGACCTTGCGCTCTGTGCGCACGGACAGCCCCGCCCGGCGGTGTTCGCCGGCGGCCCGGGCAACCTGAAGGGGCGAGGTATCAGGGCCGTATAACAGCAGCACATCGGCATCATAGCTGTCACCCTTGGACTCCACCTGTTCCAGAAGGTCCAGATATACGGCAAATCCAATGGCCCCGGCGGATTTTCCCATTTTCTTCAAAAGATTGTCATAACGGCCCCCTGCCAAAATTCCGCAGGGCAGTCCGGGGAGATAGCCCCGGAAAATCAGTCCGTTATAGTAGTTCATATCGTTGACCACTGAAAAGTCCAGCTGGATGTGGCTTCCCGCCTCTCCCACCAGGGTGCATACGCTCTCCAGCTCGGACAAGGCCCAGGCCATCGTCCGGTTGCGCACCATCTCCCGCAGAGGCTCCAGGCCCTTGGCCGGGACGGCGTACATAGTTGCCAGACGGCACAGGTCCCGGGTGATATCCTCCTCCAGTCCCAGCCGCTGGCAGCTTTCACGCAGGGCGGGCACGTTCTTTTTGCCGATGAACTCCATGAGCTCCCGCCTGTCCTCTCCCTTCACCTGGCCCTGGTCCAAAAGCCCGGCCACAAAGCCCAGGTGGCTCAAATCCAGCAGATACTGGCTGCTGATGGTTTCCAGGCTCTGTGCTGCCAGCAGCACCACTTCGGCCATGGCCCACACATCCAGATCTCCGATGCACTCCAGCCCCACCTGCATAATCTCCCGGTAGTCGTGGGAAGTGGGGGAAGGGCGATAAACATTTTCGTTATAATAGACTTTTTGCAGCGCCCCCTGTCCGTCCTTGGTGTTCTTGATAATGGACAGGGTCACATCGGGCTTCAATGCCATCAGCTTCCCGTCCGCTCCGGTAAAGGTCAGGATACTTTCACTGTCCAGAAAGTTTTTGTTTCTGACATAAAAATCGTATTCTTCAAATTCACTCATTTTGTAGTAGGTATACCCGTACTGTCGGTACAGCATCCGCAGACGGAAAATAGCCCACTCGTCATCCTTCAGGGTCAGTTCCGGGTTCATGTTTTTCCTCCTGTCATTCATTGTCAGTGTTCAGCTGAATTTCCGGTTCCATGATGGAAACAGCAATGGCAATGATGCAGGGAGTGCCGGCCGCAGGCCAGGTTCTCCCCCGGAAGATCAACCTCCAGAATCTGTCGGGGGAGGCTGCACCGGCCGAATTTTGGATTAAGATCGTACCGCATGGCATAACCTCCATTCTCTTTAGTGTTCTATCATAATAGCGAAATAGTTGACGGAAGTCAATGGGTTTTCAGAGGCAGAAAAAAACTCTGTTCAACTTGCCTAAAAAGCAGCTAAAGAATGAGTTTCTTTTGTTGCTTTACCGGATTGTCTGCTTTTTCCGCATAAGAGCACAAAAAACCGCTCTTCGGTACAACTCTCCGAAAAGCGGTTTTTCTCTCCGTTTCAATTCAGCCTCAGTTAAAATCTCAGCGCAGGGTAAGAATTTGGGAGAACCCCACACAGTCCAAAACATCCTTCACCGAAGCCGTCACATTGTGAAGCTCCATCACCCCACGCTTTGAGGAAGCGGTCTTCTGGCCGATCAGCAGAGCACGCAGTCCGGCGCTGCTGATATAAGCCACCTTCGCCATATCCAGGGTCAGCTGCTTGGCCGTCTGGAACGCCTCCAGAATCGCCTTTTGCAGCTCCGGGCTGGTGTTGGTGTCCACGCGGCCCTCAATCTCCAGGGTCACGGCGTCGCCGGTCTGATGTTTGGTAATCGTCATACTTGGTACCTCTCCTTTTCCACGCACAGGCTTGATCCGTCCTTGGGCAAACGCCCTGGGCCGTTATGTTATCTTACTCCAAATATACCATGCCGGTCAAGGCCTTTCGATCATCCAGGCTTCCGGGCATGTTTTGAAGCACAGAGCCGTTCATATCCAGATAGGTAAAGGCATCCAGACCGCCGCACTCCTCCAGAAAGACGATATGACACCGGCTGCGCACCGGACGAAATTGATCCACCAGAAACTGAAGGCGGGCGCGCAGCTTCTCATCCTGACGGCAGGAGAGCATCACGGTAAAGTCATACGGCGTGCTCCCATAGAGCTCTTCCCGCCGTTCCTGAGTCCTGGCCAGGAGATTGCGCTCCACAATGTACACCGGCCCCTCCACCAGCAGCTTGACTACCTGCTCCACCGCCCAGCGGCTTCCCTTTCGGGCCATCAGCTCGGGGGCGGCCTTCAGCAGACTGCGCAGTTCCTTGGAAGAAAAGAGGGTTTCATCCGTCTCCAGTCCCAACCACGATGCAAAGACGGGCAGCAGCTTTTCCGGCGCCGTGTCCACATCCACCAGCTTGGGGAGATCGTCAATGTCCTCCTGAAGGTCTTGATACATGGTGGAAAAAACGGAGAGATAGCGCTGAAAAAAATTGTTGTCGGTTTGATAGACCTGTGGGAACGTACGGAAGAAGTGATCGCCGGGAACATAGACCCGGAGGTTCTTCAGGGTACAGCTCCCCTCCCCGGTCACCTCCAGCCACAGCCACAGCCAGCGCCCTGTCTGCCCGGTGAGCAGAACGTCCCCGGCCCCTGACCGCTCCATCCCATCGGCCAGCATGAACAGCCGCTCCTTCTCTGTCAGAGGCACGTCCGGATCGGTAAGCAGGCTGTCAATTTTGACCAGCTCATCCCCCCGGCGCACCACATCCTGATCGGCGGCAAAGGCCCGAACGGTCAACATAGTCTCAGGGTCCATTGCGCAGGACAGGGAGAGCCGTCCCCAGGGGCAGTCCGCCGCGGCGCTGTCCAGCCCAGTCAAAAATACGCTGGCACTCCCCATCGTTCCGTCTGTGCGCAGCGCATCCCCCTCCAGGGCAAAGCCCTGGAGCAGCGCCCGGCTCAGCCTGGCGTGGCCCAGGCGGTATCTGTGAATCCCATAGTCAGCCATTTGGCTTCCTCCTTCTTATCGGCCATGCTCCCGCAATGTCAGCTGAATGCTGCCTGCATAGCACAGGCAGTCGTCTCCCAATTTCACATCGCTGCCCACCAACACGGCATCCCGTCCATCAGGAAACAGACTCAGCACATCCACCGCCTCCACAAAGGGCAGGTCGGTGAGTTTTTGGTATATCTCGTGGAACCGCACCCATCCTCCAAAATTCTCAGGTCCATCCACATGATCCAGAATCTGACGCAGCAGGCTCTCCACCTGCTCCCGGGCGCGGGCGGCCTCCCCCTGAACATTCAAAATCGCGTGGACGCCCACCGGCACATAGCGGGGCTGACACAATTCAAACCGGGTGGTCAGCATCCGGTAAGGTTCCAGATACTCCCGAATCTGACGCAGATACTCCTGGGACAGCTTGGGCATGGGCTCCTCCGTGTGAGGTTTGACCGCAATGCGCACCAGGTTTTCCTCTCCCACAGCCACCGCCTTTACTTTGTGAATACACAGCCCCGGGGTCCGGCGGACCAGATTTTCATAGTCCTCCACTCGGACCGCCACATGGCACTGGCGGATTCCCGCGGAAAACCGGACCCGCAGCTCTTCTACACTTTCACAGGAAGCCCCAAACCTGCCTGGGGCGGGGCAGAAATATTGCTGCTCCACCTCAGTTCCGTCGTAGCCTCCCCGCTGCTCCAGAACGGCGCAGGGGCGCAGGTTTCCCCGCCCTCCCTGGGTCATGGCACAGCCGGACAAATACAGCGTGTAGCCGCCCAGGCCCGGGTCATCAATAACAACCTGAGCGGTACGGGGACGGAAGTGGTACCGGAAGCCGTCCGGTCCCTCCTCCTCCGGGGCTACAAAATAGCATGCCCCCTCGTCATTGATCACCGTCAGAAGAAGGCTCTCAGGCAAAACGCCCTCCACCTGCCTGAGTTGGAGCACCTGATCGTCATAGCCTTCCACCCGACCTAGGAGACGGTGGTGGATCATCTCATCATCATAACACACTGCCCGCACCGCATCCGGGTCGTCACACGGCTCATATCCGCTCACAAAATGAAGCGCCGTGCCCCAGGGTGTCTCCTCCTTGCTCCAGAAGCGGCCCTGTGCGCCTTCTACGGGAAGCTGACGATACTCCCGGTACGGTCCTCCCGACTCCTCCCGGCAGTAGACCAGCAGATTGCCCTGCTTGGCCAGCCTTCCCCGCAGTTCTCCCTTTTTCTTTCCGGTGCAATGGCAGTACACGCGGGTTTCCTGCTGTACAACAGGGAACAGATGAACTGCCAGCCCCTTCAGACGGGGAGCCCGGTCGTAACCCGCCATCTCCAGCAGGCACCGAATGGCACAGCCCTCCACAGGGCCGTCCTCCACCGGCTGGGGAAGTCCCTCCTCCAGCCACAGCTTTACCTGCCCCGAGCGCAAAAAGCCCGCCGTCTCGTCCTCCGTCCTGGCATCCCGCCAGCCCTGTGCGGTGTAGTACTGCCATTTGACCTGAGAGAATCGGGGCAGCTGCGCCTGCTCGTCAAAGGGGTTGCGCAGTTCCTCCTGGGCCACCTGAAACCACAGGTACAGCGCCTCCCCCACCTCCGGCGTCCCCGAGAGGTAACAGGTGAGGGTATTCCCCGCCTGAGGCCGGCGGCCGAAAGGATAGGCGGTGGCATCTCTGGAGGGCTCCAGCAGCCGGGTCAGGTCCCGCTCTCCCGCCGGGGAACCGGCATATACCGCCTTGAGCCCCCAGGGCTGAAGTGGGATTTCCCGGGTTGTCTCAAAGGGGATGGTACCGCTCCAAAGCAGGTGGCCCTGGGGCAAAATATCCCCTCCTTGCACAGGGGCCTGCACCAATAGCCGAGCCGCCCGATTCTCCCGCAGACAGTATCCCGCCAGCTTCAGCAGCTTTTCCCGAATCTCATCGGTAATGTTGTTGATTGATTCCTGCTGCACCAGCTGAAAGGCAGTCAGGTTCTGTAAAATGGTAATCCCCGGATCAGAGACATTGTAGTTGGTCCACTCCTTGGAGTAGAGGGGAATCTGGGCAATGGCCTCCAGCAGCAGCTCCTGATATGTTTTGTCATTGAGATTCACGCTGTCGAGCATAGGTACTCCTCCCGGGAAATCGATCATAGTCAGAATTGGATATAAACCTGATGCTGTCCATTGATGCCGATGGCAAAGGGCATATGGGACAGCTGATCCAGAGTGCTCTCATGGACGCCTCTCCGATCCACATAGCGGGCGACCGCAATCACTCGCTCCACATAGCCTTCAAATCGCAGGGATTGCAGGAGCATGCGCAGCTGCCCCTCCGTGGGCAGGGCGCCGATCTCCCATCCGCTGTGACCGGGCCGTTCCATGGGGTCCAGAAACGCTCGGATGCGCTCCAGGATCAAATCCTGGATTTCAAAGGTCCCTGCGGTGCTCTTTGCCTTGACCCAGGCTGTCACAGAGATTTCCACATACACCGGCTCAGACAGTATCAGACAGTCAGGGGCCAGCGTGGCCTCGCACCGCTCCAGCAGGGACTGCCGCAGTGCGTACTGGATATTTCGGAACGCACCGGAGCCCCGGTCGTAGTCCTCCGTCATCACCGCAATGGTGACCAGCCGGTGATCGGGCTTCCCCTCCAGGTCTTGGCCGGCCAGACATTTCACCTTTTTCACTGTCTTGGAGAAGGCACGCACCGCCCGGGTAAAGTCCCGTTCGCTGATCAGCCGTCCCCGGCCGCTGAGCAGGTCTGCGCCCCGCCGGTGCGCTCCTTCCAGATCTTCCAAATCACTGCCGGCATAGGTGGCCGTGGGGTTATAGACCGACTGGACATAGAGGACGTTGCCGAAGAAGCGGTTAATGGCGCCGGCAGACACATTGCCGGCGGAGCCGTCACAGCTGACGGCCTGCACCAAAATAGCCGTACCGGCCTGGGCCTGGGGAATCCGGACATGGACGCCGTCCCCAAAGATCAAGGTGCTGCGCATCCGGTCCAGCATATAATGCCGGTCGCCGGACTTGGAACTGTCAAAGGATTCCACCTCGGTCCAGCGGACAAAAAAGCTGGTAATCTCCCCCAGAAAATCATACTCCACCCGCACATCCTGGGGAGATTGTTCCAGCATCTGCCGCATCTGGTGCCGGGAGAGCTGCCCGAACTCGCTGACAAACACATCGGCGCGGAGGATATTGCGGGCCGCCAGCGGGAAGACCATGTTGGGGGTGGTGACCTCCACATAAAACTCCTCCTCCGGCTGGGTCTGTTGGTTGCACACATCCACCGCGTTGAGCAGGATTCTGCGAATTTGAGCGTGATAGCCGTCTTGGCTTTCACTGCCCCGGATGCGAAGCCACCAGCGGCGGATTCCTTCCACCTCCAGGGGAGCAAAGTCCGAGGGGGGCATAAACAGCACCGTTCCCGCCCGGGAAAAACGGTGGGTACCGTCCACCACCTTCATCTCTTTGAATCCGTGGCGGGTGGAATATTCAAAGGCAATGGGTTCCATGGAGAAATGCACATTTCCCTCCACATCGAACAGGATGGAAACAGGAGCTCCCTCCAGCGGGCGGCGAAACCCCAGATACAAGGAGGCCGCCGGATAAGGCAGGGGGGCAAAGGCTGTCAGTCCCGCTCCCTCCAGCAGCGCCTTGGTCCGGTCGTCCCGCAGCGTCCCCCGCACAGTCTCCACCCGCTGGGGATACCGCCAGGGCTGGGCATAGGAGTAGGACAGGGACACATCCCGCAGTACCGGCATGGTGTGCTCGCAGGGCAGAAGATAACAGTCGTCAGCCTGCGTCACCCGCAGGCGCAGACAGCGCCCTTCATAGCCGTTCACCGGGACAGAAGCCCAGTCGGCGGGGCACTGGAAGGTAATCTGATACTCCCCTGGGTGGGTCCCATCAAACAGGGCGCTCCACTGATTGCTGCATGGCAGATGGCGCCATCCCTGTCCGTTATAGTATTCCAGCGCCACCCGTTCGGGCGCCGTGTAGGCCACCTCATACTGGACCGCTTTGGGCTTTCGTTTAATGATTTTCAGCTCATCGTGGACTTGCTGTGCCGTCAGATGCACCATTTTCTTCTTGCTGGACAGACGAAAGGACAGCGTCACCTGGGCATCCTGTTGGGAAAAGATCAGATCGTCGCAGATATAGCACTCGTCAAACAGGGAAACCGTATCCCCAAAGGGCATGCACGCTTCCGCCTCCAGGGCCTCCCCGTCCCGAAGGATCACCTCGGGAGGGGCTGCCTCCCGCAGGGAAGCCACCCTCAGCTCCCCCACCGTCAGCGCGCCCTGGATGGGCTCCAGGGCCTCCAGGCAGATCATATGGTAGTCGGTCCCGTCCACAGCAAAAGGCTGGGACTGGCCTTCCCTGTACAAAAATACCGCATTATCCCTTACTTCCACTTTGTCAAAGGGGTGCAGGCCGGAGCCGTCATAGTAGCTCCATCGCCAATACCTGTCATCGGTCAAGGCAGAAGCCAGGGACTTTCCCTCCGGGGAACCGATCTGAAGAAGAATGGCGGCGTTCTCACCGCCAAAGACGCTGCGGTGATACAGGAGCAAGGCGTTGCGCTGGATTCCCTGTTCCTGATAGTCAAACAGAGAAACCACGGGCACCGGACGCTCCGGCTCTTCGCCCAGTCCCTCAGCCTCCTCCTCCGCTGGTGCTGGAACCAGTTGGGCGGGCTCTGGGCCGCCCAAAATGGGCAGGATTTTTCCCTGGGTTCCGGACAGGGACAGGATATCGGTCAGTCTGGACCCGGTCAGGTACACATCCCCTGTCGTCTCAAAGAGAATCGGGGTCCCGTCCTCCCGATCCGCCACCAGGCGGGAGCCCCGTGGCAGCGTCACCCCGGGAACCGTCTCCTGCATAAGCTCCGCTACCACCACGCCCGAGGCTGGGTACGCGCTTTTCAGGGTCAAACCCAGAAGGTTCATAAATTCTGTATGATATTTTTCCGGAAGCTGGTTGATGCGGCGGATATTGTCCGCCATCTGGCCTGCGAAAATCAGCGCCAGGGTGGAGCCCACATCAGGATTCTCCCGGTCAAAGCGCCACTCAGGGGTATAGGAGGCCGCCAGTTCTTCCACTCTGCCGCAAAGCTCCTTCTGTGTGCGGGAATCCAGCGTCAATTCGTGCTGCTTCACACATCGGCCTCCTCTCTTGTGACGTTCAGGTAGAAGGGAAACACCAAATTATCCTCCTGGTTGGTGGCTGCAACGGTATAGCGGATGGAGATGATCAGACAGCCCTCCTGCTGCTTGGGGTCGGCCTCCACCTCCACATCGCTGATGCGCGGCTCCTGCCGCAGCAGCAGTTCCCGCAGCTGATCGGAGAGCATCCGCATCACGGTGGGCGAAGTATCCATAAACGCATAGCTGGCCATCTGGCTTCCGAAGGTGGGCTCCAGCCAGCGCTCCCCCTGGCTTGTCATCAAAATCAGATACACCGATTCCCGCACGCTCTGCTCCTGACTGGAGACGGCAAAGCGCCCGGTGCCAGGATCAATCTGGGGGGGGAATTTCATTCCCGTGCCCAAAAAGGCTTTTTCGCTCATTTCCCTCTCCTCCTATCCCAACCGTCAGCCCACAGACACGGTGGAGCCCGCGATCTTGACCGCTCCGGAGCTCTCCATCTTCAAGCTGGAGTTGGCCGTGGCGGCCACCTGCGCCCCTTCCATTTTAATGGAGCTGTCGCTTTTGGCGGAAACCCGGTTGGTCCCCTCCAGGTCGATGGAATCCGCCTTGATGGACACCGCGCCCGACTCTCCGTTCAGGGTCATGGTGATCTTGTCTCCCACCTTGATGGTAATCTTACTCTTGATCTGAATGGTCAGAGTGCCCGAGCCCTCTTTGGTGTACATCTCAATAAAATCCTCGTTGGCCTTATCTCCAATGCGGATTTTTTCATTTTCGTTGTCCATTTTGATCTGGAGCTTTTTCTGGGCGGTTTCAATGGTGATCTTATCCTTCAGGCCGCTTTCGTCCTTGCTGTTGTCCTCAAAGACGATGTTGCTGCCGTGCTTGGTGACAATCCGTTTATACTGGTTGTCCTTGTCTACCGAATCTTTCAGAAATTTGTCCGAGGTCTTCTGAATGCAGCCGATCACATAGGGCTTTTCAATATTGCCCCCCTCAAAGGCCAGCAGCACCTGATCCCCCACCTCCGGCAAGAAGTAGTGGCCCCATTTGCTCCCTCCCGAGGGCATAGCCACCCGGGCCCATTTCAGCTCATTGGCATTCTCGTCCCGGGTGGGAATCACCACGCACACCCGGCCGTCCATGGCGTCCGCACCGGAGTTGGTCCCCCCCGCGGCGGAGCTGTTGGGGTCGTAATTTTTGGCCACAATCCCCACCATAACGCCCCAGATTCGGTTATCCCCCGTCTCGGTCTTGGTCACCTGATGCTCGGTTATTTCATTGATAATATCATAAAGCCCCATGTCAACGCTCCTGTTCGCCCGGTTCCGCAGCGGTTTACAGCAGATTGCTCAGCCCTCCCGCCGCGCCGCTGAGCTGGCCTCCCACGCTCCCGCCCATCCCGGCGGCGGTCTGTACCTTGTTGGCACAGCCCTCAATCCGGGTGGAAAAGCCATTTTCACCGGAAAAGCTGTGGGTTACACTGGTAATGTAAAACTGATTGTCCACCGGCTCCCCAAGCCCGGCCAGCTTGATAAAGCGCCCGGGCACCAGGTCCGGGATTCCCACACAGTTGGCCTCCAGCGCTCCAAGGCGGTAGCTCATCTGCTCCATCAGGGAGGCCACCCGTGCCTGGGCCTCCTCTTTGGAGGTGATGGAGGCGTCCACATAGACCTTTGTCCCCTTGCCCATCAGCTGCTTGGCTTTACTGCCGGTGGAAATGGTATTGTTGAATTTGCTGTTGGCGGAAATGACTTCCCCCTTGCCCGGGTCCATCGCCCGGGCCTCAATCTCCCCCACCACACTGGTGAGGCTGTACTCAATGTGGAAGGTACGAACCCCTTCCCGCACCCCCAGGGTCATCAGAACGGAGGTGTCATTTTTCATGGGCCGGAAAATCACGCTTCCCCGATCCACAAAAAATTCGTAGTTATACCGCTTGGCCGCCCGTACCACAAATTCATAGTCGCTCTCGCCCACCATCTCCACGGTAATAGGGCTGGACTTGGGCGCATTCATGCCTGCGCCGCCCAGCGGACTTCCCTCGTCCGGGGTGCTGCTGACTGAGATGCCGGTAATGCCCCCAATCTGCTGGAGCTTTCCGCTGCCGGTCCGGTTCAGAATCTCTTTCACAGCGGCGCCATAGGTGGTGGCAGTAAGCTGTTTGGCATAGCTTCCTCCCATCATCAGGCCCTTCACGTCCATGGCCGAAACCTCGATATAGGGAAGGTCCCCGTCTTCATAGCCGAAGGCCACGCCGGAAATAAAACCTACAAACACCGTCTCCACGGTGTTCAGGTATCCCATCAGAATGGTGACGGAGTTACCCATCATCACCTGCTTTTTTACCTTCTCATACCGGAACTTTCCCGTGGATGTGTCAAAGACGTCATAAAGCCGAAAGGTGGCCACAGAGGCCTCATATCCCGAGGTGATCTCCACCCGGATATCCCCCACAATGATGTTGCCTCCCTCGCTGGCAAAGTCCTCCCCCCCCAGCTTGACCACGGCTCTGGGGTGGCCGAAATCCAGATATTTTTCCTGCAACGACTGATAGGTCAAATTGCTTGCGCCGGTCAGACCGGACACGGCGCTTCCAAGGCTGGACGGTAACTGCATGCTCCCCCTCCTCCAAACGGTCTGCCCGGTCAGGCCATATTCAAATTCAGAAGGTTACTGTACTTCTGGTTGAGACTCTTCGTCTCCAACGTGTTGTTCTGGCCGAAAGTGGTATCCAGCACCTTGTCCCAATATGTGCTGTCGCTTTCCGATTCCACCTGTTGGGCAATATTCATGGTCACCACGCTGCGTACCGGCTTACCTGAGGGAGAAAACATGGTATACTTCGCCTCAACCTCGGTGATCTGCCCGGTAAAGGCCATATCCGCCCAGGCAAAGGTGGCCATCTTGGTGTTGGGCCGCATGATGGTAGCCAGCAGACCGTTGGTCTGAGCCTGGACTGAGTAGCCTCCCTTCTTGGCCGTCGTAATGCCAGCCGATACATCGGATACGATAGACCCCACCGACAGCCGCAGCTTATCCAGCATGAAGGCGTCCTGGGTATTGACCGCGTCAAACACCAGCTGCACCGACAGTACCACCATAGGGGGACGCAGATTCTGGTTGGGAATTCCGTTATCAATATTTTGTTGTAAATAAGTGAAGGGAATGGACTCGGCGTTGGCCTGGATGGACAGGGTGGAGGGATTATACTGCACCGTCATCACATGGGTCCGCACAGACGAGCCAAGTCCCCCGCCGCCGATGCCTCCCGCCAGAGCGCCGGCGGCCCCCGCCGCCGCTCCTGCGCTGCTGGCCAGGGCCTGTGCGGTACTCTGCACCACACTCTGGGAATTGACGTCCTCGGCGCTGTCTGTGTTATAAATATACAGTTTTGCCTTCTCCACATTCCCGATTGCCGAATTCTTAAGGTCTGTGAACATATTCCCTATGGCCATGTTCTCTCCCTCCTTTCCGGGACCCGCTTTCCGTTACAAATTCACATTCAGTACGTTTCCTATCTTCTGGGTCTTGGAGCTCAAATTGCTGGAAGCCGCTCCAAATGCGGTGTCATAGTCCCGATACCACTGGCTGAGCATGGTCGGGTCCAGTTCATGGCGGATCTGGAGCATCACCTTTGCCCGAACTGGCCTTCCCGAAGTGGAGAACATGGTGTACTCTGCCCGGACATTGTTCAGCTGTCCGATGAAGAAAAAATTGGCCCACCGGAAACTGATGGTCCGGGTATACGGATTACGCAAAGCCGCGATCAGGGCCTCCACCTGCGGCTGCACACTGTGTTTGTTTTTTCCCGTCGCCGTCTTGACGGCGTTGACCACATTAGAGACCCCTTGTGCTGTAAGACCGGCGGTAAATTTTTCCACCATGAAGGAGTCGTAGACCTGCATATCGTCAAAGTACAGCATAACGCGCAGAGTCAGGCTGGGATCGTCCGCCGTCAGAGTGCGGGAGGTCCCGTCTTTTGAATTCACCTTACTTACCGGCACATTGGACGCGTTCAGCGTCAGCTCCGACGGGTTGAACTGGACCTGAAAAATCTTCTCCTGGCTGTTGGGGTATGTGGGCGTGGTCCCGCTGCTCAGGGCGGCCTGGGTTGCAGCCACCATCTCGTTGCTGATAGCCCGCATACTTTCCGCCACCGTCATAGCTCCCGCGGCCCCTACATTGGCGTTTTTCGCCATCTGCCGGTAATCGTGGATGACCAGCAATGCCGTCTCCACCTGCCCTGTCATGGAGCGGGAAAACTCCTTTCCGATACTGGTACCAGAACTTGTACCCAAAGCCATGTCCTATTCCCCCTCTCTGTCCGGAACGATTACAATCTGCCCCGCCGGCTGCGCTCCGTCTGGAGCCGCCGTTCCATCTGCCGGTATACCTGATCGGAGATGGACCTCATCTGTCGAGCCAGCGTGCGGTTGATCAATTCGCTGATATCCTCTGTGGTCTGGCGGACCACTTTATTTTGAATTTGGGTCACATCGGTGTGGTGGACGTTCTGCCGGGTGACCTGATCTTGTGTCTCCGTTCTGACGGTACTTTGGGTGCTCCGGGTCTGAAGCTGTTCCAGCATCTCCTCTGTCACCTCGGGCGCCGCCTGTTTGTGTACTAATTTTACCGTCTCAGGAGGAGTGGGGGGAACAGCCTCCCCTCTCCCTCTCCGGTCGGTCAGATGAATGACCTGCTCCAGGATGTGCTCAGACTGCTCCCGGTTTTCCCGGATTTCCCGGTCAGCGGGGCGTTCCGGGTGCTCCATGGAGGGCCCCTCGGCGGCGCGCTTCAGCGCTGCCTGAAGCGCGCCCATTCCCGTGGGGCGCACCAGCCCCTGCTCCAGAGCAAGTTCCGGTGCCTTTTGATAGGTCAGCACCCGCCGGTACAGCTCCCGGGTTGCCGGATCAGCCTGTCTGATGATGGCCTCCTCTTCCGGAGTCAGGCGCATTTGGGCCGGGGGTTCCTGGGCCTGCCGCTGGGCCATTTCCCGCAGCACCAGCTCGGGCGTCTCCAGCGCCCGTAAGCCGTCTTTTAAGGTTCGGGCCAGATCCGGCCCCTTGACAGGGCTCTCCCGCCTGGGCCGGATGGTCTGCTGGACGGTTTGCCAAACGGTCCGGTTCTGCTGATCAATCTGCTGCAGCTGCTCGGCCAGAATCTCCGGCGCCTGGGCCTCTGTCTGCCTCAAGGTCAGGGAGATGGGCGGAAGCTGGGCCGCGGCACGCTCCGCCGCTCCCGGCGGCATGGGGATCGGAGGAAGCTTCCCGGCGTCTGTGTCCGGCTGTCTTATCTGTTCCAGCGTGCGCTCTCTGTGCTCTGTACGGAGTCTCTCGTAGGCGGCAAGGCGTCTCTCCTGACGGAACAAAAGCTCCCGAACCGTGGACTGCCCTGACCACATCTTTTCGATCCGGTTGTTTTCCAGCCGCTCCCGGAGCCGCTTCTCCCCCGGACTTTGCTTCCAAAGCAGCGCCGCTTTTTCCCGCTCCTCCTCTTCCTGCCCGTCTTCCGGCCGCATGTGAATCATCGCGGGCGGAAGGCGGAAGGGGCTGGAGCGCTCCAAAACCTCCGCCCTTTGCCCCGGGTGAGTCACTTGATAGAGTCGGCTGTATTCCTGAATTTCCTGTGTATATTCATTCCACGCCGTTTGCGCTGTCACTCGTTGAAGCTGCGCGGGCGGGTTGTATTCCGTATGATAGATTTCAAACCTTACCAGGGAGTTCTCCGCTGTCTGCCAGATGGCGTTTTCCAGGCGGAGCCACTGTTCCCGGCGGAATTGCGGACGGTTGAGGACCTCTGTCACCGCGTGGTCCACAGCGGACACCAAAGTGCTCACCGCCGCCTGAGACAGGACCTGCTCCTCATCCTTGGGAGCTTCCAAAATCTCCCCCGTCTCATATTGGTTTCTATGTTGATGCAGCACCATTCTGGGCTGCTGATAGATTTCCTGCTTCAGTTCCGCCAACTCCACGGAATTGCCAAAGCGCAGGTACTCAGAAAGCCGCAGTTCATTGTGGTGAAAGTGGTTCTCTGTGGCCGACCAGCTGCGCTGGAAGGCGTGTACCTGCCGATACAGGTTGGCGGTGTCCAATCTTTTGAGTATGTTCATACTCAGCACCGTTCTGGGGTCCCGGACTGGTTTGTCTTCCCCTTCTCCCTCCTCTGCCGGAAGGGGAAGCGAGGGAACAGCCTCTCCGGCACGCTGCCGCTCCAAAAGGCGGCTGAGTTCCTCCCGGTAGAGCTTGGTCAGGTGGATGGTACTTTCGTTCTCGACCCGCAGCTGGCGCACCTGCTCCATAAACTGCTCCACATCGGCCACGCCCAGCCGGTTCAATACGCTGGTGATATACACCTGGTCCTGATAAGTAAACTGATTGGTGCCGTCCAGCATGATCCGGTTGATCACATGGTTGACCACATCCATCGTCACCGTGCGCACATCAAGATTGGTCTGCTGATTCACCAGGGTTGTCATTCCTCCCTGGTCTTCCCCCGGCTCCGGGGGGGCGGCCAGCAGAAACAGCAGATCTTTCGGGGTATAATGGGCGCCCAAAAGACGGTAATTTCCCAAAATCCGCGCTCCAAAGGCTTCCGCGTTTCCGGTCAGGCCGCTGGCAATATGCAATTGAATCGGCTCTTTCAACGTCAGCATGGGTCGCTCCATCTCTGCCGGTTATCCGACGGACTCTCCTTCTGTGTCTTCCTTCTGGTTCTGAGCAGCAAGAATTTCCTTTGCCGCAGTCAGTTCCTCCTGGCCGGCCTGCACATACTGCTGGGCCTGGCGCACCTGTTTTTCCTGATAGACAGTCTCTTGGTGGGTCTTCTTTACTTCCTCATATTTGGAATTGACCTCGGTCAACGGCTCATCGGGCAGCTTCTGAAGCTCGTCATTGGCCGTCTTGCACAGGTCATGCTGGGTTGCGCAGGCCGTCTGAGCCTCCGCCCCCTTATCCTTCCAGGATTTCAGATTGGTCAGGCTATTTTGCAGGCGGCTGGCCTGTTTTTTGCCCCGGCTGAGTGCCTGCTCGGCCTCCGCCAGCGCTCCGTCCGCCTGGGATTTAGCCTCTACTGCCTGTTCCGCCGCGTCTTTATCCTTCTGGGCCTGGGCCGCCGCCGCCTCCCACTCGGCCAGCGCCTTTTCATAGGCGCTGTCTTTTGCAGGGTCTGGCTGCTCCTGACCGGCATCCCGCTCAGGCTGCTGATCAGCTGTTTCTTCCTTCTGATCGTCATTCTGCACAGACAGCAGCGCGTCTTTTTTCTCTTTTTCCTTTGCCTGAGACGCGATAGAAGTCTCCTCCAGTGTCTTTTTCTTTTCGGCGGCCGTTGCGGCGCTCTTCCTTGCCCCATCCACCTGACTGCTGAGCCAGCCGCCGGCTGCCACCGCTTCGTTCAGGCTGTTCAGGTTCGTCTCCATTTCCTGGATCAGCGTCTGTGCCTTCTGGGCATCGTACTCGCTGTCCGCCTGCTCTTTCGCCTGTTGGGCCCGGAGATACATCTCCTGTCCCTGAGCCTTCAGCTCCTGGGCGCTTTTATCAGCGGTAGCTGCCTGAGTGGGCACCGTTGGGGTGGAGGCGGAGATGTTGTCCCCCACTTCGCTCCAGGGAATATCTACACACAGCATCTCCCGGTAGCCAATGGTGGTGGTTTCCACCAGCAGCCCCGACTTGTCGGCAATCAGGTCGCCGTATGTCTTTTTCATCACGGTACAGCCGGTAAATACATAGGTGCGGGCCACAACCCCCGGAATAAACTGATCGTGGTTCCGGCTGACAAAGAGCAGCACCGGCAGCACCAGGTCCGCTCCCAGCGGCAGGGGGTCGATATAGTCCACTCCCACATACCGCTCCACTTCCAGCACAAAGGGCTTGCTGATGTGCTTGCGCCGCATATGCACATAGTCGTTCAGGCCGCCCTCCTGAATAAACTCATACTCCAATTCCCGGGTAAATGCCCGCACGCTCTTGCAGGGCAGATCAAACAGCAGCTCCACCCGCAGCATAAAATTGAAATTGACCAGAGGATTCTTCCCCTGGTTCCAGACCAACCAGTTTTGATCCGTAATACTGGCCATGGTCCTCACCTCCCCGCGAAATCACTTCCGGCCAAACTCCAAAATGCTTTTTTCCTTCTTCTTACTGTTGGAGGGATTCAAACTGCTGTTGATGGAGGAGATTTCCTCACACCACCTGCGTCGGCTGGCGTGATCCATGGACATAACCTCCTCCGCGCTCCAATGGAAGTAATAGGAGATGAAGCTCATCTCCCGGTAAAGCTCATCCTTTGGATACAGCGTTATCCCTCTCGTGTAAAATTTATCGGAACCTCAAAGACCTTGCCGCAGTCAGGGCAAACAGCGCGCATGGTAGGCGGCTCCACGTTGTTGATCCGCTGATACATATCCTGTAAAAAGGCCAAGTCCGCCGTAAAAAAGCGTTCCACAGTGGAGGGAATCACGGCGTCCACCCCTTCCAGCTCCGTAATGACGGCGGCCAGAACCACAATGGTCAAGTAGGAGGGGTTGGACAGCACACGGGGGTCCCGGGTGGCGCTGATCTCATCTCCTGCGGTGGCCAAGCGCATTTTTCCCCGCTTATGGACCACGCCCTGGCTGTCCACAAACCCCTTGGGTAATTCAAAATCAAATACGGTCGTCACGGTTTCCTACCTCCATGTCCGGGGTGGGCGGAAATTTTCCGCCCACCCCAAAGAACTCATCCCCATTAATCGGGAATGGTCAGCTCCTCATAGGCCAGCTCCACCGTCTCGATAGCCACCTCGCTGGTGGAGGCGTTGAGATCGGGGCCGGAGTACTTGGTCACCCAGGCCTCCTTCAAAATCCAGGTGATGTTGCCCTGGATCGTCTCATAGGTGGAGTCGGGGGACTTGTCACGGATATCCAGCAGCTCAATGGTCACAGTCTTCCGGGGCATGGCGCCGCGGGTCTCGCTGACACACTCCTGAATCCACTTCTTAAAGCCGTTGCCGATGGTGTAGCCCATCTTCAGGGTGATATTGCCGTGCTTGACCAGACCGGGGATCTTTACCGGAGCCAGGGAGTGGGCGTTGCCCTGACGGAACTCCACCACATCCACGGTGGCCTCAATGCCGGTGACCTCGCTGAAGGCCGCCATGGTGCCGCCCAAATCGGGGACGTACACCAGGAAATTCATCTTTGTAAGGGGATATGCCATTCCCGCACTGTTCATATCATTCGCCATATGTCATTTCTCCTTTTTCGGTTATTGTAGGCTGCTTATTCGGCGCCTTCGCCGCCGGCGGCTTCCGCGGTAAACTGGGTCACCCGGAAGATTACGAACTCAGCGGGACGGCTGGGGGCGATGCCGATTTCACAGATCAGGCGGCCGTTCATAATATCGTCCCGGCTCATGGTGTTGGGGCCGATGTCCACAAAGAAGGCCTCGCTGGGGGTTTCGCCGGCCAGCATCCCCGCCCGGTACATATTCTCCAGGAAGGAGGAGACGGTCATCTGCACCCGGGCCCACAGAGAGGAGTTGTTGGGCTCGAAGACCACCCAGTTGGTGGCGTTCTTAATGGACTGCTCCACATAGATGAACAGACGGCGGACGTTGACATATTTAAAGTTGGAGTTGGAGCTGGCGGTCCGGGCGCCCCAGACGCGGATGCCCTGACCGGGCAGGGCACGGATCAGGTTCACGCCCGCGGGGTTCAGGATGTCCTGCTCCCCGTTATTGTAGCCGATAGACAGCCCGGTACACTGTACAATTTCATTGGCGGGAGCCTTGTGTACGCCCCGGGTCACATCGGTGCGGGAGTAGACGCCGGCCACCGAGCCGGAGGGCGGCACGAACCCGGTCTGCTTGGTGATGGGGTCAAAGATCTGGACCCAAGGGTGATACATGGCCGCGTAATTGGAGTCCACAATGCCCCGGTACTCCAGCACATCGCTGACCTTCACCTTGTCCTTGGGGATATCCAGAATGGCGAAGCGGTTCTGCTCCCGCTCACAGTGGGCCACCAGGGACACCACCACTTCGGGGATCGTAATGCCGGGGATAGCGATGATGCTGGCCACGGTATTCTCAATGAAGCTCTGAATTCCGGTGCGCTTGCCCGGCCCCTTGTCCTCGCCGATGTAGGTACCGGCGTTGACACTGGCCATGCTTCCGTCGCTGCCGCCTGAGAGGGTCAGCGTCCCGGCCAGCTTGCCTTCTCCGAAGATCAGCGAGACAGGATTGGCCAGCTCAGGGGTGGCCTCCACATCCTCGACCACAATCAAGGCGCTGCCCTTCAGCCGGTCGGCCAGATAATTGGAGGAGGTGGGGTTCAGATTTACCCCTGCGTAACTCTCCACATCCCCCTCATAGCGGACGGTGATATCCATTTCCACGCTGTACAGCACGGCCTTGGGCACCAGGGCGTTGTCCACGGGGTCGCCGGAAAATTCCTTTTCAAAGGTAATGGTATTTTCAAAGATGGCGGCCACCCGGTTTACCTCACCGGCAAACTCCACCAGATCGCCTTCAGCGAAGCCGGCGGTGCTCTTGGCCCGATAGACCATGTCGCCCTCTTTGTCAATCAGCTGCATCTTGCGGCGATTGACGGTGGTAAAGCTCACCAGAATCCGGTTGCCCCACTTGCCCTCATTGGCAGCCCGCAGGGACAAAATCCCCGCCTTGCCTGTGGCCACCTTGGCATCCTCGGGGATGACCCGCGTGACATAGCAGCGGGTGCCCCCATTGAGGAAGAACTGATCCACCGCGTAAGGCAGGTAGCGGTATTCTCCGTGTGTGTACTCGCTGAGGTAGCCGCCAAACTGGCGCTGGAAGTCGGCAAAGCTGGTGACCAGGGAAGGCGCCCCGATGGAGGGACCCTTCACAGTCATTCCGATAAAGCCCGCAGTGCTGGTACCGACACCTTCAATCGCGCGGGGGGAAGAGTCATACTCCTCTACATAGACGCCGGGAGACAGATATTCAGCCATACTTCTTTCGATCCCGCAAATAGCAGGACCTTCCTCCTTTCATTTCTAACACAGTTTCTAGCTCTGTATTTTATACTTTTACGGCCGCCTGGCCGGGATTCGTAATGGAAATGCTCCCTCCGTAGGAGCAAGTCAGCGTTCCGTCGCTGGTCAAAATCGGTTTTCCGCCCACCCGGACCTTCCCCGGACAGATCCAGCCTCCGGCTGGGGCCGGGACACAGGGCTGGGGCGTCAGCACCCCCAGGGCCGCCGCCGTGGCCGCGGCCACCGCCGGGTTCCCCAGCGAGGTACACATCCCACAAGTGCCCACATTGGCCATGGGCGCCGCATCCGCTATGCTGGCCGCCGGCTTGCCGCCAATGCGCACATTGGGCTGGTTGGTGGGGGTAATCTGTCCGGGCGCAGTCCCCATGGTACAAACACAGATGGCGCCGGACACCACTGCCATTCCCATCTCGTCCACCTCCTACTCCAGTTGCGGATGGGGCGTCTCCCGAAAATCCACCAGGCGGAAGAAGACCTCTTCGCCCGCCATCCAGCGGATCAGCCATCTGGCTCCCCCCATCTCTCGTCTCAGACACAGCCGGTAGTCCCCATCGGGATCACACCGCCCGGTCACGACGGGGCTGATGGGAAATGAGTTCCGAAAGGACATTTCCAGCGCCCGGTCAATTTTAATGGTCTGATTGTCAATTCTTTTTACAATATGAAAGATCTCATACTGATTTGTATCCGGATCTACCAGTGCGTAGGCGATGCGCTCCAAGGCCAGATGGTGGGGGTTAAACAGCTTCATCAGCTTCTTTCTGGGGTCAAACTCCTGAATCAGGCAGCTGTTATCCCCCGCAGACACAGCGGTGAGCTCCCGGATTCCGGGAAGCCGCCCCTCCACCTCCTGAAGCTCTGCCATTCCCGGCAGACTTTTGCCCGGAATCAGCTGAAGCTCCACCAGCGGCTGTTTGCTGTCCAGCGCATCCAGGTCCACATCCCGCCGTACCGTTTCGTAGTAGGCGGCGTCCACTTCCAGATGAAACGTTCTTAGGCCTAAATTCTGAAAAACCAACAGCCCGCCTTCCTTTTCCACAAAACGGACCGCGTCTGCGTTGATGCGCACCACCGTTTCCCGTCCCGGAATATTTCTTCCCGTGGTGGTATCTACCAGTCGGAGGATCAGGCTCAGGCTGTGGGTAAACACCTGTGTTCTGACCATTTACCTGTCCCCCTTTCCGCCCAGCATATTGATGGAGAACTCCGCCTGGGTGACTCTCGGCGGGTCCACCACAATCTCGCTGGAGATAAATACCGGGGCTGCCTTGTAAAACAGACTCACCTGGTAGGGCTTGTTGATGGCCGACCAGACCCGGACCTTATCCTCCAGACTGATTTTAGCCGGCATGAACAGGATGGGGGGTTCCTCCGCCTCCAGCCAGTTTTGCAGCTGCCTGGGGTTGACGGAGTTGCCGTCATTGATGATCTGGGCCGCCCGGCCCAGAATCTTCTGGGTATCGGCGGCTTTCAGCCCCATCTGGGAGGAGCCGTTGAGAAACAGCATATAGTAAAGGCTGTACGGCCTTGGCGGGCGCTGAAGGCGGGTCCGGCCCGTTCCCATCAGGGACGGAACCGCCACCTCCCCTTCCTCCCGGATATCGTAGAGATATAAGCCCAGGATATAGTCCACATCCTGCTCAGAGGGAGACGATGCCGTGATATTATTGGGGGACGGGATGGGCTCAGGGCACATTTTTTCCCGCAGGATTTTTACCATGTGCTGAGATACATCTGAAATTATGGTATAGTCTGCCATTGCATCATCCCTTTCCGCGCGGCTGCGCTACTACGCCAGCAGCCGTGCCAGCAGTTCCTGCGCCTGGGTCATCATTGCATCGTCCGCGGCGCAGGCAAGCTCCGTTCCCGACAGATAGACTGCCTGTACGCCGAAGATGTCGTAGGAATATTCCTCGGGAATGTGGATCACATTCTGGTATTTGGCCATCCTGGCCATCTTCTCGGTCTTCTCTCCGTCTCGATCCCGAAGCACAGAGTCGGAATAGATAGTAAAGCCGTAATAATCCGCTCCCTGGGCCAGTACGCCCAGGGAACTGTTTTTCTCCCAGACGTAGCGCCAGCCGGTCAGGTATTGGATTGAGGTGAGAGACAGGTATTCTCCGGTGCTGTCGTTGATGCGGAGAAATACGCCGGGATTTCCCAGGTCCATCTGCCGCTGAGCCAGAGAAGCGATCAGGCTTAAGGCCCCCCGGCTGCCGGTCTGTTCGTAGTAGAGCTCCATAGCGATCAGCGCGCCGAGGGCATCTCTGCCCGTCAGCCCCAAAAAGCTGGCTCCTTCCAGACCGTTGTCCTCAAAATAGGACTCCACCCGGGCCTTCAGCTCGTCGGCGGTGAGGTTCCCCCACACCGCCCCCGGGTTATCCAGGATGGCCTGCTCAATGCTCTCCACCAGACTCTGGTCCCCGCCGCCCAGCACCAAAGCGTCGTGGACCTCCTGAAGGGCCGGGAGCACCAGGGAGGGCGCCGTAGACATCAGCCCTGACAGGGCGTCCACCGAATCGCTTGCAGCCTGGTTATCTCCGCTGCTGATACCGTCCATGGCGGTATTTTTCAGGTTCTCCACCATAGCGCCCAAGGTCCCGTCGGAGAGACTGGCCTGGGCTGTCGCCAGCTCCACCTGGGCGTCGCTGAGCTGGTTTTGCAGGTCGGTGTCGTCGGGGGACTGAGCCAGCTGGTCCTCCAGGTTTTTGATCTGGTCCTGAAGGTCGGAAATTTTGGAGCTGCTCTCCTCCTCCAGCGCCCGGATTTCCTCCTCCAGCGCCTCCAGCTGCTGCTCCAGCTCTTTGGCCTGTTCCAGATTATTCCGGTCCAGGGCCGCCAGGCGCTGGGTCTGCAAGTCATCCTTTTCTTCCAGAAGCTGGTCCATCTCGTTGCCGCCCAGGGCCAGTTCAAATTCCCGGCGCTTCTGCGTCAAGAAGTCGATGTGGGCCTGAACCGACTCCTGCGCCCCCGGAGCAAAGTCGTCCTGGGGAATTCCCGTCAGAAAGCTGCCCGTGGTCAGGGACAGCCGCTCATCCATAAAGTCCAGGCTGGACTGTGGGTCCATGCGGTTGCACCAGGCCTCAATCAAAAATTCCAGCTCACCCCGACGGGTGTTGACCTCGCTGTTGTTCTCGCTGATCAGCTGGTCCAGCAAGACCTGCGGGGACTGCTTTGCCACCTCAGCCAGGTACTCGCCGTTTTCGCCGGACCACAGCAGTGTGGTATATTCGCTGGTCGCCTGGGGCAAAAGCTGGCCGTTGAGCAGCTCCAGCTCCAGACTGCGCTGGGAGATCACATCATTGAGGATGTTGTCCAGGGCCACCAGTTTGGCCACATCCTCATCACAGGAGGAATAACTGCTGCTCTTGGCGTGTTCGATGAGGTCGTTGGAAAAGGTGTACTCTGCGCTGCTCATGACGGTGATGCCCTCGCTGAGCATCTTGCCGCTGTATGTAATCATGGCGTTTTGCACGTTGCCCAGGCTCTCAGACACCGCGGACATCAGTTCCTGGGTACTCACCGAAGGAGTCTCCGATTCCTGTTCTTCCTCATCCTCCGACGAGGCCTCCTCCTGGACCCCCTCGCCCAGCTCATCCAGGTATGCCTCCAGGGCAATTTCCACATTGGCGTAGACCAGGTAGCGCCGGCTGGCGTCCACCGCCTCCATGACCTCGTTCACCTTGCCCATCTCCACATCTCCGCCGCCGTTGTCGGTCAGCATGGTCAGGTAGCTCTGAAGGGCGGTGAGAATCTGGTCATACTCCGTTCTTGTCTTCAAATCCTCCACTTCCGCGTCGCTGGGAGGATTGTCCACGTTGGTCTGCCAGATTTGATCGATGCGCTGGGTGATCTCGTCCTCTCCCTGAAGCTCGTAAACCTGGTCGTACTTCATCTTCAGGGGGGAGAGCTCCTCCAGGTTTTCCAGATCATAGGGGTCCCGTATATCAAAGATATTCACCGGCTGTCCGGTCCGCAGGTCATAGGTGACCTTGTCGGACTTGGTGTGGTGGGTAAAGAACAGTGCCTCAATGACCTCATCGGTCACCGGCGTGCCGCCCGTGGTAATATCCTCCAGGGTGGAGGCGGAGGTAATATCGAACCAGGCGTCGCCGCCCAGCTCCGATTTATAATAAATCTGGAACTGCCCCGACTCCTCCGCCGACTTCTCGGCGATCTCGTAGATGCTGTCAGTGAGGGCGCTGAGGTGAATCAGGTGCGTTCCGATGGCCAGGGTGGAGCTTTCAATGGTACTGGGATTAATATGTACCGCCGCGCTCTCGTCCCAAAAGGCCCAGGAGAGAAAGTTCCCCTTCCAAATCGCCACCGCTCCCACAATCACCAGCACTGCCGCCGCCAATGCCCGTGCGCGGAGCGAAACCTTCTTCTTCACGGAAACACCTCCTTTCTTACCCCTCTGTCTCAATGGGGGCCACAATCTGCTGCAATTCCACGTCAAACCGCGCCTGTGTCAGCGGATTGCCTCCGCTGTCATACAGCTGTACTGTCACATCCTCCAGGCTGGAGATCAGCAGCGTCAAATAGGTAAACGGCTCGTCAATGGAAATGGGATCTGTGGTGTAGATCCCCTGCTCTCCATAGGTCAGGGTGTAGGTGGACGCCCCCTCTGCCGCGTCCACGGACAGAGTGAGGGTGGACAGGCTCACATTCTGCTGCACCACAGTCTTGACCTGATAGGTGCCGATGATCCGCTCCGTGGCCTCCTCCACCGGCTGGGTGTTCAGATTGAGGACATCCCGGGGCACCGAGGCGTCCACCTCACATTCGGTCACATATTCCTCGCCGTTATAGAGGCGGATGGTCAGCATGCTGCTGCCCCCATAGTCAATGGTCAGGTGCCGCAGCTCCTCCCCCACCGGGGTTCGGCTTCCGATCTGAGTCCCTTCATACCAGACCTCAAAGGAGTCAACAGCCGGCTCATACCCATCGGGAATGCTGACGCCGATGTAAAACGTCAGGTCGGCCACGCTGGTATAGATGTAGTAGTAGGGATCGCTGATGGGGTCCAGGACGGCAAAGGCGTCGCCCCCCTCCCCGGTGTCCAGCCCCATGCCGGCGTTGGTCAGATACTTGGTGATGGCCCCGCAGGTGAGGCGGTCATACTCGCTGAGCATCTTGTTGTACTCTCCCAGCGCGTCCAGGGCATCCTGCTGGGCCTGCTGATAGGCGCTCTGCTCGTCGGCCACCTCGGTATAGGTGGCCTTGCCCAGCTTGTTCAGCGCCTGCACCCGCTCCAGGGTTTCCTTTGACTGGGATGCCAAATTTTGCAGGCTTTCATAGGTGTTCCAGGCGGTCACCAAGGCTTCAAAATTGTCCCGCACCTGGCTTCTCAGGTCCTCTTCGGCCGACTGCTGGGCCTTCAGGGCGTTGGAATACTCCATACAGGCGGTATAGACCGCATACATCTCGTCTTCAATATAGCGGGTTCCGCTGATCTCCCCTTTGAACCACTCCTTGGTGAAGGAGAAGAACAAGATTCGGATTTTTCCCGCCCAGGGCTGATCCAGTGCGGTCAGCATCTCGTTATATTTCATCTGAAAGGCCGCGTAGTCAATCTCCATTCCCTGCCGGGCCATGTTGATGTAGGTCTGGATGTAGTCCATTTTGCTGCCGTACTGGCTGCGCATCAGACTCTCATAGGAGTCCAGGTTCAGCAGGGCTGTGGATGTGGCCATTTTAGCTTCGTAATAGGTCTGATCGTGCTCCAGGGTGTATTCTGTGATGCTCTCCAGCTGTTCCCGGGGGATGGCCGCGCTCTTAAAGGGGCTTACAAACCGATAGCCCACGCTCACGTCCATACCGATGAGCTCAGAGAGCTTATCCTTGGCCTGTTCAAATTCCCTCAGCTGGTTGGACAGCTGGGTGGTCAGCGTATCCACCGAAGACTGCGCCCGCTCCACGTCGGTATCGGTGGCGTCCCCGGTGGCCAGCTTGGCCCGGTTGCGCTCCAGCTGTTCCTGGGCGTCTGTCAAACGCTCCTGGGTAAAGTTTGAGCTCTCCTGACCCAGGTAGGCGTCAATGTAGGCCTGATTCACGCTGTCCGTGATCTCATACCGCAGATCGTTCAGCTTGTGCTCCATGGTGTCGATCTCAGCCTGAAGGGTCAGCGGTTTGATATTCAGATCATACTCATTGGTCAGGTCCAGCTGTTCGGGAAACTTGAAGCTAAGCAGGGGAGTCCATCGGAAGCTGCGCAGGTTTTTGATCTTGGCTTTGATCCCCTTGACCGCCTCCACATACTTCATCTGCTTGAGGGTAATCTCGTTTTTTTGGGCGGTCAGATCGGAGCTGACATTCAGCGCCATCATCCGGGCCTGCTCCACCTGGAGGGTCCTCGGCCCCAGAGCCGCGCCGGAGGGGATTGCCTGAAGCAGCATGACGGCACACAGTACCAGCGCCACCCGCCGTCCCCATCGATGTTTTTTCATGGCTTCCTCCCTCCGTTCCGTCATCGTCCGGTTAAGCCTTCTCCATCATGTACATGAAGAACTGGCTTTCTCCAGCGCCTGTAAAATAGAAGTGGTACAGCAGACCGTTATACTCAAAGGTATAGATGTAGAGCTGATAGTCCCGGTCATAGGAAGAGACTGTGAGCAAATTTTCAAAGGAAGCCTGGGCTGTCAAATCAATCTGCTCCAGCTCATCCCCCTTGTCCTGGGCCATCAGGTTCCAGGCCACCGTCTCGGGCAGGTTGACCCACACCGTACCAAAATACAGCGGGGTCCCCATGACGTCCGTCAGCTGCCGGACCGTGTCGCAGGTTCCGTCTTCCAGGGGAACGCTGTCGCGCAGCACAAAGATCTGGTCCACCGTCCACTGGTTCTCCAGCGTGTCGCTTCCGTCCTTGGCCGCGTAGACCGCATCGATCTCCGGCATGGCCACACAGTATTCGTCCTCGCTCTGGTAAACCGTAGTCTCTCCGCTGTAAAGTCCCGCCACTTCATCGGTGGGGCGGTCCAGGAAATCCTGATAGACGATCTCATCGTTCAAAAAGCTGCCCTGATAGATTTGGCTGCCCACGCTGTCATACAGGGTCCCCTGGCCTGTGCGCACGCCCATGACATAGTCGCCCTGATATTCCATGATCCCGCTGGGCCGGTAATAGCTGCCCTGGCCGTTATACAGGTTATCGGTGAAACTGCCTGTATACTGGGGAGTCCCGCTGGGGTAGTACTGCTTCCCCTGGCCGTTATACATATTGTCGGCAAATTCTCCTTCATACACCAGACTTCCGTCAGCGGCGTAGAGGCTTCCCTCTCCATTGGCCGCCCCCTTGTCCACCTGGCCGCTGTAAGCGATGTAGCCGCCCCGGGCGGTGATATTCACCGTTCCGGAGTAAAATCTCAGGGGAATCGAGCGGTAGCCGTAGGTCCGCACTCCGCCGCTCCCTCCCCAAAATCCAGCCGGCAGCATGGAGGAAATGTACATCGCGGAGACAATTCCCAGCAGCACCACCAGCGCAAAGGCCAGGCGCTTGCTGATCATCCAGTTGAATACAGAGTAATAGTCCCGTTTGTTCCGGGGCCGGACGTCCATCAGCCTGGTAAAAAATTCCCGAATTTTGGTCAGGCCCTTGGTTTTCAGGAATGTCGGCGTGGTCCACATCCGGATTTTGATCCACAGGGGCATGATCTTGGCCCGGGCCACCGAGAACAGAATATTCAACAGATTTCGCACAATCCTCACCTCCCTTTGTGCCGGCTGTTAAAACTCAGCTGTACTGAGGCTGCACCGCCGGCTCCTCCAAACCGAACAGCCGGTAGTCCGCCTGAACCGACTCCTGTTGGAAGAAATGTTCACAGGCAAACAGGTACCACCTGGCGATGCCGTCCTGAGGGCAGGCCCGCAGCAGCGCAGAAAACAGATTGCGGGCCAGATAGAAATCATTATGGTAAAACAGGTTGACCGCCTCCTGGAACCGGGAGTCGTAGCAGCTGCGCAGGTCCCGTTCCAGCTTGGGATAGGCGTCCAGAATTTCATAGAGCTTGTAGGCCAGCCCCCGCTCCTCGTCGGAGACAAAGCCGATGTACCGCCCGCAGAATCCGCTGTCCTTCAGCTCCTCCCAATATTCCTCCGTGGCCACCGCATACACGCCGGCCTCATGGAAGTTCTGGGCAAACCGCCCCAAAAATTCCAGCTCTCCCGAGGAGAGGTAGGGGAACAGCCGTTCCTCCTTACCCGCTATACCATAGAGGAAAGAAGTCTTATGAAACAGCAGGAAGGGGTCCGGAGCGGGCACTCCGCTCACAGGGGTATCCCGTGATTGGCCAAGGAAGTCAAGGCCGGCCCGCACTCCGTCCCCGGCATTGCGGAACATGGCGTCCATGGCCTCCAGCCGCAGCTGCCCGGACAGGGGCAGCCCATGGTATTGCTGGATACAATCGTGAAACAGTCCAAAGCTGTGGTTGATAAAATCCACAAACGCCGCATCTTCCAGGGTGTTTCTGGCCTGGACTCTGTTTTCTACCGAGAACACCCCCACATAGCCGCTGATCCGGCGGATATCTCCCAGGTCTATCTCAGCCACATTGGCCCGCTGAAGCAGATCGGTCATTTCCTGGGGCACAAAGCGCTGGTAGGAGCGCACCGTGGCGCGCAGCTCATAGTCCCGAATGGACAGCCCAAGGCACATATCCTGCATGGCGTGGTCCAGCCGGTGCAGTTCATCCTTACCCGGCGTAACCTCCTGCGCTTTGATCTGGCCCTGGACGATCCGATCCATCTGCTCCACCAGCTGGGGAGCCAGTCTGGTCATCCGTCCGGCCGCCAGCCGCAGGGCCAGCATAAATACCAGCCAGGTAGCTGCCGCCGCAATGGCGGCGGTGGGCAAGGTCTCCCAAGCTGATACCAGGCCGGCAGCGCCCAGAATCGCGTAAAACTGAAAACACACCGCGCACCCCAGCACCAGCAGCAAAATTTCACAGGCCAGAGCTGTCATCCGGGTGGCCAGCCGCTCCGAACGCCGGCAGATCACCCAGGTGACAAGGCCAGAAACCGTCAGAAACAGCCAGATCGCCAGCGCCCCGACCAGTTCCAGTTCCTTGCATGCCAGCAGGCCAACACTCAGTCCCTTCAAAACCGGGATGGGGGAGGGCGTCTCGGCGGCCTCGGCGGTATAGGTCTGTCTTCCCGTGGGGGTAATAAAGCAGCTGTCGCCGTATTGGGTGGTGGCCCGGATCTGCGTGCCGTCAAACTCCGCGCTGACCGTGCCCACCAGCCACCAGGCCGGGTGGAGCAGCTTCAGCTTGAAGCCCTCTTTTTCGGTATACTCATAGACAAAGATGCCGTTATTTTCTCCCAGCGCGGTGATCCAAACGGTTCCTTCCTTGATACACAAGCCCGTCACCGTCACCGGGTCTTCGAATACATCCTCATGGATCACGGTGGCCTTTCCCTGTGCCAGCTGACACAGCTGCCACTGACTTCCGTCTCCCAGTACCCGGAGGAAGTAGACGTCTTCCCCCTCTGTGGCCACCCGGACGATCCGGCTGTCCTGTCTCTGCCGCCAGCGGTTTTCCTGGTATACGCCCACCACCTGGTCATCCTCTTGGAGGGTATAGATCCGGGACACCAGCAGCCTGTTTTCCGCCACCAGAACGGTACCGTCGGGCCGCGAGGCCGGTCCCGCCACAATATCCTTTGTGGGCAGTCCCACCGGCAGAATCATGACCATCGCCAGCATCACCAGCAGCGCCCCCAGCAGCCCTGCTATTTTTCTCATACTTACCCTCCTCGCCGGTGCAGATTCTCCGTTCCAATCACATCAAAGCAGTGTTGGAACAGTCTTAAAAGCGGAATATCCCCAAAAATAATCTGGGAGATCACCATTACGGCCGCGCACAGCAAAAGCACAATGCACAGCAAAAGCAGTACCCGAAACAGGGTGTCCCGGTTTCGGTTCCAAATCCCCGCCAGCCGTTTTTTCAGGGATGGCTGCCGCTCCGGCAAGGCGGTCAGCTTAATATCCTGATAGAGCTCAGGAAAATGGTTATAGGCCCCCCGTCCGCTTTTTTTCCGAATGAGTTCAAAGCTTTTCAGGGGCTTACGCAGCAGTCTGCGTCCCGTCTGCCCTGTGGCCAAGGGCGCGGACAGCAGCTCCAGCAGCAGCCGCGCGCAGCTGGAAACACACTGTTTCTCCGTCAGTTCAGGCTGCAGCTGGGAGAGGTCCAGAATCATGCTGAAATAAATGGCGTTGTCCTTGGTGATCTGCACACAGTCCTGTTCCAATACCAAATACAGCAAGGGCCACGGCAGGGAGCAGGACAGACACTCCATCACCAGGTTGACGCAGATGTTCTCGCTGACCAGCGCGCTGGTCAGCTGTCCCCTGGCGAAGGCGGAAAATCTGCGCTGCTCCCGATAGGGGAAGGCGAACAGCAGCAGTTCATTTTGAGAAAACTGGAACAGGCAGGGGGACTGCCCCTCGTCTTTTCTCTGCTCCATGACCGCCAGCATATTCTTGGCGCAGTCCCGGTCGTGGACCGCCAGCAGGGTATAGAAGGTACCGGCGGCAGAGCGGCGGTCCCGGCAGACGACCACGTCGTTCACGCTGCCATGAAATACCACCGATATCTCTTCCAGCTCCATACCCTCGGTAAAATATACCACGCCTGCCTGCCTCCTCCCTTTTCGTTTTTTCGGGAACCAGGCTCCCGCTTACTCCTTTTCCGGTTCATCCGCCTGCTGGACATCCCGTTTCTTTACCACTGCGTAGGCGTAAGTGGTGATCAGCGGCATCTCCGTACAGAAAATGCGGATTTCAAATACGCCCTCCCGTCCCGGCGCGGTGTAAATGCCGTCGGAGGTAATGGTACCGGAGTCCTTCTCCGTCAGCTCATAGGTCAGGGTACAGGGCTCCATGTTGTTAAAGCGCACATTGAAGTAGTGGCTCTCCCGGGTGGCCATGACCACCGTGGACTGTACCGCGGCAATACTCTTTCCCGCCAGCTTCTGCAGCTTGCTCTCCTCGCCGCCCCCGGGCATGACCGTCGCCACCCAGCGCAGAGGCAGCAGCACTTGGGTGCTGTCCTCCAGCAGGCGGGCCGCCACCACAAAGCTGCCCCGGTCGTTCATTACCTTGACGGCCAGCTCCGCGGCAGGGGCGCTGGTCTGTTCCTCGGGGAACAGGGCCACATTGCCGTAAATGGTACTGCGTCCAACCCCGTTCAGCTTGGGGTCCTCGGCCAGATACTCCACTCCCACGGAGACATAGACCGTCCCCGGCCCCAGGCCGTGGACAATCTCGTTGGAATAGGCCACCTGCCCCCGGCGCAGGTTGGCGTCCAGGGGAATCTCACAAAGCCCGGTGGCATAGACAGGCTCCGTAAACCGCTCCCCGGCGGAAAGATTACTGCCCCGGTCCCCTGTCTCAGGCGGGGCAGCGGAGAGCGTGCAGAACCAGTCTGCCAATTCCTCCCGCACCGGAAGCGACGCGGCCGTGCGGATGTACTGACGTACCCCCAGGGTACGGATTTCCTCAATCAGATAAGCGCCCCGGGTGCGCTGAAGGAGGATTTCTCCCAGAGGAACAAAATCAACCCCGCTCAGGCTGCGCATCTCCAGGCTTGCAGATGCCACCGCCTGATCCACTACTTGGTCGGCTGTGGCGGAGACAATCGCGGCTCTCAGCGCGAAGTTATCTCTGGCCCGCCGCTCCTCCTGGCCCACCGTCACCTGAATGGACTGGCTGTCTGCCAGGAGCATACACTCCGGCGCAGGGACAGCCTGGGCGCAAAGCTGATAATGGAGGGTTACCTCACCCTCTGGGCAAAGCTCACGCAGCTCCAGCTTCCACTCATGCTCGCCGTCCGGGCCGAAAAAGGCGGGGGTCTGAATCGCGGCCTTCAGTGTCAGGGGCTCTGCCGTCTCCCGCAGACGGCGCACCGTCACATTGACCCGGACTGTCATCCCGCACGGGGTCTGGGTAGGCATGGTGCAGATCACCTGGTAGTCCTCGTCGGCATAGAGGGTGGCAGAGGCCAAAAACTCCAGTTCCGGGGGAGTGGGCCGGGGCATGGTCTCGCTGTCCAGCAGAAAGAGCTTCCATCCCTCTCGGATTCGATTATATTCATAGCTCTCGCCGTTTTCTGTGCCCCGCACCGTATAAACCGGGTGGACATTTTCCTCCCGATAACCCAGGCACAGGGTCACCCGGTCCGCTTCCAGCTCCTCAAAGCCCTCCACGGCGGACAGCTTGCATACCACAGCGCTCTCAACGGCAATTTCCCGACCGCAGCCATCCACGGCCACGCCGGAATCCACCATGATCGTCAGATCATCCAGGCTGTATACGCCAAGTCCGCAGACAATGCCGCTGCCGAACATCATCTCGTTTAAAAACCGGCGTTTGTTTCCGCCGTAGGTCTGTTCGGTCTGAAAATCCGCCGAAGTCAGAAGTTTTCCAACATAATAACGATTTCTCTCGAAAGGCAACAGCTGGTTGTGATCCATAAGCCACCATCCTTCTTGGTTTAATCCCAATGGTCCCATTTTTACTGGCCGCGACGCCTGTTTCCATCCCAGGGGCGGCACTTCAGGGCAGACTTCGCCCATTGCTTTGGGGCCATTATAACATATCCCTTTGAGCAAGTTCCTAAAATTTTGCTAAAATCTGACACGCCTCGTCCCTGTCAGTTTTGGGCGGCGGCGGTCTTCTCAGTCTCTTCCTGCGCCTCCAGGGGCTGGGTCAGGGGAAGCTCGATGTGGACGCCAAGCCCCTTTCCCACCTTGCTCTGGGCAAAGACAGTTCCTCCATGGGCCTCAACAATCTGCCTGACCATGTATAACCCATAGCCCTGCCCGCTTGTCCGGTTGCTTCCCTGGTAGTTCATCTCAAATATGTATCCCACTTCTTTTTCCGAAATTCCAAAACCGTCATCCTGAATGGAAAGCGTGGCCTTTTCTTCCTCCCGCTGAACCCGGATGGACACCGTTCCCGGTCTGCCCATATACTTCAGGGCATTTTCCAGCAGATTGAACAGAACCCGGCTGATCAGATACTCATCGGCCACAATGGGCAGCTCTTTTTCCTTGGAAATCACCTGGATGCGTACCGCCCGTTCCCCGGCCGCGGTGCGCATATCCTCCGCTGTCTGCCGCACCAAATGGAGCAGGTCCAGGTGTGTACAGTTCAGGTTCCGCTTGCTCAGTCCGCCACGAGGAATTTTTCGTCCCAGTACATCGGTCATATCGTTGGTGCGCTGGATGATTTTTTCCAGGTATTTTCTGCGTACCTCCGGGTCTGTGGCCACATCTCCCGCCAGCAGGTCCGCATACCCCTGGATGATGGCGATGGGCATTCTCAGGCTGTGGGAAATGGTGCTGCGAAAGGTTTCCATTTCTCTCTGGCTTTGTTGCTGCATTTCTTTCAGCCGTTTGGCATGTTCCCGATTCAAAGCGGCCACACGGCTCTCCAGCGCCTCCGCCCGCTTCCGGGATTGGTCGCTCTGTAGCCGGAATTCCCGCACCGAAAGCCAGATTCCCAACGCCATGCAGGCCAGCGCGCTCCATGCCGCCGCAGCCATCCACCCCCGGACAGACACAGCGGCCGCGCCCCCCAGAAGAAACCCCGCAGCAAGACAGACCGCGCCCGCCTTCAGTCCCGTGTTTCCCGCCGGTTTGTTTCGTTCCATCTCTTCTCCCCCTGCCGTGGGCATCCATTTTGAAAAGCCCGTGACAATCCATACAAATTGCTGTATAATAATAAAAAGTGGGAATTTTGTCGAGTGCCGCTACAATTATAGTCAATGGCACTTTGCTGTGCAAGAATTTTTCTCTTTACCTCTCTCGTTTTTTCTTCAATGTGATGTGTACGGAAAGGAAGCGTTGTCTATGTACCGCATTTTGCTGGTAGAAGATGACCATGACCTGTCTGATATCGCCTGCGTCAATCTGTCCCGCGCCGGGCATCAGGTTGATACGGCTTTTACCTGTGCCGAGGCGGAGGCCCTGTTGGCTCAGCGGGAATACGATCTCATTTTATTGGATATTATGCTGCCGGACTGCTCAGGAGACGTGCTGTGCCGCTCCATCCGGCAAAGCTGTGACTGTCCCATCATTTTTCTCAGTTGTCTGGAGGACAGCGATGTGATTGTAGAGGCTCTGCGCAGCGGCGGGGACGACTATATGGTCAAGCCCGTTCGTTATTCTGAACTGCTGGCCAGAGCGGACGCGGTGATCCGCCGCTCCCGTCAACAGACCGCCGAGCCGGCCCAGGAGGCCATCCGGACCTTTCGCTCTTTCACCATAGATACCCTTCATCACCGCCTGCTTCGCAAAAATGGGGAAGAAGTTGACCTGTCTTCGATTGAATATTCGCTCCTCCTCTACATGACCGAGCATCCCGATACGCTTCTTTTATATCAAGATCTGTACAAAAATATCTGGAATCACGACTCTCTGGGTGATATCCGCACAGTCATGGTGCATATTTCTAATCTACGCAAAAAGCTCGACCCTGATCACCGAAAGATTATCAGCACCGTCCGGGGCGCCGGATATATTTTCTCCGATATTTAAGCCATGAGGAGGCCGCAATGAATCTATTCGATCTGGAAAAACGGGACAGTCCCTTTGACAGCTATGAGGAATATACCAACCACCTGTTTGCCTGTGTGGATCTGCGTCTGTCAGGCTATATCAACCGGCTCATGCACCTGTTCGCCAGCGAGAACGGCGGTTTTAAGAATGTGCTTTATCCGGATATTGAGGTAGCCCGCGACCTATGTGAACAGCACATTCTGGACTTCCGCAGCAAGCGAAAAGCGGAATCCGGCTTCCAGGAGGGGCCGCTTCCGGAGGAGACAGAGGAACTGCCCGAAGACCTGATGGCTATTTTTGCCGAACTGTCCGGCCCCCAGCCGGAGGACGAGCCCGCCGAGCAGGATCTCACCCTGGAGGAGATGCTGGAGTATGTGGACCACCGGGCCGGCCTGACACAAATTCCTCTGCCCCTGTATCGTCTGTGTGAAAAGCTGGAGTTTTCCCACTTTACCACCTTCTGCTTTGCCTGCGCTCTGCTCTCCTCCACCCAGACCAGCTACGCATCGGTCTTTCAGGTGGTCAACCAGAACGGAAATCTCTCCGCCCCCAGCATCGAGTCCGCCGCCCGGGTTTTCTACGGAGACGACTTTACCATTACCGGCGCTTACAGCAAGATGTCCCTGGCTCTGGAGCAGCTCCAGCCTGTACTTCCTTTACAGGTTAACGCGGTTATGCCCTTCTCCACAATCCTCTCCCCGGACAAGCGGGTGATTGATTTCCTCTTCGGCGACCACCCGCTTCGGATTGACGAAAACTATGAGCGGTTTTTCTCCCGCCTTACCGATGACAGCCAGCTGGACCCCTTCCTGGCCAATCAGCAGATTTTGGACGCCCTGACCATCTCCTACAACGACGGCTGCAGGATTTTTTCCCTCTTTGGAGACGAGGGCTCCGGGCGCAAGTTTACCATCCGCCACTTCTGCCAGCAGCAAAATCTCTCCTGTGTCTCCATCAACTGCGCCAAGCTCTTCGTCTATGATTTTCATTTTGTGGAACAGGCGCTGTGGTCCGCCGCCCGAGAGTGCATCCTGACCGATGCCTGCGTGTGTCTGGACAGCCTGTCCTACCGGGACGAGGAGAAGGACAAGTTTTTCGGCTACATGGATCTGGCCTTTGGGAAATTCACCCACCAGGGGCTGACCGTTTTCACCACCAGCAAGGAAAAAATGCCCATGAAGCAGATGACCACCCTGGATTTCACCCAGTTGGAGCTGCCCACCCCCTCTTTCTCCGAGCGGGAGACGGTGTGGCAGTACTATGCCAAACCCTATCTGCTGGGCGCGGACGTGGACCTGAGCGAGCTTGCCACCAAATTCCTCTTCACCCCCGGTAAAATCAAGGACGCTCTGCGCCAGGCCAGATCTCTGGCCGCCATGAGCAAGTGTATTGATATCCCCCGCTCCAGTCTGTTCCAGTCCTGCAACAATCAGATGAGCCATGAGCTGACTCAGAAAGCCACCCGAATCGCCGCCAACTTCGGCTGGGACGATATCGTCATGAATCCCGATCAGCGCCTGGCCCTGAAAAACGCCTGTGACCAGCTGATCTACCGAAAAAAGGTATACGAAGAGTGGAACTACATTAAAAAGTACCCCTATGGCCGGGGCCTGTCCGTCCTCCTGTTCGGCGCCCCCGGCACCGGCAAATCCATGTGCGCCCAGGTTATCGCCCATGAGATGAATCTGGAGCTGTACCGGGTGGACTTGTCCAAGGTGGTGGACAAGTATGTGGGTGAGACGGAAAAGGCCATCTCCATGATTTTCCGGGAGGCCAAGAAGTGCAACGTGGTGCTGTTTTTTGACGAGTGTGACACCCTGTTTGCCAAGCGCTCCGACGACGGCGGCTCCAACCAGTCCTCCAACAACAACAAGACCGCCCTCCTCCTCCAGGAGGTAGAGGCCTATGACGGCGTGTCCGTTCTGGCCACCAACTACAAGCACAACATCGACCCCGCATTTTTCCGCCGCATGAAATTCATCGTGGAGTTTCAGTTCCCCGACGTGGCCACCCGCAAGGTACTGTGGGAGACTACCATTCCCAAGACCACCCCTCTGGCCGAGGATGTGGACATAGACTTTTTGGCCCAGCGCTTTGAGTTCGTGGGCGGCAACATCAAAAACTGTATTCTGAACGCCGCTTTTCTGGCCGCCGCCGACCCGGAGGCAGGGGGCGAAGTCCATATGCAGCACTATCTCCAGGCCATCAAATATGAGTTCGTCAAAACGGGCAAGGTGTTTACCCGCGCCGACTTCGAACCCTACGCCCATCTGGTGCTGTAACGGAAAGGACGTGACAGGACATGGAAGCTTTGGAGCAGTTGGAACGGAAAAAGCGTCTGCAGCAGCAAAAACAGCGCCAGAACCCGCCCGCACCCCAGGAGGAGATGGAGGAAGAGTTGGAATTTCCCAGGTTTATTCCCCTCAACAAAGCAAAAAGCGTCTTTGACCAGGACGACAACCGGAAGTTCGGCGGGATCAACACCGCCCCTTCCCTGTTTGATCAGCAAGCCGCCATCCATACAGGCCGCTGAGTTTTCCGGCCTCTGAACATAACCCCCGCCCGGCACGCGAATGTGTGCCGGGCGGCGGTATTCTTTTGTCTTCGGCAAAGGAAGATGCGCCCCCAAAGGACCGCCTCACACCCATGTCCCGTGCAATGCAGCCCCCCTGCTTTCCGCCGCTCCGGATGCTCTGTGGCCATCCCATCCTCTTTCCCCACATTCCAGCCCCCATCGCTTGACTGATTGGGAAGCACAAGATCGAGTGCTGCCATACGTTTCTAAAAGTTTGATAAAATTGCCGGTTTTAACTTTTTTTCTTTTGCATCCCAGGAAAACGAGGGGTATAATGAAAGCACCTTATCCTGACGGCTTTGATGCTGCAGGAAACCTCAAGATTTTTGGAAGGCAGGTTTTTTTATGGAGACACAATATTTTTTGCTGACCGCCTCCACTCTGGATGCATTTCTTCCATTAATGTCCAGTGATACTGCCGCCGCGCTGCATCAGGCCGACACCTATGCCATCGGAGCGGCCTGCGATGGGCAGGCCTGCGGCGTGCTGGTTTTTCGCCTGGGAAAAAACTTGTGCAGCATCCTTTATCTGGCTGTCTCCCCCGACTTCCGCCGCAGAAAGATCGGCTGGGGCATGGTAGATTTTCTCTGCTCCCAAGCCCAGCAGGAAAATCTGGGTGTACTGTGCGCCTTTTCTGCCCCGGATGAGCAGGCGCCCCTGTATCGCTTTTTCCAGGAGCGCTGGGACTTTACCGTAGCCCAGGACGACGGTGAGGTATGCCGTATTTCCCTGTCTCAGCTTGATCAGCTCAAGCTGCCCCGGGCTTTCCGCTCATCCGGCCGGATCGAGCCCTTCTTTCAGATGCCCTCCGACCTGCGCAACAGCTTTCTATCTGATCTTTCAGAGCAAAACCGGGAATTTTTCCAGGGGATGGAGACACAGTCCTCGCAGCTGCTTTCCCCCCTGTGTCTGTGCGTAACGGATGGAAGCTCCATCCGGGCCGCAGTATTCTGCCACCAGCGGGAGGGAGATGTGGTCCTCTCCTTCCTCTGTGCCCGGTCGGGAAGCGGCGTGTGCCTGATGGAGCTTTTGTCCCGTCTGCGGGAGCTTCTTTCCAAGGCCGCAGATCGGGTCCCCTATCTTTGGATTTCCTCTGTCACTCCGGAAACGCAAAATCTGCTGGAGGCCATCGCGCCCCAGCGTGAAGTCGTCTCCCGGTTTTATTTGGCCGGCTGGGACGAGACCTGGTAATTGGAAAGGAGCATTCCCATGCCACAAGATCAATTACGGATCCAACGCGAGGAACAGTCCCTTAGCTTTGTCGCCAATCAGCAAATTCAGGCCCAGCGCCAAAAAATGCTGCAGATGAACCAGGCGGAGCATATCTCCGAGCATAAGTATGTGGAGAACTCCCCGTTGATTCAGCGCCTACAGCAGCAGCCCGCTCCCCAGGGGGTACAGCCCGCCCCTCCCGTCCAGGGGAAGATGGGATACTTTGACCGGAAGAAGCAGGAATCCCTGAATAAAATGGAGCGCAAGGCTGTGGAGGCTACCATAAGCGCCAACTTCTTTGAGCACCAGGCCGCCCTTCAGTCCACCCCATATGTGGATTCCCTGGAAAAAGGGGACGGCAACGTCCTGCGAAGCCGTCTAGATGCCATCAAGCTCAGTGAGAAGTACGCCCTGGCCCGAGCCGAGGCGGACAAACTGGGGGATAAAGCCGCACTGCAGATCCGCTGGGCAGCCCAGCGAGACCGGGCCGCGGCCTATGGACAGCTGGCCTCCCGCCTGCCTCTACACAGCAGAGATCGGGCCAGATGCATGAAGCAGAAGGAGGATCAGGAGGTGGCCGCCCATCTTCTGAAAAAGCAGCTGGATATCTCCCAGATTCCAAATGTCGCCGAACGGAAGCGGGAAGAGGCTACCTTTGTCCGCCACGGCCGTTTTGATCTGCTGAAGTCATTCCTTCGCAGAATCACGCCCTTTTCCCATCAGGATGCCACCATTACCATCGGCGACGGCCAGCAGACCCGCTCGCTGGTTAACGTAGGCCGTGCTTTTCTGGGCGGTACCAAGGTCATGTATACCTTCCAAAGCGTTACAGAGCGCAATGCCGCCGGTCAGCCCCAGGAGTACCTCTACAAAGAGGCCACCAACTGCATCGGCCTTTATAAGCCTGAAGGCGCCATTATGACCGAGGCCGCCTCCAAGCTTCAGCACTATCTCCGGGGGGACAACGCCTACATCCCTGCCTACTGTGTGCGGGACAAAACCGGAAGAGTATGCGGCTCGGTGCAAAAGAAGATGGATAAGGCCTCAGACGGCGTAGACCTCTTTTCCTGGCAGGCCAAAATGGATGCGTATGACCCCAACGACCCTCCCGAGGACCTTCCTGACGCCACCAAGAACGACTTGCTGTGCGAACACACCCTGGACTGGATTTTGTGCAACTTCGATACCAAGGGAGAGAACTTCATCAACCAGCCCGGGGGCCATATCGTCTCCTTTGACAAGGAGGCCTCCTTTAACCACCTGATGGATGACGAGGCCCAAACCATGAGCTACACCTACAAGCCCCACTCCAACGAGACCATCTACAACACCCTCTTCCGGGCCTATGCCCAGGGGCGCATTGACCTGGATCTGCGGGCCAACCTGGCCACCATTGAACGGATGACGGCCATGACGGACTATGATTTTATTGCTATGTTTGATAACACACTGGCCGTGAAGTACGATGGGAACACGAAAAAGATCCGGGAGGCCAAGCATCGGCTCCTGGCCCGTAAAAATAACCTGCGTCAGGACTATGAGCGGTTTTACACCCAGCTTGTAAAGGAGCGGGCCCGAAATATCACCACCCCCCACGGCGAAGTACGCAGCAGCCTGCATCCCGCCTGGAAATTCCAGTTCCGCCCGGCCCAGGGCCAGGTTGCGGACCAGGGTGAGGACGTCGGGACCATCGAGCTTGAAGAGGACATGGAAGAGCTGGTGGAAGAACAGGTTGAAGCCCAGGTAGAGGAGCAGGCGGAAGAACAGGTTGAGACCCAGGTAGAGGAGCAGGCGGAAGAACAGGTTGAGACCCAGGTGGAAGCGCGGGTTCAGGAACAGGCCCAACAGTAGGTGGAAAAGCCGGCCCAGAAAGTACGCCGCAAAATCCCCCCAAAAGCTCGCCGGGTAGCGGGCCGAAGAGCCGGCCGGGGGCCAGGCCGTAACGGACGCTGAGCGCCCGGGCCACAACTAAAGCCAAAACCACGGCAGGAGGATACATACTAGATGAACCAATATTCGTACAAATTTGTCACCCCGGAGGCGGCCGTGGAGCAGGCGGTCCAGTCTGGAGACTGGATTGACTATGGCTTCGGCGCCGGCTTTCCGGAGTTGCTGGATAAAGCCCTGGCCGGGCGCAAGGGCAAGGTAAGGGATGTCAAGATCCGGGGTGGTCTGGTGATCCACCCCCGGATTGAAGCGGTGGAGTGCGATCCGGAGCAGGAGAGCTTCCGCTATTACAGCTGGCACATCGGAGACTATGAGCGCAAGCTCCAGTCCCGGGGGCTGGTGGAATTTCTTCCCGTGGCCCTGCGGATGCTGCCCAACCTCTACCGAAACCAGATTCAAACCGACGTGGCCTTCGTCCCCGTATCCCGTCCGGACCAGGACGGCTACTGCGGCCTCGGCATCTCCAATTACACCTGGCGTGTGATCTTCGAGCATGCCCGCACTGTGATTTTTGAGATCAATGAACACTACCCCACCCTCCAGGGCGTGGACGGCTCCCACCGGGTCCACCTGTCCGAGGCAGATTACATCGTAGAAGGACCCCATGAACCCCTTCCTCTGCGCAGCTACAAGGACCCGTCCCCCACGGACATCGCCATTGCCAAGCTGGTGGTGGAGGAGATCCCTGACGGCGCGGTGCTGTCCCTGGGGGTGGGAGGCGTCCCCTTTACCGTGGCCAATATGCTGGCCCAGTCTGACCGGAAGGACCTGGGCTGTCATACGGGGACCATCAGCGATGCCTACCTGGCCATGTACCGGGCCGGAAAGCTGACCAACGCACGCAAGGAATTTGACCGGGGCCTGAGCACCTGGAACCTTGCCATGGGCTCTCAGGAGCTTTACGACTGGCTCAGCGACAATCCCGGCCTTTTCCATCCCGGGGACCTGGACTATGTTCACTGTCCCCAGCGCATCGGAACCATGACCAATGTAATCAGCATCAACGGCGGGGTGCAGCTGGACCTGATGGGCCAGGAAAACGGGGAGAGCTCCGGGTACCGGCAGCTATCCGGCATCGGCGGCCAGATGGACTTTCTGGAGGGCGCCTACCGCTCTCCCGGCGGGAAGGGTTTTGTCTGCCTCAATTCCTCCCGGGTGACTAAGGAGGGCGTGCGCAAGTCCAACATTGTTCCTGTCATTTCCGGCGGAAGCGTTGTTTCCGCTCCCCGGACCATGATCCAGTATGTGGCCACGGAATACGGCGTCGTGCGCCTGTCCGGCCTGTCTCTGCGCCAGCGGGCCCAGGCCATGATTTCCATCGCCCACCCCGAATTCCGGGAGGAATTGTCCCGGTATGCCCGGGATACCATGGGCCTTGGCTGAACAGATAAGATAATAAGAGAGGGGGACCCCCGGGGGTCCCCCTCTCTTATTGCAAATTGATCCGTCTTACGCCAAGACGCTTCCCGGCATCGGAAGCCATCCACTTGTTTCCCCCATCAGGAATACAAGGCAATGATCTCCTGGGCCACTTTCCCCTTGGACAGGCAGCGGTTCATGGCCTGCCGCTCGATGTAGTGGTGGGCGTCCGGCTCGCTCATCTTCAGCTGGCTCACCAGCAGCCACTTCGCCCGGTTGACCAGCTGAATCTCTTCCATCCTCTTTTCCAGCGGCTGGATTTTGTCGTTGACCTTCCGCAGGCGTTCCCGTGCCACAATCATCCACCCCAGCGCCTGAAGGACCGCCGTCTTGGGAGCCGGCCTTCCCAGAGTAAATACCCCGTGCTCCGCCACCCGGTCATAGGCCTGGTCGTAAAGGTCCCCGCGCACCAGCAGCAGCACCACCGTCTCCCGGTTGGCGCAGCTGTTGATGGAAAACCGCAGGCCCGGGTCGTCCGGCAGGGGAGAGTTGATCAGAATACAGTCAAAGCTCCGCTCCGCCGTCATACGTTCCGCCGCATTCACGCTGGAGGCCATGCACACCGGCTCAAAGGGCATCTCAGCCAGCAGCTGTGTCATGACCGCATTGAAGCGTTCGGAGGCAGACACCACCAAAACGCTGTATGCCCGCTCTTTCAGTCCCATTATCTCTCCCCTCCTCTCCTTTTTCCTGCCGACCAGCGGCTTTCTTGTGTGTTCTTACTCTTTGCAATAGCAGCTGCGGATGCCTTCGGGGATATGTGCCCGGATAAAATCGCTCTCTGCCGCCGCCCTGCGGGCCACAGTCAAATTCTGTGGCAGCCGCCGGAAGGAAGACAGCGTCCCGGCATCCGCCTGGTAGAGGTTCAGGTCCGCCGGCTCAGGCAGAACCAGCTGCTTTTCAATGCCATAGAGTCCCGCCTCAATCATCAGTGCAAAGGCCAGATACGGATTGGCCATGGGATCGGGGGACCGCAGTTCCGCCCGGCGGTACTCTCCCACCGCGGCGGGGACCCGCACCAGCTGGGAGCGGTTTTCCTTGGACCAGGAGATATAGCTGGGGGCCTTGTCGCTGCCGAAGCGGGCGTAGGAGCCCTCAGTGGGATTGAGAAACACGGTCATGTCCCCCACCTTGTCCAGCACCCCGGCCATCACCTCCCGCAGGTGGTCTTTTCCGTCTCTGGACCGCACCGACAGATTGATGTGGAAGCCGCTGCCCGGCTTTCCCTCCAGCGGCTTTGGCCTGAAGTCGGCGTACAGACCGTTATGGTGGGCAACCGTCTTGACAATGGTCTGGAAGGTCATGGCGTTGTCCGCAGCGGTAATGGGATCAGAATAACGGAAGTCAATCTCGTTTTGTCCCGGTCCCTCCTCATGGTGCGCACTCTCCGGCCAAATGCCCATCTGCTCCAGAGTCAGGCAGATCTCCCGGCGGATATTTTCCCCCTTGTCCTCGGGCGCCGCATCCATGTAACTGGCCCAATCGTAGGGCTCTTTGGTGGGCTCCCCCTCCTCATTGAGCTTAAAGAGATAAAACTCCTGCTCCGCGCCAAAGAGAAACTCCACCCCCCGTTCCGCCGCCCGTGCCACTGTCTCTTTTAACAGCTGGCGGCAGTCGCACTCAAAGTTCCGTCCGTCCGGATACACCACACTGCAAAACATCCGCACCACCTGTCCCTGCTCCGGCCGCCAAGGCAGAAGCATCAGCGTCTCCGGGTCTGGCCGCAGCAGCAGGTCTGAGTGGGTTTCGTCCCCAAAGCCGGCAATGGCCGAGGCGTCAAAGGCGATGCCGTATTCAAAGGCCCGGGGCAGCTCCGTGGCCACAATGGAAATATTCTTTTGTCTTCCAAACACGTCGCAGAAGGCCAGACGAATAAACTTAATTTCCTCTTCCTTGACGTATTGGATGACTTCTTTTGCTGTGTATTTCATACGTCCACCCGCTTTCATTCCTTGCAGTTTTCCGTCCGGCACGCCGGCCGCTGGTGAATTTAAGGTCAATTATACCACGCCCCGGCGGTTTTTTCTACCATTCTGTTTTGGCAGTGGGCTGTTTTGTCTATTTCAGACAGGCCGAAAGCCTTTCTGACGATTTACTTTGGCCTGTGCCACAGGATTTTAAAAAAAGAGCGTATTCTCTCTTGACAAGGGGCGCAATTTCGGTTTATAATGCGCCCCGTAAAGGCAAAGACGTCTTTCAGGTTTTCTTCCTGAGGTGTCTTTGCCTCTTTTTTTATGTTCTGACAGAGAAAGGGTGAATGATCATGTGTTCTATTATTGGCTACTGCGGCCCTGTGATCGACCCCGCCGCTTTCCAGTCGGCCTTTCGTCGCACCGTATCCCGTGGGCCAGACGACAGCCGGGTGGTAAAGACCGGCAACGGTTGTCTGGGCTTTCACCGGCTGGCTATCATGGGCTTGACCCCCTCGGGGATGCAGCCTTTTTCCCTGGATGGAAGCTATGTGGTGTGCAACGGCGAAATCTACGGCTTTGAAAAATTCAAGCAGGCACTGGAGGGAAAATACACCTTCAACAGCGACTCCGACTGCGAAATTCTGCTGCCTCTGTATCGGGAATATGGCGTGGATATGTTTGAGATGCTGGACGCGGAGTTTGCCTGTATCCTTTATGACGGACAGACCAAGGAATATATCGCGGCCCGCGATCCCATTGGAATCCGTCCCCTCTATTACGGATATGACAGCCAGGGGACGATTGTCTTCGCCAGCGAGCCAAAAAATCTGATGGGGCTGGTGGAGCGAATTATGCCCTTCCCTCCCGGGCACTACTATAAAGGCGGACAGTTTATCTGCTATCGGGATATCGCCAAGGTGAGCCAGGTCTGCCATGACGACCTGGACACCGTCTGCCGTAAGATCCGGGAAAAGTTGATTGCCGGCGTGGAAAAACGACTGGTGGCTGACGCCAAGGTTGGTTTTCTTCTTTCCGGCGGGCTGGACTCCTCCCTGGTGTGTGCCATCGCCGCCCGGAAAAGTGCGTCCCCCATCAAGACATACGCCATTGGCATGGATGTGGACGCCATCGACCTGAAGTACGCCCGTCAGGTGGCCGACTATCTGGGCAGCGACCACCACGAGGTCATTATTACCCGGGATGACGTCATCTCCTCTCTGAAAACCGTCATTGAGGTACTGGGCACCTACGACATCACCACCATCCGTGCCAGCATGGGGATGTACCTGCTGTGCAAGGCCATCCACGAACAGAGTGACATCCGGGTGCTGCTCACCGGCGAGATCTCCGATGAGCTCTTCGGCTATAAATATACCGACTTTGCCCCCTCTCCCGAGGCCTTCCAGCAGGAGGCGGAAAAGCGGCTGCGGGAGCTGCACATGTACGATGTGCTCCGGGCCGACCGCTGTATCTCCGTCAACTCTCTGGAGGCCCGGGTACCCTTCGGCGATCTGGAATTTGTGCGGTATGTGATGTCTGTGGACCCCGCTATGAAGGTCAACACCTACGGCAAGGGCAAATATCTCCTGCGCCGGGCCTTTGAAGAAGGGGACTACCTCCCCCCCGCCATCCTGTGGCGGGAAAAGGCTGCCTTTTCCGATGCGGTGGGCCACTCCATGGTGGACGACCTGAAGCAGTACGCCGAGACGTGCTACACCGATGAAGAATATGAGTCCCGGCGGCAAAAATATACCCACGCTCAGCCCTTCACCAAGGAGTCCCTGCTCTACCGGGAGATTTTTGAGGAATTTTATCCCGGTCAGAGCCAGATGGTCACGGATTTCTGGATGCCCAACAAGAGCTGGGAAGGCTGCGATGTAAACGATCCCTCCGCCCGCGTACTGGCCAACTACGGCGACAGCGGTGTGTAAGAAACAATTTATGATCAGGCGCCGGATCTCAGATCCGGCGTCTGATTAAGCATGTCTAAATTAAAAACGGGAGGCAATACAAGAAATGGCTGCAAAATTCATTTTTGTGACCGGCGGTGTGGTATCCGGTCTGGGTAAGGGGATTACCGCCGCCTCTCTGGGGCGGCTTTTGAAGCAGCGGGGGCTGCGGGTCAAGGTGCAGAAATTGGACCCCTACCTGAATGTGGACCCGGGTACTATGAGTCCCTACCAGCACGGAGAGGTCTTTGTAACCGACGACGGGGCGGAAACCGACCTGGATTTGGGGCACTACGAGCGCTTTATTGATGAAAATCTTACCCGCCACAGCTCCGTCTCCTCTGGAAAAATTTACTGGAACGTGCTTAACCGGGAACGGGCCGGGGACTATCTGGGAGGGACCGTCCAGATCATTCCCCACGTCACCGATGAGATTAAGGCCAATATCTACGCCCTTGATACCCCCGACACCGACGTGGCCATTGTGGAAATCGGCGGCACCGTGGGTGACATTGAGAGCCAACCCTTCCTGGAATCCATCCGCCAGGTGGCCGCGGAGCGGGGCAGACAGAATGTGATGTTCCTCCACGTCTCCCTGATCGTCTCCATTCCCGGCACCGGGGAGCTGAAGAGCAAGCCCACCCAGCACTCGGCCAAAGAGCTTTTGTCCCTGGGCATTCAGCCTGACGTGATCATCTGCCGCAGCGACTGCCCCATTTCCAGGGAGATGCGGGAGAAGATCGCCCTGTTCTGCAACCTTCCCGCCGATCACATCATCCCCAACCTCACCGCCCCCATTCTCTATGAAGTGCCCCTCATGCTGGAGCGGGAGGGACTGGCCGAGGTGGTCGTGCGGCGTCTGGGGCTGATCTGCTACGCCCCGGATTTGACCGAGTGGGCCACCATGGTTCACCGGGCGAAAAATCCCACCGGGCAGGTGGAAATTGCTCTGGTAGGCAAATATGTAGCCCTTCATGACGCCTATCTGTCGGTGGTGGAGGCCCTGTCCCACGGCGGCATTGAAAACGAGGTCCGGGTCAACCTGCGCTGGATCAACAGCGAGGAGCTTACCGATGAAAACGCCCCCGCCCTCTTGTCCGGTGTGGACGGGGTTCTGGTCCCCGGCGGTTTTGGAAGCCGTGGAATTGAGGGAAAGATCTCCGCCATCCGATACGCCCGGGAAAACAAGGTTCCCTTTTTGGGTATCTGCCTGGGCATGCAGATGGCCGTAGTGGAATTTGCCCGCCATGTGTGCGGCCTGACGGGAGCCCATTCCAGCGAGCTTTCCCCCGACACCCCCTACCCGGTCATCGACCTCATGCCCGACCAGCGGGGCATCACCGCCAAGGGCGGCACCATGCGCCTGGGCTCCTATCCCTGTCATGTGACCGGGACGGATACCTTTACCTTCCGCGCCTATGAAACCGACGAGATCCAGGAGCGCCACCGCCACCGCTATGAGTTTAATAACGAATACCGGGAGGCGCTGACCCAGGCGGGACTTCGGCTGGCGGGACTGTCCCCGGACGGCCGGCTGGTGGAGATAGTCGAATTGCCCGACCACCCCTGGTTTGTAGGCGTCCAGTTTCACCCCGAACTGAAGAGCCGGCCCAACCGGGCCCACCCCCTGTTCCGGGCTTTTATTGCCGCAGCCAAGGAGAACCAATTCAGATGATACGCGCATGGCCCCCGGAAAATCCGGGGGCCATGGTATTTTTCGCTATTTTGTCTTGTGGCATAATCTCCCACCTCCTGCGCATATCATAAAGCAAGGTGGTGTGTGTTATGTATTATGGAAAACGGTCCCTGATTCTCACCTGCATCGCCGCCATGTTGGCCGGCGCGCTCCTCCACTTTTTCTATTCGTGGCTGCCCTGTGCCGTCACCGCTCTGTTTTCCCCGGTCAATGAAAGCCTGTGGGAACACACCAAGATCATCGTCTGGCCATATCTGGCCGCAGCCCTCTTGCTGAACCGGGGCCGTCCGGGAGGCATCTACCCCTGGCTGCTGACTGTGCCCCTTATGTGCGTGGTCATGCTGACGGCGGGCTATCTCTACCATATCACGCTGGGCGGCGATGCCATGTGGGTGGACATCGCCATTTACCTGGTTGTCATGGTCCTGGGCTTTTGGCTGCCCACCACCTTTTCCCAACCGTTTGGGATCAGGGGGAAGGCCGTCAGTTTGCTGCTCACCCTGGCGGTTATTGTGATGATCGCCCTCTTCACCCTCTATCCCCCTCAGCTCATGCTGTTTGCCGATCTCTCCGCCGCAGGGGCCTGGTTCCCCCTGCCCTGTTAAATTTTTTGGAATGACTCTAGCCAGCGCTCCCCGCCGTCTGTTATAATGAGAGACACATCAGACGGGAGGGAGCGCTTTGGTCTTATATGCCGCGGACGATCTGGAGCATCGCAGCCAGGCCTACAACCTGCTGGCCATTGCCGCACAGGAATATTGGGGCCTTGTCCCCCTTCCGGAGCTTGTGCGCTCCCCCACAGGAAAACCCGCCTTTTCCTCCGCTCCCGGCAGGGAATTTAACCTCAGCCACAGCGGAAGCTTCGCCTTTTGCGCTTTGGACCATTCCCCGGTGGGAGTGGATATCCAGATGGTCAAGTCCTGGCGCCCCACCCTGCCCAGCCGGGTCTGTTCCCCGGAGGAGCTGACCTGGCTGGATCACCAGGAAAACCTGTGGCAGGCCTTTACCACCCTGTGGGCATTGAAGGAAAGCCGCTGTAAGTACAGCGGCGAGGGCCTGCGCGGCTCCATTCCCGCCATCTCTGTTCCGCTCCCCCAGGATGGACAGGCTCTTTACTTCTACCAGGGACTCTGGTTCCATCTCTACTTTGGCACAGGCTGGGTGGGGTCGCTCTGCGCCCTCTCTCCCCCACCGGATCAAATCCTTTGGCGCAGTATATCCCACACAGCTCTATCATCTGACGAAAAGGACGGGATCGGCCATGACCTTTGATCCGCATATTTTATCCTTCCTGACCGAGATTGTGGGAACCGTTGCCTTCTCTATCTCCGGGGCCATGCTGGCCATTGAGCGGAGCCTGGACCTCTTCGGCGTGGTCTTTTTGGGCGCCGTCACCGCCATCGGCGGAGGTATTATCCGGGACCTTTTGCTGGGACAGGTCCCACCCCAGGCCTTTGTCAACTATGTCTATCTGCTCTTTGCGGTACTTACTGCCCTGATTGTTTTTGTGATTGCCCATTGGAGGGCACGCCGGGAAAAATCCATCCAGTTTATGAATGACACCGTCCTCAACATTTTTGACGCGGCGGGTCTGGGGATTTTTTCCGTCATCGGCGTGCAGAACACCATCAACGCCGGCTTCGGGGACAACGCCTTTTTCTGCGTCTTTCTGGGGCTGACCACCGGCGTGGGCGGCGGAATGCTCCGGGATGTGCTCAGCCGCTCCACCCCCGCCGTCCTGCGCAAACATATCTACGCTCTGGCCTCTCTGGCCGGCGCTGTGTGCTACTACCTGCTTCAAATTTACGCCCCCGCTGTCTCCATCTTCCTGAGTACGCTGCTGGTCATCGTCCTTCGGATTCTGGCCAGCCATTACCGCTGGACGCTCCCCCGCATCCCCTATCAGGACAACCAGCGCACACTGTGAAGGCTTGTATCATCCCGTCTTCTGTTCCATAGACCCAAAAAGCTTCCACCGCCGGGGCGGTGGAAGCTTTTATTGCTCCAGGCGGCGCTTGTCTCCCAGTCGCCTGCTAATTTTTTCCAAATCTTCTCGGGTATCCACATCCCAGAGCTCCTCCTCATCCTCCGCCTGGACCGGAATCACCTCCGCCTCCAGGCCCTTCAGGGCCGACATGCCGCCCCGTTCTCCGGTAAGGCCCTTCAAAGCGGAAAAGTACCGTTTGGGAAACAGCACCGGGCTGCATGGCGTATTGCCCCAGGCCAGACGGACCACCGCTCCGGGATGGCGCAAGAAGGCGTCCAATAGTTTCTCCATACTCTTTCTGGTACACAGGGGCTGATCCCCCATGACAAACAGACAGCCGTCCAGCTCGTCCATAGCCCCGATTCCCAGTCGGATGCTCTCGCTCTGGGGGCCGCCGGGGTAGAGCAGGCAGGGGATTTTTTCCTCCCCGCACAGCTCCGCCACCGCTGGAGACGAGGCCACCACGGCGATTCTCTCAAGCCGCTCCCGAGACAGGGCGGAGAGCACATGGGCCAGCACGGTTCTGTCTCCCAGGGGCTGGAGAAGCTTATTGTCTCCAAACCGCCTGCCCCGGCCCGCCGCCAAAACCACACAGCCTACTCTCACGACCGCTCGCCCCCGTCTCCCGCCTCTTCCAAACCACCCTCCTGCCCTTCCCGCCGGTAATCAGAAGATGCCGCCGGAAGGAAGCCGGAAAAGTGCTCCTGGTATAGTCGCTCAGCCATTTGATCGCAGGACAGCCGGTATGCTCCATAGCGCCTGAGCAGCTCCGTTCCCTCTGGGGTCAAGGTGCTGCCCCCGCCCCCTTTTCCACCCACGCTCCGTTCCAGCAAAGGAAAGTTCAGGCTCTTTTCCGCGTTTTTCACAATGCGGAAGGCCTTGGTATAGGCCATGCCCATCTGCTGGGCGGCTGCACGCAGGCTGTGGGTCTTCTGCACCCCCAGTAAAATCCGGTAGGGGCCCTCGCCAAAAAAGCGTTCTCCCCCATCCGTTTGAAAGCTGACCGTCAGTCTGAGCTTCATGGTTCGTCCCCTCCGATCATCACAAAGCGGTCCCTGTGGCACAGCACCTCCACCGGACCGTACACCTCCCGCAGCGCCCGCTCCAGCTCCTTCCGGCTGAGCTTCTCCGGACGCAGATCGTGAAGCAGCGCCCCGTCCTTCATCAGCAGCAGCCGGTGGGCATGGGCCAGGGCAGAGTTTACGTCATGGCTGCACAGCAGCACCGCCCGTTCCCCCTGCTCCAGATAGGCTCTCAATAGGCCCAACATATGACTGCGGTTTCGAAAGTCCAGGGCGCTGTCCGGCTCGTCCAGCACCAGCAGCTCCGGCTGGCACACCATCGTCCGGGCAAAAAGCACCAGCTGCTTTTGCCCCTGGCTCAGAGTCTGAAAGGGCAGTTGGGACAGATGGGCTATGCCCACCCACTCCAGCGCATCCATGGCCCGTCGGCAGTGGGACGCTCTGGGGCTTTTCAAAAGCCCCAGCTCCGGATTGAACCCCATAAGCACCACATCCAGCACCGGCAGCTCCAGGATCATGTGTCCTCCCTGGGCCAGATAGCCCACGCGCCGGGCCCGTTCCCGGCGGCTGAGCCCAGAGAGGGGCTGTCCGCCCAAAATCCGCTCTCCCCGGCTGGGCAGAAGGTCGCATATAGCACGCAGCAGCGTAGTCTTACCCGAGCCGTTGCTCCCCAACAGGGCGCACAGCTCCCCTCCAAACAGGGAAAAGCTCACGTCATGGATCACATCTTCCCGGCCGTATCCCGCCGACAGATGTTCCGTCCGTAAAATCTCACTCACAGGCTCCGCCCCCTTCTGCACATCATACAAAACAGGAAGGGCGCCCCCAGCAGGGAGGTCACAATGCTGATGGGAATTTCCGCGCTGCCCACGCTCCGGGCCAGCACATCGGCCAGCAGCAGCAGCACGCCGCCGCACAGCCCGGAGAGAACCGTGGTGGAGAAGCGGCTGCTCCTGATGAGCAGGCGGGCGGTGTGGGGGGCCAGCAGCCCCACGAAGGAAATTAAGCCGGTGACGCTGATCACCGCTCCCGTCACCAGGGTAGCCAGGAGCAAAATTCCCGTACGCCCCCATGTCACGGGCACGCCAAGAGTCCTGGCCTCCTCCTCCTCCAAACCAAGCAGCAGAATCTGCCGACGCAGCAGAAAAAGCCCAGCCAGCCCCGCCAGGACCCAGGGGGCTGCCCCCAGAGTCTTGTCCATGGTCACATCGGCAAAGCTGCCCATAATCCAGAACTCAATGGATGCCAGCTCCTTCTCCGGGTCAGCGGTGAGCTTCATGAGCATCAGCACCGCCTGGGCCAGGGCGTTGACTACGATGCCCGAGAGCACCAGATTGGCGATTCCCCGGTCACGGGCCGCCGCGGACAGAACCAGGGCGGCCAGCACCGCCGCAAACCCTCCGCCAAAGGCCCACAGGGCGGTGAGCGCGCTTCCTCCCCCAAAGAGAAGGATGCCCGCCGCCGCCCCTGCCGAGGCGCCCGAGGCCACCCCGATGATGTCCGGGGCAGCCAGGGGGTTGCGGAACACCGTCTGATAGACGCTGCCTGCCACCCCCAGGGAAAATCCCGCCAGCAGCACCATGCAGGTGCGGGCCAGGCGCAGGGTAACAAATACATGGGCCACATAGGGGTCGCTCCACAGCCCCTGCCAGGTGATGGGGTACCGCCCCACCATCAGGGACAGCGCCGCCGCCCCCGCTAAGAGGATCAGAGCGGTCAGAACACACACACCCGCTCGTTTTTTCTCCCCCATGGGCTTCTTACCAGCTCAAAAGCTGCGTGTCAATGGAAATGCCGTAGAATTGCTGATAAAAATCAGCCGCGTCGGCACGGAACTGCTCAAAGTCGTACTGCTCCCCGTGGAGGACGCTGGCCACCCAGCGGCTGCCCACCAGGGCGCTGGGGACAGGGGAGTCCCAGGACTCAAAGGCGGAGGGCATGGCGTATACCCGGCCGTTCTTCACCGCGTCCAGCTGCTGAAGCTGGGGGTCGGCCAGCAGCTCGTCCTTGGAATAGGCCGCATCGGAGGCCATAATGATAACCTCCGGGTTCCAGGCGAGCAGCTGCTCATAGGACACGTCCGCCCAGTAGGTGTCCTCCAGTTCCGCAGCCACATTTTCCCCGCCCCCCAGCTCCAGAAGGGTGTTCTGGTACATGGCGGAGCCGGCGGTGCTCAGATAGCTGCTGTTGCCCGCCAGATAAACGGTGGGCTTTTCCACATCGGCCAGGGTTTCGGTCAAAAACTCCTCCGTCTGCTGGTTATAGTCCAGCAGCTCCCAGCCCTTCACCGGATTGCCGATGGCGGCGTTCAAAAGCCGAATGGTGTCGTTCAGCTCCTCCAGACTCTCGGGATTGACCGTGAGCACGGTGAGCCCCAGCTCCTCCAGGGCGGGGACGGTATCCTTCAGCTTCAGGGGCAGGATCACCAGATCGGGCTGCAAAGCCGCACACCCCTCTAGGTCGAATTCCTTGGCGGTGCCCACCGAGGGCAGCTCCAGAAGCTCCGGAGCGGCCAGTGCGTAGATGGGCCGGGTGTCCGCCTTGGCCTCAATGCCCACCAGCTTGTCCGCATGGCCCAGGGCAATGAGCATGGAAGTGGTGATGTAGTAGCCGCTGACCAGGGTCTGGGGCTCCTCCTCAATGGTCACCTCCCGCCCGGCGGCGTCGGTCACCGTCACCGGGAAGGCCGCCTGACTTGCAGTGCTGCTGCTCCCCTGTTGAGAACTGGCGGAAGACGTACCGGCGGAAGCTGCGCTTTCGCTGGAAGACGCTCCCGGGTTGGAACAGGCCGCCAGGGAGAGGGCCATGGCAGCGGCCAGGAACAGGGACAAAAGTCGCTTTTTCATAAAAACTCCTCCAAATTCGTTATACTCAAAAAAACATAACGAAGGTACCATAAAAGCCGCACCCTGTCAAGGCAGGATGCGGCTTTTGGATTTTTTAGTCCTCCAAACCGGCCAGAGCCACGTCCTCAGGCCGGATGGGCAGGGTGCGGAACATATGTCCCGTAGCCGCCCGGATGGCCTCGGCAATGGCGGGACTGGGTGTGTTGATGACCAGTTCCCCGATGGATTTTGCCCCAAAGGGGCCGGTGGGCTCATAGCTGGGCACAAACTCCACCCGGATATTCCCCGCCTCCAGACGGGTGGGGATGCGGTACTGGAGCAGGGAGTCGTTAAGCATCCGGCCCTGGGGATTATACTGAATGTTCTCCAGCAGGGCCATGCCGATGCCTTGGACAATGCCCCCCTCGGTCTGGACCCGTGCCAGGTTGGTGTTGATGACGGTGCCGCAGTCCACCACGCCCACATAGTCCACCACCCGCACCGCTCCGGTGCCCGGGTCGATGTCCACCTCAGCCATCCCCACCATGAAGGGGGGCGGGGAGATGGGGGAGGAGTTGGACTGGCTGGCGGAGAGCTGCCTGCTGCCTCCCGCATAGCTGGCCCAGCCGATCTCCGATCTTGTCATCACCTTGTCCGTGCCGGGCAGGAAGACCTTCTCCCCGTCAAACTGAGCCGCCTGTGGATCAATCCCCAGCAGCCTCGCCCCCTCCAGGCGGATCTTCTCCCGCAGCTCTTCACAGGTCTTCACTACTGCGCCGCCGGTGACATAGGTGGTGGCGGAGGCGTAGGAGCCGGTATCATAGGGGGACTGATCGGTATCCACCCCACGCACAGCAATGTCGTCCACGCTGCAATCGAGACAATCGGCGGCCATCTGGGCCAGAATGGTGTCGCAGCCGGTGCCCATGTCGGTACAGCCCACCAGCATGGTGTAAAAGCCCCCGTCGTTGAGGCGCACCTCCACGCTGCCGATGTCCACTCCGGAGATGCCGCTGCCCTGCATGGCCATGGCCACGCCCCGGCCCCGGAGGTGTCCGTTGGGCAGCGTCCAGTGGGTGGGACCCCTGTCCCAGCCCATCATCTCCTTGGCCTTTTCCATACACTTATCCAAGGTACAGCTGTTGCAGGGCTCCCCGTAGTAGGCGGGCATCACCTGGCCCTGGCGGACCATGTTCTTCTCCCTGATGGCGCATGGGTCCATGCCCAGTTCCGCGGCCATCTCATTGACGGCGGACTCCACAGCAAAGATGCCTTGGGTGGCCCCATAGCCCCGGTAGGCCCCCGCTCCCATGGTGTTGGTGTACACCACATCGCAGGTAAACCGGCTGGCCCGGAGGCTTCCGTAGAGGGCCAGGGACTTGTGACCCACCAGGCCGATGGTGGTGGGCCCGTGATCTCCATAGGCCCCGGCGTTGGACAGGGCGTAAAGGTCTATGCACCGGATGGACCCGTCCCGGTCGGCCCCAATGCTTACCTTCATCTGCATCTGGTGGCGGGGAGAGCCGTTGGCCATGGACTCCTGCCGGGTGTAGCACAAATAGGCGGGGCGGCCGGTCAGCATAGTGACGATGGCAGGAAACTGCTCGCTGACCACGCTCTGCTTGGCCCCAAACCCTCCGCCGATCCGGGGCTTTACCACCCTGATCTGGCTCTTGGGAGTTTCCAGGGCGTTGGACAAAATCCGCCGCACATGGAAGGGCACCTGAGTGGAGCTGACCACATTGAGCCGGCCGTATTCATCCAGATAGGTATAGGTGCGGAACGTCTCCATCATGGCCTGGTTGTTGGCCACCGTGTTGTAGGTGCGCTCCAGCACCACGTCGCACTTGGCCAGCTCCCCCTCCACATCCCCCACGGAAAAGCTGTCGGTGGAAACCAGGTTTCGCTTTTGGTCGGTCCCCACCTGACACAGGGTGCGGAAATTTTCCTCCGGGTGGACCACAATGGGATTGTCCAGCGCCTTGGTAAAGTCCAGCAGAGGCTCCAGCACCTCATACTCCACTTTAATCAGCCGCACGGCCCGCTGGGCAATCTCCTCTGTCTCAGCTGCCACAATGGCCACCGGGTCCCCAACACAGCGCAGGTGACGGTCCAGAATCAGCCGGTCGTAGGGGCTGGGCTCGGGCCAGGTCTGGCCTGCGGTGGTAAAGCGGCTCTGGGGCATATCCTCCCAGGTAAACACCGCCGCCACCCCAGGCACCATTTTGGCCCGGCTGGTATCGATGGAAATGATGTTAGCCCGGGCGTGGGGAGAGCGCAGCAGCTTCAATCGCAGGGCATTCGCGGGGACCATGTCCCCGGTGTATACCGGCTTGCCGGTGACCAGGCTCATGGCGTCCTTTTTCCGCACGCCGGTGGAAACAGCCTTCATCCCTGTTCCCCTCCCTTCGCCGCCAGATACTTGCGAATGGCCCGCAGCTGCCCCTGATAGCCGGAGCAGCGGCACAGATTACCTGCCAGATAGTGCTGCATTTCCTCCTCAGTGGGGTTTTTCAGCTCCCGCACCATGGCCAGCACGTTCATGATAAAGCCGGGAGAGCAGAAGCCGCACTGCTCCGCTCCCTCGTCGGCCAGGAACGTACCGAACTCTTCCGCCTCCTCCTGAAGCCCCTCCAGGGTGGTGACCGCATGGCCGTCCGCCCGAGGTGCCGGGACAGAGCAGGACAGCACCGGCTTTCCATCCAGCCACACCGTGCAAAGGCCGCAGCCGCTGGTCTCACAGCCGCATTTGACTGACAGACAGCCCACCTTCCGCAAACAATTCAGCAGAGTTTCATCCGCCTCCACCTGGTCCGTACGGCGGATTCCGTTGAGCGTCCATTTGATGGTCATGCCCGCTTCACCTCCAACTCCGCCTTGCAGCGCCCCAGCAGTACCCCCGCCAGATGGCGGCGGTACTTGGCGCCGCCCCGCATATTGTCTCCATACTCCAGGGCCAAAACCGTTTCCTTCAGCCGGCCCCAATCCCGATCCTCTACAACACAGGGGCTTCCCGGCCGGGCGCCGATCACCGCCCGCCAGCTCTCCCCCGCTTTGGACAGGGCACAGGTGAGTACCGGCAGGTCCGTCTCACTGTTCCGGGCAGTCTCATAAGCCACGGGGCGGCCATCCTTCTTCACAAAGACCCAGGAGAGTACATCCCGGTCCCGGGGCAGTTTTACATAGTCCTCCAGAGGGATGCGCCCCGCCTCCGCCAGCTCTACCTGGCAGCTGAGGGCCAGCAGGGCGGTGACAATGTCGGAAAAGCCAAACCGGGACCACACGCTCCCCCCCAGGGTGGCGCAGTTGCGAAACTGCACCCCCACGATGTGCTGAGTACACTTTCGGAATAAGCCGTCAAAGCACTTCTCCAGCATAAAATTTGTCTCCAGCTGCCGCAGGGTGACCATGGCCCCCATGGCCGCCTCCTCTCCCCGATCCTGAATCTGATCCAGGCCCAGACCGGACAGGTCAATGAGGGTGTCGTACAGCCGCTCCCCCATACGCATCCAGCAGCCCCCGCCGATGATGGCGTTGGAGCGCCGCTGGTTCAGCTCAAAAGCCTGGGCCAGAGATTCCGCCTTTATGTAATTGCGTGCGGTATACATCTCTCAGTTCTCTCCTCTTTGTATTGTAAACTTCGGGGGCCACTACCATGCCGCCACAGTGCCGTCACACCGGGGCTCCGTGGCCCCCATGAGCAGTCCGTTGCCGGTGCGCCAGATGATCTCGCCCCGGCCCATATCAATGCAGTCGGAGATGACCTCCACCTCGTGTCCCATGGCCTGAAGTTCCCGGGCAATGTGGGCAGGTACCCCGTCCTCCAGCTGAATTTTCTTTCCACCGATCCACTGGATGCGTGGGGCGTCCAGACAGTCCTGGGGGTTCATATGGTAGTCGATGGTGTTTACCGCCACCAGCACATGGCCTTGGGGCTGCATGAAGGCCCCCATCACACCGAATGGGCCCACAGCCTGTCCATCCTTCATCAAAAATCCGGGGATAATCGTGTGGTAGGAGCGCTTACCCCCTGCCAAACAGTTGTCGCTCGTCTCATCCAGGGAAAAATTGGCCCCCCGGTTTTGCAGGGAGATGCCCGTGCCCGGAATGGCTACCCCCGCGCCGAAGGTGGTGTAGTTGCTCTGGATAAAGGACACCATATTGCCCTCCGGGTCGGCGGTACACAGGTAGATGGTCCCGCCGCAGGACGGGTCTCCCGCCTCAGGCTCCAGAGCCTCGTGGCCAATCAGCGCCCGGCGCCGAGCGGCGTATTGCTCTGAGAGCATATCTTCCACTTTTGTTTTCATATACCGGGGGTCGGCCACATAGGTCTTGGTGTCGGCGAAGGCCAGCTTGATCGCCTCCACAATTTTGTGGTAAGTCTCGGCGCACTCCTTCTCCGGCGGCAGCTCAAGCCCCTTCAGGATATTCAGAGCCATGAGCACCGTGATCCCATGGCCGTTGGGCGGGATTTCACACACCGTATAGCCCTTATAGTCTGTGGTAATGGGTTCCACCCACATGGGGCGGTAGTGTTCAAAGTCCTCCCGAGCAAAATAGCCCCCTGTCTCCCGGCTGAAGGCCACAATTTTTTCCATAATAGGCCCGCGGTAATAGCTCTCGCAGCCAGTCGCCGCCAACTCCTCCATGGTTTCGGCATATTCCTCCCATCGGAAGATGTCCCCCGCCTCATAGGGCCGCCCGTCCGCCTTGGAAAAGCACTCCCACCAATATCTGTGGGGCGCGTCATTCTTCTCCATCGCTTTGGCAACCCGCGGCAAGTCCTGCCGCCACTGCTTAGCCACGTTGACCGGAACAGGGACCCCCTCCCGGGCATAGGAAATGGCGGGAGCAAACAGTTCGCCCAGGGATTTGGTACCAAAGCGGCGGCTGAGCTCCGCCCAGCCCGCCGGGGCGCCGGGCACCATAGTGGGAATCCACCCCTCCTTGGGCATCACCTCAAACCCCAGCTCCCGGACCTGCCGGGCACTGAGGGCCATGGGAGCCACACCGCTGGCGTTAAGGCCGTATAATTTCTTTTCCTTTTCCACCCACACCAGGGCAAAACAGTCTGAACCCAGACCGTTCCCCGTAGGCTCCAGCAAAGGCATGGCTGCGGCCATGGCCACCGCCGCATCCACGGCGTTTCCCCCTGCCTTCATCACGTCCACTCCGATCTGGGCTCCCAGAGGCACCGAAGTGCATGCCATTCCGTGCCGGCCGTAGACCACATTGCGCCGGGACGGATACGAATATCGTTCAGGATCAAAGCTCAGCATACCGCCAACGCCTCCCTCATCATTTGCATACGCTGCATTTCATTATACAGGAAGCCCGCCCCATCGGCAACCGTCTTTGCGTCTTTTGTCCCTTTCCAGGACGAAATAAGGCCGCCCGAGCGTTGTTCGGGCGGCCTATTTTCTCGTTTAAATTTCTGCGTAGTTGCCCAGGAAGTGGAAGCTGGCGCACTCCCGCTCCAATTCCTCCAGCATCCCCAGCACCCCTTCCTCCAGCACGGAGGCCTCGATCTCCATAAAGAAGACAAACTCAAAATTCCGCCCGGTCACCGGGCAGCTCTCCAGCTTGGTCATGTTGATGCCCAGAGCGGAAAATTTGGAAAGAATCTCATAAAGAGCGCCGGGCCGGTTGTCGCAGCCCACCACAAGACTAATACGGTTGGCCCCGGCGTAGATGGCCGGGTCCTTGGCCACGCAGAAAAACCGGGTATAGTTGTTGTCGCTGTTTTGAATGTCGTCCCTGACGCACTCCAGACCGTAGAGCTGGGCACAGGGGTGGGAAGAAATGGCCGCGATCCTGTGGTCGCCCCCTTCGGCAACCTTCTGCGCCGCCATCGCCGTGTTGCCGCAGGGGATCACCTTTACCCCTTCCAGCCCGCTGAGAAAACGGCTGCACTGGCCGATGGCCTGCTCATGGGAGTAGATCTCCCTGATATCCTCCATACGGGTGCCCGGCAGGGCCAGCAGCTCATGTCGGATGCAAAGTCTGACGGCGCGCACCACCCACAGGCTGTGCTTTTGCAGCAGATTATAGGCCGCCCGGACCGAGCCGTTGGAGCTGTTTTCAATGGGCAGCACGCCGAACCGGCACGTTCCATCCTCCACCGCCTGAACCACATCGTCAAAGGTCTTCACATACCGCAGCTCCCCCCGGGGAAACAGCCGGTCGCAGGCGGTCTGGGAGTTGGCGCCCTCCACCCCCTGGCAGGCCACCGTCCCGGTTTTAGGAAATACCGCCGCGCCGGACTCCAGTGCGGTCCTTACCACCTCTGCCACCTGGGTGGGAGCGGACATCAGCTCCGCCTGTCGGGCCTGGGCCAGCTGAAAGAGGGTCGTAAAGAGGTGGTAGGCATACCGCTCCTGCTCTCCCGCCTTTCGGGCCACCTGGGATAAAATCTCCCGCTCCCGGCCCCGGTTGATGATGGGGATATGGTGTTCATTTTTATAGGCGGCGATCTCCTCCGCCAACGACATCCGCTCCAGAAACAACTCCAGCATCTGGTCGTCGATTACATCAATTTTCTTTCGGATTTCAGTCAGTTCCATCTTGTACCTCCACAGCAGTCTTCCACTCCGGTTGGCAGGGCGGTTTTTGTCCCTCAGCAGCCGCCCGCGGCTGCCTTTTTCTCCCTTCCGTCTCGGAGCAGCGCCCGCAGGCCCTCCTCATCCCGCGCTTTCAGGGCCCGGGCGTATTCCTCCAGATGGCCGATCAGTTCGTCCAACTCCTTGGTCAGGTAGTCGGCATCGTCCAAAAACAGTTCCGTCCACATATCCTCGTCCAGCCGGGCCACCCTCGTCATATCCTGAAAGCTGCCGGCGGAAAATCCTCTCCGGCGCTGGGCCTCCGGTGACTTTACATAGGAGCTGGAGACGATGTGGGCCAGCTGAGAGGTAAAGGCGATGATCCTGTCGTGCTCCTCGGGGGTGGAGAAGGTCAGCCCCGCAAAGCCCAGGTCGAGGAAAAAGGTCTTCAGCGTTTCCAGCCGCCCCGGGTCTGTCTCTTGGTCCGGGGTCAGAATCATGGATGCCCCCACATACAGGTCCTCGGTGGAGGAGACGAACCCTCCCCGCTCCCGGCCGGCCATGGGGTGGCCGCCCACATAGGTAAAGCCGAAGCGGCGGGCAATGGGCGTGATCTGCTTCACCACCGTCCGCTTCACACCGCACAGGTCTACCAGAATAGCGCTGGCAGATATCTCCGGGGCGTGCTCCTGAGTCCAGCGGACAGCAGCCCCGGGGCGCACGGCCAACAGAATGATGTGGCACTTGGAAAGCGTCTGGGGCGTCAGCGCAGCATCAATGGCTCCGCACATCCGGGCCAGAGCCATCGTCTCCTGATCCAGGTCTACACCGTACACACTGTGTCCTGTGCGTTTTTTTATGCTTTTGGCCATGGACCCGCCGATCAGCCCCAGCCCCACAATCCCGATGTTCATCTCATTGTTCCTCCGTTTTTCTTTCGGGACAGGCTCCGCCGGGACGTGGCCGGCCCGGTTTTCTCTGTGTGTTTTCCGAAAAATATCCTGTTCAAACAAGGATTAAATTCAGCATAACACTTTGCCCCCCAAAAGAAAACCGTCAGGAACCACCATTTTCTTTTCTCCACCGTCTGCCTGCTTTACTATTTTCCACAATTTCTTTCCCGTTTTCTTTTCCAATTCATCCAAATTAAAACCGGCCGTTCGACTGCCCCCTATCTTCCCAAACTGTATCCGAACCCTTGCAAAACAAAAGAAAAAGCATTATAATAGGGGCCAACTGAGCGTTTGGCTCATATTTGAGCCCGCTTTTCTCAACATTCAAGATTTGGAGAGGATTCTATATGGAACGCACCACCATCGCCGCCATTTTTGCAGATCAGGAGAGCCTGGGCGGTCAGACTGTTACCGTCTGCGGCTGGGCCCGTACCATTCGGGACATGAAGAGCTTCGGCTTTGTGGAGCTGAACGACGGCTCCTGCTTTAAAAATTTGCAGATCGTCCTGGACGCCAATATTCTGGACAATTATAAGGAGATCGCCGGCCAGAACGTGGGCGCCGCCCTCATCGTCACCGGCCAGGTGGTGCTTACCCCCCAGGCCAAGCAGCCCCTGGAGGTAAAGGCCGCTTCCGTTCTGGTGGAGGGTGCCTCTGCCCCGGATTACCCCTTGCAGAAGAAGCGCCACAGCGTGGAATTTCTGCGCACCATCCAGCACCTGCGCCCCCGGACCAACCTCTTTTCCGCCGTGTTCCGGGTCCGCTCCGCCACCGCCCACGCCATCCACTGCTTCTTCCAGGACCAGGGCTTTGTCTATGTCCACACCCCCATCATCACCGCCAGCGACTGTGAGGGCGCCGGCGAGATGTTCCAGGTGACTACCCTGGACCTGGAAAACGTGCCCAAGAACCCGGACGGCACTGTGGACTACACCAAGGACTTTTTCGGCAAGCGGGCCAACCTCACCGTCTCCGGCCAGCTCAACTGTGAGAACTTCGCCATGGCCTTCGGCAATGTCTATACCTTCGGCCCCACCTTCCGGGCGGAAAATTCCAACACCCAGCGCCACGCCGCCGAGTTCTGGATGATCGAGCC
>JAXWVI010000044.1:0-9261 GCA_037245165.1 bacterium
GATACGCACTCGATACAACAATTAATGCAAAAGTAACAAAAAATATTTGGATATCTGAATATTTCTTCATATATTTGCGAATTATTAACAATTCAAAAGGAGGTCGTATGGAAATACCTGTTAGAGTCAGAGAAGCAATGAAAGATGAAATGAACCGTTATAAAGGCTCTATCATCTTCCTTGGAGTGTATAAGGGGAAGACTGCTTGGCAATTTAATTACTTAGAACCTGTTTGCGTAGGTCTGCCTTCCATATATCTTTATGATGGCAACAAAGTTGATTACCTTTGTGGAGAAAAAGTTTTTTCTATTATTTCACAACTTCAAAAATAGCGGAATGTTTGAGGTTAAATAGTTTGTTGTCAATTCGCATAATACCTCTTCCTTCCCAAATATACCCTCTTATTCCTGCTGCATGCGATTGCCCTCCTTGACATAAAGAAAGGAGGGCTTTCTTTTCATCCATATTAAAGTACTTTTTATAATAGACTTGCGCATCAATTCTTTTAAGAGAACCATCTTTAAAGCGTTGGATAATTGTAGAATGCCCATCTCCTTTTGTATTAGACCATCCTATACACATTTCATACACGCCCTCCTCTCTACATGTCTCATCAATGAATTCTTTGTAGCGTTGAGCTGTCATTTCTTTATATTTCTTCGCATCTTTCCATTCACTCAATTTTACCCATGTTGCTTTAGAACCATCTTTATTGAGCCATTTTTCCCAAGTATGAACACCATGCGAAAGATAATCAACAGCAGGATTCATTGAGTTCCTTGCTGTCACATTAAATCCCCATAATCTTAACATATATGTAGGCGAACATGTAGCGCAATTATCTTGATAACCATTCTTTACTCCACCCAGATAGTTTGGGTTTGCATTCTGCTGGTCTGCACGCTCCCAGTTCATTGGACGACCTTTTAGAATACCAAGCTTCTTTTCGAGTTCTCTACAATTCGTAATCTGTTCTTTTGAGAATCCATCCCATAGCAATTTATCCCAATGTTCACGGATAGCTATACCATCCGCAAAACGCTTATAAAGATATTCAATGTTTGCTACAGACCAAGAGTTAGGGGATTGTATAGCTTTATATACAGCTTCATATCTCTTAGCAAGCGCACCTGAAAGAATATTCTTTGAATACGTTAGCTTAGAGCGTAACTTGTCCATCTTATCCTCGTATATAGTCATACGGCGATAAGTCCAAGCTTTCTGTATTGCCTTTGCATCACGTTTTGCATGACGAACTTTTGCAACCTCTGCAATAGCTTCCTTAGAAGAAACCGCCTTTAACCCCAATTTTTTGCGGTCTGACGGGCTTAAAAGATGCGCCCAATACTTTGTGTTATCTTGTAAGTGCCAAGCCAATTTACCCCTCATTCCTGCCTTTACGATAGCTTCGGAGTTATCCCTGATGTACTGATTGTACTTTTCTGGCATGGTGAGTACGGCAAAAGGGGATACGTAGTTGCTCATATCCTCGCCAGCCATCAGGCGTTTATAAAACTCCTTCTTCTCCTCGCCTTGTATGGTTATAGGGTCTGAGGTACAGATACAGTTCGAATGCCAACTTCGCCAATCAAAATCTTTCGGAAAGCGACCCTCGAGGTCGTTGCATATATCATCAATATTGTGCTGTGGTGATACGTGAATATACTGACCGATAACGAATGGCTCGTTCTGCCATCGTTCATTTCTTGCCTTATGATATGCGGCATTTATCTCCGTTCTTGCTACTCTGAGAGCGTTCTTTCTCGCCGAGCGGTAAACACCCATACCTACCTTCTCCAATGGTTCTTCAATGAAGCGAACCTTGCCGTTAATGATTCTACGTCTGCGCCAAGTCACCACATCCTTCTTCTTTCCGTTCTTCTGAACTTTGATGGTATGATAACGGCGGTACATCATATCTGGGTCATTGAGGTATCTGCGTATTCTCCTGCCTATTTCCTCTGCTGATGAGCCTTTTCCGATTCCGTCAGCAATGGTGTTACTCATAGCCATTTCAAACTCACTCTTTGTCTGCTGGCAGTAGTTCCAAACAATCTGAGCAAGATTCAATCCGTTCTTTGCTTTCAAGCGATTTGAAATAAACGTGGCTGCGGCGGTATCTCGTGCGACCCTTATAGCTTTATCGGTAAGCACGGAATAACCGCCTATAACCATTTCATCGTGGTTGTACGCCAACGCTACGCCATCGGTGATGCCGCTCTTATAGCAAAGAAGACTATTCTGATAGTAATCATTGAAGATTTCATTCAGACGAGCCTTTAACTGCGGAAAGTTATCAAAGTTGAAAAGCGCATCATCTTCAAGCACATCTTCCCCATAGCCAAGAGAGGTAAGCTTCTTGACATAATCGCTGTATAATCTGCCCAACCGCTTATTGTAAACGGCGAACAGATTATTCAGTTGTTCTTTCTGCTGTTTTGATGTGAGCTTCTTTGACATTATTTATCCTTATAGTTCCTCTTGTAGAAAATAGCGGTATTCACAGCACCGTTATCTTCATAACAATATCCTTTCTTCGTAAGGTACGACTTTACAGTTGCTGCCTCGTTGTTTTTTAGCTGATTAAAATCAATATTGATGTAACCACCTAATTTCTTAGAAGTACCGTTTATAGCCTTGCTGATATCTACATTCGTCATATCCTTTATGTGTCGTGGTAATGTTTTTGTGAATAAGGAAAACTTTGAACGGTCTATTTCTGTGATATTCTGATAATTCATCTGCTTACTTTCTGCCTTTGGTTTAATCTGAATATCTTTATTCTTATTTATTCTACCACTTGCAGCGTTTACACTGCTTATGGTACGTGTATTTCCACTTCCTTTTGCCATAGTTACTCCTCCTCTTCTTCATTGGAAACCGATTGCTCTCCACTTGCGGCACTACCAAGTCCTGAAAAGGCTGCTTGCTGCGCCAACGCTTCTTCCTGTTCGCTCTTCATTTCTTCCTCAACCTTATCAGGGTCATCATTGAGAGGGTTAAGCTCGATGGCACGGCGATTAGAGGTAGATTTCGCACCACCATTGGACGAAGTGATAAGTTGCAATAATTCTACATCGTTTTTTGGCAGATATGGCTTAAAGACTGGCTCAAAGTCAATCTGCTCAGAAACACTTTGGTCGATGCCCTTAACATAAGCTCCAGTGTTACAGATTCCGTTAGCTACAATATTACAGCGGCGAGTGAACATCTCTCCAAACATCTCCGTTTTTAGGTCTGCCTTCATGTAAGGAGCGGTAAACATAAGACGGATGGCCGCACCCGAGGTGTTGTTGCCAAGGGTCTTCATATTCTCAAAGCTTATATCTGCGACAGATGTGAAAGAATAGATAATATTAAAGAGATATGCGATTTCTCCCTTTACACTTTCGGGCGAAGAATCCCATGAAAGCACACTCATCTGAGAACTATCACCACCAACGAAAACAGAACCCTGCTCACCCTTCTCAGCAAAACCTTCCAAACGTCCTTTAACAAAGTACTTTGGCGTGCCGAAATAGTCATTAGTATCTCCCCAGTTAGATACACATGTTTCTACTCTCTCTATCGCCCATTGAACATCCTCCCATTCTGCTTGGTCTTGTCTGTAATATACGACAGGTATCTTTGTGAAGCCATGTGGAAGGGCACTTACCATTCTCCACTCTTCCTTTTTGTCATTGATATACTGATAGCAGAACCTATCATCATATACATCGAAATGCAACTCAGAATTGCCAAGTTCATCAAATACGTAGTACTCACGAGCAAAACCATCCATAATATGATAATCGTTAAAATGTGGATAGAGTTTGTCGCCTCTCGAAGGACTGAGCAGTTGTACCCGAATATCGCCACGAAGTTTTCCTTCGGCATCGGTAGGATGATACCATAATTCGGCAGCTTCGCACTCCTTGAAGATGGTGCGTGCAAGTTTCTTGTCGAAGTACTTCATCTTATTATCGTGGAAGCAGTGCATAATGCCATCATAGAGCTTCTGTTGCTTGTCGTTCATTTTCTTAATATCAGCACCATGAGCCGTAGCCTTATAGGTAACGGCATTCATAAGCAGGAAACCTACCGTAAGATTGACAAGAGACTTTTGCATTGGAATAGCAATGCGAACGACTTCGACCTCTTTTTTCTTGTACTCAGCCTTTCCTGTAATAGGATTCACTTTCCCTGTCGGAACGTTGATTATCTTATTCTTACGAAATTTCTTATCCATTATTCTATGGCTCGCTGGGTCCCATTGCTTTTCAAGGACTGCCAATGGAGTTCTGAAGCCTTGTTTCCTTGCCGTGAGGTATTTATGCACATCACTTGCTTCTGGCATTGATAATATTTCTTGTATCGCCTTCATATATGAATATTTTTTGTTATAACAAAGGCAAAGTTATCAAATAAGCATTTTGTATTAAAAGTTTTAAGACTTTCCGTGTAAACAATTAGTTAGACCTTAAAATATTAAAGACTATCTTTTCTTATTGAAGCACAAAGCAGAAGCCGAACATCTTACGGTTGGCGATTGGTTAGTAAAGAATGTAGAACTATCATAAAAATAGGGCAGGGAAGAGAATTTCTTCTTTGCTTTATTTCGTTTTACTCCTTCCAATGTGCCAATGATTACACTCACTACAAAGATATGCCGAGTAACCGAACAACCGCTTTTTCTTTATGTATCTTGCGGCTGCTTTCTCATTATCAAAGGATAATTTGGCTACCCCTCTGCTATTATAGTGGGAACGTTTGCGGTGATGCTCCCTTGGTTGTTTGTCGTATATTCGCTTCATAAGTATTCCGATTTAACCCATCAGACCGAGAATGTCGGCAGCTTGCATTCCGCTGCTATAATCGCCCAATAACTTTTCCATGACAACATATCGACATGCATCGATAGCGTGATTATACATATCTATAGGCTCATTAAGCCACTTTCCTTCTTTGTCCTGCCGCCAAGTATAGTTATTAAACTCTCTCCTTATATTTGTAGAGCGTTTGGTTATATGGATTGTATATTCAAGCATTTTCATTATACCAGCCTGAATAGAACCATGGAATTTCTTAACAGGCTTTATATCAATACCAGCGTTATAGATTTCGTCTATCAATCGAGGGTCAGCACACTCAGATATAACCTCTGTATTATTTTTATCCTCCTTCAATACTCGAATAATATCAGAGGAAAGCATTTTGGTCTGATAACATACCTCATCAATATATATATTCTTACCCCATATAAATACATCAATAATAGCGGTTTGGTCTGAAGCATAACCGAAATCCATTCCACGATAATGATGCCTGTACGCTTCTACTGGTATATAGTCGTCAATGACCACGTTCTTAAAAATCAAGCCCTCAACCATAGAGCGCAATCCCAAGCCATAGATACGCCAAAGGCTCGGATTCTTCCATTTAAGGCTCTCAATCTCAGCAATAACCTTTGGTTCGAGAAATGGGTTATCCTTGTATGTGGATATGAACCAATAAGTGCTTTTCTCCTCATTCACCTGATTTATCCAGTGGTCTTCTGAGAAGGAAGGGTTATAATCAAGGATAGAGAACTCCGTGGTACGCATCTGTAGCTGCTGCCATTCGATGAAAGAAAGCTCATTCGCCTCATTTACGAAAAGTATCTTACGCTTAGAACCACGCACCTTCTGCTCGTTATCAGTGGAGAAAAACTCAATCCAAGAGCCGTTAGGGAAAGTATAAACGAACTCTGATTTATTCATGCACTTATCATCCCACCAACCAAAGTTGAGCATTATATCCTTGAAGTCACGATAGACAGTTCGTTTGATGGAAGGCATACCAGCACGAATGATGGAAACAGTCGTTCCAGCATTGTTGAAGCAAAGCATACAAAGGAACTGCACAACGCTATACGTCTTGGCACTACGGCTTGAGCCTTGAAGAGAGCAAGTTGTGAACCCTGCTTCCTTCGCTGCTTTCACCCTCATGTAGTTCTTTGCTAAATATACGTGTGGCATATAAAGCTACTTTTTTACAATCAATTTTGTTCTATTTAATACAATCATTTCATCACCATTAGATAATAATGCTGTATATCCTTTTGCGGTAGCCCAAGCACCAAAGTTGTCTGTTATTCTTGTGGCAGCTTTTTTGTAACCATTGAATTTATTTATATATTTTTCGTTTTCAAATACCTCGTTTTGCCACTTATCATATACCTTTTGGTAATCAGCTACCTGATTCTTCTTAATGACAGCTTCTATCACCTTGTCGTTCTTATCGCCCCAATATTTGCCGTTTGCTGAAAAATAAAAGCCATCGCCCTTCATTCCTTTTCCATCAAACTTGCCTCCTTTTTTGAAATCTTCTATTCTTTGGTCGATAATCTTTGAGTTCTTTACATCGTCAAATACAGCGACATTTCTTGTTATGTACATGTAATCAGAGCTATTTTTCAATGTTTCAAACTCTTTATCATTTGCGAGTTTAGGAGCACCTTTGAATCCTAATATCTCGGCTACATAACCCTGTGTTCTGCCACCTGCCTTTCTATATGCTTTATAGTCGTCCTCATTGAATTTTTGTACCGCTTTTTCTTCTGTGCTCTTGTACGTTGAAGACCTTGTTCCTCCACTTGCTTTTGCCATAGTTTTATTCCTCCCCAGTTTTATCAGGCTCCGCATCCTTGCGTTCCTTCTCTTTCTGAATCTCAGCGAGAATCTTCTGATACTCTTCATTATTGGTAACAACGTGTACTTGCAATGGGTCTTGTTTAATCTGCTCGCCCTTGCTTGTAAGGTCAATGCGCTGAATCTTTCCGTAGGCTCTATCAATAACCCTTTCGAGTACATCAAGTCCTTTCTTATCAAGTATTCCCTTTGCAATAATGCGTTGCATCATCGGGCGTGACCTATCGGCCAACACCGCCTTTAATTCATCTTCAGGCAGCGCAGCAATATACAGAAATGACTCTGCGATAATCTGAGAGGAAGGAGCTTCGTAGCCCTTCTCCTTCATTTCCTCGATGAATAACGACATCGTCTTAGGCTTGGGTGGTCTGCCCTTTGGGTTGCCAACTCCACCTTTTTTAAACTTCCCTTTTTCAAGGTTTGCAAGCTGTTTTTTACGCTTGCTTTCATCTCTTGATAATGGCATATTAATAGCTTTTATTCCTAATTTATTCCCAACAATAGCTTTTATTTAAGAAAAGCACCTTTATTTTCTTCTTCCTCTGCTGCCATATCTCGGCACATTTTCAGTACATTAAAGTACTCTCCAAGATTATTATTATAGAGCAGCTTTGCTATCTGATGCACAAAAGATGACTTACGTCCATCTTGTTGTAAAGTCACTATCTTGCTCGCTGGCATCATCAAGAACTGCTCCATAATTTCAACCTTTTCCTTAGAGGAAAGAAGTTTCTTGGTAGGAAGCAGAAATCCAACTTCCTCCAAGATTCGTGTTTTGACTGACTTAACCTTCATACTTAATTTCGCTTTATTTTTGGGTTTCCTTATTTTTTTTCTTCTCCATAAATTTTGTTATTACAAGAATTATTATTAACTTTGTGCCCAAGTTCAGTGGGTTAGGGTAGCGAAACGTCCTCGTCCTAACTGTGCTATGAGCTTTTTGCGGAGAAGGGCGTTCTTCAATCCGCAATTTTATTTCTTATACAAATCCCATTCGTGAATGTTTCCACTTCCGCTAACCACAATAAAGGATTTCACAGACTGATACTTTGTTTCAGTGTGATTTCTCTCATAGTGTTCTGCTCCGTGTTTGATGTCTTGCACCTTGAACGAACGGCTGTAATCAAATAGTACAGCAATGGTTGCACCCTTTTTCCTCGCATGATTTATTGCGTTTTCAACAGTCTTTCTTGCCGTAGCTTCATTTGCAGCCTTTGGCGAACGCTGCTCGTATGAAGTAATACCAATCCTTCCGTCACCATACTTTGGCTTACCGTTAGCAACAATAAGCTCGTAACCTTTCACTCCTTCTGGTGTCATTGTTATCTGCTTCCCCTTGACAGCCATAAAGGTTGCAGCATTATACTCCATATTATCCATCTTTCTATTTTTAGAATACAAGAGGTAACCTCCCGTGTTCTTGTCAAAGAATGATAGTTCCTTGTCGTATAAGCCGCTTTCAAGTGCTTTTATGTATTTAGCACTCGAAGCCTTTATAGCCTTTGTGTTTGGGGTTACGTTCTTTGTTGTTCCGTGCTGTTTCTGAGCCATAAAATGTGCGTTGTTTAGAACAATCCCCACTCGGCAAATTTTTCAAAACCACCAAGCTCTTTAATATAGCTTCTTGCAATCTCAACAATTTCAGCGTATGGTTTGCAGTCAATGTCCTCATCACCGATTGCACAGAACAGCTCAACTGGTTTTCCTGTTGCTTGTGCTTTCAAGAAAGCGTAGATATTAACTGAAACGTCAGCTTTCGATAAGTCCTTTCCGTGTAATCCGCCACCAGTTACAGACTGAGCCATATCAGAGCCGAGCTTGCGGTTTGTAGCACCTGCATCAACGTCAGTTCCTCCGCTCCAATCACCAATAGGGTTGATGATGGCTGTCTGGTATTCATTCTGTAGCTCATCCTTACTTGCGCAGCTCTGGCATATAATAAGCTTCTCGTTTGCAAGGATGTACTTTCCGTCAGTAGGATACTTTGCGTAGATATCGTGTGCTATCTTTGAAAGCTTTCTCTCTTCATCTGTCAAAGGAACACCCTTGAAAATTCCGTTATCGCCGCAGCGAATATTGCCCTGCTGATTCTTTGCAAGATATTTATCTTGCTCCTTTCTTATCAAAGCAACATAAATATCATCACGTCCCGTAATGCGCTCTACGATTGCCGTAACTTCGCCCTCTGTCAACTTTACGCTACTTTCAATAATGACGTTAGCTACGCCGTGTCCGATAAGAACTTCTACGGCTATTTTCGGGTTCTCTTGCTTTCTATAAGCAAGGTCAACGATAGCACCAGCAATGCGGTCTGCGACTTTGTCGGGATGCTGTGGGTTTACTTTTTCTATCATTTCTAATTTTAATTTATGTAGTTAAACTTTGATTTTTTCAGCCTTTTTGCCTGTGTCGGTTTCCCAACGGTTGATTATCACATCGCAATAATGAGGGTCAAGCTCCATTGAAAAGCCGTTTCTGTCGAGTTGTTCGCACGCCATTATAGTCGTTCCGCTACCACCGAAGCTGTCGTAGACATTCCAGCCTTCCTGCGATGAGTTCTGAATAAGATATGCGAAAAGTGGAATAGGCTTCA
>JAXWVI010000045.1:0-76325 GCA_037245165.1 bacterium
ACTTGCTGATCTGACCACGCAAATCCCTTTCCGCCTTGCTGTTCCAGTTCTCAAATGCTGCATAAGCACGGCGGCGACATTGTCACAGGAGGCCTGAATCATCACCGCACCAATCTCTTGGGCTACGCCGGGCATCCCATACACCACACAGGAATCTTTATCCTGACCGATGGTATAAGCCCCGGCCTTGCGCATTTCCAAAAGACCGCTTGCCCCGTCCCTGCCCATGCCGGTCATAATAATACCCACCATATGGCACTTAACCGCACTGGCCATAGACATAAACAGGGCATCGACGGAAGGACGGTGACCGCTCACTTTTTCTCCCGGCTGACAAGCAAGGGTGTACCGGCTGCCCATACGCACCACCCTGGCCTGGAGATCAGCGGGCGCCACCAGTGCGAGCCCACGATGGATCTCGTCGCCGTTTTTCGCTTCCCGCACTTCCATCGCGCACAGCTTGTTAAGCCGCTGAGCATACATGCCGGTAAATCCGGGGGGCATATGCTGCACAATCACCATTCCCGGAATATCAGCGGGCAACCGCTTCAAGACCTCCAGGGTAGCCTCCGTGCCGCCGGTAGAGGCCCCCAGGCCGATAATGGTATGGTCCAAATCCACCTTTCCGCCGCCCCGGCCCAAATCCGAGGGGGTCAGAACCGAGGGGGCAGACTGCACGGCCGCGCTGTTCCGGCGGCAGGGGGATACCTTCGCACAGGAGGCCACCGTGATTTTTTGGGCCAAAGACCGCAGAAATGACTCCCGGCTTTCCACCCCATCAGGCTTGCGCACAAAGTCCACAGCTCCGGCGGCCAGGGCATCAAATACCCGCAGGTTCAGACTGGACACCAGAATCACCGGAAGCGGATGCTCCGGCAACAGCTGGCGAAGGAAGTCGATGCCGTTTGTACCCGGCATTTCGACATCCAACGTCATCACATCGGGCTTCAGGCGCTGGATCTTCGCCTGAGCATCCAAGGCGTTGATGGCGTAGCCCACTACCTCGATATTGGGAACATCGGCCAACCCCTTGATCAAAAAGGCCCGTGCTACCGCGGAATCATCCACCACAAGCACGCGAATTTTACGCTGAGAGGGAATCATCATTTGTATTGCTGGCTCCTTCCTACGAGCGGACGGGCGCGCTGTTCTTTCGGTAGACAGCTGGGGCCACCATATGGAACAGGGGGGTCTGCCCCAGGGACTCCGAGTGGCTGATAAATAAATAGGCATTGGGGTTCATAGCATCGTAAAAACGCCGAACCAGCGCGTCCCGTGTGCTCTGATCAAAATAAATCATGACGTTTCGGCAAAAAATTACATCAAATTTTAAGCGAAACTGGATGGGGTCCATGAGATTAAAGGTGCGAAAAATGACATTATTACGAATCTCGGGCGTCACCGTGTACTCCCCAGGGTTGGTCTTGCTGGGAACAAAATAGCGCCGCAGCCACTCCACAGGCATATCTGCCGGCGGCTGATAGACAGCGGCTTTGGCTTTGGCCATAGCCTGCTGAGAGATGTCTGTGGCCAAAATACGGGTGTCCCACTGTCCAGGACGGGGTCCAAAATACTCCTTTAGATATATGGACAGGGTATAGGGCTCCTCTCCACTGGAACAGCCCGCACTCCAAATAGAAAGGACCTTGTCCCGGGCATGCCGCTTCTCCAGCTCCGGCAGCACCGTCTTTTCCAAAAAGGTAAAGTGCTCCTTCTCCCGCAGAAAATAAGTATAGTTGGTGGTCAGTTTATTGAGCACCAGCTCCAGATCCTCCGGGTCCTTTTTCGTAAAGAGATGCTCCAGAAACGACTTAAAATCCTTATACCCCTTCATCTTAAGGGAATGGGACAGACGGCTTGTAATCAGCTGACGCTTTTTGCTCAGATCAATTCCGTAATGCTTCTGGATAAAGTCCACCAGACGCTGGAAATCAGCGTCTGAAATGTTCATATCATAAAACATTGCATCCACTGCTGTTTCCCTCCTCAGGAGTGCTCCATCAGGCGGGTACAGTCAAACGCCAGCATCGTCTGCCCGTCCTCCAGAGAGCACATCCCGCATACCAAATCTCTGGAGCTTTGAGGCGGGACAGGCAATAGAGTTGAAGTGTCGATATCCACCATTTTCTGCACTCGATCCACCAAAATTCCCACCTGGGTTCCATCAGACTGAAGGATCATCATACAGTCGCTCTGGCATTCCTCCTGATCCAGCAGACGTCTGATATCCACAATGGGGAGAATCTGTCCGCGCAGATTAATAATCCCCCGGATATAACTGGGCACCAGTGGCAGTTTTGTAATGGCGTGCCCGGTTATAATCTCCACTACCGCCTCAGCCGGTACGCCAAACAGCAGCCCATCGGACAAAAACAGCAAATATTTTTCGCTCTGAGACGCCGGGGCTGCTTCCTCCGGCACATCAGGCTGGTCAGTCTGAAATAAAACGTCCTCTTGCATATTATATTACTCCTTTACCGGGCGTAGGTGCACAGATTGGATACATCCAGGATAATGCTGATGTTGCCGTCGCCCAGAATGGTACATCCCGCGATGCCGCTGGACTTGATATTAAAGCGGTTGAGGTAAGCGGGCAGGGGCTTCACCACCACCTGCTGCTCGCCCAGCAGTTCATCCACAAACAGGCAGTAGGAGTGCTCCCCCGAGTCCAGCCAGATCAGAATGCCGTCCTCAATGCGGGTGACGCCCCCATCCATATGATACAGATCCCGCATACGAATCACAGGGTAGAAGTTGCCCATGCATTTGAACATCTCGCCCCCTGCTGCGTCCCGGATCAGATCGCTGTCCGTAATCTTAAAGGACTGGCGGATGTTGTGAATGGGGATGGTGAAAATGGAGCCGCTGACCGATACTTCCATGCCGTCCATAATGGCCATGGTCAGGGGAATTTTCAGCGTCGTGGTCATGCCCTTCCCCGGCTCACTGGTAATGGAGACGGTGCCGCCCACTTCTTCCACATTTTTCTTCACCACATCCATACCAACGCCCCGGCCGGAATATTCCGTTACCTCGGTATTGGTGGAAAAGCCGGGGGCCATCAGGAAGTTGATGATGTCCTTGTGGGAGTACTCCACATCAGGCTGGGCCAGGCCGACCCGAATCGCCTTGTCCAGCACGGAGTCATAGTTGACCCCCTGTCCGTCATCCTGAATCTCAATGATCACTTCGCTGCCGGTATGGCGGGCGGAAAGAATGATTTCCCCTACCGGGTCCTTACCCGCATCGATGCGCTGCTGGGCAGTCTCCTCAATGCCGTGATCCATGGAGTTTCGTACAATGTGCATAATGGGGTCGCCAATGCTGTCCACAATGGTCTTGTCCACCTCAGTGTCTTCTCCAACCAAGGTCAGGCGCGCCTGCTTGCCCAATTTTTTGCACATATCCCGCACGATTCGGTGCATCTTTTGGAAGGTGCCGGATACCGGGACCATACGCAGAGACATAGAAACATCCTGAAGCTCATCCGTCAGCTTGCGCAGCTGCCGGGCGGATTTGGTAAATGCATCCAGTTTCATTCCCTTAAGATCCGGGGAAGCTGTCACCATGGATTCCGTAATGACAATCTCGCCCACCACTGCCGCCAACTGATCCAGCTTATTCAGGTTGACGCTGATCAGGCTCTCCTTATGGTGGGGCGTACCTTCACTCTTGGGTGCCGGAGCGGCGGGTTTTTCCGCTGCATTTTTCTGGGTGCTGCCGCTGGAAGCGGCGGTCTGAGGCGCAGCGGCCGCACTCTTGGGAGACTCGGCCTGGGCGGTGGACTGGGCGGGCTGAGGTGCCGGCGCGGTCGGCTGGACCGGCTTGTCTTCCGCCTGATAGGACCGCACGGAGCCGGAAGCGGTCACGGCGTGAATCGCCGCATCCCGGTCGCTCTGGTTGCGGAAGCTGAGCAGGAAGCCGGACTCCACAATCTGGTCGGCGGTGGCGGGGTCGGAGTCTACGCCCTGGGGCTCATAGGTGAAATCCCCCTCCGCACACAGGTCCTTCACCGAAGAAACCAGCATGAACGCCCGCAGATTCTCCATGCCGCAGCCCTCATCAAAAAAGACCCTCAGCCCATAGGGAAACCCGCTGCCGCCTTGGGCAGCAGCCGGCTGGTCTTCCGGGGCGGTCTGGGTGGTCTGGGGCGCGGAGGTCTGTTCCGGCTGGGGCTGTCCTCCGGCGTTAATTTGGTCAATCAATCTATTAACTTTTTGCAGCAAGGTGTCGATATTTTCAGTAAGGGGCTGTTCATTTTCAATATGCTCCAGCTCCTGACGGAAAAAGTCGATGGTCTGAAACAGCAAATCGAACAGCTCAGGCCGCAGGGACTCCGGCACCACATCCATAGTCTTGTCCCGAATGATCGCAAACAGGTCTTCCGCCCGGTGGGCGATGGTCATCAGAGAGTTATACTCCATCATGGCCGAAGAGCCTTTGATGGTGTGCATGATTCGGAAGATGGTGTTGATATCCTCCTGGGAAAAGCTGTCCTGTTGTTCAGCGGCCAAAACGATGCTGTCCAATTGTTCAAGCAGGGTATTGGTTTCATATAAAAAGGCGTCTAGAATACTATCGCTGCCGGCACTCATAAGCGGCACGCTCCTTCCTTGGCATTGGACTTCTAACTTGTTTATCGACCAAAATATCACAATAATTAAGGGCCGTCCCCAGAAATATCAAAGTTTCAGGGGCAGAGCCCTTTGTCCCGTCTATCCATTCGCTCAGCAAGTAAGAGGTGGAGCATACTATGGCAGATCTTTTGGGCGCGACAAACCGCATACCAGGTTATGACAGCGCCAACAATAACCGCACACAACCGGCTCCCTCCCGGGCAGGGGAACCCCAGATTCAGAATGTGCCCGATCCCTCCCGGGTCGGCCGGGCCGACGCAAGGACCGACCAGCAGGGCGCCAATGACGCTCTGCAATCGGACGTACTGCGCTATGACTCCAATTTGCAGACCTTTCTGGAGCAGCTGCGTCAAACCCCCGAGCTGACCCAGACCATGGCCAAAACCATTCTGCTGCTGCGGGGGCTGGTGGTCACACCCGGATTACAGGCTGGGGTAGCCCAGGAGATGGCCCAACTGCTGGAGATGCTGCATCTGGATGAGCAGAGCTTTCGGAATCTGTTTATGGAGCAGGTTCACGGCGGAAACCGATTTTCGGGCGCTTTATTCTCCCTTTTAAGGCAGGCCTACGGACAGCTCTCCAGCGAGCATGCCCGTCAGGCTATTTTGGAGTTTGCCCGGCGGTACTGCGATTTTTCCTCCACAGAACACCTGGGAAACAACATGCTCAGTCTGCTCAAGCAGATGCCGGATTACCTGCCCCAGAGTTGGCGGGGACAGCTGGAACAGCTCACCGCCCGGCTGGAAAACGCGCTGTCCTCCGGCGCAAGAGGGGACGCTGTGTCCCTACTGCAGCAGCAGATTATTCCTTATCTGGGGCGCTATGTGGAGAGAGCCCACGATTTGGGTCCGCTGCGCGCGCTTCTGAACCTGCTGGTCCTGAACACTGCCCGATATGAAAACGGGGCGGAGGGGCCGCTTTTAATGTCATTTCGGCAAATGCAGGGGTACAGCGAATTGCTGGCCGGACTGAACAAACTGGATGACGCCGCCATTCTCAAGCTGTTGCGGGAAAATGATTTTACCCGCTCCTCCGACAGCGCTTTTACCCAAAGTCTGGCCCATGCGGCCAGCCAGGCACTGAAAGGAGCCTATGGGGCAGATGCGCGGGAATCCTTTGCCGAGATTGTACGGGCCCTTCTCATTCATGAAAGTGTATATCTGCCCCTGAACCATATGCTTTTCCCTGTGGAATGGAATGGTAAAATGATGTATTCCGAGCTCTGGGTTGACCCGGATGCGGAGGATGGGCAGCAGAAGGAAAATAACGGGGAGCACAAGGTCCAGTTTTTATTTAAACTGGACCTGGAGTCCCTTGGCTTTTTGGAGATCACCCTGGCGGCCAGAGACGATCAGGTGGAACTCCACATTTACGGTCCGGACTCGGTGTCTGCCAACAGCGCCACCATTGCGGAAGACATGGGGACTATTCTGGCCAGGCACCAGTTGTCCGGCAAAAATATTCAGGTATCCAAGCTGGAAACGCCGCTGGCTCTGACCCAGGTGTTTCCAAATCTGTTTGAAGGGAAGCGGGGCGTCAATGTCAAAGTCTGAATCCAAACGGGCGGCAGCCCTTCAGTACCGCCCCGAGGACGGGGCGCCTGTGATTGTAGCCTCCGGCATGGGACATCTGGCGGAAAAAATTGTGGAAGTGGCGGAGGACAGCGGTGTGCCGGTCTATGAGGACTCCTCCCTGGCCACAGTTCTTACCCAGATGGAACTGGGCAGAGAGATTCCCGAGGAACTGTACCTTGCCGTGGTGGATATTTACCTCTACTTTTTGAATTTCGATCCTCAGGACCCGGACAAGTTCCGTCGAGACCGGCAGAGCAAGGAACCATGACCCAACAGGAGGAATCAATATGGCCTATAAATACCTGATCCTAGACAGCAAGGGAAACGCCGTAGCCCACGGTCTTTCCGAATATAGTCCGCGGGAGGCCAAGTGGCAGATGCTCATCGACGACGGGGACTTGGAAGAGGTATCCAAGCATACCAATCTCCGCCTCGTGGGCAACTCAGACGCGGTGCCCGCGCTGGAGGCTAAAATTATTCAGCGGAAAGGGAATATCATCGTCTTGGAGCCTGTTCGCTCCCTGGAGGAATCCTTGCGCAACAACCTGCGCATTCCGGTGCGCTTTGTCAGCTATATTTACCCGAAATCCGGGACCTGGAAGGGCAGGCTGCCTATTGTCAGCAAGGATCTGAGCTGCGGTGGGCTGGCCTTTTTCTGCCCCTGTCAGTTGGAAATCGGAGAACAGGTTCAGGTGGTGATCCCGGTTACCTCCCAGCCGCTGCTGCTGGACATGAAAATTCTCCGCTGCCGTTCCAAACCGGAGGAGGACCTGTTGTACGCCGCGGAATTTCTCTCTCTCCTGCGAGAGGAAGAAAATATGGTGCGGGAGGCTGTGTTCAGTCTGCAACTGAAAGGAAATTAAAGGCGGCCACTGAGCAAAAAATCAATATAGAAAGGACGAATTTTGCATGTCAGGCTGGAGAGAATGGAAAAAAAAGCTGACGGCCCGGGCTTGGACCGGACTTCTGGTCCTGGTTTTGGCCCTATCGCTGGCAACATCAGCAGGCGCCGCCTCTTATATGCAGCCCTATTTGGACCAGCTGGTGAACTGGGGCGTGATGCGGGGAGATATTAACGGAAACCTGATGGAAAATAACCCCATTACCCGCGCGGAGTTTTCCACCATGATTAACCGGGCCTTTGGCTTTACCCAGACCGGCCCAACCCCCTTCCGGGATGTACCGGACACCTCCTGGTACTATGACGATGTGGGCATTGCCTACAATATCGGCTACATGGCGGGCACTTCAGCCACTGCTTTTTCTCCCAACGCTCATGTGACCCGGGAGCAGGCTTCCGTCATCTTGGCCCGGATTCTGATGCTGCCCTCTCAGACGGGTGAAAATACCCAATTCAGCGACAGCCGGACCATGGCGAACTGGAGCCGCGGGTATATCACCTCTGTGACAGAGCAAGGCCTCTTCAGCGGCTATCCTGACGGGCGCTTTGGCCCCCAGGACAACCTGACTCGGGGGCAGGCGGCCATTCTGTTGGTGAACGCTCTGGGCACCCCCATTCAGGACGCCGGCACATACGACCTGGGCACAGTTTGGGGCAATGTCACTATCACAAGCTCTGATGTGACCCTTCGCAATACGGTAATCGGCGGCAATCTTTATATTACCGAGGGTGTGGACCTGGGCCATGTGACATTAGAGAATGTGACCGTACTGGGCGAGATCGTTGTCAGCGGCGGCGGCACCAGTGAGGGCGGCGAGGACAGTATTATTCTGCGTAACGTCACAGCCCCCAAGCTGGTGGTGGACAACATTGACAACCACCTGCTTTCCCTGAAGGTGGAGGGCGACAGCCAGCTGGACCAGGCCTATATCCGGACCAATACATATCTGTCCGACAATACAGCGGACAACTATGGGGTTTCCACCGTCAACTTTGACGGTGAAGAACAGCTCTCCCTTACTTTGGCGGGGAACGTGAAAAAAGTGATCAATACCACGCCCAATACTTCTGTGTCCCTGGCCAGCGGCAAGGCTAATACCATCACAGTGGATGAGAAGGCTGTGGATTCCACTTTGAATATCGCCGCGGGCAGCCGGGTCGAAAATGTAAATCTGGATACCGGCATCGATGTGACCGGCGGAGGCGATATTGGAAATCTGACCGTCAACGCCAACGGAAGTACCGTTGCTATGCTTCCCGATAAAATTGTGGTGCGTCCCGGCAATACCGCCAACATCAACGGGGAAGTCATGGACACCGCAGCTGCGGCTGAGTCCTCCGCTGACCCCAGACTGTATGCGGGCTATCCCCAGGTGAAGGACCTGGCGCCCACCAGTGCGACGGCAGTGTTCAGCGCCAACAAGAAGGGTACCGTTCACTGGGCCTTGACGGCGGTAACCGACGGCTCGGTCACCACGGAAGAACTCATTAATCCCTCTGCCTATAACCCCAAGGTGATCCAGCAGGGCACCGTCGCCCTTACCGGCGCCGGACAGGAAAACAGCGCCAGAATTTCCAAGCTGACTTCGGATGGCTCCTATTATCTCTCCGCTGTTTTTGTGGATGCAAGAGATGAACGCAGCCCCCTGAAGGTCATCTCCTTCTCCACCCCGGACAATACCAAGCCCGACTTTGCTTCCGGCTACCCCTACCTGTCCAAAATCACCAATATTTCCGCACAGGTGACAGCTATGCCCACCAAGAGCTGCCGGCTGTACTGGGCGGTCCTGCCCAAGGGCGCCGCCGCCCCCACCGCCGAAGATTTCAAGGCCAACGCGGTCACCGGCAATCTGGGCTTTGGCAGCACGGACGTAATCAAGAATACCGCATACAGCTTTGACGTGAACAACGTGCCTCTGGAGGAGCTGGAGAGCTATGACCTCTATCTGTGGCTGACCGATGTGGACAACGGCCAGAGTTCGGCGGTGAAGAAGCTCAGCTTCACCACCGTTGACGGCACGCCTCCGGTGTTCAACACCCAGGCCACCGTCAACAAGGTGGATAAGACCTCCGTGGGCATGTATGCAAACCTCAACGAGGACGGCACGCTGTACTGGGTCGTGGTGGCTCAGGGCGAGGAGTACCCCAAGCCTCTGGCCGGCCAGAGCGGCGCAGTGGACCTGAGCAGCGACACCGCCAAGCTCCAGGTATCGGCGGGTATGAACGCCCTGAAGAGCGGCAAAGTCACCATGAAGGAGAACCAGGACGTCTCCTTCAACATCAGCGGCCTGGAGGCGGAAAAAGCCTATGACCTCTACTATGTGGCCCAGGACAAGGCGGGCAACTACTCCGCCACAGTCCTCAAAACCACCATCCATACCGCCGACCCCAACGCTCCCACCGTGACGCAGGAGTTTACCAAGTATAACGGCACAGATACCACCCAGCCGTTACCCAACACCGACATTCGGCTGGTGTTCAGCGAAGCCGTCCAGACGGTAGATACCAACACCACACTGGTGCAGCTGTATCAAAACGTTGTCCAGGCGGGCAGCAACGACACGCCTGCCCGGGAAGCAATGGCCAATGTGCTGCGCAACAGTATTAAACTCTATGTGGATACCGGAAACGGCCGGCCTGAAGTCGTTCCCGAGGCCACTAGCACCACCAATAAGGACACAGATGAATGGGTGATTGACTACCGCTACGCTGAGATTGCCCTGGAAGAGGGTAAGACGGTGGTCACCTTCCCCACCAAGTCTGTGAAAAATTCCAGCGCCCTGAACCTGGAGAGCGGCGTGGAGTACTATTTTGAAATTGAAGCAGGCACCATTGCCGACACTTCCAGCGCCAAAAACGTTATGGGCAAAACTCCCCTTGACCCCTTTAAGACAGTCTTTGCCATCGTCAGTTTGAGCAATCCCAATATCACCACTCTGGGAGACAGTGTGGAGGACCCCGCAAACGCAAAGAAGCGGGTGGACGTTAGCTGGACTCTCTCCCCTATGACCACCGAGAACACCGCAGACAGCATCGACTGGGATATGGTGATCTGGTCAGACACCAGCGCATCCTTTGAGCTCTACTACCGGAACACGGAGACAGGGGCCTGGGCCGATTGGAAGCTGCTGGGCAGCTATACCGTTACGGTGCCTGACGGCTCAGATCGCATCGGTGTCAGTCTGACCCGGCATTTCCTGGACCCCAGCAACGCCCCCGACTTTGCACAGCTGAACACTTTGAAAGAGGACGCTGAGTATGAGTATGCCATCCACTTTACCCAGGTAGGCAACCTCACCGATCCTGACACCTGGAGCCAGCGCCTCAACATTGGGATCAACATTCTGGCCGGCAGCACCAATAATTTGCAAACCCTGGCCAACAACCTGACCGTAGACAACTACAATGCCATGGTGCCTTCCAGCATCACCAATATCGGCCAGCCGGATGATTTTAACCTGATCAAACAGTTCAGCGATCAGACGCCTCCCACCTTTGCCAGCAACCACCCCACCTTCTCGGCCGGTTCTTCTGCGGTGAATATGTACCTCATGCTGGACCGTCCCGGAACAGTGTACTATGTGGTGGCGCCCAAGGAAACTATTCCCACCACGGGCAAAGATAAAGACGATATCGTCAGCGACTTCTCTTCCAATGCCGACTATGAAAAGCTTCCGGAGGAGGGGTACTATGAAAACATGAAATTCCAATACCAGCAGGAAATTTCTACCCCCGCCCGGCTGGACATTGTTAACGCCAGCACCAGCTATGCGGCCAATCCCAGAATTAAGTATGGATCTACCACCCTCGGCCCCTCTGAGATCGAGAAATTGGTGGAGGGACTGGAGCCCAAAACCCAGTATATCGTCTATTTTGTCATCCAGGGTATGTCCAATCAGACCTATTCGGATGTGTACGCCTATCGGTTTGAAACCTCCGATGTAGATATTCCTTACATAACACTGGAGGCCACCAACCCCGATGTGTCTTTTACCACGTCGGAAGACGCCAAGCTGGACTACGCTCTCTTCGCCCCCAACCAGCTTCCCACCATCTTTAAGCAGGAGTTGAAAGACAACTATTTGGCTGATGGCTTTACGGAAGGCCCTCTCGACGGTGATGCCACAGACGATAACACATACATGACCATTCTGGAAGCCATGCTTAACACCTGGGATAAAGCCACCGGAATGTCCTACTTCGACTATTACGCAGACCAGACCGTAAAAGATGAGGTACAGGAAATTATCCAGCGCCGTCTGACCGGCGGCGGCAATCCAGTGGACACCGGAAAGCTGGAGACAGACAAGGATGTGTCCCAGTCCGTGGACTTTACATCTGCCATGCAGAGCGATCAGAACGCCACTTATTTCTACTGTTTGGCCACCGCTCAAAATGCTCTGGGCAGCGCCTACTCTTTCAAGGCGGTCAACAATGTGCATATCCCCGATCTGGAACCTCCTTATCTGATTCGCATCGCCACAACCATCAGCAAGGTCGATAAGGCTGATCCGGACAATCTGACGTATAGCGGGACCTTGACCCTGACCTTCAACGAATCCCTCTACTGTATGGATGAGTTGTATGGCAGCAGCGGAGTCGGCGATGAAGATACGCTGCGCCCGGTGATCAACCGGGGGTATGGGGCCACCGATTCAAACAAAAAGCCGACGCAGACCTCCATTATCACGTTGATTGGTAATCCAAGTGAGATTGAGTCTGGAAGCAACTCCACCGCTACCACCCGTAACTTCATCTTGAAGTTCACCAACATTACCAGCGGTTATCAGATTACCCTTCCCACCAGCATGGTACTCAGTGACGCGGCCATGAACAGTACCAACGACGCCTTTATCCTGGAATTCCAGGCCGGAAGCACGGGCCAAGGCGGATTTATCACCGGCAGCGGCGCGTTTGTGGTCGTACGCGGTGATTACCGGCCCGAATAATACCCACACCAAATCAAGGGCGGGCAGACCCTGCCCGCCCTTGATTTTTTCACCCGAAAGGAGGAAATTTCCTTGAAAAAATTCCAAAAAAATCGTTTTCTGGCCTTCCTGCTGGTGCTGACAATGCTTGTTGCCGCGGTTCCCTCCGCATGGGCCGCAGATGAGGCAGACGGCGACGGCTCCTCCCAGCAGGAAACGCCTACCATAACAAGTGTCTCCCTGGATAGTCAGACCATGGCTTTGAAAGAGGGGGAAACGGGGACTCTCACCGCCAAGCTGCAGGCCAGCGATGGGAGCATCATGAACTCCATTCCCCAGGGAACCACGGTAAGATGGGAAAGCAACGCGCCTGACAAGGTCCGCGTCCTGACCGCCTCAGGCAGTCTCACCATCCAAATTGAGGCCTTGAAAACCGCTGACACCGATGATCCTATTAAAGAAGTCAGCATTACCGTGACCGTCACGCGTGCGGATGGAGTTGCCCTGCCGTCTGCCACCTGCAATGTCACCGTCTCCCCCAACGTCCCCGCCGGCGTATCCGTTACCCCTCAGACGCTGGAGCTGGCTCCCGGGCAGGTTGGACAACTTATGGCCACCATTACCCCGGAAACAGCGACCCAGGAAGCTTCCTGGACCACCAGGAATTCCTCCGTGGCTACCGTGACCGCCGGAACCCCCACCACCAGCGCTACCGTGACCGGCGTGGCTGCGGGCGAAACCACTATCATCGCCTCCGCCAACGGCTTGCAGGCCCAGTGCCAGGTTCAGGTTCAGGGCATTGTTCTGACAGACAATGATATGACTCTTCGTGTGGGAGAAAATTACACTCTGAAGTATCAGATCTACGGTGACTCCCTGAAAGACAGCCTCACTTGGACCAGCAGCGACAATAACATCGTCGCGGTCAACCAGGGCTACCTGTATCCCAAAAATGTGGGCACCGCGACAATTACAGTCAGTATTAATGGTTACTCCAATTACACGGACAGCGTGAAAATCACCGTGGAAAAGGCCACCGCCGAGGTAATTCGCACTTCCGCAGGCGTGTCTTCTCCCCTTTCCTTTTCCTCCATCCTCTCTGATCTGCAAGGGCAAAGCTCCAACGTTCTGCGAAAGAGTCTGAGCTATATCAGCGGTCTGTCGGTTTCCACCAAGCAGGGCACACTGTACTACAACTACACCTCCGAGGGGAATACCGGCGCCGGCGTAGGGACCAGCGAGACTTTTTATGTCAGCCCGGGCAACGGCCAGAATTCCCTGTCAGACGTTACCTTTGTGCCAAAGCCAGATTTTGAGGGTACCGCTGTTATTTCTTACACCGGCTATGCCTCCGGCACCGAATTTTTCCAGGGCACCATTGAGGTAACCGTGGCTGCCCCCCATGATGTGACCTATTCCACCTCCAATGGCAACGAGGTGCAGTTCATCGCCTCCGATTTTGCCCTGGCCTGCCGCAACCGTACCGGAAGTGACCTAAGTTACGTCACCTTTACGCTGCCAGATGCGCGCTGGGGAACTTTGTACTACGGTTACCTCTCTGCGGATTATCCGGGTACCGCTGTATCCTCCACCGGGAAATACAAGTACTCCGGCAGCCCCAATCTGGGAGATGTGTACTTTCTCCCGGCCGACGGAGTATCAGATACCATCACCATCTCCTACACAGCCTGGAATGTAAACGGCTACTCCTACCGTGGCTCTGTTACCATCCAAATCCGTTCCGCAGCCGCTTCCGGGGATATTACCTACACCATTTCCAAGGGAGGCCGAGTTGAATTTGATGAGGATGATTTTAACGATCTCTCCCGCTCCCTGACCGGATACAGTCTCGACCGGGTGCGGTTTGTCCTTCCTCTTTCCTCCCAGGGAACGATGTACTATAATTACTCCTCCTCCGGCAGCTATTCCTCGCTGGTGTCGGAGAATCGGGATTACTACCGCTCCTCCTCCCCCTACCTGGACAACATCACCTTTGTGGCACAGACAGACTATGTAGGCGCTGTATCCATCTCCTTTACCGCCTGGGATATTCGGGGCAATACCTTCTATGGCGAGGTAGGCATCACCGTCTCCTCCCAGGACAGCGGTTCGCTTCACTATTCCACCAGTCAGGGCGGAAGGGTAAACCTGGACGACAGCGACTTCAACGACCTGTCCCGCTCCCTGACCGGGTCCAATCTCTACCGGGTGAAATTTACCCTGCCCGCCTCTTCCCAGGGAACCCTCTACTACGATTATACTTCCTCCAGCAATTATGGCAGCAAGGTGACGGAAAACCAAAACTACTACCGCTCCTCTTCCCCCAGGCTGGACGATATTACGTTCGTGGCAGAAAGCGGGTTTACCGGCACCGTGTATATCCCATTTTCCGGCTGGGACGTTGAGGGAGAAAGCTTTTCCGGCACTGTGGCAATCGATGTGGGCGGCAGCCAAAAAAATCTGTCCTACCAGATCAACAGCGGAAGCGTCCTTACCTTCCAGGATGCCGATTTTGACGACTATTGCCGCTCCATGACCGGAGATTCTCTCAACTATGTTCGCTTCTCTCTGCCCACCACCGCACAGGGCACGCTGTACTATGATTACACCTCTTCCAGCAACTATGGCAGCAAGGTAACCGCATCCCGCAGCTACTACCGCTCCTCCTCCCCCTACCTGGATCAGGTCAGCTTTGTGCCCAACAGCAGCTATTCCGGCACATTTTCCCTGTCTTTTACCGGCCAAAGCACCAAGGGGCGGGAGTTTTCCGGCACTGTGTCCATTACCGTAAGCCAAGTCCCAGCAGACGTCATTACCTACTACACCGCCTACCAGCCGGTTTCCTTCCAGGGAGCTGACTTTGAAGCCGCCTGCTCCCGGCGGGGGAGCGGAACACTCTCTTCCGTGCGATTTACCGGCGCGGACAACATCACCGGCGGTCATCTCTACTACCGCTATAACGGAATTCACTCCACCAACAGTCAGGTACATTCCGGCACGCTTTATTACCCCTCCGCCTCCCCAAGCCTTTCGGATATCTCGTTTGTACCTCTGGTCGGGTTCCAGGGGACAGTTTCCCTGACCTACACAGCCACCGATTCCAATGGCGGGACTTACCAAGGCACCGTGCGGATTCAGGTCTCCCCCAATACCACTTCCCGCTATTTCTCTGACATGGGCAGCACCAGTTGGGCCGCGGCAGCTGTGGATTTTCTCTATGAAAACCATGTGGTCAGCGGAACAGGCACCGGAATCTACTCCCCTCAGGCTCCCATGACCCGGGGCAGTTTCCTGTTTATGCTGGATCAGGCCTTCTCCTTCCCCAGCACGGCGGGGCATAACTTCTCTGATGTGCCCTCGAACTCCTACTATGCACAAGCAATCCAGAAGGCCTATGCCCTGGGCATCGTCTCCGGCTATCCCGACGGCACCTTCCGTCCATCGGATCCCATTACCCGTGAAGCGGCCGCGGCTATGCTCTATCAGGCCATGGTATCTTCCGGCTGGAGCCTGGGTATTGAAAACGAAAGTGTCTTGTACGGCTACTCCGACTGGCAAAGCGTCTCCTCCTACGCACGCAACGCCATGTCCGTGCTGGTCAAAAACGGTCTGTTCTCCGGCGATACGCAAGGGCGGCTTCGTCCCGGCCAGACCATGACTCGTGCGGAAATGGCTGTGGTATTGGCTAAGGCCGTAACGCTCTAAGGCAATCTCCCCTCATACAGCTAGGTCATACAGCGCAGCAGAAAGGCGCCGTACCCAGGAGCTTGTCCCGGGTACGGCGCCTTCTCTTGCGGTAACGTTTTGTCACAGACAGGCCAAAATCATTTCTTTTGCCCATCCGTCCCCTTCCACACCCCAAATGATAGAATATGCTCCCCCTGAACGACCGCTTTCATTTACGGCCCTTTTCAGGGGGAGCATATCCATTTTTCGGTACTCCTTTTGCATGGACCCGATGCTCAGGCACGGACATCAAAGGTGTACTGAGCGGGCGCAGGCACGGAAGCGACCATGTCGTTAATCAGGGATATCGCTTGACTTTCCGCATCGTCCATGGACCGCTTCATCAGAGCGGTGCTGTACGCGCTCTGAATCTGAGCGGTCTGCATTCCCATGATAGCCTCTACCACAGCAATCACCCCTTTCTGATGAATTGACTGATCCTACATTCTTATTATCGACCACTCCCGCCCGCAGAATAAGAGACAATTCGGAAATTCTCCGCTTTTCCCCGGCAAACCGTTTTCCTTCTCGCAACAGTTTCAGCCCTGCTTTCCGTTCTGCTGCACGTTTGAAAATCGGATGGAGGCCAACCGATACATATCATCAATTTCCATGGGCCGGTAATAATAGTAACCCTGGATCATATCACAGCCACATTTCCGAATCAGCGCGTTCTGCACCCCCGTTTCTACCCCCTCCATACACACCTGTTTGCCGAACCGATGGCAGGCATAGACAATGCTGGAGATAAAATTCATTTTGTCTTCAGATTCCGTCATCTCCCTCAGCAGGGAGCGATCCAGTTTAATCACGCTGGACGGATATTGCAGCAGCATCCGAAGGGAAGAATATCCGCTTCCAAAATCGTCCAGTGCAATTTTAATGTCCATGGCTTTACAGTCGTTGACAAATTGAAACAGCTCCTCCGGCTGCTCATCCATGCAGCTTTCTGTCATTTCAGCCACGAGATGGCTGCCGTCCACATGATACTTCTCCATTGTGCTTTTCATAAAGCTGGTAAACTGCCTGTCAGACAACTGCTGCAAACTCACGTTAAAGGTCAAATAAAAGTCCGGAATATATGTCACAAGCCGCATACAGCAGCACGCGGTTTGATCAAAGACCCATCGCCCTACGCTCTGAATCAGTTTCTCCTTTTCCAGCATAGGAATAAAAATTTCCGGAGAAATATCATTTCCCTCAAAGCTCCACCGCAGCAGCGCCTCTCCCCCCATCACGTTGCCGCTTTCAGCGGATACCATCGGCTGGATCACAATCCGGAAGTGCTGCATCCCTTGCAGTACATCGCGGCTCAATGCCAATGCCATGTTGGACATCTGTTTAATTCTGCGGATGCTGTCCTGGGAATTCTCCACATAAAGCCGATCCCGGTCCTGTTTGGCTACCTTGATGAGGGTCGTCATATTTTCTAAAAAATCCGCCGCAGTCAGATGCGCCTGGGGATACCTCATTACGGCACAGGAGCAGGGATGCGGAATAGAAAGGCCCACGGCACGATAGCCAGCCACAATAATTTTCTGAATCTGCCGTACCAACTCTCCCTTGCTTTCCTGATTGGCCGGGTCCACCATGGCAATGCATCGCATCCCCTCCAGGCGATAAAATGACATTTTTCCCGCCAACATACTCATCAACTCATCCGCAATGCTTCTGATTAAATGGTCGCTGAAGGTACAGCCTCGGGTGCTGTTGAGGTCTGTAATATTGTTAAAGCTAAATCCGATGGCAAAACAGGATTCCTGTTTCTCCCGCAGTTCCTCCATATGACTGAAGACGGCTGACTCTCTGGGAAAATTTGTAATGGGGTCTACTACAAAACTGTCATCCTGGTGTGTAATCCGTCCCGCTAAAAACAGGGGCAGACTCTGATCCTCATTCCACTTCAACATTCCGCAGCAGCGAACCCATATTTTTGTTCCATCCCGCTTGTATACCTGATATCGCAAATCATTAATGGTGCGCTTTTCTTTCACCATATCCTTGACAGCTTGACGATACATCTTCCTGGATTTTTCTGTACTGATCTTCAAAGACCATTCTTTCAACAGGCCAGGTACAATGTTGTTCTCAAATCCAAACTCTTCCCGCATGTTATCGGAAATATAGAACAGATCCTTCTGCATATCTCCAAAAAAGAAATATCCCTCCGAATTTCGCTGGGAAATGGCCTGGAAGAGGAATTCCAGATCGTGATAGGTGATGGACAGAAAGTGATGGAACTCGCTCTCCTTCTCGTTCAGATATGCCGCCTTCGGCATAATATTTCTGCCGGACTGTTGTCTGCTATTGGCCGCATAGTAATCCCTCTTGTTTTGATACATCACCTCGTCAGCCTGAGAAATCAACGTCTCCAGGTTAAACGGCGGATCATCCGACCAGACATATCCCACCGCAATGTGATGCCGGTCCTGGCATATTTTCTCCTTAAGTGCCCGTAAATCTTTCTTCAGTGCCTCTTGGCCACAGTCCAGGTACACCGCTACAAACTCATCGCCGCCGGTCCGGTATATCCATTCGGTGTTCAGCGTCTCACACAGCAGTTGATAGCAGTGCCGGATCAGTTGATCTCCCGCGTTATGGCCCATGGAGTCGTTGGTCCACTTCAGTCCCGTGATATCGCAGTAGACTACGCCAATACTGGAAATGGGAGGCCTCTGGGCACCGTGTTCAAACATGGCGTTCCGGTTAAACGCCCCTGTCAGCGGATCGTGAAAGCTCAGGGAATTCAGCCGCTTGATCAGGTCTCTTTGACGCAGCAGCGCAGCTACAAAATACCCGATAATACTTAAAATGGGGGTAATCAGGGTCATCATTTCACGGTTGGGATTATCTACCCCTAAAAATCCAATCACCCGTCCTTCGATGCTGATGGGACCCGCCGCAAGGCTTGATATGTTTTGTGGCTTTAAAATAGCATAGGACACCGGATATTTTTGCTGAATATCTTCCAAATTTTCAATGGACACCACTTTGTTGCTCTCAAAGATTTCCATCCACCATCCAAAGCTGGACTCAGGTATTTTTTGCAGGATCTCTTTTTGCGGTGAAACTCCGCTTCGGCACCACTCATAAGTATTGTTGATTCGCTCCTCCTCATCCTGTTCAAACACATAGACCCGATCACATTCGAATGTCTCGCCCAGGTACTCCAGTACCAACTCTGCCTTTTCCTCTGGGTCTGTGGTGGAAAAAATACGCTGTAAGCAGCCATTCAAAATTGTCTCGCTGCGCGCATAGTAATATGGGGTTTTGCAGACCACCTCATTGTCCACATCTATGGCGATTTCAATCCGATACCGTCTGCCGTTGTATACTCGTATGGTATCCTTGATGAGATACCGTTTATCCAGCACCGGATTTTTATGGCTCCACGAAACAAACTTTCCCGGCTCCAACGCACGATTGCTGCAGAACGAACAGGGCTCACTCCCGCCCTGAAGAACCTCATAGCATTTTTTCCCCTGATACCCTTCGTTGTTTTGATAGCCCAGCGATTCCCGCAACTGACGGTTCATATACACCAATTCATGCGTATCTAAATCGGAAATATAAACCATTTCATCTAATTCCTCAAAAAATTCTAAGAAATCATCCATTTTTATTTCCTCTTTTTCCTGTAAATTATTTTAAAATAAAATAATAGGAACTATTATTATTCTTATAAACGTGCCGATATATATATTAGGAGAAAAAATTAAATCCCTCTATTTTCCAGTTAAATTGTAAAAAGGAGTGACAAAAATGAAATATGAATTGACGATGGACCTGCTGACTGGCTATCAGCTGATTGATAACCAGCATAAGCAGCTGTTTGAAGCCGTCAACCGCTTAATGGATGCCTGCTCCAAAGGAAAGGGCCGCGATCAGATTCAGGAAACCGTAAATTTCTTAGGCGACTATGTTATGAAGCATTTTGGTGATGAAGAACGTCTCCAGACTCGCAGCAATTATCCCGGATATACCAGTCATAAACAGTTCCATGACGGCTACCGCCGTCAGCTGGCTGAGGTAGCTCAGATGCTGGTGCAGGAAGGCCCCACTGTAAAAGCGTTGGGCGAATTGAACCGGATCGTGGCGATTTTGATCACTCACATTCGGACCGAGGACAAACGTATGGCAAAGTTTGTTCAGGAACACGGAGCTTAATGAAATACTTATTTTGAAAACAAGGCCTCGGAGAATGCATTGACGCGTTTTTCTTCCGAGGCCTTGTTTTTTCAACGTTACACGATCTGATCGTTCATCTGCTCAGCATAGGTATAGTTGCATTTTCCTCCCTGCTTACTCTGATACAACGCCATATCCGCCCGAAGCAAGCTCTCCTGATAGGAAAATTGCTCCCGCTGGACATAGGCGATTCCGGCACTGCAGGTAATCGGAAATTTAGAATAGGCCTCTAACGCATAATATAGATCATCCATTCGCTGATTCAGGACTTCTTTTTGGACATTTCCCTTCAAAAACACCATAAACTCGTCGCCGCCCAGCCGTCCCAAAATATCTTCCTGGCGAAATACCTTTTTCAGCCGTTCTGTGATATATTGGAGCGCCTCATCGCCTTCCAAATGGCCAAGCTGATCGTTTATGGTTTTAAAATTATCAATATCCAGCAGAATCAAAACGCCTTCCTTTTGTTTCCCGCTGGTATTCATATACTCCAGCACCGCTCTCTTAAAGGCGTTGCGATTATAGATTCCTGTCAATGGGTCCCGGCTGGCCGCCTCCTGCTGGGCGTGCTCTTTGCGCACCTGAACATCAATGTCTTTGAGATAAAGCAGCGCATATTCATTCTCAGTCAGCTGTTCCTGGAATTTATGGGCTACCAATTCCACCCAACGCCATTCACCGTGGATTTTGCGCTGATACCGGAATCTGCGGATTGGCTTCTCCTGAGAGAGCAAATCAGTCCAGGCAGCCACACTCCACATCAGCTCTGTTTTCTGGTTGGGCTGAATATCCTCCCCCGCTTTCTTCATCATAAAACGAAGCAGAGAGTCGCTGCTTTGCGGATATTCCTGTTCATAGCTGGCCCACAGTCCTCCTGAAGCTTTCAGCTGGTCGCTCTCCAGATCTACCTCCACATAGGCGATCGCCTCGCCCAGGCTGGCATGATAGAAGTCCCGAATCCGCATATTCTCCAACTGAAGCAGACGTTCCGGATCTGCTGCATCCAGTAATACCAAAATCGTATCCCTGTCTTGCTCTCCCGCTTCCAGATGGCGGGTGCGCAGCCGAAACCAATCATAATTTCCCTGTTTGGAGCGCAGCATGGTTTCTTCATGATCCACATTCTTTGCATCCTTCACGTTCTGGAACAAGGCGGTAAAACGCTCCACAAAGTGGGGATGTACCATTTCTTTCTCCAGCCAACATTGGGGAAATCCCAACTCATGTTTTTCCTCCCCGGCCAGCAGCGTCCGTCCAGTGTGAAAACAGATCTCGCCTGTGCTTTCCTGGTATTCAAATACCTCTCCCGTGGGAGTATCGGGTAAAAATTGCGGCCGGTCCATGTTGGAGAGGATTCGGTGATACCCTTCCAGACAGATCATACCGCCTGTATCCGCCCCCCGGACCCCGATACAGCGCACCATCACCTCGCCCAGTGTGGGATGACACCAGGGATACTCCAGCTGTACCACGCGGTCGGAGCGGATCATACTCTCCACCGTCAGATTCACATATTGATAGTAGCTATCATTGATCCGCTCATACCAGTACTGAAAACATTCTTGGGGAGGCAGTTCCTTTTCTAAGCCCAGTATTTTTTGCATGGTCTTATCTGCGAACATTTCCCACTGGTCATGGTTGGGATCGATCCGGATAAACCACAACCCCAGTTCTGTGTTTTTCAGGACATCCCGATAGTGGAGATTCAGCAGCTCTCCCAACCGCTCCTCCGTCTCATCTTTCACAAACCGATTGACTACAAAAAGGGTCAGCATCCGGATCAGACTCTCATCCGTACTGCAGTGCCGGGGATTGTCCACCCCCAACGCGCCCACTAATTTTCCCTCTCTTTGAATGGGTACCGCAAGCAGACTGCGGCTGCCTCGGTCATGCAGAATCTTCCACAGCTGAGGTTCGCTCTCCCGCAGGTCGTCCACATTGGGAATTACCAGCGTCTCATCCCGCTCCAGCATATCTTTCCAGTGCCTCAGAGCTTTGAAGGGTAGCCGCTGCAGATTGGCCCGTTGGGACATGATCTTTTTTCTGCACCATTCAAAGGTATTGCTCCACAGCTCGGTGTTTTCTCCTACCGGCTCAAAAATGTATGCCCGATCCGCCTGGTAAAAGTCCACCACAGCAGCCAACATCCGCCTCACCGCTCGGCGCATATCCGGCTCTTCCGCCAGCGCCTTTACACAGGTCAGCATGTTCTCCGCAAAATCCAGCTTTTCCTGCACCGCGGTACTTAGAACTTCCTGTCTGGAAATATCCATCGCCACTTCCAGCCTTGCCTGCTTCCCATGCCACAAGATCAGTTTGTCCCTGATAATAAAGCGGCGTTTAAATTCCTCGTTCTCCCATTCCCAAATTTGGAAACGGTCTTCCCAAAGACTTTTATTATTGCAGAATTCACAGGGGCTGTCTTTTCCCTGGAGAACTCGGTAACATTTTCTCCCCTCATAATCGTGAACCCCTGTCAGCCTCTGTCCCGCAGGATTCAGATAATAAATTTCATAGGTAACGGGATCGCTGACATATACAATGTCATCCAGCGCCTCCACGATATTCTCCATGGTAGCGGGATCAAACTGTATGTCTCCGGTCAATGATTCCTGCTCCCATTTTACATACTTTAACTCCCGAATCATTTCATCCCGTCTTTGGTATTCGGGGCTGTCCCGCCGGATGTATGTCCGTTCAAACTCCTCCGGGGTCAAAGGCCGATTAAAGTAAAAGCCTTGGAGCAAATCAGGATTCAGCTCCTCCAGCGCCATCAGCTCTTCTCTCGTCTCCCCCCCCTCGCAACACACTCTGATTTTGGAGGAACACGCCAGTTCAATCATATTTTTTAACAGGCGGAAATTATAAGCGCTATGCTGAATGCCGGTTACAAAGCAGCGGTCGATCTTGACCTCATCAATATCCAGATTCTTTAAATAGGACAAGCTGGAATACCCGGTTCCAAAATCGTCTACTGAAATTTCAATTCCTGCCTGCTTCCACTGATAAAACAGCCGATTGAAATGCAGGAAGTCCTGCAGCTGTATGCTCTCTGTCACCTCCAACGTCAACGCGTCACCAGGCAGTCCGCTCTCCTCCAACAGGTTCAGCACCTGCCGGTCAATCTCTTTCTGGCTGAGCTGAGTATAGGAGACATTGACGCTGATATGCATATCAGGCAGATCCTTGCGCCACGCCTGGCACTGAGCCAGCGCATTCTTCAGGGTCCACAGCCCCACCTGGCAGATGGCGCCTGTCTGTTCCAGAACGGGAATAAACTCCGCCGGACTCACCTTTCCCCGCGTGGGAGAGGTGTACCGAAGCAGTGCTTCCGCCCCGAACAGTTCGTATGCCCCAGTCAGCAGCTGGGGCTGGTAGCAGATTGAAAAACCGGCAAACCCGTCCTGTACGCTCCGGCGCAGCTCCTCCTGAAGCTCAGCATTTGACAGCTTCTCCTGATACTCTCGCGGCGAAAAAAAGGCCATCGTATCTTTTCCCATCCGCTTGGCCTTATCCAACGTCTCCTCCGCGTATTGATACAAGGAGTTGACGTCCACATTCTGATGCTCATGGTAGGACACCACACCGGCTGAAATCGTACAGTATTCAGCCATGCGGGAGCGAAGCTGCTGATAGACGTGTTCTACCTCTTCCTTCTCCCATACGAACAGATTTACCGCGAAGCAGTCTCCGTTGACTCGGTAAACCCGCACACCGGCCCCTACAATTTCTTCAATCACATCTACAATGGCACACAGCAGCTGGCTGCCATATTCACGCCCATGCCGGATGTTGATGTGTTTAAAGTTGTCAACGCCAACCAACAACAGGTAACTGGGCAGCCCCGCATCCAGGATACGCTTCATATCCTCCGCCAGTTTGCTCCCATTAAACGCGCCGGTCAGCTGGTCTACTTTTTGCTCCAGGGCGGTATCGGATACCCGCCCAACCAAGGCGACCAGCTCTCCCTCTTCATCAACCTGACCCTCACCTCTGCAATTCACCCAAACCCGGTTCTTCTCCCGGTCTACCAATCGGTAGTCCATATTCAACTGGGTTTCCTTTTCCTGGCGTATCCGATCCATTTCCTTGCGCAGAGCAGGCCGGTCCTTCTCATAGATCAGACTGCACCATTCCTCCACGGTACAGTAATCTTTTCCGTTTTCCAAAATGGGGTAACGTTTGTTGATTCCCCCAAAGAAATACATACGTCCTGTTTGAAATTCCCACAAAAACAGGTAGTCATTACCGTTGTCCCCCAGGATGCGCATCACGTCCAACTGGGCGCGCAGATTTTTCTCCTCCCCTGGCTTCAATGGCAATCGCTCCTTTCCGCCCGTTGTGGCCCCATGTTATATTCTGAATAATAAGGCGAAGCACCTCGCCCCCGACCGCAGCAACGGAAATGATCTCCGTATCGCCGCGGCCAGGGAGCAGGGCGCTCACTGTGTAACTGACTCTTCCAATTTTTCCGGCTGAATTCCCTGTGCCTGGGTAATCTCCGCCCAAATGCGGTTCACTTCCTCCATACAGCTGAAGTACAGACTGGTCAGCACATTGGTCTGAATCCCCAGCTCACCGGCCAGACGATCAATCTGAGCCCAATCCGCCCTCTCATAGCATAGTGCCAAATCATAGAGGACCCCGCACCGTCCTGTATGGTGCAGCAGCGCATCCTTCACTTCCTGACACATGGGGATCTGCTGTAAGATCTCCTCCAACGGGGCGTCAATCAGATAATTCAGCGTAGAGAACATGCCCATCAGGTAGGCGTCTGATTTGCTTATGGGCATGTTTTTCGCGTAATTCATCAGGCTCTCACAAAAATGAGCGCGCATCAGAGACAGCTTCAGGAACTCCTCCGCACCCTCGTCCATCGGGTTTTCCGCATTGCTGGCGCTCAGCAGATACACCCACTGTTTCAGCCCGTTCAGTCCGATGGTCATCACCGCCTGACGCACACTGGTCACCTTACTCCGCAGGGAAAAATAGCGGGAATTGGCAATACGCAGAAGTCCATAGGTCAGGGTGGCGTCCACCGAGATAATGCGCTCGATCTCCTCCACATCCGGCTCATCCTTAATAACTGCCACCATCAGCCGGAAGAAATTGCTCTGCATGTATCCGCTGTTGTGGGTCTTTTGGGCCATCTTTTCGGCCACCACGGTTCCTTCCATGGCGTCTACTTCCAGCTTCAGCGCCCGCTGATACAGTTCTTCCTTGTCCACACCCACGGCAATGCATTTCTTATTCATGCTGTGGGCAATTTCAATGATATTTTTCAGGGTAAGCTCCTGCATGGTCTGGAAGTTTACTTTGATGTAATCAATGCTGTCCAGCATGGCCAGATAGCGCGGAGCAAACTGAAACTCGTTGACCGCAATCTTATATCCCTCTTTTGCGTACTGCTGAAGGATATGCATCGCCAGGGGGTGGATGATGACGCTGTCATCAATCTGAATGACCAGCTCGTCTTTATCAAAAAGGCGGGGCGTCTTTTTCATCAGGAGCGTGGTTGTAAAGGTCATAAAGTTCAACGTACCGCGCAGCAGCTTGTCAGTATTCAGGGTCAGGAAATTATAAATGGTATCTGCGGCGGCAAAGTCATTTGCCGTCTCCGCATCTCCGCCGCCAAACGCGTTGTTTTCACCATAATATTGGATTTCATAGCCTACAATCTTGTTATTTCGGTCTTTGATCGGCTGGCGCACAATGTATTTGCTGCTCATAGGACTATTCTCCTTTCCCCTGCGCATGATTCTGCTTCAACAGCTCATCCATAATGCCGATCAGATGGGCGATCTCAGGCTTGCTCAACTGCTCATCCGCCCCAACTTCCCGGCCTTTTCGACGCATCTCTTCGGTAATCAGGGAGGAGAAAATCACCACGGGGATATGTTTAAACTCAGAACTGCTCTTAATCAGCTTGGTCAGGCGATGGCCGTCCATCTGCGGCATCTCCAGGTCTGTAATAACAAGCGCCACCTGGCTGTCAACGGGGCCATCGTCGGTGCACTTCTGAAGAGCATCCCACAACTCCGCCCCGTTGGGGAAGGTCCGCAGATTGGTATACCCCGCCCGCTCCAAAGATTCCCGAATCATCCGGGTCAAAAGGATGGAATCCTCCGCAATCCAGATGGGACTGCTGTTCCGGTCCCGGGCGCCCAAGGCTTCCACTTCGCTGATCTGAATGCTGGTCTCCGGAGCGATCTCGGCCACAATGCGTTCAAAATCCAGGATATTGACCAGATCATCACCGCACTGGGCAATACCAGTGGCAACTCCGTCTGCCCCTCCCGAAATGGTGCTGTCCGGTTTCTGAATGTCTTTCCAGGAGATACGACTGATCCCCACTACACTGTCCACTCGGAAAGCAATATGCATCTGATTGAAGTTCGTGACAATAAACAGATCTTTCTCCTTGTGCTCATGCTCCCTGCCGCTCAAATATTTAGGCAGGTCCACCACTGTGATCACCGTTTCCCTGGGTTTGAAAATCCCTTCCACCGACGGGTGCGTATGAGGCATGGGCTTTACCGGCGCAGACATCATGATTTCCCGCACCTTGGCCACATTGATCCCATAGAGGTTTCCATCAATGGTAAACTCCATGATCTCAATCTCGTTGGTTCCTGTTTCCAACAAAATTCCGCTTTTTGTTTCCTCTGCCATGCCGTTCCCCACTTTCTCCATATTATCAAAAAATCAGTTCCGGTTTTCCATAGCTGCGCACGCATGCCTGTCCTGTCGTCACGTCAAACAGCAGCGTTCTGGCCACCGTGCCTCCTACATCCTCACGCAGCAAACGGATTCCCTCTTTTTTGAGTACCATATGGGTACTTTCAATGTTTCGCTGGCCAATATTCCCAAGGCTCCCTCCTCCGGCAGTCTCAAACATGCGGGCTCCTCCGGCAATCTTGGCCACAATACGGGTGCGCATTGCTCCCTGCTTCTCCATACAGCGCAGGGTCTCGCGGATTCCGGTATCCGCATATTTCAGCGGAGACTTCCGCCCCGTTTCCATATTCAGCGGCAGCATGATATGGACCAGCGCCGCCAACTGGATCAGAGGGTCATAGAGGCAAATACCAATGCAGGAACCCAGCGCATAAGTAATGAGCATCCCATTTTGCCGCGCCATCTTCATATCAGCGATCCCAACTACTAGCTTATCATCCATCCAAAACCCCCAGCTTTTTTAACAAAAAATTCAGTGAGCGAATATCAGGAGACAACAGCAGCCGACAGGGCACCGCCTTCCCGTTACAGATGAAGTTGGCCCCAATGGTCATAATATAATCGGACTGCCCGCCGAATTCCGCCATAGGCACCGTCAAAATAGCCCCCTGCATATCCACGGCAAATGCCGGTACAGTAAGGCGGGTGGTAATGTCCGCCAAGCTGGACAAGGCGTTAATAAAGGTGGAAATCATGATATTTCCCACTTCAACCAGAGCGGAGCGGTCCAGATCCGTGAGCTGGTCATAGTGGTCCACCGTATCTCCTACCATACGCTCCAACACCAAATTGACAAATTCGATCTGCTGTACGGAGAGCATAATCCCGTTCAGCTCTCCCGACATATGGACCAGTACGCCCGCGGTAATCACCTCCGGCCCACCAATCCAGTTAATGGCCTCGTTATACCCCATGATCCGTACCTCGGGCATATCAATGCGTACCTCACAGCCCAGCATGCTGGAAAGGGCGGTAGCCGCATTGCCTGTTCCAATGCTGCCAATCTCCCGGATCGTATCCAGCTCCAGGCCATTTAAATCCTCGTAATTTTTCATACTCACCCCTCTAACTATGCGTTGGTAAGGCCATTGATGGTCGTCTCAACCTCATCCGCGGTTTGCATCATCTTCAGCACATAGCTGTAAGAGCGCTGCGCCTCAATCACCTGGCTGAGCTCCGTGGCCAAATCGGTATTGGACGTCTCCAGCATGCCCCGCTTCACTTCGGAGGTGCCGACCCATACCAGGCCGTTCTTATCGCCCATCAAAAAGCGGCTGCTGCCGTCCCGCTGAAGGCCGTCCTGGTACTGGATGGTAAATACTCCCACGGACAAGTCCCCCTCCGGGTCGTCCACCCGGATGGGATAGCCGTCCTGTCCCAGCACCTGCCGCCCCTCTCCGTCAGAGAGATAATAGACGGTGTTCACCACCGGGTCTCCGTTCTCATCGGTCTGATCGCTGGCCTCCTGGAATCCGGCCAACGTGAAGGCCCCGTCCCGGGTAAAGGACACCTCTTCCGTTGTAGGATCATACACGGCAAAATAGCCTTCCCCCATGATGGCAAAGTCCAGGGACCGGCCCGTCTCCTCAACGGCGCCCTGGGTCCAGTTGGTCGCGGTCCCCGACATATAAGCGCCGCTTCCCCGGGGCAGCTGGGAACCGTCAATCCCCCCCAGCATCCCGTACATCAATGCCTGAAAGGCGGGGACCTGGGCTTTATAACCATTGGTGTTCACATTGGATATGTTATTGGCCTGTACATTCATACGCAGCATCTGCTGCTGAGCGCCCACTGTGGCGCTGTAAAACGCTTGAAGCATACCCGCTTCCCCCTTCCTTACTGATTATAACTGGCCAATCTGCGTGGTGGCCTTGGTCAAAAGCTGGTCATAGAGCTTCAGAACCTGCGCCCCGCTCTGGAGAGAGCGCTGGGCGGTCAGCATACGGCTCATCTCCTTGAGCATATCCACGTTGGATTCTTCCACATACTTCCACATAACCTGGGGCTGCGCCTGGAGCTGTGCCTGCTGGCCGTTGGCCTGGAACAGGCCGCTCTCGCCCTTGGCCAGCTGCCCGTTGTCAGCAAAGGTGTAGATGCCAAGCTGCCCCTGATACGCTCCATCCTGGGTATAGATTCTTCCGGCGCTGTCAGCCCGGATCAGGTCAGTGGACAGCGTGATAGGCTGTCCGTCCGTCCCCAGCACAGTCCCCTGCCCCTCCAGGGTCAGCTGTCCGTCCCCGTTAAGGCAAAAGCTGCCGGAACGGGTGTACTCCACGCCGTTGTCCGTCTGGATGGCGAAAAATCCATCCCCCTGAATGGCAAAATCCAGTGTCAGCCCCGTCTCTTTCATGGTGCCCTGGGTAAAGTCCACATAGAGCTGGTCGGGGGCCAAAATGTAGCTCTCCTCACCGATGACAGTGGCGCCGGTTTTATTCTTGTTCCCCACCCGGCTGATCAGAACCTCCTGAAAGGTGCTGTCGGTATAGGTCTCCGCCTTATAGCCGGCACTGGTCAGGTTGGTCATATTGTTGCCCACCACGTTCAGCCGCCTGCCCTGGGACAGCATACCGGAGGTCAGCTGGTAAAATCCTTTGGTCATGAGATGATTCCTTCTTTCCAAGCAAAGCTATGCCTGCATATATTGCTTCATATGTACCCGAAGGTGCTGCAGCGCCCGGCTGTGAATCTGAGAAATGCGGGCGGCGCTTACCCCCAACACCTGGGCAATTTCTTTCATGTTTAATTCTTTCTCATAGTAGAGGGAAAGGACCATCCGTTCGTTTTCCCGAAGGGAAGCGATTCCTTCTTCCAGTACCTGGTGGAGCTCCTGCTCCTGATACATCTCCTCCGTAGGGTTGCTCTGTTCCTCCTGGGCAAGCAGCTTCTCCATGGCCTTTCCGCAGCCGTCCAACACCGCTTCAAAGGAGACTAAGCTGGAAACCGCCGTCTCCGACAGCAGGGCATCATACTGTTCCCGTGACAGCCCCATATACTTTGCCACCTCGTCGCTGGAGGGAACTCTGCCCAAATCCGCCGATAATTCATCCATGGCCCGGTTCAGGCGCGCCGCCTTTTGCCGCACCTGGCGGGGCAGCCAATCCTGGCGGCGGGCGAGATCCACAATCATGCCCCGCAGCCGGGTGGAGACATACGTCTCAAATTTCACATTCTTGGTGGCATCAAACTTATCCACCGCGTTGAGCAGTACCAACAGCCCCTCCTGGATAATATCGTCCAGCTGGGCAAAGCCGCTGTACACTCCACTGGCTTGCAGGGCAATCCGGCGCACCAGCGGGGTGTACCGCAGCACCAGCATCCACTTCAGATCCTGGTCGCCGGTGCGCTGATATAATTCCAGCAAGCTCCGGTCATCCAGCTTTTCAGCATCCTGTCTGGATACGGGGGACAGCAGGTCGCCCCCGGCTGGCGCCGGCACATTTGTCTGCTCCATCTGCCTCCCGCCTCCTTTTCTCTTACACAGCCGCCGCTTGCGCCTGGGTCTGCAAGGTAATGTTTCCAATTGCTTGGATTTGAATGTTGCTGGTGATCTCATGGAACGAAAGCACATATACATCCGGATAGAATTGAGCAATCAGGCGGCTGAGATAGACCCGAATCACTTGGCTGGTCAATACCACCGGAGTCTGAGACAGCTCCTGGAATTTCTTGCGCAGATCGCCCAGCTGAGTCATGATCTGCTGCATAATATCCGGGCTCAGTGCCAGGTAAATTCCTTGTTCGTTCTTGGTCAGAGCGGCGAGGATCTTCTTTTCCACCTCCGCGTCCAAGGTCACCACACGAAGCTGACCGTTCTCGCAGAATCTGCGCGTAATCGTCCGACTCAACCGGGTACGCACCTGTTCGGTTACCGCGTCAAGATCCCGGTTGGCCCCCGCATCCAAAATAGCTTCTAAAATCAGCCCCAGATCCCGAATGGGGATTCCCTCTTTCAGCAGATTGCGCAGAATCTTTTCCAATGCCGCATAGGTCACAACATTGGGAATGGCATCCGCCACCAAATCCGGGTCTGTGGTTTTCAAATGCTCCACGAGCTGCATAACTTCAGTGCGGCCCAGCAGCTCATAGGCATGCCTTTTGATCGTTTCAGACAGATGGGTCAGCATGACGGTAAGCGGCGTAATGACCGTATAGCCATAAATCTCCGCCATCTCTTTATTCTCCGGCAAAATCCATCGGGATGGGATGCCATAGGCAGGCTCGATGGCCTCAATGCCATCAATCTGTCCGGAGGGGTTAGGCGGCTCCAGGGCCAGGTAATAATCCACCAGCACTTCGCCTCTGGCCACCTCTTCGCCCCGGATTCGAATAATGTATTGGTTCGTCCCCAGGGACGCGCCGTCGTGCAGCCGGATCGAGGGAATTACAAACCCCATGTCCTGCGCGTACTGGCGGCGGAAAATGACAATGCGGCTGATGAGCTTGCCTCCGCTGCTCTCATCCACCAGTGGGATCAGGCTGTATCCAAACTCCATTTCAATGGGTTCCACAGTCAGCAGGGAGTAGACATTGTTGATATCCTTGAAATACTCCTCTTCGCCTCCTGCTGCCATCTCGGGAGCCGGCTGCTCTCCCGGCGAGGCCTCCTGCTGCGCTTGAAGCGCTTTCTCCGCGTCCATCCGACGCGCCCCCACATAACCGCCGGCTGTCAGGCAGGCGCCCACCAGCAGCAGGGGCAAGGTCGGGGTCCCCGGAAACAGGGCCAGCAAAATCAAAATAACGCCGGTAGCCAGAATGGCTCTGGGCTGTGCCTTAAACTGGCTCACCACATCGGTATTCAGGCTTCCGTCAGACACCGACCGGGTTACAATCATACCTGTGGCGGTGGAAATCATCAGGGCGGGGATCTGGGAAACCAGACCGTCACCGATGGTAGCAATGGAGTACACACTCAGCACGGTCTGAAGATCGCTGCCGCCCTGGACGATGCCGATAATCAAGCCCGCCACAAAGTTGATGACGGTGATGATCAGGGACATAATGGCGTCGCCTTTGACAATTTTGGTGGCGCCGTCCATGGCTCCGTAAAAGTCCGCTTCCTTCTGAATCTTATAGCGGCGCAGGCGCGCCTCCTTCTCGTCAATCAGCCCGGAGCTGAGGTCCGCGTCAATGGCCATCTGCTTACCGGGCATGGCGTCCAGGGTAAAGCGGGCGGCCACCTCGGACACACGCTCAGCGCCTTTGGTGATAACAATGAACTGCACCAGTACGATAATCAGAAAAATCAGAACGCCAATGACGATATTGCCCTGGGTAATCAGATTACCGAACGCCTTGATCACCACACCGGCCTGGCCGCCATCCCGCAGGATCAGACGGGTAGACGACACATTCAATCCCAGCCGGAACAGCGTGGTGACCAGCAGCAGGGATGGGAAAATGGAAAACTCCAGTGCCTCGGAGATGCTCATGGTGATCATCAGAATCATGATGGACAACGAGATGTTGATCACCAGCAGCACGTCCAGCACCGGCGCCGACAATGGGATGACCAGAAACAGGACAATGATAACCACCATCAACGATATGGCATTGTCAAAAATTCGTTTCATAACTTCCTAGCTGCTCGCTTTCTGTTAACTGCCTTTGCCGTTGAGCTGGTAGAGGTACACAAGCACTTCTGCCACCGCATTGTACAGCGTTGGGGGGATCTCCTGTCCCAGTTCCACGGAGCCGTACAGTGCCCGGGCCAACGAGACGTTCTCCACTACAGCCACGCCGTTTTCCTCCGCCACTTTTACAATCCGCAGGGCCAGAGAATCCTGCCCCTTGGCCAATACTACGGGCGCGCGGTCCTGATCGGGCTTATAACGCAAAGCCACAGCAAAGTGAGTGGGGTTTCGAATGACCACATCCGCCTGGGGCACTTTTTGCATCATGCGGGATTGGGCCATCTTACGTTGGGCTTCCTTGATCTTTCCTTTGACCTGGGGATCGCCCTCCATTTGTTTATACTCTTCCTTAATTTCCTGTTTGGACATACGAATCTGCCGTTCGTAGTCCCACCATTGGTAAAATATATCGGCAGCGGCTAGGACCGCGTAGGCTACCGCAATCTGCATTGCCATTTGGAACGCCAGGTCCATAAGATGGGCGCATGATTGGCTCAGATCTGTAAACATGTATTTGGAAAACAGATCCACCACTCCGGCCAAAAATCGGTAAATCAAATAGAGCAGAACCGCGATTTTCAGCAGGCCCTTCAAAGCCTCCACAATGCTGCGCATGGAAAACAGCCGTTTGACTCCCTGAAGTGGGCTGAGGCGGCTCAGCTTCGGCCGTATGGATTCCCCCGAAATCAGCATTTTGGTCTGAAAGAATGTGGCGGCGATTCCCGCCACAACCGTAGCGGCCACCAGCGGCCCGACGCTCTGGACCGCAGTCCAGAGAAGCTGAACCAGCAGCTTTTCCAGGTCTCCCGCCGTGGGCTGTTCCTGCTGCAGCTGCGTCATGGAGATGCACAGGCGGAAAAACTGTTCAATGGCTGCTGCGGCTCCCGCTGCGGAGAGAAAGAAGACTGCCAGCCCCACCAGCAGGACAACCACCGATACCGCGTCGTTACTGAAGAAGATATTGCCCTTCTTGCGTTCGTCCCGTCGCTTTTTCGGGGTTGCCTTTTCGGTTTTCTGACCGTCCGCCATGCCGCACCACCTCCCGCTGGCTTATCCCGGCGCGGCAATAATCTCCAGCATCCGTCCCATTGTCTCCAGCATACTTGACTCAATCCCCAGCAGAAATTCACTGATGGGACTCAGGAATAAAAACAACAGCACAAGGCCGATAATGACCTTCAGCTCAATGTTGATGACGAAGGCGTTGATCTGGGGAATCGCCTTCATCAAAATTCCCATTCCCAACTCGCCTAACAGCTCGGCGGCCAGGATAGGCAGCGATAGCTTGATGGCCAGCACCATACAGGACAGAAATACTTCCACAACTCCGGAGGCCACCGTCTGTCCAAAAGCGGCCTGTCCAAACGGGACCACCTGCTGGGAAGTCAAAAAAATCCGCAGCATGGTATAGTGCCCGTTCTCCGCGAAGAAAATCAACACCATTAACACATTGAGCAGCGACGCGGTCACCGTCATGTTGATCTGGCTGCTGGCATCATAGACCTGCGCCATCGTCAGGCCCATCTGCGCGTCGATCACTTCTCCGCCGACTTGAATAATCATGAAGAACAGCCGCATCACAAAGCCCAGTACAAAACCTACGCCAAGCTCCAGCAGCAGACGAAGCGCGAACTCCACCATGGTGCCGGGCACGGCGGGCGCCTGGGGCGCCATGCCAAACACAAAGGCAGAGAAGACCATAATCATTCCCGCTCTGGCCAAGTTTGGTATGCTGTTTCTCCCTAAAACAGGATTAAACAGCACGAAACCGGTCACCCGCATAAAAATCAATGTGAACAGGTACAGCTCAGACCAATCCATCGCCACAGAGTCCTCACATCAGGGTAAACAGGTAGCGGGTATAGTCCTGCAAGACCTCCAGCATCCAGTTTCCGCCCACCAGTAAGATGATTACAACTACCATCATTTTGAGGATAAAGGACAGGGACTGCTCATGAATCTGCGTCACCGCTTGAAAAATGGCCACCAAAATGCCAACCAGCATACTCAGCAGCAGCATCGGCGCGCCGATTTTCAATGCCACGCCCACGCCTTCCCGCAGAATATCCACAACCTCCATCGCTTAACCTCCCGATTGCCTAATGAAACCCCTGCACCAGGGTGGAAAACAGCAGCTGCCACCCATCCAATGTAATAAACAACAACAGCTTAAAGGGCATGGAGATCATAGACGGCGGCAGCATAATCATTCCCATGGACATCAGGGCCGAAGCCACCACCACATCAATCAGCAGGAAGGGAATGTAAAGGTAAAAGCCAATCATAAATGCCCGTTTCAACTCTGTGGTCATAAACGAGGGCACAAGGATATGCATAGGCAGGTTCTGAGTATCCTGCGTCTGCTCCGGCGTCTCGATCCCCGCCATGCTGCAAAACAGGTCCAGAGCGCTCTGTTCCGTATTCTTGGCCATAAATTCCTTCAGTGGAATCGCGGCCCGGTCAAAGAACTCGTCCTGGGTAATCTCTTCCGCCACATAGGGGTCATAGGCTGTTGTCTGGATTTGGCTGATCACCGGAGCCATGGTGAACAATGTCAAAAACAGGGCCATACCCACCAACACCATATTGGGCGGATTTTGCTGCAGTCCCATCGCCGAACGCAGAAAGGAAAAGGAAATGATGTACCGGGTAAAAGAGGTCATCATCACCACTATGGAAGGCAGCAGTGTCACCATAGTGGTCAGGAATAGGATTTGGAGGGTTTGGACATTCTCTCCGTTTACATTGATCAGCGCATCCAACTCTCGTATCCTCCTATTTCTTCCGCTGCTCCAGCATTCGACGCAGCGCCTGAGAAAAGCTTTCTGTCAGGTCGCCTGCCGGTTTAGACAGATCGTCCCAATCAGCAGTCTCCGTCTGAGAAAGTTCCCCCAGGTTGTTGATCCCGCCGGGGGTCGCTGCCAAAAAGTATATCCGGCTCCCTACGCGAACCAGCAGCAGCCGCTGTTCTTTTCCCACGGCCACCTGTTCCAAAACCGTAATATGCTTTCCCCGTACCAACCCGCCTGTTGCCATACGGCCCGCCACATACCGGGTAAACCAGTAAGCCAGCGCCAAAATCAGGCAGGTCACAAATAAGGCCCAAAGCAGAGGCCCCAGTCCGTCCATCTTACTTTCCTGCCTTTAAGGGTTGCCGATGATAGAGGTAACCGTTTTCAGAAGCCGATCACTCTTAAAGGGCTTTACGATAAAGTCCTTGATTCCCGCCTGAACAGCTTCCACCACCATGGCCTCCTGGCCCATGGCCGAGCACATCACCACATTGGCGCTGCTGTCCTTGGACCGAATCGCCTTCAGAGCCTCCAGTCCGTCCATGTTGGGCATGGTGATATCCATCAGCACCAGGTCAGGCTTGATTTCAAAATACTTCTCAACCGCATCCTGTCCGTCCACAGCTTCATAGATATCGGTGTAGCCCTCTTTGGTCAGGGTGTCTCGGATCACCTTTCTCATAAACGCAGCGTCGTCCACAATAAGAATTTTAGCCATAACATTCATTCCTTTACTGTTTTTATCGTTCCCGCCAGATATTTGGACCGGCTGGGTCAGTTCTGATTAAAAAGCTCGCTTCGCTTCAGGACTTCCGTAATACGCACGCCGAAGTTGTCGTCAATTACCACAACGTCGCCCCGCGCCACACAAAGGCCATTCACAAACAAATCCACCTGATCCCCAGCCAGCTTATCCAGCACCACCAGGGAACCTTTCGAGAAGGAAAGAATATCCTCCACCTTCCGCTGCGTCCGGCCAATTTCTACTGAAATTTCCAGAGGAACAGACATAATCATATCCAGATTGTCTGCCTGTTCTTTTCCCAGCCTCTCCTCCGCATCCAAAACCGGGAGCTGGATCGGATTGGCATTGATCCGCTTGGGTTCCTGCATAGGCCAACCTGCCTGCATAGGCTGCTGCATATTCCAATTTGGCTGCATGGGCTGCTGCATTGGCTGCTGCATACCCCAGTTGGGCTGCATGGGCTGCTGCTGCATTGGGGCCTGCTGCGCCGGCTGCTGCATGGGCTGCTGTACAGGCTGCTGCATGGGCTGCTGTACAGGCTGCTGTATGGGTTGCTGTATGGGCTGCTGCACAGGCTGCTGTATGGGCTGCTGCGCAGGCTGCTGGTCTTGTGCCGGCGGCTGATCAATCAGATTGTTTAGCATCTTCTCAATCTCGTCCTGGCTCATGACCATGCCGTCCCCGCCTTGAGCCGCCGGCTTGGGCTCCGGCTGGGGTGCGGCCGCCTGCGGCTTTGGTTCAGGCTGAGGAGCGGGAGCGGCCTCGTCGGACGAAACGCTGCCAAAATTCATCTCAAATCCGGCCAGCAGTTCCCTGGCCAGATGTACCGGCATCACATTGACGAACTCACTTTTCAGAATATTCTCAATGCTCAGCATGAAACGGACCACAACCACGGTATCTTCTCCGGTGTCGATGTGCTCCTTTTTGAATTTGTCCAAATCATCCAGGGCGAAGGATTTAGGGGTGGAAATGTTGACTGGATGTCCCAGAAAATCTGACAGGGCGGTAGACGCTGCGCCCATCATCTGATTCATCACTTCGCACACGGCACTGACCGTCAGATCATTCAGTTCAAACTCCTCTTCCGGCGTTTCACTGCCCATGAGGATGTCCACAATCACTTTGACGTCGTGCTTTCTCAGCAGCATAATGTTGCTGCCCTCCAGCCCGGAGACATATTTGATTTCAATCCCGATGGCAGGCTCCAGGTCCCCAATGCTGAAGTCATCCACCGAGACCACTTCCACCGAGGGGGTGGTAATATCCACCCGGTGATCCAGCATATTGGATACCGCGGTCGCTGAGGACCCCAGGCTGATATTCATAATTTCGCCGATGGCATCCAGTTCCATCGAATTAAAAATGTTCTGAGCCATGTTCCTCACTCCTCCTCTCTTGGCTGGACATGATAGGTCTCCCAAATTTTAACGGCCATGCTGCCGTTTTGTGTGCCCAGCTTTCCGCTGAACCAAGGCTGTCCGCCAATGTATAAGCTGATCGGTTCTTTGGTTGAGTGTCCCAAATCGACCACATCTCCCACATTCAAACTGTAAATATCCCGCAAGGTCAGCTGGGTACGGCCCAGCTCCGCGATAACCGGCAGTTCCGAATCCCGCAGGATACCCATGATCTCTTGGGAATTATTCTCTCCTGTTCCGCGTCCTACCTGATTCATGGAGGCAATCTTTGTAAAAATATTGGTCAGCATCATGCCGGGCAGACAAATACTCATCCGTCCGGAAACATTGGGGAACTTGATGCTGATGCCGATGATCACCACCGTCTCATCCAATCCAATCAGCTGGACCAGAGTTGGATTTGGCTCCACTCGTCGAAAGGAAAAATCCAAGTTGATGTAATTTTCCCAGCTTCCGCCCATAATGGAAATCAGGTCCTTTAAAATTCCCTCATAGAGCTTGAGCTCCAGAGGCGTAAAGCTGTACCCAGCGCGGACATTGGCGGTCCCGTCACCTTCGCCGCCCATCAGCCGGTCCATCATATTCAGGACCAGGCCGGTGCTTAGATGGAGCAGAACCGGGGTTTCGTCGCTCTCCCGCTTGCCATCCACGTCCACATCTGCCAGGGTCAGCACATCTCCGTCGGACAGAGCATTGGAAAATTCGTAGTAGCGCTGTTCCTCAACCGACTCCACCGAAATATCGCTGGTCGTATGCAAAAGCCCGTTGAGTCTGGAATTAATAATTCTGGTGTAGTTTTCAAAGATTCCGCTGATCATTTTTATGCGGTCTTTGGTAAACTTTCTCGGGCTGTAAAAGTCGTATTTTCGATATTTTTTCTCTGAATCCTGATCGGAGCGGTTCAAATCCATTTCGCCGCTGCGCGCTGCGCTGAGCAGCGCGTCGATCTGGCTTTGAGATAATACTTCCGCCATGCCTATCCCTCCTGGCCGGAACTGGTTTGCGTATTATTTTGTTGGGCAGAGGTTCCGGTACTTTCCTCCGTCCCGCTCACAGTCCCGTCCTGGCCGGAACGCATGACATAATATTGGGCAACGTCATCCCCGATGCCGCTGTTGACATCCAAACCGGTCACCAACAGCTCAACCCGCCGGTTCTTGGCTCGCCCCTCCGCGTCATTGTTCTCTGACACGGGGCGCCACTGGCCGTAGCCCACACTCACCAGACGCGACGGGTCTACAATGTTCTTCTCCTGAAGATAGACCGTCACTACCGCCGCCCGGTTGGTTGCCAGGAAACGGTCGATGGTGGGGTTGTTCGGGGCATCGGGCACCTCCTGGGCGGTGTGCCCCAGTACCCGGATTTCATCAACAGATTCGCTGACCTGCGCGATGGAATTGGCCACCTGATCCAGGATCACCTTGCCGTCATCCCGCAGGATATAACTGTCACCGTCAAAGAAAACGGTATTATCAAAGGAAACAAAAACATAACCGCTTCCCTTGGTAATGCTGACCTGGGTGGTCAGATTTTCCTGTTCCACATAGTCCTTCATAGCCTGGTAGAGCGCCTCAATATCTGCGTCCACCTGTTCCTGTGTCAAATTGCTCACCTCATGGCCGCCCGGATTTTGTTCGGTCACGGCATCAGGATTAAAGGATTCCACCAGAGCAATCCATTTTTCCTTATCCATTGTGGACATGGAATAGAGCATGACAAAAAAGCACAGCAGCAGTGTGACCATATCGCCGTAGGTGTCCATCCAGTTGGCCCCGCCACTGCCGCTACGTTTTTTTCTCATTTTGAAGCCCCCTTTGCCTTTGGCTTTTCCGTCTTACTTGCCCTTCTTCCGGGATTTCCGCTCCTTCTTTGAAGTTTCGCCTTCTTCTGAACCTTCACGCTGTCTCTGATTGATAAAGGTCAGCAGCCGCTCCCGAAGGAATTTGGGATTTTCGCCGGATTGGATGGCCATAATCCCCTCGACCACAATCTGTCTGCAAAGAACTTCTTCCTCGTCCCGCGCGGTCAGATTAGCGGCAATGGGATTGAAAATCACATGGGCCAAAAGGGAGCCGTAAAAGGTAGTAATCAGTGCCACCGACATATCGGGTCCCAGGGAATCCATATCCGCCCCGGTCAATCCCTTCAGCATATTGATCAGGCCGATCAGGGTACCGATCATACCAAAGGCAGGGGCGGCGTTGGAGCCCCGCTCATACATGGCCACCACCTCCTGGTGGCGCGCCGAAGTCTGCTCAATGTCATTGTTCAGAATACCGCGAACCCGGTCAGGATCATTGGCATCGACAATCAGCATAATAGCCTGTTTAAAAAAGGGATCGGTCTGTTCGTTGGCCTTCTCCTCCAGTGCCAGAAGCCCGTTTTTCCGCGCAATCTGGGCCAGCTCCACCAGCTGGTCCACATAAGTAGTGGGGTCAAAAGCCTTGGCCCGGAGCATAATCTTCATATGCTTGGGAAAAGACTTGGCCAGCTTGGGATAGCAGGCGATCACCACCGCCAGGGTACCGCCCACTACAATGAGGATACTGGATACATCGACAAAGTTATTTACTTTTAACAAATTGATGGGGTTGGCGGCGGTGGCATCAAAGGAGATACCAAACAGAGTAAAAAATATCGCCAGCGCAATACCAATCAAATACACTACATTCATAATGTCGATCCCTTCTATCTATGTCCGGACTTTTCGGCGGAGAAGCCAAGGTCAGCGCCGGTCAATCACCGAAATCTCCCGGTGAATGTCCTGAACCTTCGCATTATAGTCTGCAATCTTTTGAATGATCTCCTCCACGGTATCCCGTACCAGATAGTAGTCGTGATTCATCATCACAACCTTGCACTCGGGGATCAGCTCGATACACTCGATCTGGTTATGATTGATCAGGAACCGATCGTTGTTCATTTTCTGCAATTCGATCACAAAACTCGCCCTCTTTCCTTTTGCTCTGCCGCACAGGGCGCCGCCCTGTGCGGCAGAGCGCTGAATCCTATGGTCCAGTCAATTTATCGCGCTCAGCGCTTCATGTTCACCAGCTCTTCCAGCATGGAGTCCGTCACGGTGACAATTCGGGTGTTGGCCTGATAGCCCCGCTGATAGATGATCATGTTGGAAAATTCCGTGGCCAGGTCGGTGCCGGAGCCCTCCAGGAAGGCGGTCATCAGACCTACGCCGCTCTTGGCGGAGAGCATGGTGGTAGGATCAGGGTCACCGCCAGCTGCTCCCGTTCCAGCTTTTCCGTTTCTCAGATAGCCGGTTATCGCGCTGTTGGGGGTGCTGACCGTAATATCTCCGGCGGCGTCGCCGGCCTGGTAATAGGGGCCGTCAGTGTGGAGGACGCCGCCGCTGTTCTCCACCGAGCCCAAGGCGATGTAGCCGATGACCACCGGGTCGCCGGTGTCCTTGTTGTTGCAGGTGATCTTGCCGTTGGCGTCGATGCGCAGGTTCTCATAGTCAATGAAGCCGTCCAACGCATCCGCATCAATACCAGATGCCGCATCATCAGGGTTAATATTGCTTCCGTCCGCATCAATGCCTACATACACGGCAGCTCCTTTCGAAGCATCATCCGTAGACTTCATGGGCAGCCGGATGGGAACCAGGTCGGTGGAGACTTCCAACGTACCACCTGTGGGCAAAGTACCCGCATCATGCTGATTGGTATCGCCGACAGTGGTCATAAACCCATAGACCACATTGCCCTGTCCATCAGTGAGGTAGCCGTCCCGGAAGTCAAAGTCGCCCACCCGGGTCAGGTTCAGCTTCTTCACCGCGTCGGCGCTGTTGATATCCAAATCCTTGGTCCCCACCAGGAAGAACCCGTCGCCTTTGATGGCACAGTCCAGGTCCCGGCCGGTAGCGCTCAGGTCGCCGGTGCTCATGTCCAGGTCAATGGTGCCCACGCTGCAGCCGTAGCCCAGCTGCTGGGGGTTGGTGCTGCCCACCAGGTCGGTGCCGGCGGAACCGGCGCTGAGGGTGTTGTAAATGCTCTCTTTGAAGGTAATGCGCTGGGCCTTGTAGCCGTTGGTGTTCACATTGGCGATGTTGTTGCCCACCACACTCAGGGCCTGCATATGTGTTTTCAGTCCAGAAATAGCCGCGCTCATCGCGCCTGTCATAGCCATAAGTATTTGCTCCTTTTCCGATTCCGGCGCTGCCGGGAAACTGTCATTCGGACAGCCCCCAGAGCCTCCTTTCGGTCCTGCCCTCTGTTAACTTACAGGAACACAGCGCCATCGATATTGGTAAAAATGTTTTCCTTCATCTCCGCCTGAGACAGTGCGGTAATGACCCGGTAATTGGGAACATTGACAATGAAGGCCAGACTCTGATCCAGGGCCAGAATATTGGTCGCGCCCTTGGCCTGCGCCTTTTCCACCGAGTCGCCCAGCCGCTCCAGCAAAGTCGGAGTCACTTCGATGCCCCGCTCCTCCGCACGGCTGAGCGCGTGCTTGGAGAAGGCCACCTGCCGTGTCTGGCTGCGCTCCAACTCCTGACGCAGGACGGCGTCAAATCCGCCGCTCTCCTTGGTTGTCTGGTTTGCCCGGGATTCCGTCTGCCCAAGTCCGCTGGAGCTGCCCACTGTATAAATTGGTCCGACCACGGGAACACCTCCTTTGTCTGCTGATAGGGCCGATTAAGCTTCCGGCGTCTCCGGGGTTTCCGGCGTCTCAGTGTTCTCCCCGCCCTCACCGGAAGCCTCCGGCAGCGTCCCCACTGCCATAATGCTGTTGAGCGGGTACATCTCGTCATTGACAAAGATGACCGGGGTATTCTGATAAGTACCCGTTCCGGTGACCTGGCCCACAATCTCCTGGATATTGCCTTCCTTATCATAGGTACCGACTGTCACGGTCTTCCCTACCAGGGATGCGGCATAGGTCATGGTACTGGCCGCTGTCAGATCCTCTAAGCTGCTCTGCACCTTGCTCATCATCTGAACCACCGACATCTGCACCATCTGGTTGAGCATATCAGAGGTATCCGCAGCGTTGTCAATGGTCTGATTCTGAAGCTGCTGGACCATAAGCTGCATAAAATCAGTAAAATCCAGGCCAATCGCGTCGTCAGGGTCCTTAACGGTATAGCCCCAGCTTTCCACCTCGTCTACCGTTGGGTTGGAATAGGACTTGGCCGTGTTATACAGGCTGGCTGTGCGATACGTATCCAGGGAAAGGGGCATAAAATCATCACTGGTCATGTTGGATTCACCTCCTTATTGCACGCTGGGTTATACGGCGCGCGCGTCCATCCCGACCAGCCCCAACCGGAGTTGATGGAGGAAGGTCTCCGACTCCTGGCGGGGGGTGTGCTGCTGCTGTTGCTGTTGCTGCTGCTGCCGCTGGCTGTTTTCTTCGTTCTGCTGCCAAAGCTGCTGTCCCTGCTGAGGCTGGGGCACTTCCACCCTGACCTCACCCCGGTTGCTGTCCTGCAGCAGCAGGCCCAAAGAAGATGCGTGATCACCCAGCAGCTTTGCGGTCTGTTCGGTCTCCGCGTGGAGGACCACATGGAGCACGCCTTGAGGAGTTCGGGTAAACTCCGCCACCACCGTTCCGAGATTGGCCGGGCTGAGCTTAATCTCCAGGCGCTGATCTCCCTGATCCAAAGCGCTTTTCAGCACATTGGCCAGAGATTTCTCCACCTCCTGAGTCGGAGCGGTCATATCCACCTGAGCATCTCCTACCCGGACAGGGACGGCTTCCGCCCCCTGAAACAGCGGGGTCTGAACGTGCTCTACCACAACGTTTTCCAGCTCCTGGTTAGGATTCTGGGAAGCCTTGGGCTGCGTCAGGTCCTGAGTCAGGTTTTCCTGTGCGGTATTCTGCGTATTGTCAGAAACCTTAGGCACTTCCGCCGCAGGGACCTCATGGGCAGCAGGCTGGACCTGCGGCACTGATCCGTCAGTTTGCAGGGGCTGCTGAGGCTGGGACATCTGCGGTACTCCCGTCTCCGCCACCGGAGCCTGCTCCGCCTGGACCTGCTGTCCAACAGGCAGAGACATCGTCTGGGACGCATCCAGCACAACAGCTTCCACAACAGGGGCAGCCGCCTCCTGCTCAGCAGGAATCACAATGTTTGGCATAGCCATTGGCGCCACAGCGGCGGCCACAGCCTCCAGATTGGGGGTCTGCTGCTCCTGATCAGGTTCTGTTCCGGCAACCGGAACCTCCTTATCCTCAGGCTGGCTGTTGTCAGCTTCTGTTTTCCCCGTCTGTGTCAGATCCTCTCTGCGCTGCTCCAGCAGATCCTGGAAACTGGTCCCCTGCTGATCCTGCGCGGCGGCTGTCTGTCCAGACTGAGAAAGCTGCGGCAGCTGCCAGTTGGCCTGCAGCGTCATCTGCAGCAGCATGTCTGTCATATTCATCGTTCTCACCTCCTTTCAAGGTATGTTATATTCAAGACTCACTTCGCCCCACCCGTTCGGCGGAAACCAGCTCGTCAATGAATCGCTCGTCCTGCTTTTGTACCTCTTTCTGATAGGCAATCTTCTGTTTTTCCTTCAGCCGTTCCAGGATGGAGGCATCCATATGGGCCTGAAGCACCATGGCGCGCTGTTTCTCCGCCTGTTCTTCCCGTTCCTGAAGAATCTTGATTTCCCGGGCAATCTCCTGCTCCAACGCCCTGAGGCTGTTTTCAAAGCCCATGGCATCGGCAATGGCGATCCCTTCCGCGGCCAATTCCCGAAAGCGGCAGTTGGTCTGCTGATACCGCTCTTGGGCATTGTCTACCCGCTCCTGCTGTTCCCGTACCTGTCTGAGGGCCTTGGCATACTCATTTTGCCGTCCCTCCAACACCTGATGTCGGTAATCCAGCACACCATCCAGACCAAATCGGAACTGTTTCATGGGCGATTACCTCCTTACAGCAAGTTCCGCATGAGCTGGAGGTCTTCCTCATAGGAAAAGCCCTCCTCCGTCCCCTGCATTAAAAACTGCTGAATTCCATCGATCTTGCTCAGGGCGTAATCCAGCTTTGGGTTTGTTCCCGCCTTGTATGCGCCGATGGATACCAGGTCCAGATTTTTTTCATATATGCCCATCACATCCCGGATGCGGGCAGCCATTTCCCGATGTTCCTGGGATACAATATCGGTCATCAAACGGGAAATGCTGGCCCCCACATCAATGGCGGGGAAGTGATTGCTGTTGGCCAGCCGCCGGGAGAGAACGATGTGCCCATCCAAAATACCGCGCACGGTATCGGCAATGGGCTCATTGGTATCATCGCCCTCCACCAGTACCGTATACACGCCTGTAATAGACCCCCGCTGAAAGTTTCCGCTCCGCTCCAGGAGCTTGGGCAGCTCCGAGTAAATGGACGGAGTATAACCCCGGGCCACCGGCGGCTCACCCACAGCCAGGCCGATCTCCCGCTGGGCCATGGCAAAACGGGTGAGGGAATCCATCATCAGCAGTACGTCGTACCCCTGATCCCGGAAGTACTCCGCAACTCCTGTCGCCACCGAGGGGCAGCGTTTACGCAGCATGGCAGGCTGATCTGATGTTGCTACTACCAGTACAGAACGGCTCATGCCCTCCGGTCCCAGGTCTTTTTCCATAAACTCCAGGACCTCACGGCCACGTTCTCCCACCAGGGCAATCACATTGATGTCCGCCTTCACATGCTTGGCGATCATCCCCATCAGGGTACTCTTTCCCACGCCGGAACCGGCAAAAATTCCAATTCTCTGCCCCTTGCCCACGGTAAGCATGCCGTCAATGGCCTTTATACCGAACTCCAGCCGCTCCCGGATGGGAGGGCGGGACATGGGGTTAATATAGTTGGAGTTGTCCACACAAAACGAGACGCCTCCCTGAAACGGGCCTTTCCCATCGATGGGCTGTCCCAGGGCGTTAATGACCCGCCCCTTCAGAAACGGCCCCATCTTCAGGCTCAGCCGCCGGCCGGTGTTTCGTACAAAATTTCCCGCCGAGATCCCGCCCATATCTGAGTAGGGCATCAGCAGCATATGGTCATTTTTGAAGCCTACTACTTCCGCCATCACCTGGCCGCCCGACTCTCCGTTGTAGATTTGACAGATATCTCCCACAGCCGCCCGGCCTCCGGACGCCTCAATGGACATCCCCACAATATTTTCAATTTTTCCTGTGTAACTGACGGTTTGGGCCGCCTGCACACGTTGGATCATCTGTTCAAACAAGGTCTTGTCTCCTCTTATCCGCCCCGCAAAATATCCTTCAGGTTATCCAGTTGGGTGGAGACGCTGGCGTCAATGATCTCATCCGGCATTTCGATGATACAGGTACCCGACTCGTCATTGGCCATGGGGATCAGCTTAATATGGTCAGACAGGCTGGCCAAAGAAGCAGTCAGCTCCGGCGCAATCTGCGCCACTTCCTGGCTGTCGCAGCCGCCGATGTAGATGCGGACCCACTCCCTGCGCCGCAGCCGCTCCGTGGCCATCTGCACCATGCGCAGGATGACCTCCCGACTGCTTTTCAGGCTGACATGGATCACTTTTTCGGCCACCGCAATGCTCAGATCACACAGGTCGCCTTGGGCCTGGGTCAAAAGCTTCTCCTTCTCCTGTGTCGCCTGGTTCAAGAACTGCTTTACTTCCTCGGCCTGCTGCCGCCGCTGCTCCTCTATCTGCGCGCGGCTCTCCGCCTGCGCTTTGGTCAGGCCGTCCCCATACCCCTGGCGAAAGCCCTCTTGTCTGGCGTCTTCCCGCAGCTGCTGGGCCTCTTCCTCAGCTTTCTGGCGGTATTCCTCCAGCAATGCCTCCCCCTGGCGTTTGGCTTGGGCCACAATTTCATCCGCCTGGATGCGGGCGTAGGAAAACATCGCCGCCGCGCCTTGCCCCGCATCCGGCCCCGGCGTCTCCTGATCCTCCGCCTGTGCGGGCTGGGAATGTTCCTCCTCGTCAGGTTTCGGCTCAGGCTCCGGCTGCACATCCGGCTCTATGTTAATCTCATCCACTTGGGGAAATTGGTAGTCATTTACCTGAGTCCGGAGAAAATGTTTCAAGATGTTAGGCAATAATATCGTCCTTTCCTCCCTTGAGGATAATCAGCTCGTTCTTTTCCTCCAAGTCTCTTATGATGCCCACAATACGCTGCTGAGCGGCCTCCACATCCCGAATCCGCACATTGACGGTAACCTCCAGATCGTCCCGAATGCTCTGGGCCATACGGGCAGAGACATTGGTAAAGATCTTGTTGGCCACATCGTTGTTGGCGCCCTTGAGGGCCAGTACCAGATCCTTGGGATCGCAGTCCCGGATGAAGCGCTGCACCGAGCGGTCGTCCATGGTAACAATATCCTCAAAGACAAACATGCGCTTACGGATTTCGTCAGCCAAATCAGAATTATAGGTGGACAACCGATCGAAGATGCTCTTCTCACTGGCCCGATCCAGATTATTCATCACATCGGCCACATAGTCCACACCGCCCACCTTCACATTGTTGGTGGTCATAATGCTGGAGAAGCGCTTCTCCATCTCAGCCTCAATCACCTTCACCGCCGCTGGAGACGCGCTCTCCATATTGGCGATGTTCTCTACCACCTTTACCTGCCGGTCCGGGTCCAGCTCGTCAATCACCGCCGCCGCCTTCTCCGGGTCCACATAGGACAGCACCAGAGCGATGGTCTGGGGCCGCTCATGCTGCAGCGCGGCATACAGGGACTTCTCATCCGCTTTGTTCAAAAACGAGAATTCCCGGTTTTTCAGGGACTTTGTCACCTTGTCCAGCAGCATGCTGGCCGTCTGGCTGCCGAAGGCCCGCTCCAGGACGGCTCTGGCATACTCCAGTCCGCCCTCGGTCACCGCCTTGTTGGTCATGCACATCTGATAATACTCATTGAGTACATCTTCTGTGGTGGCCGCATCCACATAGCCCAGCTTGGCTACTTCCAGGGTGATCTGCTCCACATCCTCCGGGTCCATATACTGGTAGAGTTGGGAGGCTTTTTCCGTTCCCAGCGAGATAATCACTGCCGCCGCTTTCTGCTGGCGGGTCAGTTCCTTTTTGGGTTGGGTCACGACAGGCTTAGTCGGGGCAGTCGTTGCCTGAACCGGGGCTGTTGCCACTTCACTCATTTTGCTCCTTCCCCTTCCCGCAGCCAGTTCTTCACCATTTGCGCCGCAATTTCCGGATTCTCTTCCGCAAACTTACGCACATCCTGCCTCAGTTCCATACTCTTTTCCGTCTGCATCTCCATAATATCGGCATTGGGCACCACTGCCTCCATCGCGGGCTGGGCAGCCGCCATCTCCTGAAGCAGCTTCTTGCGCTTTTTGACTCTGCGGCGGTGGAGCAGCAAAATCACCAGCAGCAAAATCAGAAACAGCACGCCGCCGCCGATTGCCGCATACAGCGCCCATGCGGGCACCTCCATCGGCGTGGTAATGGGAGAATTCGCCTGGGGCTGATAGAAGGGCGCGATGAGAATGGAAATTTTCTGCTGCTGATCGGCCTGAGAAATTCCCGCGGCCCGGCCCACATGGTCGTAGAGGTCGGTGGGGCTGGTTCCTCCCGCAGCATCCTGGTTGATGGTGACGGAAACCATTACATCGCTGATGTACCCGGCCACATGCTCCACCTGCTGCTTCTGCGTGTCCACCAGGCGGTCAGTCTGGCCGGAACTGGAGATGACCTGCTCATCGCCGTTGGGCTGGAGCTGCTCATTGACGTATGTATTCAGGTCGGCATTGGACTCAGTACCCACATTGCCGCCCACCTGGTCTTCGGTCCCCCGAACAATCTGATCGTCCCAAATTTGGGAGCCGATGATGCCGTCGTCTTTGCCCTGGGCCCAGTCCTCCAGGTTATAGTCAGTAGAGTCCGTGTAAGTACGGTCCACGTCTACCACCGTATTGACGCTCACCTGGACGTTGCCCTCCCCGTAGAGAGGGAGCAGAGCCTGCATGACCCGGGTTCGGATGCTGTTATTGCACTGCTCCTCCAGCTTCAGCTTCAGCGCGGAGGCATCCTGCAAATCGGTGAGGTCGTCCCCCTCGGAGTAGGGATTGCCGTAAGTATCCAGGATCTCCACGTTTTCCACATTCAGCCCGGCCAGGCCGTTGCCTACCAGCTTTCGGATGGCCTTGACCTGATTGTCCGTGAGGGTCTTGCCATCCTCCATAGTCACAGTCACGGACGCAGTCGCATCCACCTGATTGCCGCTGTCCAATACATAGACATGCTGTTCCCCCGGCGTAAGAATGACGACTGCGTCTTTGACTCCGTCAAAATTGCGGATGACCGCCTGCATACGGTCCTGAAGCGCATAGAGGACCAGCTGGTTGCGTTCTGACTCGGTGGTCAGAGTGCCAACATGGTCAAAGTATGTATCATATCCATATCCCGAGGAGGGGTACACCGCCTGCAGCACCTGTGCCTTCAGCGTGGCTTCCTGGTTCTCCGGCACCAGAATTGTATCGTCCTCTACTTTATATTGTGTAATCCCATTATCAGACAGATAAGTCAGAATGGCTGACATATCTGTCTGATTCAAATCTGCAAACAGGGTAGCATAAGGCTGGTTGCTGACCACCATAAACAGAATGGCCAGACCTACCAAGACCGCCACTACCCCTGCTCCCAAAATAATTTTAACTTTCTTTCCAAGTGCTTTCCACCGCTGCACCAGTGCAGCGGCTATCTTCTTTGCTTTTTCCGCCATAGCAACTCCCCCGGCCCCGGTAACTTACACGCCTTACAGGCTGATCCGCATCAGCTCACTGTATGCATCCAGCGCCCGGTCCCGCATCTGAACCAGCAGCTGCGTAGCAGTCAAAGCCTGGGACGCAGCAATAGATGCCTCCGCCGGATTGTCCAGCTGGCCGGTAACCAAAGCGTAATATTTTTCATTTCGGGTCGCATCGGTCTGCTTCACGTTTTCAATCATGGATTGAAACACTTGAGCAAACATAGACTCATCCGACTGCTCTGCGCCCGCATAACCCGTCACCTGAGATGCCGCCGTAGTTAAAATCGGCCGGATTGGAGTAATTGTCTGAATATTTGCCATTTCGATTCTCCTTTTCTCTGCCTGCACGCCATCCCGGCTGCGCGCACCGCCCTATTTAACTACTTGCCGATCTCCAGTCCCTTAGCCGTCACCTGCTTGAGCACATTAAAAGCGGTAACATTGGCAGAATACGCCTGGGATGCCGCCATGGCATCGGCAATTTCCTTCACCAGGTCCACATTGGGCATCTCCACATACCCCTCGGCGTTGGCGTCGGGATTCGTCGGATCATAGACCAGTTTGAAATCAGAGGGGTCTTCCGCAATCTCGGTTACCCGTACCCCGCCCTCTTGTTGGGACGGCCAAGTCCCCATGGCCCGTGCCAGCGCCTGCTGAAACCTTGTCTGGGGTTGGCCGTTTTCCGCCTGAAATACCACTATCTTTCGACGGTATGGGCCGCCGCCCTCCGTACGGGTGGTATTTTGATTGGTAATATTTTCAGAAATAACATCCAGCCGCAGCTGCTGGGCAGTCAGCCCAGACCCCACCACGTTCATGGAACTTAAAAAGGCCATTGTCTACGCCTCCCTGTTTTTATCCCTTAATTGCCGCGCGCAACAAAGAAAAGTCACTGCTGATAGCATCCATCACATACTGCAACTGGTAACCGTTTCGCGCCAGTTCGACCATCTGCTCGGTAACGTTCACACCATTTTCATCCATTCTGGTGCTTTCCTCCGCCTGCTGTACAACAACGGGCGTCTCCTGAATGGCATTTCGAATGACTCCGTTTGAACCGCCTTGACCCGATGCCGACTGAATGGCCTGCCTCAATGACTCCTCAAAGGTTGCATATTTCGTTTTATACCCCGGTGTTTCCACATTAGAAATGTTGTCTAAAATACAGCTCTGTTTCGTCCACAGAAAATCCATGGATCTTTGCAGCATCAGCGCTGTATTACTTGATAAAAAATCCATAAAACCGCCTCCCGGGTTTTACCCGTACGCCTGTCATAATATGTGTGCTGCGTAAGCATCAACTGACTCACATGTTCCATATCGCATGTACTTTAACCATTTAAATTCTTAAATAAATCTTAAGAATTCTTAACTGGTTTTTATTGTAATACAGCAGGCCTCTTTTTTCAAGTGTCAAGTGTATTGTTTAGAGAATATGTAAAAATTTGTAGGAATTCGGCCCCATAAAACTTTAATAATTTAACACATGATTACATTTTTGTCAGATCATACTTTTTGTCACAGCAGCTCAGACGTCCTGAATCAGGCAAACTAGTTTGTGTATATTTGCCCTCAACTCTGCTCTTCTTTTAGATTTGGACTATAATCCTTAATATTTATAATGAGATCCGCCAAAACGTCTTTGTTTTGTTCCCACTTTTCTTGGTTGGTTCCACGCGGACCAATCTTCCAAGCCGATATCCTTTCAGCTATGCGTTCGTGTCTATAACGATGTATACAACCATCCCTATTTATATCCGGTAATTTCTTCCATTGTAATGTGGTCCCGTTTGCCTGGATGGGCCTTGCGCATCTGCTATTGCCGTTTCCAGGCCACACGTCTGTACAACACCCTCCTGAGGCAGATACTTTCCCTGTTTTTTTAAAAACCTCTTATTTTTCTGTCGTAAGGGCCGATATATAAGTTGTAAAGATGATTGAATGCCGTGTTTATCTGGCAAACTACTATGGATGGACATGAGAAGGAGGACTTGTCATGTTACGGATTTATACAGGCGGGGGCTGCCCGGTAAACAGCGCTACCCCGTACAATCGCAAATCCGACAGCTTCAACCCAGCCGGTTTGGAGCAGCGGTATGATCAGGTCCAGTTTTCTTCCCATCTGGACGAAATGAGCAAGCGCGTCAAAGAGACGGTGGGCCGCCTGTCCCAGGAAATCCGCGCCTGTGTCACCACTCAAGATATCGAGCGGCTTCGGCAGCAGGTAAACAGCGGCGATTACCAGCCCGCTCCCCAGGAAATCGCCGCGCGGATGCTGCTTTTGCGGGAGGACGGTTAAGTTTATGGAAATGGAAACCTATTTTTCCTTCTTGCTTGAGCTGTGCCGGGCGTTGGATTCGTTGACCGCTCTGGAGCAGCAAAAGATTCAGGCAATTCAGGCCGGCGACCTGGCCGCTTTGGACGAGTGCATGAAAAAAGAACAGGTGGCCAGCCTAGATCTGCGGGGACGGGAGCAGAAGCGGACCGCCCTGCTGAAACAGCTGGGGCTGGAAAAGGTACCTCTGAGGGAACTTCCTTCCCACTGTCCCCCTCAGTATAAGGGCAAAGCCGCCGAAATCACCGAACAGGTTCTGCGCAGCTATCAGGTGCTCTCCAGCACCCAGCAGGCGGCCCGTACCCTGATGGAGTCCAATCTGCGGCACATCCAGAAGGAGCTTGCGCGCCGGGAGGAAGCTCCGCAAAAGCGGACCGCTCCCCACAAAAACACACAGACTGACTTTCGAGCTTGAGAGGAGCAAACTATGGGTACTTTTGGTTCTTTTGGTACGGTCCGCCTGGGCATCTATGCCGCCCAAAAGGGCTTGGATGTGACCGGCAACAATATTACAAATATCAACACAGAGGGATACACCCGTCAGCGCCTCAACCAGGTCAGTCTGATTCCCTCCGTCTGTGACCGCTATGCGTCCAGTTTCAATGTGCGCATCGGTCAGGGCGCCGTGATTGCCGGGGTCAACCAGATTCGGGACCCGGGCCTTGATATTTCCTACCGGAAAGCAGTTTCCAACACAGGCTCCGCCAACGCCAAGTTGGAGGGGCTTAACGACCTTGCCTCCATTTTGGACGAAGTGGGCAAGGGCGATCTGGAGCAGGATGACGGCGTCGTTTTCAGCCAGCTCAACGACCTGCGCGATCTCATCAGCAAGGCCATTGCCAGCGGCGGCTCCAGCACCTACGACAGCCTGATCCGTGCCTCCGCCGATGCTCTGGCCAAGCACTTTAATTCCTACGCCAATGACCTGGCTGAGCTGAAAACGACCTATGAAAACAGCCTAAACCAGGAGGTTACCGAAGTCAACGATATCCTTACTCAGATTCGGGACCTGAATGTGTCCATCCGCAACGCAGACCTACGGGGTGATCCAGCTCTGGAATTGCGGGACAACCGTAACCTGCTGCTGGATAAACTCAGTGAGTACATGAAAATCGACGTGAAGTATTCCATGGAGGACGTGGGCGCCAACACCATGGTGGAAAAGCTTACCGTTACCCTGGCCACAGGAAATAAGAGCACTCTGGTGGACGGAGAGTTCGCCACCCAACTGAGCACAGAAGACCCCGAAGCCGGAGAAGGAAAGTATCTCCAGCGCAATCCCAATTATGACCCCACAAAAGAAATTACTGCCACAAACAAGCCATATTTAAAGCCGGACGGTACGCCTACCAGCCGCGCTGATTTGGCTGCTACCGTTGAAAATACCAACTACACCCTGATACTCTCTCCCCTTAAGGACTCAGACGGCGATTTGCAGAGCACCCGGGAGCACGGCGTTGTCCTATCCGAGGCCGACGTATATGGCTCTCTTCAATCCATCCGGGATATTCTCAACGGAAAAGGAGAGTACGCCACCGATTCTGCCTCTCTGGCCGCTGGTCTGAGCAGCGGAATTGATGAAGTCAATCAGATTTTGAAGGACATTCAGGATCTGAATGATAAAATCTATGCCAACCCCGCTCCAGCCGATGTGGACCTGAACATCCTTAAGAATGACCGGGATCAGCTTCTGGAAAGCCTGAACGGTTTGGTCGGCATCGATGTGACAACCTCCGACCCTGACACCTCTATGGTGATCACCCTGAAGGATGGTGCAGGAGTCACCCTGCTGAACAGTACCACCAAGGAACTCAACGAGCTCAGCCTTGGGACTGGCACCACCGATCAATACTCGGTATTTATCGGTAACCAGGAGCGTCAGGTATCCGGTACCATCAAACAGCTTCAAGACTCCCTCAGCGTCCCTGCCGATACCACCCTGGACCCGGATGCCTCTACCAAGCGGGGCATCCCCTACTACCAGATGGCGCTGGATAATCTGGCTTATCAGTTTGCCACTGAAATGAACAAACTGAACAACACCGGGCTGGAGGGCTCCGGAAACCTGTTCAGCATAGGCAGCAGCACTGATGCCGCCACAGGCATCGACCCCGATACAGGGGAAGCGATCCGCATTACCGCCTCCAACATTTCAGTCTCCAATGGCTGGGACAATCAGGCGATTTCCATTCAGTTTACCGCCGATAAAAACGCGCCCAGCGGCGACACTTCCAATCTGTCCCGCTTCCTGGGCCTGTTTAACCAGAAAGTGGACTTTGACCCCGGGGACATCAACCCGGGTGCCGCCGGCGATTCCTACCAGGGCAGCTTTGAGGATATGCTGCTGAAAATTCAGTCCACCCTGGCGGAGGATCAAATGAGCACCGACGCCATTTTGAATAATTACATCATTACCGCCGACGATCTCTATGTGGACCGTGAAGGCGTCATGGGGGTAGACCTGAACGACGAGGCCACCAACCTGATGACCTACCAAAAGGCTTATACCGCCGCTTGCCGGCTGCTCACGGTATTGGAGGAGGCTCTGGACTCCCTGATTAACGGCACCGTGTAACAAACTTGTTTAGCGTATAAATTGAGGTGATTGAATATGCTGCGTGTGACAACGAACAGTACCCTCTATACTTACAAAAAAAATCTTCTGAAATCCTCTAACCAGCTTTACTCGGCCATGAGCGCCATGATGACCGGCCGGAATTTTGACTCCTACTCCGCCGATCCCGCCGCCGCCACCCGGGCTTTTCAAATTCACAGCTCTCTTAACGCCACCAACGCCCAGGCCGCCAACAACAAGACGCTGTACAATAAGTTCTCCACCGCCTGGGATATGGCTGACGATATGATTGACAAGCTGACCCAAGATCTGGCTCAGACCCCTCTGATCCGGGGACTGAACCAACCCAGTTGGAGCACGCTGAACACCCAGGGCGACGTCATTCTCTCCGGCGCCGAGGCCATGGTCCAGAGCCTGAACTCCCAGTATGACGGCAACTATATTTTTAATGGTACAGATACCAAAACTCCCCCCTTCGCCATTGAGACGGTGAAAGGCGCTACCCCCGCCGAGGATAAATACTACCTCACGTTTCGGAATGTGCGGGTAGACGATGATCCAACTTCCACATACTACACCGAAATCTACCAGGACGTAAACGGCAAACAGATTCTGGATGACCAGGGCAAGCCCATCACCAACGGTCAGGCGCTGGAGCTGTTTTCTCAGGATCTGGAGCATCAGTATGTGGATATCGGCATCGGCTTTGAACTGGATCAGGACGGCAATGTCATTGACTCCACCGCTTTTGACGCCTCCATCTCCGGCCTTACCTTCATCGGAGGCAGCGGTTGGGATGATGACAACGATCCTAAGAACATCGTCTCCATCATGCTCCGGGCCGCCGAGATCTTTAAGGGCTACGACCAGAATACAGCAGCCAGCGGATCATCCGGAAGCTGGGGGGCTGCGGGCAATTATGATGACGCCGTGCGTCTGGTCAAAAAATTCACCGCCGCACAGGAGTCCTTGAGTAAGCAGCATGTTCAGTTGGAAACTGACGCCAAGTACTTGCAGACCAACCAGACCCAGCTGGAGAGTTCCTTCTATTCGCTGAATACCGAACTGACCAGCATTGAACGGGTTGATCAGGTGGAGGCCATCCTCACCCTGGTTTCCATGCAGACCAGCTACAACGCCGCCATCCAGGTGGGCGCCAACGTCGTGCCTCAGTCCCTGATGGACTATCTGAACTAAGGTTCCTGATATAAAAATCCGCGCCCAACGCGAGAAAGGAGTATTCATCGCCATGTATCCTTTGATCGAGATCCAAACTGTACCCATTGAGATTCAGATGAAGGTGACCCGCGCCCACTTGGAATACGCCAAGGGCACCGCTCAGGTGGAAATTTCCCGGGACAAAAAAGGACTGAGCATCCGCAGCCAACCCATCAAGGTCAACATCGACTCCTTTGAATCCCGCAACTCCGTCACCCCCACCACTGCCACGGTGATCCAGCAGCAGGCCCAGGCCGGAGTTCAAGGGGCCTATCAGGCCACCGGCGTACTGGCTCGAGAAGGCCGGATGATGATGGAAGCCAAGATTAACCAGGACGTGATCCCTCAGTTGGCCAAACAGCAGAACCTGGGGGAGCCCACCAATCTGAACATTGATTTTCTGCCCAGCGTCGCGCCCAATATCAGCTGGGACGGCGGAGAGATGAGCATCCAATATGAGATGGATAAGCTCAACTTTGACTGGCGCATGGAACAGATGAGCTTTACCTTTGTCCCCGGCGATATTGAATTCACCATGACCCAGCGGCCGGACGTCATTATTAAATATGTGGGCGGTCCCTTGTATGTCCCCCCCTCTTCCGACCCGGACTACGAGCCGGTAGATGTCAATGTCTAATTTAGGAGGTATGCCCTTGAATCTGGAAACCAAATATTTTGGGCGCATTACCTATAACTCCGAGGATGTCTTGGAATTTCCCAACGGTCTGTTCGGCTTTGAGCAGGAGAAGCAGTTTCTTCTTCTTCCTTTCTCCGGCAGCCAGGGAAATATGCTTTGCCTGCAAAGCATATTAGCTCCTTCCCCCGCGTTTATTCTGATGAATCCTTTTTCCCTGAAGCCCGACTATGCCCCGGTGCTTTCCGGCGAGGAGTTGCAGTTGATGGGTGTTTCTCACAGCTATGAACTGTGCTACTATGTCATGTGTGTAGCGCGGGAGCCGGTGGGAGAGAGTACAGTCAATCTCCGTTGTCCCGTAGTCGTCAATCCGGATCTCCATAGGGCGTGTCAGGTCATTCTGGATACGGAAGAATATCATATGCGCCACCGTCTGGACGAATTTTCTAAAAAGGGGGTGGAGTGATTGCTGGTTCTCAGCCGCAAGGCGGGGGAGTCTCTCATGATTGGTGACCAGATCAGCATCACCATCCTCTCCATTGAATCAGGCGGCCAGGTAAATATTGGCGTATGCGCCCCCAAAGAAGTGTTGATTCTACGCAGCGAACTGCAAAAGGCTGTCACCGTGAACCAAGATGCCGCTGATACAGCGCCCGCTCTTCTGGTGGCAGAGCTGGAGTCCGCTTTGTCAGAGCGCAAGCCGGTCAACCCCACGCCCTCCCCTGAACAGACGCCGGGTCCGTGAGTCATGGGCCCAGCGTCTGTCTTTGTCACTGTCCTGTTTTTCCGCCATCGGATGGAAACCACACTTTTTCAATACGAGGAGGCTTCCTTATGATACGCGATACTTTAATGGTCATTGATGACTCTCCGCTGGATCTGGCCATTCTTCGGGAAATTTTCAAACAGCTCTTTCATGTGGAGTGCTTTGACGAGGCCCGCTCTGCTATGGCTTATATTAACCGCAATTCCCAACGGGTCTGCGCGGTACTGCTGGACCTGGTCCTCACCCGCCGGGGAGCGGGCTTTTCCGTGCTCCAGCAAATACGAAGTATGGAAAAGACCTGGGAACTGCCTGTTATTCTCATCACATCCGACGCTCAGGAGCACAATGTCCTAACCGCCGCCCGGAAAGGCGCGGCCGATTTTTTGGTAAAGCCGGTTGACCCCATTACGGTTCAGGAGCGCGTGTGCGGCGTCGTACGCTCCACCTGGCCCGCCGGCACCACCATTCTGGACGCCGCCCTCGAGCAGCCGGAAAAGGAGCCTGACCAGGAGGAGGATGTCTTTCTCTTGGCGGAGCACTGGGACCGTCTGCTGAATCTCTTTTTTCAGGACCGCCCTCACTTTTCCTTCGAAAAATACCATAAGTTAGGCCAGATTACCACAGCACTGGCATCCAGCTATCGAAAGCTCCACCCCTCCTGCGGCCTGACCCAGGAAGACGTCCAACTCATTGGCCGGGCGGCCGTTTTTTGTGATGTGGGGCTTTTGGGCGTGCCCGATCATATTATCGAGGAAGGGTTGGATCAAGGCGGCAGCCGTAACTCGATCTATTTCCGCCATACGGAATTAGGCCATGCTCTGTTTACCACCGGCCCCTCCAGCAGCCATCCCCTGTCCCGCTACGCCGCCGAAATCGCATATTGGCACCATAAAAACTACGACGGCAGCGGCTATCCCACCGAACCCGCCTCCAATCCTCCTCCCATCAGCGCGCAGTTGGTACGCACCGCCATCCGCTGTATGGGCTATATGAGCCATTTTTCAGGCTTTTCCGACCAACTGGACCGTCTTCTTCGCTCTTTGTCCGGCGATGTGGGACATATGATTTCCCCGGATATGTACCAGACAGTTCAAGCCGCAAAGGACGATTTGGCACTTTGCCTGTCTGATGCCCGATTGGAGTAAAAGAACCGAACCATCACCTTTAAAAAACCGGAACGCGCCCTGCAAAGGCACGTTCCGGTTTTCTATCATATGGCCATGCTCTGCTTATGCCCAGGGGCAGCATCCGACGAGGCTATCTGTCCCGCACAGAGCGAAGACTGGTTGACTGCAATGTAAAAATTTCGCCGCATAATTTGTCCTGGGCTTCTGCTGACATATTAATAAATTTACAGCCATAAAAGTTACGGTAAGCCCCATCAATCACCGAATTTTTCCGAACCACGACAAACTCCAGGTTATGCGTAAGTCCACCTGGATAAATGGGCTGGTTAAACATCCACAGTACGTCACCGCTCTCATATATGGCGTTGCTTTGGATGGAAATTCCTGTCGCACTGATATCCACGATGATACAAGGGTCGCCTGCGGCCTTCCTGTTGACAAAAGAGATCACCGAATGTTCCATCACGGGCTGACGAAAATATTCCCGCTCCTCATTTTTTTCAATCACGGTTTGGGGTTTTACCACAATATAGTGATGGATAATTTGTTCCACCAGGCCGTCTACCAAAATAAACTGGTGTGTATTGACGCCCTGACTGATCTTCAGCTTAATCAGATCGCCGCAATCCATGGCGCTTCTTACAGGGCACTGGTTCCCCCAATCAATTCTCAGACTATGATTGACAGAATCATAGTAACCCACTGTTCCGATAAACAGGAGCTGGTTATGCTTGGAAAGCACCCTACAGCGGGCGCCAACGCAGTCCCTGGTAAGACTTGTTTGCATCAAGAATAACCTCCTTTTAATTTGAAATAAAAAACAACATTTTCAAAATTCACTGGAGTGCCTTGTTTGATCCGGCTAGTCCAGATTTTTAGACAAGAAAAAGAACAAACACCTGATATAGTACTTGTCAGAATCATAATACCATTTCCCAGTCCCAATAAGCAAGAGAGGATGGGGGAATCCAGGTATTTTTTTGTTATAGGGAATATACCACTTATCATTTTAAAATTTTAGTCGATATTAATAATGAACAAGGAATAAAAATAACACAGTTAGAATAATTACACCAAAATTGGACGGGACCCAGATACGTCGGAACCGATCAGGGGATGAAAGAATCTTGGGCTTTCCAAGCAGGCGGCAAGAAACAGATTGTGGTTCAGGAGGAGCTAGTATAACAATAGGCAGAAGGAGGGATATGGCATATGAGTATTCGGGATACGATGGATGTTTATCCCGCCCAGGATGCTTTTGAAGCGCTCCAGGTGGGAAATGTTCATGTGCAAAAAGAGTCTGAATATCGCATCCTATTTCCCCCTGAACATGAAATATGCAGCCTGTGGAGGCTTTGGACCGGGGTTCAGAACCAGAGCGAACCGCTGAGCATCCCGGTGTTTTTGAAAAAAGAACCCGTACAGGCTGTTTCATCTGAAAAATCGGCATTTGACCATCGGCGCTTTCAAATTTTGTTGGGGTATATCAGCCGGGCCCGCTTAAGTACGATCTGCCACTCTCCCCCTTCTAACCTGGGAAATTTGGACGAAGCAGCCTTTATTATCACATCCAATGACGAAATGGACGCCTGGCTGTTTTTGTTTCCGCCCACAAACAGCGGAAAAAAATTGACACCTGCACAGATTCATCAAGCCTTGCTCCGGCGAGGCATCACATACGGAATTGATTGGAATTTTATTTGTGAACTGCCCCAATATCAGGCGCGGTATTTCAAACTATTCCACATTGCAAGCGGCACGGAGCCGGTTTCGGGGAAAGACGGCTATATTATTGATCGCTTTCCCCGGGTTTTAGATGAGATACAGGTACAGGAACTGGGGAATATGGATTACGAGGCCCTGAACTTGGTACAGGATATCCACAAGGGCGACGTAATCTGTGAAATCACGCCTCCGACTTTTGGCATTCCCGGCCGAACCGTAACCGGAAAAATGCTGCCGGCCAAAGATGGGAAACCAGCCGACATTCCGCAGGGACGCAATACAGGTTTGTCGGAAGACGGTCGGCATTTGGTTGCGGAACGAGACGGACATGTGTGTTTTTCCGGCAGAAGCTTTCAGGTCCGCCCGGTGTTGGAACTGCTGAAAGACGATATTCCCGCCGACCGAAGCGTCAAATTTTTAGGAGATATTCACATCCGCGGCGACCTGCAAGGTGGAATATCGGTCTTTGCCTCGGGGAATATCCAGATCGATGGAGTGGTGGAAAACTGTTCTGTTGAAGCGGGGGAAAACGTCATCGTTTCCAGCGGTGTGCAGGGACAGGGGCACGCGGTTCTCCATGCGCAGCGCAGCATCTACGCAAAATATTTGGAACAATGTATGGTATGTGCCCAGGAAAGCGTACAGGCAGACTGTATCATCAATTGCAGCATCTACTGCAACGGGACAGTCAAGGCGCGGACCGGACGGGGCACGATTATCGGAGGCACCATCTGTGCCGCTCAGGAAGTCTCCGCTGTCACCATCGGCTCCAAGGCGGAGCGGCCTACCCTGGTGATGCTGGGGGGCCAGCCCTGTGAGGATGCGGAGCGGGCACAAATTATGGAAGAAATCCAATCGATTGAGCGTGAGCTTACCAGGTTGGAGCGTCTGCCCAAGGAGCCCATCCGGGAACAAAAGCAGTCCAAACTGCGGCTGAATCAATGTGTGGCAAAATTAAAGTTGGAAAAAATCGACAAAGAGTTGGAAGGGAAAATGGCAGCCTACCTGGAGCACGATGTATGCCGGCTGGTTTGCGGCACGGTTTATCCGGGTACCACCATTACCATCGACCACAGTTCTATGCGGATCACACAGGAAGAACACAATTGTGACATCGGCTATCAGGATGGCTTTGTCTGCCATCTCCAACGCTAGAGAGAAGTTGAGAGATATGACTTTGGAACTTGTACATGAGGAGTTAGAACGTATTTTAAATTGTTCCTTGCAGGAAATCACCAGCCGGTTTGCTGGTATCCATCTGTGTAAACAAGAAACGTGCCTTTCCGACGATGTCTGTACGATTCACACCATTTTGGAGGCATCCCACCGTACGGTTTTACTGTTATATGCAGATGTATCTCTGCTGGTTCGCCTGGCGCAAAACATCATGCACCGGGAAGAAGTTTCCGAACGTGACATCCAAGATGTGGCCACCGAGTACTTCAACGTTGTTTGCGGCCGGATTGCCGCAGGGATTTATCAGACGTCTCATGTTGCTTCCCGGTTTCAGACCCCAAGTTTTTTCGCGGGCCGCTACCTGCCGGACGGGGACGTATGCTGTCAATGTATGGTGAGCTTTCGGGGAGAACATGACGAGAGCGTTCGGTTGGTCTGTATGAGGACACAGATTCCAAACAGCTGCAGTCTGCCTTCAGAGCGTGTATAGACCGCTTCCTATCCCTGTGGAAGCAAAACATATAGAGTTAGAAAACAAAAAGATAGAGTATAAAATAAGTAAGTTTAAAGGAGCGACGCATATGTTAAAAAGCATTATGGTAGTGGATGACTCCAGAATCGCGCAGCTTCAGCTGCAGGAAATGCTGGCAGGAACAGATTATCAGGTGGTTGCCTGTTGCCAAAACGGTGAAGAAGCGTTGGAGATGTATGATAAAATCAAACCCGATTTGGTAACCATGGATATTGTCATGCCAGGCATGGATGGTCTTGACACTGCCCGGCTGCTCCTGAAAAGCTATCCGGATGCCCGAGTGCTGATGATCTCTTCTTTGGCGTATGATGATACGATTCATGAGGCAGAACAGATTGGCGCAAAGGGGTTTGTCTACAAGCCCTTTGACCAGGAGCAAATCCTGACGGCGGTTCACAAGGCATTTTCCGACGCCAAGGCGTAATGAAGGCGCCGACCCCGTGGACTGTGTAAAATTGGTCATAGAAAAAGTTTCCTTCTGCGTCGCTATTCTTTCAATGCTTTAGACAGCCGAAATTAGGCAGCCAAAATTGATTTTTTTCATATTTGTCAGATTTGTCAAATTGGCTTTTCCATTATGTGCAAAATGTCATTTTGCTTGGGTTTCTTCTTGCAGCCAAAGCATTTGATCCCTATACCACACAGATTAGGGCGCGCGGACAAAACCGCAGACTGAAAAATAAATCTGGCCTCCGGAATGTCAAATGCCGGAGGCCAGATTTTCTCTGTTTACCAATATCCGCGCGGTTACAGGTCCACTGTCTCGAAGGTCGTGTCATCACTTTCCCAGGGAAGAAATTTACAGTACTCCCCCAGTGCGTCAATAAATCTTTGCGCAGCTTTGGAAAACACCTGATAGCGTTTCCAAATAACCGATGCCTCTGCTGTCATCTCGGGAAGCAGAGGCCGAAAACACAGATTACTGTCGCCGCTTACATTAATCAGCTTATCAAAACATATGGCATACCCAAGCCCCTCCGCCACCATCAAGGACGCATTAAATACCAGATTGTAGGTTGCGACAATATTCAACCTATCGATATCTCGCCGAAACCATTTGGCCAAAGGCCAGGCATCGGCCTTCTGGGCAGAAACAATCAGCGGCTTATCCCAGAGATCCTGGGGCTGAATGGCTCCCTGAGCTGCCAGGGGAGAATCTTTTCGCATCAAAACGCCCCAGGTATCCTGAAACGGAATTTTCATCGCGCTATATACGTTGGTATCAATAGGGCCGTAGACCACCCCAAAATCAATGAGCCCTCTGTCCAGTTGTTCCTGTACAAAAGACGCGTTTCCACTGAGGATGTGATAATGAATGTTAGGATATCGTTCCTGCAGCTGTTTCGCCGCCCTTGCAAAAATCCGAATGATGTCCGATTCACCGGCGCCGATATAGACGTCGCCTGCAATCACCTCATCCGACAAAGAAATCTCATTCTCCGTTATTCTGACCAGCTTCAAAATTTCTTCTGCCCGCTTTCGTAAAATCATTCCCTCTTCCGTCAAAAGCACTTTTCGCGATCCTTTTGTCCTGCGGATCAGCAGCTGCTTTCCCAATTCCTCCTCCAAGGCTTTGAGCTGTGTGGAAAGAGTTGGCTGAGAAAGATGCAGTGACTTTGCCGCTGCAGAAATGCTCTGTTCTCGGGCCACAGCTAAAAAATACTGTAAAAGTCGCAGCTCCATGGATATCGCCCCTCTTACAGTATAGCGCTCTATTCCATAGGTTTCAACTATGAAAACAAATTTTAAATAAGTATTTGAAATATTATTTCCAAACCCATATACTGAATGTGAGCTCCGACAGGGGGCAGAAAAATTGCAACAACCCACAAGGAAGCGTGATCGGCAATGACTGAACATAGTATAACGGCACAGGATCTCATTTTAAATCTGAAGGCCGCCGGCTTTGAAGCGGATATGCTGCAAGACTACCTCTCCTGCTGGAAGGCCGGAAAAATAAACGACCAGCTCCATCTTCTTTCCCTGAAGCGGGCTGCTCTGTTGGAGCACGTCCATCAGGCGGAAAGACAAATTGACTGCCTGGATTACCTGGTTTATCGTATCAGGAAGGATCAGGCCATTATATGACCTGCGTGGGCATATGGAATGAAAATGGAGGAATCTCGATATGAAAACGATCCAGAATCAGACCTTTGACGAAGAACGCGCCCTGTATGGGGCGCATAATGTGCAAGTCATCGGCTGTTGCTTTGACGGCCCGGCTGACGGCGAAAGCGCTTTTAAGGAAGGCTCGGATATCGCTGTTCAAAATTGTTTTTTTAACCTGCGCTATCCTTTTTGGCACGACCACAGGCTGGTCATTCGTGACTGCGAAATGACGCAGCTCTGTCGGGCGGCTCTGTGGTATTCCGACCACATTGAAATTACCAATACCAAACTGCATGGGATCAAGGCCCTTCGGGAGTGCAGCAAGGTTACTGTGCGGGATTGCGACATCATTTCCCCGGAATTCGGCTGGTCCGTCCGCGGCATTACCATGGAGCGTTGTACCGCGGAAAGCGAGTATTTCATGATGCGATCTAGCGATCTCCGCTTCACTGATGTGACCTTTAAAGGGAAATATTCCTTCCAATATATTGAAAACGCCACGTTCGACAACTGCCGCTTTGACACCAAGGATGCATTCTGGCATGCCAAAAATGTGGTGGTGCGAAACTGCGTCGTCAAGGGGGAGTATCTGGCCTGGTACTGCCAAAACGTCACCTTTGAAAACTGCACCATCATCGGGACCCAGCCTCTGTGCTATTGCAAAGGCCTTCGCCTGGTAAACTGCAAGATGGAAGACACGGATCTCGCTTTTGAAAAAAGCGACGTGGAGGCTACGATTCTGACCCCTGTGGTCAGCATCAAAAATCCCTATTCCGGCCATATTTCCGTTCCCGCCATCGGCAAACTGATTCGGGACGACGAAAACGCCAACTGCGAGGTAACTGTGGCCGCGGCATCAGTCAGATGCAAAAATTGCTGCGCCTAAAACAGTGTGCCCGGTATAACAAAGACGCCGCCCCTATCGTTCCAAATCATGAACTACGCCACAGGCCATTTGCATACAAGGAGATGGTAAAATGACGAAGATCCTGCCTATCTTATTGGCAGCTCTTGCGGCTCTGCCCCTGTTCGCCTGTGTCCATGCCCCTGATGAAACCGGAAACTTCACGGCCGAGAGCGGCGCCCCCCACATGGACAACGGGTCTGCCCAGCCGGAACCATTGGAGGAACAGCCTGTTATGGATCAAACTATTTTTTATGTCACAGTCGAAGACAGCACGTTTACAGCCAGTTTTGCAGAAAATTCCGGGGCCGATGCACTAAAAGAGCTTTTGTCGAGCGGTCCCATTACCATCCAAATGAGCGACTATGCCGGTTTTGAGAAGGTAGGTGCGCTGGGCCAAAGTCTGCCTGCCAGCAATGTTCAGACCACCACCGAGGCCGGAGATATCGTGCTGTATCAGGGAAATCAGATTGTTATATTCTACGGCTCCAATTCCTGGAGCTATACCCGCCTGGGCAAAATCAGCGACCTGACCGGCTGGGAGGATGCGCTGGGCAGCGGCGATGTCTCCGTCACGTTTTCCCTGCCGGAATGACCCGCTCCCCCTTAACATCAGCCCACACTCTATTTCACTACGGAAAATATGCGGGATAGCACCAGGCTTTGCCCTATTTCGCTTAAAGCTTGGTCAACCTCATGCATCGCTACATGGACACAGTTTGACGGCCAACTTTTTCTATGGTAATATCGTTGGTATCAAATGATTATGGAGGGGTTTTATGGAGATCGATACATGTATCAAAAACAGACGCAGCGTCCGGAAGTACTCTGACCAGGACATCAGTCCATCTGTTTTGGAGGAGATCGTAGATCTTGCCCGCTTTTCGCCTTCCTGGAAAAATACGCAGGTTGTACGCTATCACGTTGTAAAAAACCCGGCTGTGAAAGAACAGATTGCTGAAAACTGTGTGTTGGGGTTTGAGTTCAACGCCAAGACGATTGTGCGCTGCAACGCGCTGGTTATTGTCTCAGTCGTAACCAAGGTCAGCGGTTATGAAAAGGACGGGAGCTATTCCACCCCGCAAGAGGACCGCTGGGAGATGTTTGACGCAGGTATTGCCAACCAGACCTTCTGCCTGGCCGCATACAGCAAAGGCATCGGCAGCGTCATTCTGGGCGTTTTTGATGATAAGCTGCTCCGCCAATATGTTTCGATTCCGGAAAACGAGCGTGTCACCAATTTGATTGCTCTGGGTTATCCTCTGGAGGGGGCCAAGAGCGCCCCTCCCCGAAAAGAGGTTTCTGAACTTCTGGACATCATAGAATAAGTCGAGTGTCGGCATCCGTTGGCTGGTTCCGGGCATCATTTGCTCTGGGCCGCCATGCGCATTGGAACACCAAACACGGCTCATCACGTCCCGGGAAGCCATAAAAAGGCCTCCACAGACTTTTTCGTCTGTGGAGGCCTTTCCATTTGTGCGGCGGTCCTGCCCTGCCGCCCTTGACTCGTTGTGAGTCAGGGTGCTGCAGGAAGCCCGTATTCGTGTGATATGTGATGATTGTTTCTGGTTCTTACAGCCCAATCATGGCGGCGCCGATCATCAAAAACGCCTGCACAATAAAGATGGCAATAAAGCAGGGAATAAAGAACTTCCACCACTTTTCAATCTTCACGCCAGCCAGGCCGCTGATGATACCTACCATGGCAGTGGGCCACAGGCAGTTGGACAGTCCGTCGCCGAACTGGAACGCCAAGCAAGCGGTATCGCGGGTCAGGCCCAGCAGGTCGGCCATAGGCGCCATAATGGGCATGGTGGTCGCCGCCTGACCGGAGCCGGAAGGAATCAGGAAGTTCAGGAAGGTCTGGAATACCAACATCGCCACAGCAGCCAGCCAGGTGGGCAGGCTGGACAGAGGCAGAGAGAGGTAGTACACCACGGTGTCAATGATGTTGCCGGCAGTCAGCACCATCAGGATGCCTCTGGCCAAGCCGATCATCATACAAGCCATTGCCACATCGGTAAAGCCGCTGGCGTACTTGTCCGCAATCTTATTGGGCCCATAGCCCATAATGATGCCGCTGACAATACCCATGATGATAAATACGGCAGACAGCTCAGTGAAGTACCAGCCATTGACACGGCAGCCCCAAACGATTACCGCAATTCCCACAACCAGAACACACAGAACCAGTTTCTCTCTGATTCCGAAGGGGTGATTCTTCAATTCTTCCTCACTCATGGAGAATTTAGAGAAATTGTCCCCATAAACCAGGCTCTTGGTGGGGTCGGCCTGCACCTTCAGGGCATACCGAATCAGGAAGAAGGAGGCCACCACGATCATGCACGCATGAGAGAATACCCGGTACCCCATGTTGGAGGGGAAGGGAACTTCCGCGATGCTCTGGGCAATGCCCATGGTGAAGGGGTTCATGGCGGCGCCGGAATATCCCATGCCTGCGCCCAACGCCACGATGCCAAGGCCCACAACCGCGTCAAATCCCATTGCGATGGAAATTCCCACGAAGATGGGGATAAACGGGAACCACTCCTCAAACAGGCCGATGGTGGAGGAGGCAGCTCCAATCACGACCATAAAAATAGGAATAATGGCCGCGCGGGCTTTTCCCTTGAAAATCTTCAGCAAGAAGGCCACCAATCCATTGAAGGCTCCGCTGCCAATCATGATACCGATGGATGCATAGGAGATGAACACAAAGAAAACTACACCGCCGGCATCAACAAAAGCCGGTGTAAATGCACTGTACCATCTGGAAAAAGCCGACAGGCGTCTGTTCCACCGTGTGGAAGGTACCGGGAACGGCTACATTCTGACCCGCCTCATTCACCACACGTTCAAACTGACCTGCGGGAAGAATCCAGCTGGCAATGGCACAGATCACGATGATCGCCATCATCAGCACATAAATGTGCGGAAGGGTAAATCGTTTCTTCTTTACTAAAGTACTGCCGTTTTCCATAGAAAGCTCCTCCTCTTTTACATTTCACATCCTGTTACTGTACGGGATTTTATCAGATCCCCGACATCTCCCCTCCTTTACAGACTCATTTTTTTCTCTTTCTGAGACAAATAGGACTGGCGAACCTCCTCCCGGAACTCTGTGTCGGTCAAAACCCGATACATGATATTGGAGATCAGTTCTGCACCGTACGCGATGGCCTGGTGGGCCGGGGCCTTTACGGTTTCGTCCCGGAACTGTTCCGTATGTAACGCATACGACTGCTCACACAGGGATACCAGCGATTGAATGGTCGGACAATGGTAGCTCACATTTCCTACATCAGAAGATCCGTTGGGAGCCAAAACTTCGCTCCAGGGCAGGTTCATATCTTCAAAGAGCTGGGCAACCGCCTTTTCCAAAACCGGGACCCGAACCATATCGTCAAAATCCTCAAATCCCTTTGTGAACTTGACCTGGCAATCCATTGCAATGCAGGCTCCCTGCGCGCACTTGCGCACAATTTCATCCATCGTCTCAAGTTTTCCCAGAGAATCCGTACGAATTTCCATCCGCACCACAGCACGCTCGGGCAGAATATTGGGATACTGTCCGCCCTCGGTAATGACCCCATTGACATGGATATCAGGGGTAAAGCACTCCCGGCGCGCGTCAACCAGATCCAAGAATTTCCGAGCGGCTGCCAAAGCGCTGTGGCCCTTCCAGGGACCGGCCACGGCGTGAGCCGACAGCCCTGTAAATTCAATGATGTAGCAGCGCAAACTGAGCACATCCATGTTTGGTACGCTCTTGCCGCCGCTCCAGCTGTGGATCATCATGGCTACATCCATATTGTCAAAGGCCTTCTGAGCCGCCATACCTACTTTGGCGCCATCTTCTTCCTCAGCGGGAGTACCAAAAACATAGACTTTACCCTGGAAATGATCCTTGATGTCAGCCATTGCCAGCGCCGACAGCACCGACATAGCCCCGTGGGCATTGTGACCGCAGGCATGCCCCAACCCGGGAAGCGCGTCATACTCGGTCAGAATTGCCACACTGGGGCCGTCCCCATGATCCAGAACCGCCCGGAAGCCGGTTGGATAACCCAGATAGGGATACTCTACCTGATACCCCGCCTGCTGCAGCATTTCCACTATTTTTTGGCTGGACCGAAATTCCTGGTCGGGCAATTCAGGATGTGCGTACAAATCATCGCTGAGTTCCACCGCCGCCGTATGGTTTTTCTCGACTGCTTCCTTAATAAACAATTCGGGTGCTTTATGTTCCATAACCACTACCTCCTAGCCTATGTTTTCTGTTACGGTGATTGGCTTTCTCTTTTCATCGAAGCGGCAAAGCGCTCATTTATTTGATTGAAGCAAAGGACAGAACAATCGCCTCACACCCCATCCGCCCAGCGGACGCAAGGCGTTGAAGGCCGGGATTTCCCCATTGCCGGACCCAGAATCGCCATCAGGAAAACACCCCCCGCCGACGCTCCCGTTCACGGCACGGTAGGCTCAGCCAACCAGTCTGCGGCACATTGGGCCATCAGTCCGGAACCCTTCCAAAAAACGGACTCATCCAGGCAGAAACGAGGATGATGCGCTCCATAGCTCTTTCCATCGGTGGGGCACGGCGCGCTGCTGACCAGAACAAAATAACATCCCGGACGCTCCTGGAAAAAGAAGGCCGCATCCTCTCCGCCGGTCACTCCATGGGGAAGAACATTGATTTCTTCCTCCGGCAGACACTTTCCGGCCGTTTTCAGGAATGATTCCACCATTCTGCGGTCGTTCACCAAGGCGGGATACCCATCTACAAAGTCTACCGTGCAGCTGGCACGCATCATCTTTGCGGTATCCTGGGCAACCTGGCGGATGCGGTCCAGCACAAAATCTCTCGTTCTGGGCGCCGCGTTTCGAATGGTACCTTTCAGCGTTGCTGTCTCAGGAATCACATTAAAGGTTCCACGCCCCGCCTCCACACTGGCAATGGTAATCACCACGCTGTCAAAGGGGTCTGTCTCACGACTGACAATGTATTGCAGGTTATTGATGATCTGAGCCGCCACCACCACGGGATCCACACATTGATGGGGGACAGAACCATGCCCGCCTAATCCGGTAATTTCAATAATGACTTGGTCATCCGCCGCAGTCGTTTCACCCCAGGTCACGTCAACTGTGCGCTTCCCTTTGCCATTCAGCAAATTGCCGATGTGCATAGCAAAAATCCCGTCTACATCATCCACCACGCCGTCCCGCACCATAGGTTCGGCTCCGCCGGGACCTTCCTCAGCCGGCTGAAAGATGAGTTTGACGGTTCCTTCCAGTTCTTCTTCATGGGCTTTCAAGAGCTTGGCCGCTCCCAACAGCATAGCTGTGTGACTGTCATGGCCGCAGGCATGCATATTTCCGTTTTTGGCCGCGTATGGAAGGCCGGTATCTTCCTGGATTTGCAGCGCGTCCATGTCTGCCCGCAGCGCCACTGTCCTTCCCCCGTTCTTTTTCCCTCCAATGCGCACCGTCATACCGGAATGACCAGGGTATTCTTCATAGGTCAATCCAAGCTGATCCAGCGCATTTTTGACAAAAGCCGACGTTTTGGGCAAAATCAGCCCGGTCTCCGGGATCTGGTGCAGTTCACGATACCATTCAACCAACTGGTCCTGCAGCTTCTGCGCCTCATGATATATTTCCACAAGACTTCCCTCCGATCCTCACATTATTTGTACCAAATACACGAAAACGAATTTTAGCTCGTTTCAAATTATATGCAAATACTATACTGTGAGCCGTCGAGAAACTGTCGATGGAAATATCAAAATTGTCAATTACCTCGTCTTTCGGGAATTGCAAAAATCATCTCCTTCCCCCGTTAATTAAATTATTTTAAGAGTATATTAGCATATTGTCAAGCAAAACAAAGCGCCGGCTTAACGAAACGCCGCCGGGCGGGGCAAGGGAATTTGTACCTGTGGGTTGAAAATTTTATGGTTTTGGTAAATACCTGTTGAAATTGGACCAGGAAGGAGGTATATTGTTACCCGCTTGTGTCTGTTCCATTGACAGGTCAAATGTTTTTTTCCAATCAAAAAGCGGTGCGACCGGAAAACAACAGCGTCTTCCGGCCGCACCGACTTTAGTCCTATTGTACAAACTTTTTCTTGATGAATCATCCGCCGCAAACGATTTTATGTTGACTGGTTTCGCCGTGAATGCCCTGCTTTACAGAATCATAGTTCCGATAAAGCCGGCAACAATCAGAGGAATGTTATAGAACAAGAAGGTAGGCACACAGGTATCCCAAATATGGTCATGCTGACCATCCGCATTGAGACCGGCCGTTGGGCCCAGGGTGCTGTCAGATGCAGGCGAGCCAGCGTCGCCCAGCACAGCCGCGCAGGCGATGAGGCACACCGTGGCGCCGACGCTGACGCCCAGCTCCTGACACATGGGGACATACAGCAGCGCGATAACCGGGATCGTACCGAACGAGGTGCCAATCCCCATGGTAATCAGCAGGCCAATCAGAATCAGGACCATCATGGTAATTGCGCGGCTGCCGCCCAAAACCGCCAGAGTGGCGTCAATCAAAGTGTCAACCGCTCCGGTGCTCCGAACCACATTGGCATAACCGCCGGCAATCAGCATAACAAAAGAAATCATGCCCATCAGCCGGATGCCTTCTGCCACGGTAGAATCACTGTCGCGCAGCTTTACGGCACCGCCGATAATCAGGATGGCCAAACCGGCCATAGCGCCCAAAGGCATGGAATCCATACCCAGCTGCACTGCCAGAACCGCCACAATGGAAATCAGGCCAACAATATGATTTTTATCCAATTTCAGGTCGTCTTCGGTGATCTCGTGGCCGGCGATGGCAATGTCCTGATATTCACGGGGCTTACGATAGAACCACCAGGAGGCAATCAGGCCTACCAGCATACCTGCACCCAGGATAATGGTATAGGGCCAAATTTCCATCAGTTCAATGGGCATCCCATTCATGGTCATATTATCGGCAATGGTTCCCTGGAAAATCGAGCCATAGGCAATGGGGATGGTCACATACATGGCAATCAGACCACATTCCGTCACACAAGCTGCCTGGCGGCGGTCCATCTTCATCCGGTTCATCATGGACAGCAGGGGCGGATACAAAATGGGAATGTACGCAATATGGATGGGGACCAAGGTGCCGGAAATACAGGCACACAGCAGGAACGTAAGCAGCAAAACCCATTTGCGTTCCTTTACCATGGACGCAATCCATTTTCCTAACAGGGTAGCCAAGCCTGTACTGGACAGGGCGGCAGCGAACGTGCCCAATAAAAGATAAGCCAAGGCATTGGTGCCGTTACCATTTAATCCGGCAATCACGTCGCTCATAATGACATCCAGCCCCATTCCGGCCGTCAGGCCAGCAACCAGAGCAGCCACCAGCAGGGAAAGGATCACGTTCAGCTTCATCAAGCATAAAACGCACATTACAATAACCGACAGAGTTACGGGATTGGTAATAATTTCTAACACAAGTACACTCTCCTCTCTTAGTCTAAGGCGGGACTCCTCTCTTATTTCATTTTGTTCTGCTGCGGTTTCATCAAGAAAACAAATCTCACCCCCCCCAACTTGGACTGGTTGCTCCAAAGCCCCGGCGATTGCCGGGACGCCCTGCAAACATAAGTTTCCTTTGGTTGATGCTTAGGCTTTTATCATAAAAATTTTGTGACGAAGAAATGTCGATAAAAAAGAATCCGCTTTACCAGTTTCGTTATTTTGTCATAAATTGAGAAACATTTTAAAGAATTTTATTGAAATATTGCAAAAACCAAAGTATATAATTTTCTTTTCAGAACTTGGGTCGACAGTTTATCGACATGGCTCCGATAAAATATAGGTATCATTGTTATCGTATTCATCCAGCACAAAAAAAGAAGCATTGAGAACATAACAACAGTCAAAACAGCGGAATGGAGGAAGGTTTTATGGAAAAAACAATTTATCTGGACGGGAACAGCCTTACTTTGGAAGATATCGTAGAGATTTGTCGTCATGGAGCTAAGGTAGCGCTGACTGATGAGGCGAAAAAGGCCATCCAGATCTCTCGCGACATCGTGGAAAAAAATATTGCCGAGGGCAAGGTTGTTTACGGCCTTAACACTGGCTTTGGCAAATTTGTCAATGTTGCCATTTCGGAAAATGACCTGGATCAGCTTCAGTACAATCTGATTGTCTCCGACGCCTGCGGCGTTGGCGATCCTTTTAAGGAAGACGTGACCAGAGCGATCATGCTGCTGCGGGCCAACGCCCTGGCAAAGGGCTTTTCCGGTATTCGGCTTTCCACTGTGGAGACCCTGCTGGAAATGCTCAACCGCGGCGTCCATCCTGTCATCCCCGAAAAGGGTTCTGTTGGTTCCAGCGGTGACCTCTGCCCCCTGGCCCACATGGTCATGCCTATGATCGGCGAAGGCGAAGCCGTCTACCAGGGCAAGGTAATGCCCGGCCGCGAGGCTATGGAGGCCGCGGGCATCCCCGTTGTAAAGCTGAAGGCCAAAGAAGGTCTGGCCCTCATTAACGGAACCTGCGCCATGATGGGCGTTGCCACTTTAGCAGTATATGATGCCGGAATTCTTCTCAAAACCGCCGATATTTCCGCCGCTCTCACGGTGGATTCTCTGGAAGGCATCGTCGATCCCTATGATCCCCGCATTCAGGCCATCCGTCCCCACAGCGGTCAGATCAATGTGGCCGCCAACTTCCGCCAGCTGCTGGAGGGCAGCGGCCTGACCGTCCATCAGGGCGGCATCCGGGTCCAGGATGCCTATACCCTCCGGTGTCTGCCTCAAATTCACGGCGCCAGCCGCATGGCCTATGACTACGTCCGCCAGGTCATCGAGACCGAGATTAACTCCGTGACGGATAACCCCCTCATTTTCCCCGACAACGGCGATATCTTCTCCGGCGGTAACTTCCACGGTCAGCCGGTCGCCGTCGCGATGGACACCCTCGGAATTGCCATGGCTGAGTACGCCAACGTGGCTGAGCGGCGCATTGAGCGTCTGGTCAACCCCCAGCTGAGCGGTCTGCCCGGCTTCCTCACGCCTGTGGAGGGCATCAACGACGGCTTTATGGTCGCGCAGTACGCAGCCGCGGCTCTGGTATCTGAGAACAAGGTGCTTGCTCACCCTGCATGTGTTGACTCCATTCCCACCTCCGCCAATCAGGAGGACCACGTCAGCATGGGTACCATCGCCTCCCGCAAGGCTGCTACTATTATCAGCCACGTCCAGAGCGTGCTGGCCGTAGAGCTTTTGTGTGCCGCACAAGCCGCAGATTTTAAGGGTGCGGACAAACTGGGCAAGGGAACCCGCGCGGCGTACGATCTGGTCCGCAGCGAAGTGACCTTTATGGATCAGGACCGGGCCATTTATCTGGATATGAACAAAGTTGCTCAGCAAATTCGTGAAGGAAAATATGTCCAGGCGGTGGAAGCCGCTGTCGGCGCGCTGAAATAATTTCCGGCCACTCTCTTTCTTCTTGGTCTTCCCCTCAACGGAAAATGAGGTTAGGTTCTGCAAAGCAGTCCTAACCTCATTTTCTATGTTCTGTTCTTCAACAAAAAGGGAGAATTACAATGTAATTCTCCCTTTTTCTCTACTCACAACATATCAAAATTTAGGCGTTTCGCCCTGGCGTTCTTTTACGATACGGCCATCCTCCACAACCACCTGTCCGCCTTTAATCACCGTCTGGACATGATTGCGTCCGAACTTATAGACCACATCCTCAAACGTCTCCACATCCAGGATGAGCAGGTCGGCCACTTTATCCACATCCAGCACACCCCGGTCATCCAGTGTGAGGGCCCGGGCAGAGCCGTAGGTAGCGGCCCGGAATGCCTCGGCGGGAGAGAAGCGATGCAGGCGGCAGGCCAGCACCAACACCATCTGCATGGATTCCATCCAGCAGCCGGGGTTACAGTTGGTGGCCAGAGCCAAGGTCATGCCACAGTCCAGCATGGGCCTGGGATTGACCGGATGGGGATGGTGCACGGCAAAGTCAGTGCCGGGCAGGATCACGCCTACTACGCCGGCATCCCGCAGCTTGGGCAGCACAGACAGCGGGGTATAGTTCAGGTGTCCGGCGTTGGCCATTTTCATCTCCGCGGCCAGGGCGGAGCCGCCGATATCTGAGTAGGCGTCGGTATGAATGGAGGGGATGAGGCCGTAGTCCCGGCCGCAGGAAAGAATTTTTTCCGCATCGGCGGCGGTAAAGTGTCCCTCGTCCACCCAGACGTCGTTGAAGGAGGCCATTTTGAAGGCCGCCACCTGTGGAATCATATCCTGGCACAGGTGGTCAATATACCAATCCTTGTCCTTTCCCTCTTCCCAGCCGTGGGCGCCCAGGAAGGTGGGGACAATGTCCATGGGCAGGTTGGCACTGAGCAGGCGGTTGACCTCCAGCATCTTCATTTCAGAGGGCAGTGTCAGGCCATACCCGCTCTTGCTCTCGATGGTGGTGGTGCCGGTAATCAGCATATTGCGCATTCTGCGCTCAGCACGGGCGGCCAGGACCTCCACGGGCACATCCCGGGTCATGTTGACCGATGCGTAAATACCAGTGGGGATGCCGTATTTTTCCAAAGTCTCCGGCCGGTCGTCCGTTAGCTTGATGGCATACTCCGCCACCCGGGACCCGCCGAACACCACATGAGTATGGCAGTCCACGAAGCCGGGGGTAATCACTTTACCTGTGGCATCAATGCGCTCCACGTCCTCCAGGGACCCAATGGCCTGCTCTACTTCTTCTTTGGTCCCGATGGCCTTGATCTTATCTCCCTCAATATAAATCCAGCCCGACTCCAACATACCCACATCATGGTTACTCTCCCCGCGCATGGTCAGGACCTGGGCGGCATTTTCAATGAGCAATTTATTTTCCTTTTGTTCCATAAAGTTTTGCCCCCTTATCAAAGGTTTTCAGGATAGGCGAAAAGGGCGACGCGCAGTATGCGAGTCGCCCTTCCCACTTGAAATAGGAAGAAAACGGTGAAGCTGAAGATTAGCGGACGTACTCGCCCTCGGGGCCAAAGGTAACCTTGTCGGCGGGCTCCCACCACAGAGGAATCTTAATGCTGTCGCCGCCGGCGATCTTGCCCTTGCCGTTGCAGACGTCCTTGGCGGTCTGATAGCCGGACTGCGCGTGACGGACCACGCCGATACCGGAGTCGGTAACCATGCAGGCGCCCAGACGGAAGTCGGCCTCGTCGGAGCCGTCAGCGATCATGGTAACGCCGGTGTGGACGGCCTCGCCCATGGAGTAGTTGGCCTGGATGGCGATCAGGTCGCACATGGCAGCGCAGTCAAGCAGACCATTGAGCATGGGCCAGTCGGAGATGTAGTCGCCGCCGTCGGGCATATTCTCGGACTCGAAGGTGGGGTTGACGATGGAGCCGGAGTCCAGGTTGTCGCGGGAGAAGGCCACGGGGCCCTTGATCTCGCCCTTCTTGATCAGGTCGTTGACGGCCAGACCGAAGCGGCGGCGCTCGCCGAAGCCCATGTAGCAGATACGGGCGGGCAGAGCCTCGATGGGCAGGTGCTTGCGGGCCAGGTTGATCCAGCGCTCTACCAGAGCGTCGCCCTTGCAGATTTCCAGAGCCAGATCGTCCAGACGAGCCAGGTCGGCGGGATCGCCGGAGATGCAGGTCCAGCGGAAGGGACCACGGCCCTCACAGAACAGGGGACGGATGTAAGCGGCCACAAAGCCCTCGATCTGCTTGGCCTCAGCCTCGGGCATACCGGCGTCCATGCACTCCTTACGGATGCTGGTGCCGTACTCAAAGGCCTCAACGCCCCGCTTCTTGAACTCGATCATGGCGCGCAGCTGACGCTTCATGGTCTCACGGGCATCGGCCAGATACTGCTCACGGTGCTCACCGCGGTACACATCAGCCTGCTCGCCGGTGTAGCCGGAGGGGATGTAGGAGATGGGGTCGTGGCAGGGGCACATCTCGGTGACCACGGCGGGGATATAATTCTTGGCCAGAGCCTCCTCAAAGATGTCGGCAGCATTGCCAACCACGCCGATGGAGATGGGATCGTCCTTGGCAACGTGCTCCTGAGCGATCTTCCAGGCCTCATCCAGGGAGTGGACCTTCATGTCCATATAATTCTTGGAAATACGGCGGTCAATGACGCGCTCGTCAGCGTCAGCCAGAATGACCACGGCGCCGTGCATCTTGCCGGCCCAGGTCTGGTTGCCGCCCATGCCGCCGGCACC
>JAXWVI010000046.1:0-1037 GCA_037245165.1 bacterium
TGATCGCTTGGTCATCTATGGCGACCGCATCAGTAGTGGCATGAAGGAGGAAATCGAATCGCCCGGAGAATTCTAAGTGGATCTTCTCTGAATCTTGCATTTGCATTACCAACACAACGGATAATTCCTTTCTGTAGATCTCCAACACCGTCATGCAAGTCAATAATATTTTCTCCGTCATACGCAATAGCATTGATTGTGAAATCCCGGCGCATAATATCCTCTGCTAAATCACATGTGAAATCAACAGAATCAGGTCTTCGATGATCTGAATACTCCCCGTCAATTCTGTAAGTAGTGATTTCATACGGTTCATGGTCAATGATAACGGTTACTGTCCCATGTTTTAATCCAGCTTTCATTAGATTGTAATGTTTGAAACATTCCATTATTTCTTCTGGTTGGGCAGATGTGGCAATATCCCAGTCATGAGGTTCAATCCCCATGATAGAATCACGCACGCAACCACCAATTATAACAGCTTCATGCCCTTCATTTGATAATTTATCAAGAATCATTTTTACATTTTCTGGCATTTTGATGTTTTTCATCTTACACACTCCCTCTGTATCTTCCATTCGCCCATTTATATTCGTTCTGAGCTACGTTTGCAGATGTTATTGATACTATCTCGTCCCATCTATTCTTAAAACTGTTTGGATATTCAGTTGCCGGATTCTCTTTTAACTGGTCGATAATGCCCAACATAGTTTCATTCGTCATTGACTCTGAAAAACATGCATCTGGCAAATCTGGGAAATTCATATTCTTACAATAATAATGTAAGTTCTCTCCCATTCTGATTCTCAGTTTTACTCCAATGACATTTTCTATCTCAATATAATGTTCATCTGACATATAAAGATATCTTTGAAGTGTGCGGATATCATTAAATCCATCTAATAAAATATCATTCGTTCTCATGTTCTACCTCTTCACTAAAATCCTATCACCACCAATAAAACGACTAACCAGAACAAATCGTGTACCCTTCGGTATTTCATTGTGTTTTCTCAAATGTCGCAATGCAGCTTTAT
>JAXWVI010000047.1:0-1323 GCA_037245165.1 bacterium
CCATAGTTATTAACAAGTCACCGTTGATACAATTTTTTAATAAATATTTTTCAATATCATCAAAATTGTCAATGTATACACATTCCTTACCGAGAGACTTAATCTTCTCACACAGGTCAGCAGAACTGATTCCAAGCGTATCCGTCTCTCTTGCAGCGTATATCTTGGCAAGGACAACCTTATCAGCGTGGCTTAATGCATCAGCAAACTCATTGAACAGAAGCTTCGTACGCGAATATGTATGAGGCTGGAAAACTACCCATACATGGTTGTGTGGATAGTGTGTGGCAGAACTTAAAGTGGCACGGATTTCATCAGGGTGATGAGCATAGTCATCGATAACTGTAACTCCGTTAAATGTACCTTTCTTCTCAAATCTTCTGTTAGTACCCTTAAAGTTAGAAAGACCTGTTTTGATATGTTCCATATCAACAGAGAGCTTTCTTGCAGCGGCAATAGCGGCAAGGGAATTATAAACATTGTGAAGTCCTGGAACACCAAGAGTTATAGTGTCAGCCTTTTCATTATTAATAAGAAGAGTATAAGTGCATCTTCCAAGTTCATCGTAACTGATGTCAGAAGCACTGTACGTGCTCTTTGCAGGGTCAGAACCAAATGTAATGACTTCGCAGTCAGTATCCTGATAGAAATATTCATAATTATCAATGTCAGTATTGATGATAAGAGTTCCGTCAGAAGGAAGCTTTTCAGTGAAAAGCTTGAAAGAATGACGGATGTCATCAATATCCTTGAAGAAATCAAGGTGGTCTTCTTTGACATTGAGAATAATATTCATTGTAGGATTAAATGATAAAAAGCTGTTAGTATATTCGCAGGCTTCTGCAACGAAATACTTATCACCGCCGACTCTTGTATTGCCGCCAATGCTGTTAAGTATGCCGCCTACAGAGATAGTAGGATCCATGCTGGATGCAAGCAGTATCTCAGAAACCATTGAAGTAGTTGTTGTCTTTCCGTGAGTACCTGCAATATTAATGGCATTCTTGTAGACAGTCATAATCTGACCAAGGAGCTCTGCACGGGTAAGCATTGGAAGACCGGCTTCCTTAGCTGCCTTGAATTCAGGGTTATCAGGGTGAATTGCTGCTGTATATACAACAAGATCTATATCATTAGTTATATTACTGGCACTCTGTGGAACGGATACTAAACATCCATCGCCAATGAGTTCATCGGTAAGTGCTGATGAGTGTGAATCTGAACCTGAAATGGTAAAACCTTTAGATAAAAGAATCTTGGCAAGCCCACTCATACTTATACCGCCTATGCCAATGAAGTGAATATGGATAGGGTTGTTGAAAT
>JAXWVI010000048.1:0-117904 GCA_037245165.1 bacterium
TGTGGACGGCGGAGATGAGCATGCCGTTGGACTCCAGGCCCATCATCTTCCGGGGGGGAAGGTTGACAATGGCCATCAGGGTCTTGCCCACAAGGTCTTCCGGCTTGTAGAACTGGGCGATGCCCGAGAGAATCTGCCGGTCTGTGCCGGTGCCGTCATCCAGGGTGAACTTCAGCAGCTTGTTGGACTTCTTCACATTTTCACAGGCCTTCACCTTCACGGCCCGGAAATCACTCTTGCAGAAGGTGTCAAAGTCCACCGCCTCGCTGAGCTGGGGTTCCAGCTCCAGGTCGGGAAGGGCGGCCTTCCTGGCGGCCTCGGCGGCAGCCTCCAGCTCCTCCAGGGCACGCTCCGTGTCCACACGGGGGAAGAGGTTGTCCCCCCGCTGGACGGTGACGGTGTGGGGCAGGGAGCCGTACACCCCGGCGCTCTCCCAGGTGCGGCAGTCCTCGCCGGCGCCGATCTGGTTGAGGACCTTGACGGCGGAGTCGGGGATGAAGGGAGTCAAAAGGATGCCGCACACCCGCAGGGCCTCCAGCAGGTTGTACATCACCCGGGCCAGGCGGGGGCCGTTTGCCTCCATGTCCTTGGCCAGGACCCAGGGGGCGTTCTCGTCGATATACTTGTTGGCCCGGCCGATGACCTTGAAGATTTCGCTCAGGGCGTTCTGGAAGGCGAACTTCTCCATCTGCTCCTCATAGCGATCCCGGAGGGAGGAAATGAGCTCCACAAGCTCCCCGTCCTTCTCCTTGTCCTCGGTCTGCTCTTCGGGCAGAGCGCCGTCAAAGTACTTGCCCACCATGGACACGGTGCGGGAGAGGAGGTTGCCCAGGTCGTTGGCCAGATCCACGTTGATGGTGCTGATGAGGGCCTCGTTGGAGAAATTGCCGTCGGAGCCGAAGGGGAAGGTGCGCAGCAGGAAGAAGCGCAGCGCGTCCACCCCGAACATCTCGGCCAGGATATAGGGGTCCACCACGTTGCCCTTGGACTTGGACATCTTGCCTCCGTCCAGCAGCAACCACCCGTGGCCGAATACCTTCTTGGGCAGCGGCATACCCATGCTCATGAGCATGGCGGGCCAGATGATGGAGTGGAAGCGGACAATCTCCTTGCCCACAAAGTGGACGTCGGCGGGCCAGAACTTCTCATAGTCGTCATACCTGTCGTTCATGAAGCCCAGGGCGGTGGTGTAGTTGAACAGGGCGTCCACCCACACATAGACCACATGGCCCGGGTCAAAGTCCACGGGGATGCCCCAGGTGAAGGAGGTGCGGGAAACGCACAGGTCCTCCAGGCCGGGCTTGATGAAGTTATTGACCATCTCATTGACCCGAGAGCGGGGCTCCAGAAAATCGGTGTCCTCCAGCAGGCGCTGGATGCGGTCGGCATATTTGCTCAGGCGGAAGAAGTAGGCCTCCTCCTCCGCGTCCTGGACCTCGCGGCCGCAGTCGGGGCACTTGCCGTCTACCAGCTGGCTCTCCGTCCAGAAGGACTCGCAGGGCTTGCAGTATTTGCCCACATACTTTCCTTTGTAAATGTCCCCGTTGTCGTACATTTTTTTAAAAATCTTCTGGATGGCGGAGACGTGGTAGTCGTCGGTGGTGCGGATAAAGCGGTCGTTGGAGATGTTCATCAGCCGCCACAGGTCCAGTACGCCCCGCTCGCCGGTGACGATTTTGTCCACGAACTCCTTGGGGGAGACGCCGGCCTCCTTGGCCTTGTCCTCGATCTTCTGTCCGTGCTCGTCGGTGCCGGTGAGAAACAGCACGTCGTAGCCGCACAGGCGCTTGTACCGGGCCATGGCGTCGGTGGCCACGGTGCAGTAGGTGTGTCCGATGTGCAGTTTATCGCTGGGGTAATAGATGGGAGTGGTAATATAAAAACGCTTTTTTTCCATAATGAGGCAACCTCCAATATATCATGATTGAGCCTGATCTTCTCTATCTTCACAATCCTCCGCCCCAGAGGGCATTCGATCCGGCCAGCCGGAGCCATATGCGCTGACCAGCAGGGCGCGGGCGAAGCCCAGCGCGGACAGGAGAAAGGCCAGCGTGAGCACGCTCAGCCCCAGACTGAGGCCGTCGGCCAGGGAGGTCAGACCAAGAACGATACCGGACAGGGCGAAGAACAGGGCCCGGCGGGGACGGGGCCGCTCAAACAGGAAACCGGCAAAGTAGTAGTGGGCCAGCATAAGAAAAGCGGCCGCGGAGAGCGTGAAGCCGTACCGCATGAGAACGGGTTCCGTCCCGTGCTCCAGATGGGTGGAGAACAGCCACAAAAGCCCGGCAAAGGCGGGGGTGGAGGCCAGATACCCGAGAGATTCGGGAAATTCCCAGCGGTAGGCGCTGCGTCCCATCAGCAGTACCGCCGCCCCCGCGGGAAAGCAGAGCAGGGCGCCCAGCACCCGCGCGCCCGCAAGGGTGAACTGGGTGGGGTCCCGATCCAGGGGGGAGGTTGCCTGCCAGAGCTGGAGCAGCTGCCCCCCCTCCATCAGGTTCAGCAGTCCCGCCGCCAGAAACAGCAGTCCCGCCGCCGCCCAGACGGTCATCTGCCCCGCTTCGGGGCTCCCAAAGGCGGGCAGAAAGTCCCGGGGGATGTTTGTTTTGCCGGCCAGCAGCAGCAGGAACAGGATCAATGCCAGCGCAATCACGCCTAGCAGCCCATAGGTGGCGGGTGCTCCGTGGGTAAACAGTCCCGTCTCCTCATGGAACGCGGAGCTCAGCTGCCACTTCCGAAGCAGAAAGCCGGCCGCGCCGCCCGCCAGGGCCAGGCCGGGCAGAATGATATCTTTCCTCATGTGTTCTATGTCCCCTTATAGAAGGAATCAGTACCCTTCATCATAAACCAAACAGGATGAAAAAGCAACTGTATTCTCCTATCTCACAGTTTCGGCCCGGAGCGGCCCCATTTGTCCTTTTTTCCAAACTGAAACCACAGCGCGGCAATCAGCAGGATCACGCCCACAATGGTGGCGATGGCGTTGAGCATGGGGGGGAGCATTTGGTTGATGTCCAAAATGGATATGACGGCCAAAAATACCAAATCGATCAGCAGCAAAGACCGGGCGGTGGGGTCCATGCGCTTGCGGGCGCGGTCCTTTTCATCGGCGATGCGCTCCTGTTCCGCCTGACGTTTGGCGGTGACGGTGGGGCTGTGCTTGCGTTTTTTATATTTCTTTTGACTCATGGACTGACGACTCCTTTCAAAATGGTGGCGCCGCCCACCACCGCGTCCCCGTCATAGAGGACCACGGTCTGACCGGGGGTGATGGCCCGCTGGGGCTGGTCAAAGGTGAGGCGGATGGAGCGGGGACCGGTCTGCTCTACCGTGCAGGGCTGCTCCTTCATGCGGTAGCGGATTTTGGCCCGAAGCCGGACGGGGCCGTCCAGCCGGTCACAGGGGATCAGGTTCAGGTCCCCCGCGATCAGGGTGTCGGCAAACAGGCTTTCGTTGTCCGAGAGGACCACCGCGTTGTCCTGGGGACGGATCTCCCGGACGTACAGCCTGCCGTGGTTGGAGGACACGCCCAGCCCCCGCCGCTGGCCCACGGTGTAGTCGATGATGCCGGTGTGCCGGCCGAGCGGGGCGCCCTCCTGGTCCAAGAAAGGGCCGGAGGGATAGCTTTTTCCCGTGTGCCGGCGGATAAAGGCGCTGTAATCCCCGTCGGGGATAAAGCAGATGTCCTGGCTGTCGCTTTTGTGGGCGGTGACAAGCCCACGGCTGTGGGCGATGTCCCGAATTTCCTCTTTGGAGAGCGCGCCCAGAGGGAGCAGAACCCGGGAGAGCTGCGCCTGGGTGAGGGTGGAGAGCACATAGCTCTGATCCTTTTCCGGGTGAAGAGCCTTTTTCAGCAGCCACCGGCCCGAGCCGGAATCGTACTCCACCCGTGCGTAATGGCCGGTGGCAATCTTGTCGCACCCCAGCTCCAGCGCTTTTTGAAGCAGGGCGCCGAATTTGATGTGCCGGTTGCAGGTCACGCAGGGATTTGGCGTGCGCCCGGCCTCATAGGCGGCGGCAAAGGAATCCATGACCTGGGCGCGGAAACAGGGGGAGAGGTCCACCATATGGTGGGGAAAACCAAGCTGCCGGGCCACGGCCTTGGCGTCTTCCCCGTCGGTCCACACCTGGTCGGGCCTGTCAAAGAGCTTCATGGTCATCCCAATCAGGTCGTACCCCTGCTCCTGAAGCAGACAGGCGGCGGCGGAACTGTCCACACCGCCGCTCATGGCGATGGCGAGTTTTTCTGGCATAGATACCTCCTGTGGGCAAAATGCTGAATTTCAAAAGGGAGTATATCATATTTTCCCCTGCGGAGCAACCAAAAGCCACAGAAACCGGGAATACCCCGGGGGAAAAACGGGAAAACTGTCATATAACATATCTTGTATTTAATGAAGAAGAATGTTATGTTAAGCACAAGATATGGTATATTCGGCGGTAGACAAAGAGAGAAGCCTGTGCTATAATGCCACCTGGACTTGCCCGTCAGGACCTGGTTCCTGATAAAAGATATTCCCTGTGAACAGGAAGAGGAGAAGAAATATGAAAGTCATCAAACGAGACGGCACCGTGGTGGATTACGATCGCAGCAAGATTGTAACCGCCATTGAAAAGGCCAACGCAGAGGTGCCGGAACAGGACCGGCTGAGCCGGGAAGAGATCAACGCCATCATTGACGGCATCGAGGCCATGAAGCGCCAGCGGATACTGGTGGAGGATATTCAGGACCTGGTGGAGCAGGGTCTGGTGGAGCGCAACAAGTTCCACCTGGCCAAGACCTACATTATTTACCGCTATACCCGGGCCCTGGTGCGCAAGCAGAACACCACGGATGACTCCATCCTTTCCCTGCTGCGCAATGAAAACCAGGAGCTGGCCGAGGAAAATTCCAATAAAAACACCATGATCGCCGCCACCCAGCGGGACTACATCGCCGGAGAGGTGAGCCGGGACCTGACCCGCCGGATTCTGCTGCCCGAGCATATCTCCAAGGCCCATGACGAGGGGGCCATCCACTTCCACGACGCGGACTACTTTATTCAGCCCATCTTCAACTGCTGCCTCATCAACATCGGGGACATGCTGGATAACGGCACCGTCATGAACGGCAAGCTCATTGAGTCTCCCAAGAGCTTCCAGGTGGCCTGCACCGTGGCCACCCAGATTATCGCCTGCGTGGCCTCCAACCAGTACGGCGGCCAGAGCGTGGATCTGCGCCATCTGGGTAAGTATCTGCGCCGGAGCAAGGAAAAATTCCGCAAGCACATCGCCTATGAGTGCGCGGGCCAGGTGGACGAGGCCACCATGGAGCGCCTGGTGGACGACCGGCTGCGGGACGAGCTGCGAAGCGGCGTGCAGACCATCCAGTACCAGATCAACACCCTGATGACCACCAACGGCCAGTCCCCCTTTGTCACCTTGTTCCTCAATCTTCAGGAGGATGACCCCTATATTGAGGAAAACGCCATGATCGTGGAGGAGGTCCTCCGCCAGCGCCTGGAGGGCATCAAGAACGAGAAGGGGGTCTACATCACCCCCGCCTTCCCAAAGCTTGTGTATGTGCTGGATGAGCACAACTGCCTGAAGGGGGGCAAGTACGACTATATTACCGAGCTTGCTGTCAAGTGCTCGGCCAAGCGGATGTACCCCGACTATATCTCCGCCAAGAAGATGCGGGAAAATTACGAGGGCAACGTGTTCTCCCCCATGGGCTGCCGCTCCTTCCTGGCTCCCTGGAAGGATGAGAACGGAAATTATAAGTTTGAGGGCCGCTTCAACCAGGGCGTGGTGTCCCTGAACCTGCCCCAGATCGGCATCTTGTCCGGCGGGGATGAGGACAAGTTCTGGAAGCTGCTGGACGAGCGGCTGGAGCTGTGCTTTGAGGCCATCATGTGCCGGCACAACGCCCTCAAGAACGTGAAGTCCGACTCCTCCCCCATTCACTGGCAGTACGGGGCCATTGCCCGCCTGCCCAAGGGGGCGTCCATCGAGCCGCTGCTCTACGGGGGCTACTCCTCCATCTCCCTGGGTTATATCGGCCTTTATGAGGTGACCAAGCTGGTCAAGGGGGTCAGCCACACCCAGCCCGGGGGCACCGAGTTTGCCCTGAAGGTGATGAACCGCCTGCGCAAGGCCTGCGACGACTGGAAGAAGGAGACCAACATCGGCTTTGCCCTGTACGGCACGCCTGCCGAGAGCCTGTGCTACCGCTTTGCCCGCATCGACAAGGAGCGCTTCGGCACCATCCCCGACGTCACCGACAAGGGCTACTACACCAACAGCTACCATGTGGATGTGCGGGAGCACATTGACGCCTTTGACAAGTTTGCCTTCGAGAGCCAGTTCCAGAAGATTTCCACCGGCGGGTGCATCTCCTATGTGGAGATTCCCAACATGCGCCACAACCTGGAGGCGCTGAAGGATGTGGTCCGCTTCATTTACGACAACATCCAGTACGCCGAGTTCAACACCAAGAGCGACTACTGCCAGGTGTGCGGCTTTGATGGGGAGATCATCATCAACGATGACAACCAGTGGGAGTGCCCCGTCTGCCACAACACCGACCGGACCAAGATGAACGTGACCCGGCGCACCTGCGGCTATCTGGGAGAAAACTTCTGGAACGTGGGCAAGACCAAGGAGATCAAGTCCCGGGTGCTGCACCTGTAAGGCCTTTCAGGGGGGACGCTGTCCCCCCTAGATAGGAAGCCGGCCCAAAAGCCGGCTTCCATACCCCCCTCGCCTTTTCCCGAAAAGGCGGCCCTGGCCGCCCCGGCCAGGGGTTAAGGTGTCCTGCGGCGAAGTGAATTCGCCTTCGGACCATTTGAAATCCGTTCCGCCTGTGGCGGAGACGCTGCGAGGCTTTGAACGATATGAATTACGCCGATATTAAAAAGGTGGACGTGGCCAACGGCCCCGGGGTGCGGGTGAGCCTGTTTGTCTCGGGCTGTACCCACCACTGCAAGGAGTGCTTCAACCCGGAAACCTGGGACTTTTCCTTCGGCGATCCCTTTGGGGAAGCGCAGATTCAGCAGATTTTGAAGCTGCTGGACCGCAGCTACATCCGGGGCCTGTCCCTGCTGGGGGGCGAGCCCTTTGAGCCTCAGAATCAGCAGGCCGTGCTGGAGCTGGTGCGCCGGGTGCGGGAGACACTTCCCCAAAAGGATGTCTGGTGCTATTCCGGTTATCTCTTTGAAGAACTGGCAGAGGGTAACGTGGGGGAGCACAGCCGGCAGCTGCTGGAGCAGCTGGACATTTTGGTGGACGGCCCCTTTGTGCTGGAGCAGAAGGACCTGGGGCTGCGGTTCCGGGGTTCGGCCAACCAGCGCATCATTGACGTACCTCAGTCGCTGAAGGCGGGAAAAGTCTGTCTGTGGCAGGGGTAGAATGAGAATTGACACAAAGAGGAAGCAGACGGAAAGTCTGCTTCCTCTTTGGTTTATTGTGTCCGATAGTATGCCAATGTACCGTCGGAGATTACCGCGACACGGGCGCCTTGGGGATATTTTTCTTCTAACAGGGCCAAAGTCTCTTCCCAGGTGTTGGTATAGACCTGTTTGTCCAGCTCTCCGAACCAATGGGCAGCGCCCAAATCCCGATATGGCATCCAGAATAAATAGCGTCCCACTTCCGGGCGCGCGGCGGGCATGGCCCCCATCATGCGCCCGTGTGTATGGGCGCCAAAGGAGCCAAACAGATAGTGGGTAGTCTGACCGCGGCGGGTAAGGTCCACGACCACCACATCGCCCCCAGGCCGCAGAGCCATGGCCCCAAAGCCTGTGGCAATGGTGGCTTCGCTGGCCTTTGCGTTTGCGTTGACGATGACGATGTCCATATCCGTGATGGGACTGATTCCATAGGCGGCTTGGGCGGCAGGAATGGCGGCGTAGTATTCCTGGATGGGATCGCCTGCGTACAGGTCGATAAGTTCCAGATTACTGTTGTAGAGGCAATCTGCTTTGAAGAAGGGACCGGCCATTCGGGTCATTTCCTCAATTTCTTCACGCATTCCCTTCATTGCCAGGTTTCCAGTCATTTTTGAGCTGTTCAGATGGTTTTGCTGGAGAAATTCCGTGGCTGTGGTATGGTTGCGTGCAATGGTTTCGATGGAAGCGATACCGGGGAACAAAATTTTTCCGCCTCCGCCGTAACCGTTCATGGTATGGGGAGTAATGGCACCCAATCCGATTCTAAGGTCACTTTTTAGAAATTCCTGATTGATGCTTACGTCAAAGCCGCGTTTTGTCTGACCGATGCACACATTATTTTCATAGCAGTTATGATTGTAGACGGGATAGCTGTTTACAATGGCTTCTCCAAGTTTTTCTACATGGTCCTGTCGGCTGTGCGCTCCATGTGTGCCGAGAGCGCATAGAAATTCTATGTTCTCTTTTTTTACGCCGCTGGAGAGCAAAATGTCCAACACAGACTCTGCCATGGGCTGAGTGGGCGTCCCCCTGGTGATGTCGTCAAACAAGATTAAGACCTGTTTTTTGCCCCTTGCAAGTTGAGACAGAGGCGGCATCCCAATGGGGTTATTCAGTCTGGCTTGGATATCGGAGCTTGTCAGTGCCGGTTTACTGTCTCCGGGCAGGGGGAAATATTTTGCCCTCCAACGGTCGGGCAGAGAGATCTGCACAGGTTGCCCGCCTTGAAAAGCGTTTTGCGGCAGCGTGAATTTCATAGGGGATACCTCCCTCAAAAAAGGAACGCACCCTGTCTGCGCGGGCAGGATGCATTCCTGATGATGGCAGCGGCAAATTGCGTCAACAGAAGTTGAACATCCTTGGCAGCGCCAATACAATATCGGGGAAAACTGTGATCAGGATCAGGATCACAAAATCCATGGCGATGAACGGAATCAGCGTTCGGATGAGGTTTACCATTTTGCACTTGCCCACGGACTGGGTGGTGTACAGCGCCATACCGAAGGGTGGGGTAAGCATACCGATCATCAGATTGGTGACAGTCAGAACGCCAAAGTGAATGGGATCTACGCCTGCGGCTTTGGCCACCGGGAACAGAATGGGAACCAGTACCAGAATAGAAGGCGCAGTATCCATAAACATACCCCACACCAAAAGAATGAGGTTGATGATCAGCAGAACGGAGAAGGTGGAATGGGCGAAACTGTTGATGATGTTGGAGAGTTTGGTAGGGATGTTTTCAATGGCCAGCACATAGGAGAAGGTAGTAGCGCCCGCAATAATCAGGTAAATGGTGGAAGTCTGGATCAGAACATTTTTACAGATCTGGTAGCATTCCTTCAAGGGGATAGGCTTGTAAATAAAGGTTGTGATGATCAAAGCATAGACCAAAGCCACAGCAGCCGCTTCAGTAGGAGTAAAGCCGCCGCTGCTCATGCCGACCAGAATAATCACCACGGTCATCAAAGGAAGAATGGAATTTAAGGTGACACGGACTGCTTCCTTAAAAGGAATGCGTTCTGTGCGCTTAGGAAATTCCCGGAATCTGCCTTCGATAAAAATCACGATGGCGCTTCCCAGGCCGATCAGTACACCGGGCACCGCCCCGCCCCAGAACAGAGCGCCGGTGGACAATCCCGTAGCGGAAGCCACAAGTACCGCCGGGATACTGGGCGGGATTAACGGGCCTTGAATGGCAGTGGCGGCAGTCACGGCGCAGGAAAAATCTTTGTCATATCCCTGCTCCTCCATGGAGGGGATCAAAATTGACCCCAGGGAGGCAATGTCAGACAGCGCAGACCCGGTGATTCCGGCAAAAAAGGTACTGGCCAAGGTGTTGACATAGGCAAGGCCACCTTTGACGCGCCCAACCAACAGGTCAGCAAAGCGGACGATTGCGGTTGTGATACCGCCCCGGTTCATGACTTCGCCGCACATAATGAACATGGGAATGGCCAATAGAACAAAGCTGTCCATACCACGGAACATTTTTTCAATGACGACCATTAGAAACGCAGCCTTTCCCGCGGCGACGCAGTAGGAGAGACTGGAAAATGTCATAACAAAAACAATGGGCATACCAAGGAACATCAGAATAACGAACACCAATAAAGCAACAACCAGCGGATTCAAAGAATATCACCTCGCTTAAGAAAAAGATAGGTTAAGTATCTGCTGTCGAGGATATGGCCTGGAACGTTTCATAAAACTTTGCGGGTACCTGAATCAGCATATTGACTGCTCCGATGATAAGAGAAGTGAAAGGCACCGCCCAGGGAATATGGATGGACGCACACCATACAGTAAGGTTGCGCATCACATAGACCCAGCCATAATAACCCATAGTCAATAAAAAGATCGCAATCAGGACATAGAAGATGCAGGTTAAAATACATTGGAGCTTTTTGGAGAAAAGATTATAGAAAATATCTACTTTTGCGTTTGCATCCAAATAAAATACAGAACCAGAAGCAAAATAAACCGCAAAGATTACGATATAGCGCGTTAGTTCTTCTGACCAGGTAAAAGAGATGGAAGCCACATTTCGAGTGATCACCTGAAGGAAGGTAAGCGCCACAGCGAACACCAGAAGCAGCACACCGATTCCCAACATGATTTGATTGAAAATTTTACAAAAGGAAGTATATTTTTTCATATTCGGCACCATTTGTTCCGCCCTGCCCGCGGCTGTTTGTAAAAACCGCGGGCAGGGATGATTTTAATCTAATTTGATGAGTGGGCTGGAAAATCAGCCTCTGGCATCTTCCACCGCCTGCATGGCTTTATCCAGCAGTTCAGGGGTATCCATTGTGCTGCGGAGATACTCCAGAACCTGAGGCTGACAGGCCTGGCGGAACGCGTCGATCTCCTCGCTGGTCAGCTCGGTAATCTGAAGGCCGTTTTCCTTCAGCAGCTCCAGATTGGCGGCCTCGTTGGCCTGATACATACTGTACTCAGCTTCCAGGGCCTTTTTAGCGGCCTGATCAACAGCTTCCTTTTGGGCGTCGGACAGACTCTGATAAAAGTCCTCGTTCATACAGAACAGGCCGCACAGACACACATGCCCGTCCAGGGTCATATACTTCTGTACCTCCCAAGCACTGATGTAAACGGCGTTGGCGATGGGGTTTTCCTGGCCGTCGGCCACGCCGGTCTGGAGGGCGGTATACAGCTCATTCCAGGAGACGTTGGTGGGCTGCGCGCCAAGGGCCTCAAACATCTTCATGTGGGCGGTAACATTCATGGTCCGGATCTTCAGGCCCTTCATGTCTTCGGGGGTTTTGATCTCGTGCTTGCTGTTGGTGATGTGGCGCAGGCCCTCATTGAAGAACACCAGAGGACGGATTCCGGTTTTCTCCGCGATGTCGCTCTGAAGGTCCAGGAAGAATTCACCATCCGGATTCAGCAGGTCATAGGCCTCCTGGCTGGATTCAAACATAAAAGGAATATCCAGAAAACCCAGATCCGGGTAGTAGGAGGTGGCAAACTGGCCATTGGAAACGCTCATGCAGGACTCCAGAGTACCGGCTTCCACCTGGGTCAGCATGGAGGTGGCGTCGCCCAACTGGGCGGCGGGGTACAGGTCCACCGTGATGGAACCGTTGGAAAGGGCCTCCACCTGCTCCTTAAAGGTGTAGGCTGCTTCTGACAGAGCGTGTCCGGAGCGTTCGGCAGTCTCGGCCCAGCCCAGCTTCATGGTGACGGGCTGATCGGCGGAGGAGGTGTTTCCGCCGGAGCCAGAGGCGGAAGCGCCGCTGCCGGAGGTGCCGCTGTTAGAAGTGCCGGATGAACAGGCGGCCAGAGTCAGCATGAGAGCGGCGGAGAGTGCGATGGACAGGATGCGTTTCATAGTGTATTCCCCTTTCATTTTTTTCGCAGAGCGCTGCGTTTTATTGTGTCTGGTGTCTAAGTGGTTGGGTTCCTTCCGATCAAAATGCTATATTCCAGACTCTGCCCTGGCAGAGTGGTGATTCCTTCCATGAATTCGTCAAATCAGCAGTGGATACTTTGCGGTAAAAGCGGCCAATGCTCAGATCAGCCCAAGCGCCTGAAGCCGACTGCGGATATGGTCCTTTTCCTCCTGGGTGGCGGGGATAAAGGGGGCTCTAGGGTAGCAGGAGACGATCCCGCGGATCTCCAGCATGGCGTAGATGGCCAGCTGGGTGGAGCGGGCCAGATACATGATCTCCCGCATCTCGTTGACCTCAAACTGGGTCTGGCGGCAGGCCTCATAGTCGCCCGAAATCCCTTCCTCAAACATCTTTTTGCAGATCTCCGGGAAGGCGTTGGCGATGCCGGGGATGAACGCCTTGCAGCCCAGCACGCAGGCGGACAGCCACATGGCCTCAGTGCCCAGTGCCACGTCAAAGGTATCGCTCTTTAAAAGACGCATATACTTGGCCATGGTCTGGATGTCAAAGGTGGCGTCCTTGACGCCGCTGACCCCGGCCTGCTCCTTCAGCTGGCGGATCAGGTCCAGGTCCATGGGATAACCCTGGAATTGAGGATTGTTATACACATAGACCGGGACGCGGCCCTTGGCCGCCTTGACCAGAGCGTCGTAGTAATGGATGATTTCCTCCTTGGAGTGCTTGAAGTAGTAGGGGCCTACTGCGGCCACGGCGGTGGCGCCGCAGGAAGCCGCATGATCTACCAGTCGGGAGGCGGACAGGCTGTCGGCGGTACCCACATGGACGGTAACCGGAACACGGCCCGCCGCGGTATTGACGGTGGTTTCTGCCACGGCCTTGCGCTCCTCCTCGGTCATGAGTACGCCTCCGCCGTAGGAACCGTTGATGAATAAGCCGTCCACATGCTCGGACAGGAAATTGACCAGGGTCTTCAGACTGTCAAAGTCTACTTCTCCGTTTTTCTGGAAGGGCGTAATCATGGGGGGAACAACGCCATACATCTGGTACATGGTAGTTCATCCTTTCTTGCTGTTTAAGCGTGAGCGGCACGCTTGTTTTCAATCTGTTTTAAAGCCACGGCGATGGAGCCGGTCACCGTCAGCCGGTCCAGTTCATCCTTGTCAAAAATGCTCTCTACGGTCAGTTGGGGACCGAATTCCCGGCGGAGCATATAGGTGTACATTTTACAGCGGCTTTCGTGGCCGTACAGTAAGTAATAATCGGAGTCGTAGCCCTGCTCCCGCATTTCTCTGAAAGCGTTCAGGTCGTCGGCCGCGATGGCGGCATCAATGAAGACCTGGCGCTCATGGCTGTTGGTCTTCATCAGCACCTGAAGGAAGCGGGGCATGAGCATGGTCCGCCCCAGACCGGCGTGGCGGACGCAGTCGGTGGCAATTTGAATCAGTTCCTCGTCAGAATAACCGCCGGCTTCCTCGCCCTCCACGGGGATGATGCTCTTGCCGATGTTGGTGGAGTTGACGATAGCCTCATAGAACTGGCCGCTTATGGTGGTGTTGCTGGCTTCAATCTGGGCTTTTTCGTTGATGTACATGACCTTGGTGTGGGAGGACAGGGCCACGATGTTGCAGGGGTAGGGGAGCTGACGGCTGTTCATAATGCCGATGCACTGCACCTCCTCGCCCCGCATGAAGTCCACCTGGCGCAGGGCCTGTGCTCTGGCGTTGTCCGGATAGTGGTTGCGAACGCCCCGGACAAAATAGACCGGCCGGCGGATGGGGAGGACGGACTGGTCCTCCACCTCCAGAATTCCCTCGGAGAGCTGGTGCAGACCCACCGGAGCCACCAGATGGGGGATTTCGATCAGACCTACTTCTGAAGTAATCATGCCGGAAGCGATGGCAAACTCCACTTGATGGTCTGGGATATGGTTTTCCTCCAAAATCTCGAAAAACAGCTGGGTCACGCCGTTGCGCAGCTTGTCCCGGCTGCCGGTAATGGAGGTGTCCCGCACGCCTACTTTCTTGCGCCCTGAGGCAATGATCTGCTTGTTGTCTATGATATAAATGCGGGTCATAGTGGTCCCGCAGTCAATTACTGCAAACAAAACGATTCCTCCTTAGCGCTTGACCGGATGGTTGACGGGATTCTGGGGTGGCTGCCCGGTGAGAACACGGGCGGCTTCCTGGGCCGCCTTCAGCTGAAGGCTCTTCACAGCCTCCTCGGAATACCAGGCGGCATGGGGGGTCACGACCGCGTTATCCAGCTTCAGAAGCGGGTGGTCCGTGGGAATGGGTTCCGTTTCGGTCACATCGATTCCGGCCATCGCGATCTCACCCTCCTCCAGCGCCTGGATCAGGGCTTCCTCCTTTACCACCGCGCCCCGGGCGGTGTTGATAAAGACAGCGGTGGGCTTCATGGCCCGGAAGGCGTCCTCGTTGAACAGATGGTGGGTGTCTTCTGTGAGGGGGCAGTGAACGGAGAGGTAGTCGCTCTCCCGCAGGAGCTGATCGAAGCTCACCGGGGTGACGCCCAGCGCGTGGGCGCTGTCTTCGTTTATCATAGGGTCGTAGGCGATCATATGGACACCGAAGCCGGCCATTTTCTTCGCGACCAGCCTTGGAATGCGTCCAAAGCCCATCAGGCCCAGGGTTTTCCCCTCCATACGGTACAGGGGTTTGACCGTGGTGTAGCTGCAGTTGCCCTGTTTGACCTGACCGGCCAGGTAAGTGAGCTTTTTCGCACAGTCCAGCAAAAGCGCAATGGCGTGGTTGGAGACCTCGTCAACGCCGTAGTCCGGAACGTTGCAGACATAGATGCCGCGCTCCTCTGCCGCAGCTACGTCAATATTGTCCACGCCGATGGCGTAACGGACAATCACCTTGCATTTGTCCAGAGACGCAATAACCTTGCGGGTGATGGGGGCAAATTGGCAGATCAGCGCATCGCAGCCCGCTGCCGCGGCGATGACTTCATCTTCCGTTTTGCATTGAAAGTCGAGAAGCTCTGCGCCGATTTCTGCCATAACGGCTTTTTCCTGGTGGATGCTTTCATAGTAATAATCGGTAATGACGACTTTTGGTTTGTTCATAGCGTTCTCCTTGTTGTGTTCCGCTTACAGAATTTAAGTTTTATCTAATAAAACTAAGTTTTAATAATAGAAGATAAATTTTAGCCTGCGGAAGCAAGCCAAAATTTACCCCGGACGATTATTTTGGGGAGTACCCAAGTTCCCGGGAAATATCGTCTGCTACCTGACGGATGCTCTGCAAATAGCTGTCGTATTGGTCGCTGCATACCACGTCCTGAAGCCCGCACAGGCTTACGCCCGCCACCATTGTTCCGCTCAGACCATAGACAGGTGCGCACAGACTGTAAATGTGCTCCTCGTTTTCACCGATGTTTCCGGAGTAGTTGTCTCTTCTGGCCTGACGGATCAGCTCCAGCAGGGCCTGACGGTCTGTGATGGTGGCATTGGTAAATTTTTTCAGCTGAATTCGGTCCAGGTATCGTTCCACGGCGGCGTCGCTGTCCTGAGCCAAAAACAGACGGCCGATTCCGGTGGAATACAGTTCACTGGTGCCGCCGCTTTGTACGGTCAGCTGAGTCCAGGCGGGAACGCTGCGTGGGAGGATCTGGTCCACCATGGCGAGGGTGTCGCCCTCCCGAATTCCCACATAGCAAATCATATTCAGCTCATTAGACAGCTTTTGCAGGTGCCGTCTGGCAATTTTCCGAAGGTCCAGGGAATTGAACTTCATCAGTCCCAGCCGGTACAACTCGATCCCCAGACTGTATTTTTTGGTGACCTCATCATAAGAAACAAAGTCTTCCTGGAGCAGGGTATATAAAAATCGCAGCATGGAGCTTTTTCCGATGCCTGACATTTCGCTGATCTCCGATAAAGTGAGGCTGGGATGCTGGTCATCGAATAATTTTAAAATATCCAGGGCCTTTTTGACTGAGGTAATTGTGTAATCCCGCGTCGCTTTCATCGTGCCACCCCGCTTTTTTCAAATTAGCCGGGAAATTGTATGACCCCCTTGAATACGCCGGAATCGGGCTTGACCCATTGCAGCAGCACCTGAGCGGCCTGGCCAAAGGGCGCCGTGTGGGTAATGAACTGGGCAGGGTCCAAAAAACCCAACTGCCAATACTGAAGGACCCGTTCAAAATCCCGGCGAGTGGAGTTCCTGGTCACAAAGAGGCTGGGCTCCCTCATATGGAATGAAAGTCCGTCCAACTCCAAGGTCCCGTTGCAGATTCCCACAAACACAATCTTTCCGCCGTGACAGATCCATTTCCAATCCTGTTCCATGGAGGCTTTGGCGGCAGTGGTATCAATCACGCCGTCAAACAAATTCCCGTTTGTGATTTGCTGTAATTGTTCAAGATAATCATACCGGAATGGATCAAAAACCGCAAGATGAAACTTTTCCTGACAGAAAGCCCGCCGCTGTGGGCTGGTATCGGCCAGCACCACCTGGGCGCCGTAGGTGCGGGCGTTGACCGCGCAGCTCATGCCGATAGGGCCGGCGCCCACCACCAATACCCGGTCGCCGGGCTGAAGATTCATTTTTGCCACCGCGTGGGCGCCGATGGTCAGCGGTTCCAGCATAGAGATCGTCTGCGGGGAAGGATTTCCGGGGATTTTCAGCCACCGATCCGCTGGAGCCGCCAGATATTCCTGAAGTCCGCCGTCCTGGTGTACACCGTAGAGCTGCAATTTACCGCAGGAATTGGTGTACCCCTTCCGGCAGGAGTGACAGCTTCCGCAGGGGATGCACGGCATGAGACAGACCCGATCGCCCACGGCAAGCTCCGTGACAGCCTCGCCCACCTGATGGACGGTGCCCGCAACCTCGTGACCGATGACCCGAGGGAAGGAAAACAGAGGCTGATGTCCTTGGATGGCGTGGATGTCCGAGCCGCAGATGCACACCGCATCCACCCGCACCACCACATGATCGGCCGGACAGTCCGGGTAGGGACGCTCCTCGTAGGAAAAGTCATAGGGCCCCTTTAACACAAGTGCTTTCATGATGTCCCTCCGCTATTTGGTCAGATAGCCGCCGTCTACCGGGATAGTCGCGCCATTGATATACCGCCCCGCCTCACTGGCCAGAAGGACGGCGACCCCTTTAAATACATCGGGCGTGCCCCAGTCCCCCTGGGGAATCCGCGCCTTCACTGAGTGATAGCGTTCAGGGTCGGCCACCAGGGCGGCGGACAGATTGGTCTTGATCCATCCCGGCGCCAAGGCATTGACCGTAATGCCGTAACAGCCCCACTCGCTGGCCAGCACCCGGGTCAATCCCATGACCGCGTGCTTGCTGGCGGTGTAGGCGGTGGTGTTGAAGCCGCCCAGGTAGGACATCATGGAAGCGAGATTAATGATTCGGCCGCCGTCCCCCTGCTTCAAAAATTGCTTGGCGGCCAGCTGAGAAAGGAAGAATACCGTCTTTTGATTCAGTTGGATGACCTGGTCCCACATTTCCTCCGTATATTCCAGTGCCGGAGCCCGGGGACAGATCCCCGCGTTGTTGACCAGAATATCCAGCCGCCCAAAGCGGGCCAAAACCTGCTCCAGGACCTTGGGCAGCACTTCCATTTGACTCACGTCGGCCTGAATGGGAAGAAAGCTCCCGCCCAGAGCTTCCACATAGGTCTGCATTTCAGTGGGGGCGTGGCGGCTGTATACACAGGCGATGGCCGCGCCGGCCTCTGCCAGCCCTTTGGTGATCCCACTTCCAATTCCTGAACCGCCGCCGGTGACAAGCGCAACTTTTCCCTTCAGTGACAGTTCGTCTTGAACCATAACCTTCCCTCCTAAAAGTTTTATATAATAAAACTAGCTTTTATATAATAAAATTAGCACGAATGGGAACAAAAGTAAATGCACAAAGGAGACAGGTTTTAAAAGAAAAAATTATGCAAAATATCCATGAAAAATAGATGAAAGACAAAAAGGCCGCCGTGCGGCCGGGATCACTCCGGCACGCACGGCGGCTTTGGTTTTGTTAAAGATCGGCGGCAAGGCGGGCGGCCTGCTTCCTGCTACGGGCCAGAATGGCGTCCACATCCGCACCCACAACGTCCAGATTCTCCGCTGTCAGGCAGTGCGTTCTGGGGATGCCCATCATGGCCCCCCAGGCTCTCACATAATCGTAGCCCAGATTCAGCGTGCCGATGGGCCCTCCCGCGGTGGTGATGTACACAAGGCGGCGGGCACGGCTCAGACCAACCTGGGCGCCCTGTTCCGTATAGGCAAAGGTGAGCCCCAGGGTGCTGGCCCACTCCAGATATACCTTCAGGGCGGCGGGAAAGGACAGGTCCCAGTAGGGCGCGCCCACCACAATCATGTCGGCGTTGGCTACCTCACGGGCAGGGGCCAGCATGGGGTGATCCCGGTTTTCCCGCGCCCAGGTATCCCGCTGTTGTGTCAGGGGTCCGGTGAGGACGGGCAGGGATGCCTCGGTCAGATCCCTGGGGAGGACCTGGCAGTCGGGGTGCAGGGCGGTATACTGGCAGAGAAACTCCCGGCAGAGGGATTTGGTACGGGACTGTTCTCCGCGCATACAGGCGTCCACAAACAAAATCTGTTCCATGGGATTTACTCCTTTTCAATCATGGCGTTCCGGGCTTCTTGGGCGGTTTTTACCAGATACTCCATGGCCTGCCCGGGCCAACGGCCCACGGCGGTTTCTCCGGTGAGCATCAGCGAGGAGGCCCCGTCCAGTACGCCGTTATAAATATCGCATACCTCGGCCCGGGTGGGGACGGGCCGCTGCTCCATGGACCAGAGCAGCTGGGTCACCAGGCAGAAGGGTTTTCCCCGCTCCCGGCAGCGCCGGGCAATGTCCTTCTGTATGCCGGGCAGCTTCCACAGGGGCATGGAGTTTCCTAAATCTCCCCGGGCGATACAGATTTCATCCGCCAGGTCCATGATCTCCTCCAGGTGCTCCACCCCCTGGAGATTTTCGATCTTGGCCATGACCTTCAGATGTGACAGTCCCATTTGGGCGAGGGTCTGACGGAGAATCTCCATGTCCCGGCGCCCCCGGACGAAGGGCTGCAAAATATGCGTGACGCCATATTTTTCCGCCAGGGCCAAATTGTCCAGATCCGCCTGGGTCAGGGTGGGGGTGTCCAGCTGGGCATCCAGGATGGAGAGACTTTTCCGGCTGCGCAGGGTTCCACCCCGAAGAACCTTGCACAGAAGGTTGCTGGAACTGGACTTGCGTACCTTCAGCAGTAAGGCGCTGTCATCAATGGAAATTTCCTGCCCCGGTCCGGCGTGTTCCAGTACGGCCTTGGGAACAGGTATTCCCCCATCTCCCATCAGAACGCTGTCGCCGGGCTTGAGGAGGATCGGATTTGGCAGTTCGCCGATGCGCAGCTCGGGACCCTGCATATCCAAAATCAGATGGGCTTGGGGCCGCTGGGCCCGACGGGCGGCGGGCCAAAACCCCTGGTTGAGGAGGGCGTGACACCGGGAGAGGGTGGTATGGGACAGATTCAGCCGGGCTCCTGTCATGCCGGCGAGAAACATGCGGTCCAGAACCGCCGATTTGGTACAAGCTCCGCCCAGTGTGGCGTAAAAATCCATTTTTTTCGCTGCTCCTTCCTGTGGGTTGTCGGTTACTATTATGCCGGGGAATTTCCTGGAAGTCAATGGCGGGAAAGGGATTGTCTTTTGGGATGTTTTCCTGTATAGTTATGGGGAAGAAGAGGAGGGATGCCCATGCGCGTCATGGCCATTGACTACGGAGACGCCCACACAGGGGTGGCCCTGTCCGACCCCACCGGACTGCTGGCCGGCACGGTCACCACGATCAACAGCCGAAAGCCGGAGGTAGTGCTGGAGGAGCTGGCCAGGCTGGTGAAGGAGTACCGGGTAGACGAGCTGGTCATGGGCTTTCCCCGGAACATGGACGGCACCGAGGGCCCCCGGGCCCAGCTGTACCGGGACTTTGCCGCCCGGCTTCAGGAGCAGGTGGGGATGACGGTGGTGCTGTGGGACGAGCGGCGCACCACCGTGGACGCCCACCGGATTTTGTTTGAGTCGGGGAAAAACGCCAAGAAGCGCAAGAAGACGGTGGACGCGGTGGCCGCTTCCCTGATTTTAGAGGGGTACCTGAGCTTTCAGCGTTTGAAAAACGGATAAAGGAGAAGAGTGTATGTTGTTCATCAATGTGACCTACACCATGAAGCCCGGTATGCGAGAGACTTTTTTGAAGGAGGTCCAGAGCCAGGGGATTCTGGACGCCGTGCGCCGGGAGGACGGCTGCATCCAGTACGCCTACTATCTCCCTGTGGAGGAGGACAACACCCTGCTGCTGACCGAGTGCTGGAGGGACCGGGCGGCGCAGCAGGCGCACCTGGCCACCCCTCATATGGCCCAGCTGGGCAAGATCAAGCAGCAGTGCGTGACCGATACCAAGCTGATCTCCGGCACCGCCGAGGCGTAACGCCGCGGCCGGAATATTTGTGAGGAGGATATGAAAATGGAGATTAAAACTGTCTGGGCCGTCTACTTCAGCGGCACCGGAACCACCGAGAAGGTGGCCACCCATCTGGCCCAAACCCTGGCCAAGGCCCTGGGGGCGGAGTATCAGGCCCACGACTACACCCAGCCCGCCGGCCGGGCCAATGAGCTGCGCTTCGGCCCGGAGGAGCTGGTGGTGCTGGGCACGCCGGTGTATGCCGGGCGGGTGCCCAACCTGCTGCTGCCCTTCGTCCAGAACAGTATCCACGGGGACAAAACTCTGGCCGTCCCGGTGGTGCTCTACGGCAACCGGAATTTTGACGACGGGCTGATCGAGCTGCGCAACGTGATGGCCGCCAACGGCTTTTGCCCCATTTCCGCCGCCGCCATCGTGGGGGAGCACTCCTTCTCCAGGATTCTGGGCGCCGGCCGCCCGGATGAGGCGGACATGGCCCTGGTGGACGAGCTGGCCCAAAAGACCGCGGAAAAGGTGAAGGGACTGACCCAGCCCCCGGAGGAGATGGTCTGGGTGGAGGGCTGCGACCCCATCCGCCCCTACTACACCCCCCGGGACCGCCACGGGGAGCCCATCAAGGACTTCCTGAAGGCCAAGCCCAAAACCGACCCGGACAAGTGCGTCAAATGCGGCCTGTGCGCCCGGCTGTGCCCCATGGGTTCCATCGATCCCAATGATGTGTCCAACGTGGTGGGCAAGTGCATCAAGTGCTGCGCCTGTGTGAAGAAGTGCCCCACAGGGGCCAAGTACTTCGACCACGAGGGGTATCTGTACCACCAGCACGAGCTGGAGGACCAGTACGCCGCCCGTCGGGCCGAGAGCAAGATATTCCTCTAAAATTTGTATGGTGATAAGATGATCCGAATCGGGAATTTGCCGCTCCCCCCCGGTGGGGACATGGAGCAGCTGCGCAAGCGGGCGGCCCGTGCTCTGGGGGTGCGCCCCGGGGCGCTGGGGGAGCTGGAGATCGTCCGGCAGTCCATTGACGCACGGAATAAAAACGACACCCACTATGTGTACACCGTGGAGCTGTCCATGCCACGGGAGGAGCGGGTGGTCCGGAGCGCCCCGGGGCGGAACGTTACCCTGTGGGAGCGGAAGGCGTATGCCTTCCCCGAAACGCTCCGCCGCTCCTCGCTGCCCCCTGTCATCGTTGGGATGGGCCCGGCGGGGCTGTTTGCCGCCCTGTTTCTGGCCCGGAACGGCATCCCGTCCATTGTGCTGGAGCGGGGCCGGGACGTGGATGCCCGGACGGCGGATGTGGAGCGGTTTTGGGCCGGGGGAGCGCTGGATGAGCACTCCAACGTCCAGTTCGGCGAGGGGGGCGCGGGCACCTTCTCCGACGGAAAGCTGACCACCGGCACCCACGACCCCCGCATCGGGGCGGTGCTGGATACCTTGGTGGAGGCGGGCGCGCCCAAGGATGTGAAATACTCCCACAAGCCCCATGTAGGCACCGATGTACTGCGCCAGGTGGTGAAGACAATCCGGGAGGAGCTGTTGTCCCTGGGCTGTGAGGTGCGCTTTGAGCACAGGCTGGAGGGGCTGACCCTCCGGGATGACCAGGTGCGGGAGATCAGGGTTCAAGGTCCAAAAGGGGAGTACACCCTGGCCTGCGACACTCTGGTGCTGGCCCCCGGCCACTCCGCCCGGGATACCTTCCGTATGCTCCGGGATGCGGGGGTTCCCATGGAGAAGAAGAACTTTGCCATTGGGGTGCGCATTGAGCATGACCAGGAGACGGTGAGCCGCCAGCAGTATGGCCCGTCCTTTGGCCTGCTGCCCCCGTCGGACTATAAGCTGGCCTGTCATCTGCCCAATGGCCGCTCCGCCTTTACCTTCTGCGTCTGTCCCGGGGGGCAGGTGGTGGCCGCGGCATCGGAGCGGGGCGGCGTGGTCACCAACGGTATGAGCCTGCGGGCCCGGGATGGGAAGAACATCAACGGCGGACTGCTGGTGGGGGTGGGCCCCGAGGACTTTCCCGGGGAGGATGTACTCGCCGGCGTGGCCTTTCAGGAAAAATGGGAGCGGGCAGCCTTCCGTTTGGGGGGAGAGAACTACTGCGCCCCCGCCCAGCGGGTAGAGGATTTTCTCGCCCGGCGGCCCTCCCAGGGGCCGGGGACCATTTTGCCCACCTACCGGCCCGGGGTACAGTGGACGCAGATGGACTCCTGCCTTCCCCAGGCGGTGGCGGAGACGCTGCGCCAGTCCCTGCCCCTGCTGGACCGGAAGCTCCGCGGTTTTGCCCATCCCGATGGGGTGCTGACCGGGGTGGAGACTCGCTCCTCATCCCCGGTGCGGATTTTGCGGGGGGAGGATTTTCAGTCCCCCGTCCGGGGCATCTATCCCTGCGGCGAGGGCGCCGGATATGCGGGGGGAATCGTCTCTGCTGCTGTGGACGGCATCCGGGTGGCCGAAGCGGTGGCGAAGGGTTAGGAACACTTATAAAAAGGCCCTCCTGCAAGGAGTTCCGGCGCCCGCAGGCGACGGAATCAAGTTTAATCCCGTCATTTCCGGCGACATGTGCGTCGGAAATGACACTTCTCACGAAAGATTTGACGACAATTTTGAAAAAATCGAGGCGAATCTTTCGTGCAATCCGCCTCGAAAAAGTGGTTAATCCACTTTTCGACAGACTAAGGGCGCTGTCCAACCGGACAGCGCCCTTTTGTCATTATTATTGTATGTGGGTGTGGTTGTTGATGTGCTTGGCGCAGTAGCAGTAGTAGCCGTTGCACTTGGAGCAGTAACGAAACTCCATGTTGGGGTCGTCCTGGTCGGTGATGCCGCAGACCGAGCACTTGTGGAGATACCCCCGGCGCTCCCGCAGCTCCTTCTGAGCCTTTTTGAAGTTGATGGTCTGGGCGGAATTCCGGTGGCGGTTGGCCATCCGGGCCCGGCCGAAGAGAGCGGCCACCTCACTGCGGAAGAACAGCAGATAATTCCCGATGGCCGCCAGGTCCAGGGGGAGCATGACGGGCAGGAAAACCAGCAGGGCGGGACCGGCCAGGCGCATATAGCTCCATACCCGTATGGCCAGATAAAAGACCGCCAGCCATTTGGATTTGACGGGAATGACGAAATAGACCTGGAACTGGGCCTCGGGGAACACAGTGGCAAAGGCCAGGAGGATGGAGAAGTTGACTTGTCCGATGGTGATGGGGATGACGGAGAAGATAGTGTTCAGCTCCGGGGAGAACGCGGCGGTCAAAGCATAGGAGATGAACCCGGCAATAAGGGTGAGGATCACCCCGGACAGGTAGAAGAGGTTAAATTTCGCCGTGCCCCAGGTCTGCTCCAGGGCGGTGCCCAGGTAGTAATAGAAGAGCATGGAAAAGATGAACCAGACCGGCCCTAAGCCGGTGGTGCTGTAAGACTCCGGCACCAGAACAAAGGTCACCAGACGCCATACCTGTCCGTGGAGGACGGCGGCGGGGTAGAAGGCCAGGTAGCCCGACAGCATACCGTTGGTGACCATATCCAGGATGTAGACGGCGACATTGGCGTATACCACCCAGCGGATCAGATTGGGCAGCCCAAAATTGGGGTGATTATAGCCGAATCGGTCCAGCCAGCGAAAAATGGTTTTCATCCACAGAACTCCTTTTGCCCGTCAGAGGCGAATCATTGAATCATATTTTATCCGTTTTTCTTCCAAATGTCTACATCCAAAGTGTAAACAATTCTGAGCGAGAAAAACCGCTTTTTTTGCCTTGGAAGATGTGGTAAAATAGAAGACAATCTGAAATGCGCCACAATATGATTGGGAGGAATTGATATGAGCATTGTAAAGGATATGTCCCTTGCCCCCTCCGGGCGGCAGAAAATCCAGTGGGTGCGGGACTTCATGCCCGCGCTGGGCGGGATTGAAGAGCGCTTCCGCCGGGAAAAGCCCTTCGAGGGGCTGACCATCGCCGTGTCCGTCCATTTGGAGGCCAAGACTGCCAATCTGGGTCTGGTCCTCCGGGAGGGAGGCGCCGACGTCCATCTCACCGGCTGCAACCCCCTGTCCACCCAGGACGACGTGGCCGCCGCGGTGGCGGAGATGGGCGTGGATACCTACGGCATCCACGGGGTCACCCCCCAGCAGTATGAGGACCTGCTGGTGGAGACGCTGAAGTGCCGCCCCCACCTGATCGTGGACGACGGAGGGGACCTGGTCAACCTCCTTGGGGGAAAGTGCGGGCAGTACGCCGACCGGCTGTTCGGGGGCTGTGAGGAGACGACCACGGGCATCCACCGGCTCTACGCCCGGGAGCGGGAGGGGATTTTGCCCTGTCCCATGATGGCGGTAAACGACGCCAAGGCCAAGCATTACTACGACAACAAGTACGGCACCGGCCAGTCCGCCTGGGACGCCATCATGCACACCACCAATCTGATTGTAGCGGGCAAGACCGTGGTGGTGGCCGGCTATGGCTGGTGCGGCAAGGGCATTGCCATGCGGGCCAAAGGCATGGGGGCCAATGTGATTGTGACGGAGGTGGACCCCTTCAAGGCGCTGGAGGCCACCATGGAGAATTTCCGGGTCATGCCCATGGACGAAGCGGCAAAGGTGGGCGACATCTTTGTGACCGCCACCGGCTGTAAGGACGTAATCGTCCGCCGCCACTTTGAGGTGATGAAGGACAACGCCATCCTCTGCAACTCAGGCCACTTCGACTGCGAGGTGGATGTAGCCGCCCTGGGGGAGATGGCGGTGGAGCGCTTCCCCCGCCGGGAGAATATTGAGGGGTTCCGGCTGGAGAACGGCCGCACCTTGAACGTGCTGGGCGAGGGCCGGCTGGTGAACCTGGCCGCAGGCAACGGACATCCCGCTGAGATTATGGACATGTCCTTTGCCGTCCAGGCCCTGTCGCTGGAGTGGCTGGCTAAGCACCGCTCGGAGCTGGAGAAAAAGGTGTATCTCGTTCCCGACGAGATCGACGACCAGATCGGCCGGGTGAAGCTGGCGGCCATGGGTCTGTCCATCGACGTGCTGACCCAGGAACAGAAGGACTATCTGGCGGGCTGGAAGGCATAAGAAACAGTAAGGTTGAAGTGAACGCGGTATGAATAACGAACTGACCAAAATGGATATCCAGAAGATGAAGGAGGAGCTGGAGTACCGGCGCATTACCCTGCGCCCCCAGCTTTTGGAGGAGGTGAAGGTGGCCCGTTCCTTTGGGGATTTGAGCGAGAACTTTGAGTATAAGGCCGCCAAGCGGGAGAAGAACAAAAACGAGAGCCGTATTCGGTATCTGGAGAACATGATTAAGACCGCCCGGGTCATTGAGGACCACTCCTCGGCGGACACGGTGGGGCTTTATGACAAGGTCACCGTCTATCTGGAGGAGGACGACGAGGAGGAGACCTGGCAGGTGGTGACCACAGTCCGTCAGGATGTGCTCCATGGCCTGATCAGCAAGGAGTCCCCCATGGGCTCGGCCCTGATGGGCAAAAGGGTGGGGGAGCGGTTCTTTGTACAGGTGAACAAGGATTACGGCTACTACGCCGTGGTCCGGGGCATAGAAAAGGGGACGGATGATGGGTCTGCCGCGTTGAATCGTTTTTGAAAGAAAATACCGGAAAAAGCGGTCAGTTAGCGGGCAATCTGTGTCGGAACCGACGGAATCATAATATCCGCATACTTTAGGCTCATTTATGCGGAGACGTGCGGCAATTGATGTGATAAGATAACAGCGAATTGTGGTCGTGTCTTCTGTTTTGGAAGGGCGGGAGGCTGACCCAGGCAACAAAAATGGATAGAAAAGGGGATTATTGCCATGGCAATCCAGAAAATCTTTGTAGTGGGCGCCGGCCTGATGGGCAGCGGCATTGCCCAAACCGCTATTGTAAACGGATATGACGTTGTGATGAACGACCAGCGCCAGGAGGCCCTGGAGCGGGCCCAGATTGGCATTCAAAAGGCCCTGGAGCGGGAAGTGGAGAAGGGCCGCATGACCCAGGAGGCCATGGAGGCCGCTCTGCCCCGCCTGTCTCTGGATGCCAGCATCCAGGGCGCCAAGGACGCCGATCTGGTGATCGAGGCTGTCTTTGAGAACCTGGAGGCCAAGCAGGCCGTGTTCCAGCAGTTGGAGGAAGTCTGCCCCCCTCACACCATTTTCGCCTCCAACACCTCCTCCATCTCTCTGACCGCCCTGGCCTCCGCCACCAAGCGTCCCTCCCAGGTTGTGGGCATGCATTTCTTCTCCCCTGTCCCCAAGATGCGCCTGTGTGAGGTCATCTACGGCCTGCTCACCGATCAGGAAGTGCTCAGCGAGATCAAGGCCGTGGGCGAGCGGATGGGTAAGACTCTGATCCTCTCCGATGACAAGCCCGGCTTTATCGTCAACCGGGCCCTGCTGCCCATGCTCAACGAGGCCTGCGTGATTGTGGGCTCCAACATCGGCAGCGTGGAGGATATGGACAACGGCATGAAGCTGGGCTGCAACCACCCCATGGGTCCCCTGGAGCTGGCGGATATGATCGGCCTGGATATCCTGCTCAATGTTATGAACGTCCTGTCCAAGGAGTACGGTGAGAAGTACCACCCCTCCATGATTCTGCGGAAGATGGTCACCGCCGGTTTCCTGGGCCGCAAGAGCGGCGCCGGCTTCTACATCTATGAAAACGGCAAGAAGATGGGGGTCAACCCCGTGCTGGTCCAGCACCACAGCCTGGAGCAGTAAACATTCGAAAAGCGGTTCCACCGCTTTTTCCACAGTCGCGATCCCGGACCCGTCAGGGTCCGGGATTTTTCTTGCTTTTTTGGCGGATTCCGGGCTATAATGAAGAAAATGTGTGAGGAGGCGGGGATCATGCCCGGTTTTGCCATCTATGACAGCCCCTTTGGGCCCATCCGTATGGATTATGAGGGCGGCGTACTGTTAAGACTGCGGACCATAGACCCCACGGAGGAAACGGGGGAACGGACGGAGCTGACGGAAGCGGTATTTTGTCAGCTTCAGGAGTATTTTGCGGGAACGCGCAGGAAATTTGAGATTCCCTATGAGCTGCGGGGAACGGAATTTCAGAAAAAGGTGTGGGCGGCGCTGGAGGAGATTCCCTACGGCCAGACCCGCAGCTATGGGGACGTCGCCCGGGCGGTGGGCAATCCCAAGGCGGTGCGGGCGGTTGGGCTGGCCAACGGGAAAAACCCCCTGTGGATTGTGGTGCCCTGCCACCGGGTAGTGGGTTCGGGCGGAAAGCTCACCGGCTACGCGGGAGGGCTGGAGATGAAGCGGGCGCTGCTGGAGCTGGAAAAAAGTGGATTTCTTACCGGGACGGAAAAAGCCCATCCGGCGGGTTGACAAACAAAAAAAACCTGCTATAATTTCCCCGTACAATGAAATAGCCTTATCAAGAGTGGTTGAGGGACCGGCCCTATGAAACCACGGCAACCTGCTTTCGGGCAAGGTGCCAAATCCGGCGGTAGTGTATCGCAAGATGAGGGTGCAGCCAAAATCAAACGCTCCGCCGTCACGGCGGGGCGTTTTTCATCCTCCGACAAAAAGAAAGGAATCAATTATGGCAAAGAGACTGTTTACTTCTGAATCTGTAACCGAGGGACATCCCGACAAAATCTGCGACCAGATTTCCGATGCGGTGCTGGACGCTATGCTGGAGAAGGACCCCATGTCCCGGGTGGCCTGTGAGACGACGGTGACCACCGGGCTTGTCCATGTGATGGGGGAGATTACCACCAGCTGCTATGTGGACATCCCCAAGATCGCCCGCCAGGTGGTGAAGGACATCGGCTATGACCGGGCCAAGTTCGGCTTTGACTGTGACACCTGTGCGGTCATCACCTCCATTGATGAGCAGTCCCCCGACATTGCCCTGGGTGTGGACAAGTGCCTGGAGGTCAAGGAGGGGGCCCAGGATGACGGCCTGGACAACGGCGCCGGGGATCAGGGCATGATGTTCGGCTACGCCTGCGATGAGACGCCTGAGCTTATGCCCCTGCCCATTTCCCTGGCCCATAAGCTGGCCATGCAGCTGACGAAGGTGCGCAAGGAGGGGAAGGTGGATTATCTCCGGCCCGACGGCAAGACCCAGGTCACCGTGGAGTATAACGAGGACGACACCCCCAAGCGCATCGACGCAGTGGTCGTCTCCACCCAGCACGGGCCCGAGGCGGAGCTGAGCCGGATTCGCAGGGATATGATTGAGCTGGTCATCAAGCCCATTCTGCCCGCGGAGCTGATGGACGATGAGACGAAAATCTATGTCAACCCCACCGGACGCTTTGTGGTGGGCGGGCCCCAGGGGGATTCCGGCCTGACCGGGCGGAAGATCATCGTGGATACTTACGGCGGCAGCGCCCCTCACGGCGGCGGCGCCTTCTCCGGCAAGGACCCCACCAAGGTGGACCGCTCCGCCGCCTATGCCGCCCGGTGGGTGGCTAAGAATGTGGTGGCTGCCGGCCTGGCCAGAAAATGTCAGGTGCAGCTGGCCTATGCCATCGGCGTGGCCCGGCCCGTCTCTGTGCGGGTAGATACCTTTGGAACGGGTAAGGTGTCCGACATGAAGCTGGAGGAGGCGGTGGAGAAGGTCTTTGACCTGCGGCCTGCCGCCATCATCCGGGACCTGGACCTGCGCCGGCCCATCTACCGCCAGGTGGCCGCCTACGGCCACTTTGGCCGTACCGACCTGGATCTGCCCTGGGAGAAGCTCAACCGGGTGGAGGAGCTGAAAAAGGCCCTGTAAACCAAAACTTGACAGCATAGAAAAAGGACTGGCTCTCCAATGAGCCAGTCCTTTTTGCGCTCTGATCAGGCTTTTACGGCCTCCAGGGCCACCCAGCCGTTTTTCTCCCGCTTTTTGGTGAGCTTCAGCCCGGCCTTTTGCAGGGCTGCTTCCACCTCGTGGGCCCGGGTGTCGATGATGCCCGAGCAGAGGAACACCCCGTCCTCGTCCAGCAGAGGGGGCACATGGGGGGCCAGAGGGATGATCACATCGGCCACAATGTTGGCCAGTACCAGGTGGTACTGCCGCTGACCAAGCTCTTTGACCAGGGCCGCGTCAGACAGGACGTTGCCCGCGCGGACGGTGTATCGGTCCTTTCCAATGCCGTTGAGGGCGGCGTTTTCATAGGCCACATCCACCGCCTTGGGGTCAATGTCCACGGCCACCGCTTCACTGGCGCCCAGACACAGGGCGGCGATGGACAAAATACCGCTGCCGCAGCCCAAATCCAACACGGGGCGGCCCGGAACGGTGTGTTCCTCCACCCCCTCCAGACATAGTTGCGTGGAGGCATGGGAGCCGGTGCCGAAGGTGAGGCCCGGATTCAGATAGAAGGGCACCCGCCCCTCGGGGACGGGGTCCTCCCGCATCCACTGGGGCACCACATACAGCCGCTTGCCGATTTTGAGGGGTTTATAGTATTTCTGCCAGCTGTATGCCCAGTCGTTGTCGGTGAGAGGGGTTACCGTATACTCCCAGTCCAGGCCCCGGGTATACTGTGCCAGCTGTTTTTTGCCTTCCTCGTCATCGGTGACATAGAACTTCACCCGGGTGACGCCCTTCATCTTGTCCAGCAGCTCCTGGTCCACATAGTCCCAGTACTGTTTGTTCTGTTCCAGGAAGCGGAGGAAATCCCCCTCATCCTCAATGACCAGCGCATCCATTCCGGCGGCGGTCAGCTTGGCGCACACCTCGTCCAGCTTGTCCGGGGTGGTGCTGACAGCTACCTCCAGCCACTTTGTCTCCTCCAAAGCGAGTCCTCCTTTTGGTTGTGTGGGAGTTGGGAAGCGGGCTCAGCGCTCGCTGCCCACATAAAACAGGGCCAGGGTGCCCGGACCGGAGTGAGCGCCGATGACAGGTCCTACATAGTTGATGTAGACCTCTTTCACGCCAAAGCGCTCCTTCACCATCTTTTCCACGGTGCGGGCGTCCTCCAGACAGTCCCCGTGGCTGATGAACACGATCTGGTTGGCGGGGTCGATGGCCGTCTTCTCCATCTTGTCCACCAGGGCCTTCAGGGAGGCCTGACGGCCTCTGGCCTTACCGATATTGATGAGGTGTCCCTCGTTGTCCACATGGAGCACGGGCTTGATCTGAAGCATGGAACCCACTACGGCGGTGGTGGCGGAAATCCGGCCGCCCCGCTTTAAAAAGTGCAGGTCATCCACGGTGAACTGGTGGCACAGGTGGAGCTTGTTTGCCTCCACCCAGTCCCGGACCTCCTCGATGGATTTGCCCTGATCCCGCTGCTGGGCGGCCAGATAGACCATCAGCCCCTGGCCCAGGGAAGCGCACAGAGTGTCCACGGTGTAGATTTTCCGCTCCGGATATTTTTCGGCCATATCCGCCGCGGCGATGGCCGAGGAGTTGTAGGTGGTGGACAGACCGGAGGAAAAGGCCAAAATCAGCACGTCCTGTCCGGCCTGAAGCAAGGGTTCCAATGCGTCGGTATATTGGGCCACGTTAACGGCGGATGTGGTAGCCACCTGGCCCTGGCGGAGCATTTGATAGAACTCCTTGGGGTCCATCTCCCGGTTGTCGGGATAGTTGTGGTAGGTGTGCTGATGGATGGTAAAGCTGAGAGGGAGAACCTGTACATTGATTTGCTGCGCCAAATCTGCGCCCAGATCAGCAGAGGAATCGGTCAGAATCACAAAATCAGACATGTTACGTCGCTCCTTGCGTAAAATATATCAAAAGCAGAGGCGTTACCCCTCTTTTTTGCGCTTTGGCTTTTCTTCCTGGGGCTGCAAAATATCCAGAATCCGGGCGCAGGCCAACTGATTGGCGTAGCTGCGCAGGGCAAAATCCAGAGCCATTCTGGGCAGGTCGTGCTCCTGGGCCTCCGGGTCGATGGCCTGTGCGGTTTCAGAAAGCGCCCGGTCCAGAGCACGGCAGAAATAGTCGTAAAGCTCCGGAGAGCTCTTCCCGGTCTCCCGGCCGGCGCTCAGAAGAATCCCGATGTCCCGCACGGATAAAATCTGCTTCAGGGCCACCACAGCGGTGAGATAACCCAGATGCTCCGGACTGTACCGCTTCCCCTCCGCTCTGGGAACCAGACCGTCTTTGATATAGTTGTTGACCATCGCGGAGGTCAAAGGACTGCTCTGGTCAAAGCGAATCAGCTGCCGGGGCATGTAGGAGATGAGCTGGTCCATATACAGCGCAATGTCGGGAAGCTCTTCCCATCGGGTGGGGCGCTCCTGCTCCATGCGCGCGCGAAGATCGTGTAATTCTTCCATGGGTAAAGATCCCTTTCTGCTCAATATTGTTTCTGATATCATATCATGAAATGTTTAAAATATCAATGAAAGAATTACAGCTTATCATGCCGCCGCAGAAGCCGCTCCATGGTGGCTCTGTGCCGGATGGACCGGAGCTTCGGGAATGCTTTCATCAACCGCTTCTGGCCAAACGTCTCTTTGTCCATCAGGGCCTGGATGCTCTCCTTCCACTCCTGAAGCTGGCGGCGGTTCTGGGTACGGCGGGCGTCCAGCTTGACCTGAAAGTCGTCCTTCAGGTCCTCCAGATTGTCATTGAACGCGTCCCGGCGCTGGGCCAGCCGGTCGGACAGCTCGTCCAGATCCTCTTTCCAGTCCGCCCGCCGTTCCGCCGCATCCAGGACCCGGTCGGCCAGGTCCTCTCCAAAATCGTTGGAGGCGGCTTTGATGCGCCCGGCCAGCTCGTCAATGAGGGCCAGCCGGCGGTTGAGCTTGGCGATGGTGGAGACGGTGGCGGCCAGATCCACCGCCATCACGGCGCCCAGCAGCGCCAGAAGAATCATTCCGACAGGACGGGGGATCAGGCGGATGAGCAGCAGGACGGTGGGGTGGAGGAGCTTGACCACAAATACACAGGCAAAGCCCCAGGCCAGGGAAAAGCGCAGGCAGATATAGCCGCCCAGGTTAAAGGGCTCGTCGGAATAGTCCCACCAGCGCTGGCTGAAGAGCTTTTCCAACAAAAAGCCGGTGAGCCACTCCAGAGCGGAGGTCAGCACCACAGAGCCCAAAAACAGGAAAAACAAATTGTTTTTCAGCGGCTCCAGAAAGGCCAGTACAATGACCACTCCGAAGCCGTAGATGGGGCACCAGGGGCCGTTGAGGAAACCGCGGTTGACAAATTTTCCGCTTTTGGTGGCCGCGTAGCTCACCTCCGTACACCAGCCCAGGAAGGCGTAGACAAAAAAGATCCAAAGAAATTGATACAGCATGGAGCGGCTCCTTTCGTCCGGGAAGTTCCCAAAGAAACATCATATGCCAAATGACCCAAATTGTCTACCCCGAAGATGCAGATCTGCGCACAGGTTCATGTCTGAGAGAGCAGCTTAGTTTTCTGCCAGCTGGGCCAGGGCAAACTCCGTGTAAAGACTGGCCCCGATGAGAATGGAGTCGGGGTGAATGTCAAACCCGGCGGTGTGATGGGCCTGCTGAGAGCCGGGGACAGCCGGGCTTCCGCTGCCCACGAAGGCATATACGCCTGGAATGGCCGCGATGATCTCCGCCATGTCGTCCCCGCCCAGAGACAGCTCCTTGGGCACCAGATTGTCCTTTCCCACCACCTGCTCAATGACCGGGACGGTTTCGGCGTAGACGGCGGGGTGGTTGATGAGCGCGCAGGTAAAGGACTCGTTCTGGACCACGGCGCTGGTCCCGTACAAAGCGGCGATGCGCTTTGCGGTTTCTTCGATCTTGCCGTTGATGAGCGCCCTGGTTTCCCGGGAAAAGCACCGCACGGTCCCCTCCAGCACGGCGCTCTGGGCGACAATGTTGTAGCCCTCCCCCGCCCGCAGCACGCCCACGCCGATGAGGGCGGGGTCGGTGGGGGAGACCAGGCGGGTTGTGATGGCCTGGAGGGCGGTTACGATCTGGGCCGCCGTATACAGCGCGTCCGCCCCCAGCTCCGGGGTGGAGACGTGGGCCCGCTTGCCCAGAATCTCGATGGTAAAGTGGTCCACCGAAGCGTTTTCCGCTCCGCTGCTCATGGCCACCCGGCCCACCGGCAGGGAGGACTGCACATGGATGCCGAAGCTGCGCTGGGCGCCAGCCAGGGCGCCGTCCCGGAGAAACTGCACCGCGCCCTTGCCGTACTCCTCGCCGGGCTGGAAGACCAGCAGAATCTCTCCGGCCAGGTCCTGCTCCAGCCGCTTCAGCGCCCGGGCGGCGCCGATGAGGGCGGTGGTGTGGACGTCATGGCCGCAGGCGTGCATGACCCCCGGGGTCTGGGAGGCGTAGGGCACCTGCTTGGCATCCTGGATGGGCAGCGCGTCGGTGTCCGCACGGAGGACAATTTTTTTCTTCCCCTCCTTTTTGCCCCGCAGCACGCCCAGCACCCCGGTTTCCCCCACCCGGCGGGTGGGGATGCCGATGGCTTGAAGCTCCTCCTCAATGCGCTGAGCGGTGGCGTATTCCTGCATGCTCAGCTCAGGATGGCTGTGAAAGTATTGCCGAAGGCCGGTGAGATAGTCCCGGTCCTGGCTGATATATGGATGAAGTCCCATGGTATTGTTCACTCCCAAGCGGGGATGTATGCCCCCTGATAGATTTCCTCAATGGCCTTGGCGCTCTCGTCAGACTGATAGGCGGCCAGGACCTTCTGGTAGACCTCGTTGTCCAGGTCCTCCGTGCGGCAGACCAGGACGTTGATGTAGGGGTTGTCGCTGCCGGGCTGGACCTGCTCGGTATACACCGCATCCTCCAGCTTCAGCCCGTTGTCCACAGCGTGGGCGCCGTTGACGAAGGCGGCTGTCACATCGGGCAGGAGGCTGGCGGTGTTGGCGGCCTCCACCTCCACAAATTCCAGATTCAGCGGATTGGAGGTGATGTCCTTGATCTCCGGGATGTAGCCCACGGAGGGGTCAATCTCCAGAAGGCCGGCGGACTCCAGAATTTTAAAGCAGCGGCCCTCGTTGGTGGGATCGCTGGGAACGGCGATTTTATCCCCCTGCTTCAGCTGGCTGATGTCGGTGATATAGTTGGAGTAGAGAGACAGAGGGGCCAGAATGGTGTCGCCCAGTACGGAGATATCATAGCCCAGGTCCGCGATCTCTTTTTCAAGATAGGCCTTGTGCTGGAAGGCGTTCAGGTCGATCTCCCCGCTGTCCAGGGCCGCGTTGGGCAGCTTGTACTCGGAAAATTCCACCAGTTTGACGTGGATGTTGTCCTTTTCCAGAAGCTGGTTGACGGTGTCCCACTGTTCGTTGTTGGCGCCCACCACGCCCACGGTCACTTCGGTCACCTGGGAGCCGTCGGAGGCGGAGGAAGAGGAAGCGGTGTTCTGGCCGCCGCCGCAGGCGCTGAGCAGGCAGGTAAGTGCCAGGGTAAGACCCAAAAATACATTCTTTTTCATGGTAATTCTCCTTTTCTGTTCTTTCTATGTTAGTGTGTGGTTTTTTTCACAATGTAAGAGCCGATGCCCTGTACCGCGCTGACCAGCACAATGATGATCAGGATGACAGCTACGGTAATGTCGGGCAAATTTTTGCCGTGTCCGTACATAATGGCGAAGTTGCCCAGTCCGCCGGCGCCGATGGTTCCGGCCACCGCGGTGAAGTTAATCAGGGAGATGACGGTGATGGTTACGCCCCGGGTGATGCCCGGTACGGCCTCCCGCAGATAGACGCTCCATATGATTTCTCCGGGGGAAGCGCCCATGGCCTGGGCGGCCTCCACCATGCCGGCGGGCACCTCGGCCAGGGCGTTTTCCGTCTGCCTGCCCAGGTAAGGGACCGTTCCGATGACCAGAGGGATGATGGCCCCCTTCACCCCGATGCCCGTTCCCATAATCAGGCGGCTCAGGCCCAGCATCAGGATGGCCAGCAGGATAAAGGGGATGGAGCGGAAGATGTCGCACAGCTTGCTTAAAAGGAAGTTGACCGGACGGTTTTGCAGGATGCCGCCCTGCTTTGTGGTAAAGAGGAGCACCCCGAAGGGAATCCCCAGGACCAGGGATATCACGCCCGAGATGCCTACCATCTCCAGCGTCTGAATCAGAGCCTGACCCAGCTGGTCGCTGCGCTCCACCACATTGGGCATAAGCTGATAGAGCCATTCAGCCATGGGAAATCACCTCCACAAATACATTCTGACGGCAGAGATAATCCATCGCGTCCCGCAGGTTGTCGTGTTCCCCTGAGGCGATGGCCACAAGGCCTCCCAGCTGGTTGCCGTCCACCAGCTGGATATCCCCCAGAAGGATGTTGACGTCGATCTCATAGCGCCGGGATATCTGGGAGATCAGGGCCTGGGAGGTGCTGCGCTGGGTGTAGCGCAGGCGGAGCAGGTAGTCCTCCGGGCCAAGTCGGATGGGGCAGCTGGGGTCCTGGAGCAGGTCTTCCATCCGGGACAGGTTGGAGGTGCTCTCCACGAAGTTCCGGGTGATCTCCTGCTGGGGGGCGGAGAACACCTGAAATACGTCGCCGCTCTCCACCACCCGGCCCGACTGCATGACATACACCTGGTCGCAGATCTCCTTGACCACCTGCATCTCATGGGTGATCACCACGATGGTGATGCCCAGCCGCTGGTTGACCTCTTTCAGCAGCTGGAGAATGGAGTGGGTGGTCTGGGGGTCCAGGGCGCTGGTGGCCTCGTCGCTGAGCAGGACCTCGGGCTCGTTGGCCAGGGCCCGGGCAATGGCCACGCGCTGCTTTTGTCCGCCGGAGAGCTGTGCCGGGTAGGCCAGCGCCTTATCCGCAAGCCCCACCAGCTCCAACAGCTCCCGCACGCGTTTCTCCCGCTCCTCCCGGCTCATCTTGCTGTGCCGCAGGGGATAGGCGATGTTGTCGTATACGGTGCGGGAGGCAAACAGGTTAAACTGCTGAAAGATCATGCCGATCTTTTTCCGCTTTTCCCGTAGCTGCTTGGGGGAGAGGGCCGTCAGATCGGTCCCTCCCACCACCACCCTGCCGCTGGTGGGCCGCTCCAAAAGGTTCAGGCACCGGGCCAGGGTGGATTTGCCGGCCCCGGAGAAGCCGATGATTCCCGCCACGGTTCCCTTTTCAATCTGTAACGAGACGTCCTGGACCGCCTCCACCACCCGGGCGCCCTGTGTATAATGTTTGGAGACATGTTCTAAACAAATCAACCAAAATCCTCTCCTTTCTTTTTGCGCAAAAAAAGACAGGCGCGCCTGCGCGCACCTGTCAACCAAACAAAAAGCATGGTTTACATTCGTAAGCGCACAGCAGAGCCTCCCGTTGTTCCACCGCACATGGAACCACGGCAAGTCAGCATGTTCATATTCTCATTGACAGAAAAATACTTCATGGTGTGCTCCTTTCCCGCGGCAGCGCCGCGCTTGAGGTGTGCTTAGCATACCACAGCCCGGGGACAAAGTGTTAATACCAAAAGCCGAACGCCAGATATAGGAAACCCCTATAACAGGCCGCCTCTACAACTCGACAGCTTTTTTCAGTTCGTTCAGGTACAATTCTCCCAATCGACTCAAGGAACTGCCCCGGCGTTGAATATAGCCGATGGTCATCACGCTTCCGCCGGACAGGGGGATGGCCTTATATTCTCCGCCGTTGAGCTCCTCGCAGATAATGCCGGAACAGAGGGTATATCCGTTGATCCCCTTCATGAAATTCAGCGCGGTGGCCCGGTCGCAGACCCGGATCAGCTGCCGGTATTGATAGGTGCTCATGACCTCTTCTGACAAAAAGAGGGAGTTTTCCTTCCCGATCTCAAAGGCAATACAGGGGTAAAACTCCAAATCCTCCAGCGAGAGCTGTCCCCGCTGTGCCAGAGGGTGCCCCTGCCACAGATAGACGCAGGTGGCGCAGTCTTTCAGGGGATGGAATTCCAAATTGTTTTCATCCAGACATTTTAAAATGTATTTCCGGTTGAAGTCATCTACATATAAGATGCCCAGCTCACTTTTATAATCCCGGACATTCTCAATGCACTCGTAGGTCTTGGTCTCCAGCATGGAAAACTCATATTCGTCCATTCCCACTTTTCCGATCAGGGCGGAGAAGGCGTTGACGGCAAAGGTGTAGTGCTGGGCGGAGACGGAAAATTTCCGTTTGGATTTTCCCATCAGGAACCGGGACTCCAGCAGGGCATACTGCGCCCAGACCTGTCTGGCGTAGTTGAGAAACGCCTCTCCCTCCGCTGTAATGGTCACACCCCGGTTGGAGCGGCGAAACAGCGCAAAGCCAAGCTCCTCCTCCAAATCCCGGACGGAGCCGGACAAGCTGGGCTGGGACAGATAGAGATTCTTGGCCGCCGCGTTAACCGACCCGGTATCCGCAATCGCGATCACATATTTGAGCTGCTGTAAGGTCAAATTGCTCGCCTCCTGTCTGGATTCCCTACCATTATAGTGGGCATGCTCGTTCTTGGCAAGACAGCCGGTGAAGAGAGACGAAATGGAGCGCATGTGTCTTGCATCTTTCACAAAAGCTTTTATTGAAATTAGGTAAAAACGATAAAAATTGGTTTTCAAATCAGAAAACTATCCGTTAATATTGACAAGAGACACATTGAGGTGCTATACTTATGTCACAATTAAATGTAATCGTTTACATTTTAAATTTTGTGGTATTGTATACGATTACAATGCGAGGTAGACCTATGGGGGCGTCAACAATTTTACAGGTTGCGGAGCAGGCGGGCGTCTCGGTGGCCACTGTTTCCCGGGTAATTAACCAGAGCGGGACCGTGTCGCCGAAAACTGCGGAAAAAGTCATGGATGCCATCCGAAGCTTGGGGTATCAGCCCAATGTGTGGGGGCGGAATCTGAGACGGGGGGAGAGCCGTGTCGCCCTGGTGCTGGTTCCCAATGTGACCAACCCCTATTATGCGCCCATCATTGCCGGCGCGGAAGATCTGCTGAGTACCGAGGGGTACAGCGCCATGCTGTGCATCACCAACCTGGATTTGGCCAGGCGGGATTTTTATCTGGATTTTATGCGGGACGGACGGGCGGACGGGGCCATTTTGATGGACACGGTGATGGACGACCCCAACGTGGCCCGGCTGGCTGAGAAGTATCCGCTGGTACAGTGCTGTGAGTACTGCGGCAGTCAGAAGGTCAGCCACGTCTCCATTGATAATTTTCAAGGCGCGTTTCAGGCGGTATCCAAGCTGCTGGAGTTGGGGCATACCCGCGTTGGATTTATCGGAGCGGACAACCGCTTTGTCTCCACCCTTTGCCGGCGGGACGGCTACCGTGCCGCCCTTCGGGCGGGCGGACTTTCGGTCCGAGAGGAGTATGAGGTCTATGCCAGCGGCGATTACAGCTTTGTATCCGGCGTGGAAGCGGCCAAGGGGCTGCTGAAGGGGCCGGACAGGCCAACCGCCCTGTTCTGTATCTCCGATGTGCTGGCCCTGGGCGTGCTGCGGGCGGCGGGAGAGATGGGCCTTCGGGTGCCGGAGGATTTGTCGGTAGTTGGGTTTGACGATGTGGAGTATGCCGGGATGTTTGCCCCCCGCTTGACCACGGTCCGCCAGCCCTGCTATGAGTTGGGGAAAAAGGCCGCCCAGCTTTTGCTGGATCAGGTCGGGGGTGAGGATCGCGTGCGCCGCGAATTTTTGCCCCATGAGATTGTGGTACGGGATTCCACGGCTATATGCCGATGAATCATAGATCGAACAAATCATAAGGAGGAAAAAAGAATGAAATTCAAGAAGTTGGCCGCGCTGACCCTGGCCGGCGCCATGGCCCTGTCCCTGACCGCCTGCGGCGGCGGAACCAGTTCCAGCGGAGCGGCAAGCAGCGGTGCTGCCAGCAGCGGCGCCGCCGGCAGCGGCAGCGCCGGCGATGCCAGCGCTTCCGGCGAGGTCTACAAGATCGGCGTTCTGGCCCCCGAGGTGACCCACGGCTGGTCCGCCGGCGTGGCCTACTACGCGGAAAAGCGCTGTGAGGAGCTGAAGCAGGAGGGCAAGATCGACTACAAGGTGTCCGTCAGCGGCGACGCCGCCGAGATGACCACCCAGCTGGACGAGCTGAAGACCTGGGGCGCCGACGCCATCGTGGCCTTCCCCCAGTGGGAGGGTATGGAGGTGCCCATCCAGCAGGCCATTGACGAGGGCATTACCGTGGTGAACTTCGACATCGCCATCGAGGCCGACGGCGTGTACCGTGTGTCCGGCGACAACGAAGGCATGGGAAAGGATGCGGCTGAGTACATCATCGAAAAGATCGGCACCGAGGGTACCGTGGTGGTGCTGGACGTGCCCACCTCCGGCTCCGTGGCCGAGCTGCGTAAGAAGGGCTTCACCGAGACCATGGCCGCAGAGGCTCCCAACATGGTACTCAAAGAGTATGCCACTCAGTTCACCCGTGAGGACGGCCTGGCTGACATGGCCGACATTCTGACTGCCAACCCCCAGATTGACGCCGTCTTCTCCATGGACGACGAGACCTCCATCGGCGCGCTGCAGGCCATCCGTGACGCCGGCCGGACCGACATCAAGGTCATCACCGGCGGCGGCGGCAGCCAGGAGTACTTCAACATGATGCTGGCCGAGGAGAACCAGGACATCTGGCTGCAGTCTGACCTGTACTCCCCCATCATGGTGGAGGACGCTGTGGACATGGCTCTGGATATTCTCAATGGCAATGCTCCTGAGGAGACCGTGAAGATCATTCCCACCCAGCGTGTTGACCGTGAGAACGCCGCCGACTTCCTGGACGCGAGCTCTCCCTACTAAGTTTCCCGCTGACAAAAGGGGCTATGGCATGAGTCATAGCCCCTTTCCTGAAAGAACAGAAATGGATGTGATCCCATGACATTGGAGATGCGAGGCATTTGCAAATCCTTTGGCGCCAACGATGTGTTAAAACAGGTGGACTTCTCCCTGAAGGGCGGCGAGATCTGCGCTTTGCTGGGCGAGAACGGCGCGGGCAAGTCCACGCTGATGAATATTCTGGGCGGCGTGCTTCAGGCCGACCGGGGCGAGATTCTCATTGACGGTTCCCCCGTCCACTTCCACACCCCTGCCGACTCTCTCAACGCCGGAGTGGCCTTTATCCACCAGGAGCTGAGCCTCATTAACGACCTGGCCATTTACGAAAATATGTTTATCGGCCGGGAACTGAAGACAAAAGCGGGCTTTTTGGACGCCCGTACCATGATTGAGAAAACCCAGGAGGTATTTGACCGGCTGGACCTGTCCCTGGACCCTAAGGCCATGGTGCGGGACCTGGATGCCTCCTACAAACAAATTGTGGAAATTTCACGCGCCATGATGATGGAGGCGTCCCTGATTATTATGGACGAGCCCACCACCTCCCTGACCGACCCGGAGATCGAGCGCGTGTTTGATATGATGCGCATGCTGAAGCAGCACGGCGTGGCCATGATCTTTATCTCCCACAAGCTGAAGGAGGTCATGGAAATCTGTGACCGCTACACGGTGCTGCGGGACGGCAATATGGTGGCCGCCGGCCCGGTCAGCGAGGTGACCACCGAGGACCTGGCCCGCTTCATGGTGGGCCATGACGTGCGCACGGAAACCTTGCGCCAGAGCCGGGAGCTGGGCAATGAAATCCTCCGGGGCGAGCACCTGGAGGACGGCGTCCACTTCCACGACGTGTCCTTTTCCGTCCGGGCCGGGGAGGTCCTGGGCGTGACCGGCCTTTTGGGCGACGGGCGCAGCGAGCTGTTCCAGGCGGTGTTCGGCGCCGGGAGCTATTCCGGTCAGCTGTGGGTAGACGGCTCACAGGTCAAGGTGACCAGCACCCCCCAGGCCATCAAGCTGGGCATCGGCTATGTCCCCAGAAACCGCAAGGAGAACGGGATTATTAAGGACATGAGCATTGTGGAGAACGGCTCCATGGTGACCCTGCCCCGACTGGCCAAGGGAGGATTTTTGAATCTGGCCAGGCGGGACGCCGAGTTTGACCAGCAGGTTCAGGACCTGCACATCAAAATGGGCAAAAAGAGCGACCTCATCACCAGCCTGTCCGGCGGCAACCAGCAGAAGGTGGTGCTGGCCAAATGGCTGTCCGCCCACCCCAAGGTTCTGATCCTGGACAACCCCACCCAGGGCGTGGACGTGGGCGCCAAGGAGGAAATCTACGACATCATTCTTCGCCTGGCCGGCGAGGGCGTGGCCGTTGTGGTGCTGTCCAGCGAGGCTCAGGAGATCATCCGGGTGTGCGACCGGGCGCTGGTCATGTATCACGGCGCCATCAAGGGCGAGGTGTCCGGCGGGGACATGAATGAGCAGACCATCATGTATCTGGCCACCGGCGGCGAAGTGACCGTAAATCAGACAGAGGAGTAAGAGCGGCTATGGAAAAAAATCAAGTATTGACAACTCCGGGAAACCGTTTCCTGGAGGCGTGGAAACGAAATCCCCTGGTCAGCACCGGACTGGTCCTGATCCTGATGGTGGTCATCCAGACCGGCGTCATGATCTACAATTTCGGAAGCGGGAATGTCAGCGAGCTGCTGATGTCCCTGCTGACCAACTGGCTGAACATCCTGCGCAATAACGCCCCCGTGGGCATCATCGCCCTGGGCATGACCTTCGCCATCATCTCCGGCGGCATCGACCTGTCGGTGGGCTCCACCCTGGTGGCGGTGGGCGCCGTGGTCATGATGCTGGTGGACGAGAGCGCCACGGGCTTCCTGGCCGGTATGGGCATCACCGGGGTCCCCGCGTACCTGATCGCCATTGTGGGCGGCGTGATCTTCGGCGCCATCCTGGGCTGGCTCAACGGCGTGCTCATTGCCCACGGCAAGCTGCCCCCCTTCATCGCCACCCTGGGCACCATGCAGATTTTCCGCTCCGTCACCCAGCAGCTGACCCAGCACGCCAACCCCTCCGTCCCTAAGGGATTCCTCCAGATCGCCAACCTGAAGATCGGCAGCTTCTACATCATGCCCATCATCTACTGGATCATTCTGGCGGCGGCGCTGTACATCGTCTCCAAGCGGACCACCTTCGGCCGGCATGTGTACGCGGTGGGCTCCAACGTCCGCACTGCCCGGCTGTCCGGCATCAACGTAAACAAGGTCAAGCGCCGCATCTACATGCTCACCGGCGCGCTGGTGGCGCTGGCCGCCATCATTCAGGTGTCCCGCATCGGCTCCATGGACTATGCCAGCGCCGGCAGCGGCTATGAGATGGACGCCATCGCCGCCGTCATCGTGGGCGGCACCAGCATGGCCGGCGGCAAGGGCTCCATTGTGGGCACGGTGCTGGGTATGCTCATCATCGGCGTAATGAACAACCTGCTCACCCTGTTCGGCGTTCCCCCCTTCCTGCGTGAGGCCTGCAAGGGCATCATCGTCATTGTAGCCGTCCTTCTCCAGAAGAAGGAAGCCGACGCGTAAGGACAAGATTAAAATCGAGGTGTTAATTATGTTTCAAATCGGAATCATCGGCTGCGGAAAAATTGCCCAGGTCCGGCATATCCCCGAGTACCTGGACCGGCCGGAGGCCAAGCTGGCGGGCCTGTTTGACCTGAACAAGGACCGGGCGAAGGAGCTGGGGGAGCAGCTGGGGGCCAAGGTGTACGACTCCTGGGAGGACCTTCTGGCAGACCCCTCCATTGACGCGGTCAGCGTCTGTGTGGCCAATAACGCCCACGCGGAGATCTCCATTGCCGCCCTGAAGGCGGGCAAGCATGTGCTGTGCGAAAAACCCATGGCCACCACCCTGGCTGAGTGCGAGGCCATGGTGGCCGCCGCCCGGGAGAGCGGGAAATTTTTGATGATCGGCCAGAACCAGCGCCTGACCCGGGCCCACCAGAAGGCCCGGCAGATGGTCCGGGACGGGGTGCTGGGGGACATCATCTCCTTCCGCACCACCTTCGGCCACGGCGGCCCGGAGACCTGGAGCATGGACCCGGGGAAGAACACCTGGTTTTTTGACAAGAACAAGGCCGCCATGGGGGCCATGGCCGACCTGGGCATCCACAAGACCGATCTCATCCAGTTCCTCACCGGGCAGAAGGTGGTGGAGACTACCGCCAAGGTGGCCACGCTGGACAAGCGGGGAGCGGACGGACAGCTCATCGGCGTGGACGACAATGCCATCTGCATCTACCGCCTCAGCGGCGGGGCCATCGGCACCATGACGGCCAGCTGGACCTTCTACGGCGCGGAGGACAACTCCACCGTGCTCTACGGCACCAAGGGGATTCTGCGCATCTACGATGACCCCAACTACTCCCTGAAGCTGATCACCGCCGACGGGGAGAAGGTGCTCTACGAGCTGGAGGCCATCCAGACCAACGACAATCAGACCAAGTCCGGGGTCATCGACTGCTTTATGGACTGTCTGGTGAACAACAAGGCCCCGGAGATCTCCGGGGAGTCGGTGCTGTCGGCCATGCGGGCGGTGTTCGCCAGCCTGGAGTCCTCCGCCACCGGCAAGACGGTGTCCGTCACACAGGACTGAGAGAGAGGAGAGCGGGAATATGAAACTGGGATTTGTCAGCGCCATCCTGGACGGATGGACCTTTGAAGAGATGATCGACGTGGCCCACGACATGGGCTACACCTGTGTGGAGGTGGCCTGCTGGCCCAATGGGAAGGCGGAGCGCCGCTACGCCGGAGTCAGCCACATTGATGTGGACAATCTGACCGATGAGAAGGCCGCCTACATCCTCGACTACTGCAAGCAGCGTGGGGTGGAAATTTCCTCCCTGGCCTTCTATCCCAACACCATGGACGAGGACCTGGAGAAGCGCGCGGCCAACATCGCCCACCTGAAAAAGGTCATTCTGGCCAGCGAGAAGCTGGGCGTGGGCATGGTGACCACCTTTGTGGGCCGGGCCACCCACAAGACGGTGGAGGAGAATCTGGAGCTTTTCAAAGAAATCTGGCCCCCCATCATTGCCTTTGCCCAGGAGCACCATGTGAAGGTGGCCATTGAGAACTGCCCCATGTGGTTTGACGAGACCAACTGGCCCGGCGGGCAGAACCTGTTTACCAGCCCCGCCATCTGGCGCAAGTGCTTCGAGATCATCCCCAGCCCCAACCTCGGCATCAACTATGACCCCAGCCATTTTGTTTGGCAGCAGATGGACTATATCCGTCCCCTGTACGAGTTTAAGGACCGGATTTTCCATGTCCACTACAAGGACATCAAGCTCTTCCCGGAAAAGCTGGCCGATGTGGGCGTGATGGCCTACCCTCTGGAGTACATGGCCCCCAAGCTGCCCGGCCTGGGGGATGTGAACTGGGCCAAGTATGTCTCCGCCCTCACCGACATCGGCTATGACGGGTACACCTGCGTGGAGGTGGAGGACCGGGCCTTTGAGGGCAGCCGGGAGCGGATTTTGGACTCTCTGCGCATCTCCAAGCGGTATCTGGATCAATTTGTCATCTAAGTCTTAAGACGGGGAGCCGCCCTGCGGTTCCCCGTCACCCATATAGGAGGGCTAATTATGAAACGTATCATCGCCGTCAACTCCAACTGCTATCACGGCTATTCCATTGAGGACGCCATCGATGGTATTGCCGACGCCGGCTTTCACTACATTGAGCTGACCGCCACCAAGGGCTGGACGGAGCACGTCTTCCCGGACCAGAGCTTCCAGCGCCTTTGGAGCGTCAAGGAGCGGCTGGAGGAGAAGGGACTGATCCCCTTCGCCATGAGCGGCCACTGCAACCTGATGGACACATCTCGGATTCATGACTTTGTGGAAAACATCCGTCTGGCCGCCTTCTTTGGATGCGCCTACATTGTCTCCTCCATCGGGGAGGCCCATCTGGAGGACAAAGCCGTGGCCTCCAATGAGGAGGTGGCCGAGCATATCCGGGCGCTGGTCCCGGAGCTGGAGAAAAACGGTCTGACGCTGGTGCTGGAGGTCCACGGGGACCACGGAAGCGGAAAAATTTTGAAGGAAATTGTGGATTTGGTGGGCTCTCACCGGGTGGGCGTGAACTATGACACCGCCAACGCCCTGTTCTACGGCGACGTGGACCTGGCCCGGGACCTGGACGAGAGCATGTCCGCCATCCGCTACATCCATCTCAAGGACAAGGGCGGGGCACGGGACGTGTGGGACTTCCCCGCCCTGGGCAAGGGATGGATTGATTTCCCCATGGTCTTCGATAAGCTGGAGAAGGCGGGAAATGACTGCCCCTTCAGCGTGGAGATCGAGTTTACCAAGGCCGGGTCCAAAAACCTGGAGGAAGTGAACCAGGCGGTGCGGGACTCGGCGGAGTATCTGAAGGCCCACGGCTTTGAACTGTGAGGTGCCCTATGATTAAAATCGGCATCGTGGGCGCGGGCGGCATGGGGACCGTCCACTATCACAATTACCTCCATCTGCCCGACTGCGCGGTGGCGGGGCTGGTGACAGGCTCCGAGTCCGGCCGGAAAAAGGCCAAAGAGTGGTCCGTTCCGGCCTTTTCCTCCATCCGGGAGCTGGTGGAGGGGGCGGATGTGGACGTGGTGGACATCTGTACCCCCACCTATCTCCACGCTGAACAGGCCATGCAGGCCATGGAGCTGGGCAAACATGTGATTGTGGAAAAGCCATGCGCCCTGACCGAGGGGGAGGCAAGGGCCATGTTCGATCTGGCGAAGGAGAAGGGGGTCCACCTGTATGTGGCCCAGGTCCTTCAGTTTACCCCGGAAATTCGGGTGCTCCGGCAGCTGGTGGAGGAGAAACCCTACGGAAAACCCCTGGACGCCGTGTTCCAGCGGCTGTCGGCCCGCCCGGAGTGGGCCCAGGGCGGGTGGCTGTTTGACCGGGAGAAGAGCGGCCTTGTCCCCTTTGACCTGCACATCCATGATCTGGATGTGATCATCAGCCTGTTCGGCGAGCCGGAGGCGGCGGAGTGCCGCTGCTGCGGCGGGGAAGGGCGGGGCTTTCCGGAGCTGTATCGCTGGGAATACCGCTGCGGCGGGGTGAATGTGGCGGCGGAGGCCGCATGGCTTAACGCCTCCATCCCCTTCACCTGCCCCTGGCGGGTCTACTTTGAGCGCTCCGCCGTCCTCTATGACGGAGCGCATGTGACCGCCTACCCCTGGGGAGAGGACCCGGTTGTCTTTGATACCCAGGAGAAGATCAAGATTCCCACGGGAATCAATGTGCCGCCCACCGGCTGGTACCATACCGAGCTGGGACATTTCCTGGATTGTATCCGGGCGGATGCCGACTCCCCCATGGTGCCCAAGGAGCGGGTTTTGGCGGTGCTCCGCCTTTTGGAGCAGACCTTGTCCCGCTAAAAACGTCGATCTTTTATCAGACCGCCGGCCCTGTAAACAGCAGGGCCGGCGGTCTTTCTCGGTCGGGAAGATACGGGATGGGATGCGCCGGTGGGCGCTTCGCTTTTCGGAATCCTGGTTTCCATTTGAAAGGTAGAGATTGAAGAATACCCAAAAACCTGTCATAATAGGAGAGAATCTGAACAGCTAAGAAGGATCCCTTCCCGGGACAGACAGAGGGCAAGGACCGCAGCGGTACGGTGCGGCTCTGGGGCCAGTGTGCTCCCACGGCGGGAGGGTTATCCCATCAATGAGAGTGAGAAACGAATGAAACATCTATGTATCGGTATTCTGGCCCATGTGGACGCGGGGAAGACCACGCTGTCCGAGGCTCTTCTCTATGAAAGCGGCGCGGTGCGGAAGCTGGGTCGGGTAGACCATGGGGATGCCTTTTTGGACACGGACGCACAGGAGCGGGAGCGGGGCATCACCATCTTTTCCAAACAGGCGGAGTTTACCTGGCGGGACCGGGCGTTTACCCTTCTGGACACCCCGGGCCATGTGGATTTTTCTGCCGAGATGGAGCGTACCCTCCAGGTGCTGGACTGCGCCATCCTGGTCATCAGCGGGACGGACGGGGTGCAGGGCCACACCCGGACCCTGTGGCGGCTGCTGGACAAGCACCACATCCCGACGGTTCTCTTTGTGAACAAGATGGACCTGGCCGGGGCGGACCGGGGGGCGGTGCTGGAGCAGCTGCGGCAGAAGCTGGACGGGGGATGCGTGGACTTCAGCGGGGGGCTTGCCTCCGTTCAGGAGGACCTGGCCGCCTGCGACGAGGCGCTGATGGAGCGCTACTTTGCCGGGGAGGAGGTGACGGCGGACGATGCCGCCGGGCTTGTGGCCAGACGGCTCATCTTTCCCTGTTACTTCGGCTCCGCTCTGAAGCTGGAGGGAATCGGGGCGCTGCTGGACGCTCTGGTGGATGACGTTCCCCGCCCCACCTACCCGCCGGAATTTGCCGCCCGGGTCTTCAAGATTGCCCGGGACGGGAACGATCGCCTGACCTATCTGAAGGTGACCGGCGGGACGCTGAAGGTCCGGACCCTCCTGGACGGCGGGGAGAAGGGCTGGCAGGAGAAGGTCAATCAAATCCGCATCTACTCCGGGGGCAAGTACCGCACGGTGGACCAGGCCCCGGCGGGGACGGTGTGCGCCGTCACCGGCCTAAGTCAGACCCGGCCCGGGGACTCCCTGGGAGCCGAGCCGAAGGCCCGGGAGCCGGAGCTGGAGCCGGTGCTCACCTACCAGGTGATTTTGCCCCCCGGCTGCGACCGCCACGCCATGCTCCGCAATCTCCGCCAGCTGGAGGAGGAGGACCCCCAACTCCGGGTGGTATGGAATGAGGCGCTGGAGGAGATTCACCTTCAGCTCATGGGGGAGGTTCAGCTGGAGGTGATGACTCGCCTCATCCGGGAGCGCTTCGGGGTAGAGGTGTCCTTCGGCGTGGGCAATATCGTCTACCGGGAGACCATCGCCCGGGCGGTGGAGGGCGTGGGCCACTTTGAACCCCTGCGCCACTATGCCGAGGTCCACCTGCTGCTGGAGCCGGGGGAGCGGGGCAGCGGCCTGCGCTTTGGGACCAGCTGTCCCACCGACCAGCTGGACCTGAACTGGCAGCGACTGATTCTCACCCATCTGATGGAAAAGCGGCATAGGGGAGTGCTCACCGGCTCGCCCATTACCGACATGAAGATCACCCTGGTGGCGGGCCGGGCCCATGTCAAGCACACCGAGGGGGGCGACTTCCGCCAGGCCACCTATCGGGCGGTGCGCCAGGGCCTTATGCAGGCGGAGAGCATTCTGCTGGAGCCCCACTATGACTTTCAGCTGGAGCTGCCTGTGGACTGTGTGGGCCGGGCCATGACCGACGTCCAGGGGATGGGGGGCACAGTGGAGCCCCCCGAGCAGGAGGGGGAGCTGTCCCTGCTCACCGGCCACGCCCCGGTGGCGGGGCTGCGGGACTACTGGCGGGAGGTCACCGCCTACACCCGCGGGAGAGGGCGGCTGAGCTGCACCCCGCGGGGCTATGAGCCCTGCCCCGACCAGGAGAAGGTGGTGGCGGAGCTGGGCTACGACCCGGAGCGGGACGTGGAAAATACCCCGGACTCGGTGTTCTGCGCCCACGGGGGCGGTTTTACTGTGAAGTGGGACCAGGTCCGGGACTATATGCATGTGGACAGCGGCCTGCGCTTAGGGGATGAGCCGGAGACGGCCGCCCCGGCGGCGCCCGCGGGCGGACAGAGAGAATACCGGGGGGGAAGTCTGGAGCAGGACAAGGAGCTTCAGGCCATTTTTGAGCGCACCTACGGCAAGGTGGAGCCCCGGGCCTTTCAGCCCCAGAAAAAACCTGCCCGCACCAGCCTGGACGAGGGGAAATACAACATCCAAAGCCAGAAGACCGGCCCGGAGTACCTGCTGGTGGACGGCTACAACATTATTTTCGCCTGGGAGGAGCTGAAAAAGATCGCCCAGCAGGATGTGGCGGCCGCCCGGGCCGCCCTGGAGGAAATTTTGTCCAACTACCAGGGCTTTCGCAAGTGTGTGGTCATCCTGGTCTTCGACGCCTATAAGGTGAAGGGAAATCCCGGCTCGGTGGAGAAGAAGGGGAACCTCTATGTGGTCTACACCAGAGAGGCGGAGACGGCGGACGCCTACATCGAAAAGGCCACCTACGATTTGGGCAGGGAGCACCGTGTGCGGGTGGCCACCTCAGACGCTTTGGAGCAGATGATCATTCTGGGCCACGGGGCCCTGCGCCTGTCCGCCCGGAACTTTAAAGCGGAGGTGGAGCAGGCGGAGGGGGAGATCTCCGCTCTGGTGGCCCGGCACAACCAGCGCAACCGTGACCTTGGGAAGCTGAAGCATACGGCGAAAATCTTGCCGAAAAAGTGAACAGCACCGGCCGCCCGATTTCGGGCGGCCGGTGCTGTTATGGCTGATCCTCCCGGAAGACCTGAGCCGCGGAACGGGCCAGCCGGCTGAGAGAATCGGTGACGGTGAGAAGGTCCTTGCCGGGGGTATCTTTCAAAGCGCGAAGGGCGGCGGCCAGATTCTGGGGGCGGAGGACCTCCTCCACAAGATTGGCGTCCCCCGAGGAAAGGAGGCCGTACACGGTGTCCACCACAGTCTCCCGCTGCTGAGGAGTGAGCCCGGCCAGCCAGGCCGTGAGGGCCCGGTCCGCCATGCGGCTGCCCGGCGTAACCTCCTCCACCTCTGCAAAGCCGCCCCCCAGCACTTCCCAGGAGTAGGGGTCATGCTGCAAAAGACCCGCCTGACCGCTGCGGACCACAGTGTAGGGTTCTTTCCGTTCCAGCAGCATCCCAACCACAGAGGACTGGGGTACAAAGGTGAAAATCCGGGTCAGCAGCTCCGGATATCCGGGCTTGGAGAGAAGGTACCGGGTAAAGCCCGGACCGTCGAAGCTGAATACCGCTTTTATCCGGTCCCGGATTTCAGCGGGACAGCAGACGGCGGCGAAGACGGACAGATTGCCGCCCTTGGAGTGCCCGCCCAGGCGCAGAGGGCCGGAAAAACCAGCGGCAAACCGCTGGACATAATCCGCCGCTGCCAGCTGAGCGGGGACCGTGTCCAAAAAACTCATGTTAAAGTCCTCTTTCCAGCCCACCAAAGTGGCGTCAGTGCCCCGGAAGACCAGAAAGGCAGAACCGTCGGGGAGAAGAACCGCCATGGCGCAAAACTGCGTCTCCTCCTCCGGGATAAATCGGTCCTCGCAGCAGCATAGGGACAGCGAGGAGAAACGGGGGGCGCGGACCAGGGCGTCCAGCAGCTTCAGGTCCTCCTGGCATCGGCAGCGGCCCCTTTGGTCCGGGGGGAGGTCCAGGTAGGCCCGGGCCGCCCGGCCGATGGAGACACAGGCCTGGGGGCCGGGCGGAATCAGCTGCCCAAAATGGACATAGGACAGGGCGGACAGGATGAGGGCGTCTACCGGGCAGAAGGGGATTTTTTCCATGGGCAGGTCCCCCCGCCAGATGAGATAGTCAAAGAGGTTGGTCAAGCCCCCGCCTCCTTACAGGTCCCCCATCGGAGTGAGGTAGTCGTCCACATCGAAGGGCAGGCCCCGGCGGTAGCAGTGGCGTTCCTCTTCGGTGATCTCCCGGACCACCCGGCAGGGATTGCCGGAGGCCACCACATTGTCGGGCAGGTCGTGGCTGACTACGCTTCCCGCTCCAATGACCACGTTGTTCCCAATGGTTACCCCGGGGAGGATGACGGTGTTCCCGCCGATCCACACATTGTCGCCGATGGTGATGGGCTGGCCGTACTCATAGCCGGAATTCCGGGCCTGGGGGTGGATGGGGTGACCGGCGGTGTAGATGGCCACATTGGGGCCGATCATGGCGTATTCCCCGATGGATACCTTGCATACGTCCAGGATCACCAGGTTATAATTGGCGTAAAAGTGCTCCCCCACCTCAATGTTGAAGCCGTAGTCACAGTGGAAGGGGGCCTCGATGTACACGTCCTCTCCGGTTTTGCCCAAGATGTTCTTCAGGGCGGCTGCGATGGGTTCCCAGCCCTGGGGCGGCATTTGATTGAATGCGTAGATTTTCTTTTTGTTCTCCAGACGGGCCTCCGCCAGGCCGTCCTTCCAGGCCTGGTAGGGCAGTCCCGCCAGCATACGTTCCCGATGATTCATTGGCTTAGCCTCCCTGTATAAAGCATTTGGGATATTATACCACACACAGGAGAAAAAAAGAAGCGGAATGCCCCGGCCTGCTCCCCGAAAAAACCACATATCCCCGGCAGCCGGCGCATAGGATGAAGCAGTAAGAGGCGGGGAGTGTTGGGCTTGAAAGGAAACATGGAGGAACGGGCCGAGCGTCTGGCTCTTTACATTTTGGAGAATCGGACCACGGTCCGGGCCGCCGCGCAGAAATTCGGAATCAGCAAGAGCACAGTACATATAGATGTAATAATTTAGAACGGTTTATCTGGGCAATAGTTTAACTGACTAAAAAATAGATGTAAGATTGTTAAGAGCGCCAGCTAACCAGGAGCTATTGAGAATATATTTAAAGCCGCCATAGGAATTAGAGAGCCTCCCGTGCGTTACACTTCGTTTGCGCCGCACAGGAGGCTCAGTATAATTCTATACTTTGTATAACTTTAAAATAGTATATAGTGGAATAAAAAGAAGACCTAGTATTTAATAAAACTGCCAAACGCCAGATTTTTTGTTAGCAATCTAGGTTTACTCTTTTTCCCTCCTCAGCTGATTGATAAGCTGCGTATACAATGCGTGCTGTATCGTACGCCAGTGAGAATCCAGAATCCGGAATCATGTCATATGCGATCGAGTCCATAAAATTCTGCAGTTCGCCAGTATAACCACGGACAAATTCATCATTGACCCAAGCTTTATTCCACCCAGTTTTATGCTTCATGAACTGCGAAATTTCGATATCCTCCAAGCCATCGTCATCCATAAAATAGCTCTCAAGCATATTTGTTGGAGTAATATTACATACAAGAGCACTGTCACTGCTGTATACATTGATATAATTTTGCGAACCTCCCAATACGGTGTCCGAAGCGATGGCCAACGCTTTCGTCCCATCAGAGAATGTGATCGTTACATTACTGTAATCTTCCACATCCTCAGGCTTTACCAGAAGATGACGCTTATCTTCTGGCAGCAGGCAGTCAGTGGTCACACCACAATCCGCTACAACGCTGGTCACCCAGATATTTTCTCCCCGCGCTTTTGCCTCCTGCTGCTTTAGCCAAAGCATTCCGCCAATTGGATGGCAGCCGTTTCTCATTAAGATTCCGCCGCCAGTCCCGCTCCATTTTCCAGCCAAGGGAGAACTGCTACCATTAAGGCTCAATTCTCCGCGCATATATAAAATCTTACTCTTCTTTGCTCGAAGCATTTGGGCCGCACGCTGCACTGGTGGCGCATAGACAAAGTTTTCTGCATACATAAACTTTCTTCCGCTACTCTCTACTACGGCTTTCAGACTGTCCATGTCCCGCATGACTTCCCGGTACATGACAGATTTAGGTGTGTTCTTACCTACATTCAGTTCGCCTTTCTGTCCGAAATATCCGGTTAGTGGCTTTTCGCAGATCACATGCTTCCCTGCTTGGAGCGCTTGAATAGCCATTGTACAGTGGAGAAACGGAGGAGTCACGATATCGATCACGTCAATTTCCGGATCTGAAAGCATTTCCTCATAGTCGGAGATTGCCTGTTCATATCCAAACGAATCCTTGACTTTCTCTGCGGCATCCAGTCGAACATCACAAATCGTCTTCAGACGGATTTCCAGTCCACAAACACGCTGAAATCCACTTGCGTGAAGTCCTGCCGCATAGCCAGCACCGATCGTACCAATGGTTACAGTTTTTTTCTGAAACATATCATAGCCTCCATTTAAGATGAATAACCGGCAGCTTTCAGGTACGCATCCAACAATTCAGGGTCAATGCTCTCTTTCATACGCTCAATCGCCTTATCCAGAGTGGCATCTCTCAAGAACTCACGCATGCCATCAATCTGATCGAAGTCAATAAAAGTCATTCCCTGCTCCTGAAGGAATTGCAGATCATCTGCGTTGGACTCATCCGCAACTTGCTGGGAATAAGGCAGCAATTCCTCAGAAACCCGCATGATCATTTCCTGATATTCCGCAGGCAAAGCATCAAATGTGGATTTTCCAATGAAAATCACATTGCACTGGGGAACATGGTTGGAATTTGTCACATACTTCTGAACCTCATAGAATTTGGAGGCCACTGTTGTACGATAAGGATTCTCCTGTGCTTCCAGCAATCCTTGCTGGAGGGACAGATACAGCTCAGAAAATGCCAGGGGTGTGGGAGCCAAAGTGGCATCTGTCCAGAATTCAATATGGTTGGGATTGTCCTGTACGCGCATCTGCATACCGGCCAAATCCTCCGGGCTTTTAATTTCTCTGTTGGTAGTGATGCAGCGGAAGCCCTGATCTGCCACTACCAGCAGTTCCAGATTCTGCTCCACAAACTTTTCTTTCAGCAGGGAAACGAAGGTTTCGTCTGAAAGGGCGGTTCTGATACCCTCCACATTGTCAAAGAGGAATGGAAGATCGGCAACGCCGCAGTCGGCAACTGTATTGGTTACAGAGGCAGTATTTGTACACTGCATCGTCATATCACCCTGAATGACGCTTAGAATCATCTCAGAGTCGCTGCCCATCTGTCCATTAGGAAAAATGTTTACTGTAATCTTCCCGCCACTGTACTCTTCCAGTTTTTCTTTGATGCGCAGGCACATGGCGTGGTTCCAGGAATCTTCAGTTCCTGTGTGCCCAATGGAAAAAGTCATTTCAGGTAATTCGGAGCCCGATGCGTCGGCATTGCTACCAGCATTGGAAGTCGTCCCCCCGCTGCACGCAGTGAGAGAAAGCATCATTACCGCTGCAAGCAATCCACAGATCCATTTCTTTTTCATAGTTGATCCTCCTTCAAAATTAATATTAGTTTTTTCGAGCTTAACACGCTCTTGAAGGCTACTTGTTACAGTAAAATCGTGCTGATCGCTGGGATATATGTAATCAGCATCAATGCGATAAAAAACATTACCATGTAAGGCAGAGCTTTTTTCGCCAAACTGGCCACAGGAACGCCGGAGAGCGATTGCGCTACATACAAGTTCACACCCACCGGAGGTGTGACAAACCCAATGGCCAAATTTACCACCATGATAATTCCGAAATGAACAGGATCGACTCCCACCGCGCTGACAAGAGGCAGCATGACCGGCGTAAAAATCAAAATATTGGGCGAAGTATCAATGATCATCCCCATAAACAGCAGGAAGATATTCAGTACCAGCAACAGTAAGAACTTATTATGGACCAGTCCGCCCGCAAGGGAAAGTACCACATCCGAAGCCTGTAGCAAAGAAAGAATTCTGGAAAAAGCAGCAGCCGTGCCCAATACCAGAAGCATCGGAGCTGTAGTTTTCACAGCTTCCGCGCACAAAGGAAGTAGGTCTTTCAGTTTTAAGGTCCGATAAACAAAAAGACCGACTGCGGTAGCATAAAAGGTTCCGATTAGGGCTGCCTCGGTAGGGGTAACGATACCACCGTAAATCCCGCCCAAGATGATAATGGGAGACAACAGCGCCCAAAAACTGCTTTTCAATACTCCCCAAAATCCCTTAGCTCTAAGTTCGGAAACGCGCTGATGAATCAGCTGCTTGTTTTCCCCTTTGGTTTTGCAGTAGAAGATAGCATAGATCATTAGACATGCCGCAATGAGAAATCCGGGAATGATTCCTGCCAGGAACATATCTCCTACGGAGGCTCCGCTGGCCATACTATAAACAATAAACGGAACCGACGGAGGAATGATGACCCCCAGGCCACCTGCAACTGCTACAGTACTGGCACTAAAAGTATGATCATATCCCAGGTCATCCAAAATGGGAATGGTCATCGTACCTACAGCAGCAGTGGTGGCTGGAGCCGAACCGGAAATAGCACCATAAAATAAGCAGGTAATAATAGAGGCGCAAGGCATGCCTCCTGTTTTATTTCCGATCAAGTATGCGAAAACATCAAACAATTTTTCTGCAATGCCGCTCTGTGCCATGATGATACCACCCAAGATAAACAGCGGGATTGCAAGTAATGGAGTGCTGTTTAATCCTCCCACTACATTTCTCAAAACAAAAGGAATTGAGGCAGAAAATCCCGGAGAAATCAGGCTGGGAATCAACGATACAACCAGCAGCATAACGCCAATGGGAACGGTCAGGATCAGCATGACAACCATTGCGCCAAAAATTATTCCTAACATTTTATTCACCGTCCTTTTCCGTTGTTTTTTTCACACACGCTAACAGTGCTTGCAGAATGTTTTCCACCAAGCGCAGGGAAGTCAGTGCGAATCCGACCGGAATTGCCGCATAGACATAATTCATGGAAAGGTTAATGCTGGACCAACGCTGAGCGGTGGTACTTAAAATCGAGAGGGACTGATATGTTAAATATACGAATATGACCAGCATAAAAATCTGTACGGCGATATCTATAACCTTCAAAATAGCCGGACGCAAAATTGCGTTAAAAATCTCTAACCTAATAATGCTCTTAGCATGTATGGTATAGCTAATGCTTAAAAAGCCCATCCAAACAAATAAATACCGTCCCAGCTCCTCCGACCATTCAATTGACATACCGAGGCATTTCCTGGCAACGACTTGAGCCCCCATAACAAAAACGATGACTAACAGAGAAATGATCATGAGAGCAACTTCCAAATTCTTATCGAGCCATTTTATAATTTTCATGGTCCACCTCCGTTCTTTACTCTATTCCAAGTATTTTTTTGCGTACTCCAGGGCTCGGCGTGCATGCGCCTCAAATCCGATTTCTGCTGTGCGAACACTGTGCGGTATCTCAATTCCCCGAACAATATTTTCTGGAAGCTTGGACAAAATTCCCTTGAGATCAATCGCTCCCTCTCCCGGATAGAGACGTTCCTCCCGACCATCATGTACCAAGACATCTAGATCAGTTGGAATCTCCTGAACGGCATCACACAGATGCATGAAGCGGAACCACTCTTTGGGTAATGATTCTAATTCTTCCAGCTTAACTCTGGAGCGATGGAAATGTAGTGCATCCACTACAATGCCAACATTCGGTAGATCAACATCTCTCAGCAACTGGGCAGCTTGCTCTAAATTCGTAATACCAGCCCATGTGACAAATTCTAAATTAATATCTTGGTCAAATTGTGCGGCTAACTGGCACAGTTCGGCAAATTTCTTTGTATAAAAAGAGCGGTTTGCTGTCCAAACATTACATAAAATATGTTTAATCCCAAGTTCTGCAGCGGCGGCTAGATGTGGCGCATACTCCTGTACATTTACTCCGTCAAAAATTCTGGCATTTTCGGTATCATTAATTTTCACACCGGTTTCTAAACTGGCCGCCCTTGTTTCTTTCAAGAGTACACGGTCTGTGAGTAGATGTGGAACTTCATTGGGCAGCCCCATGGGTATCGTTCTGAGACTAACATAATCATAACCAGCTGCTGCCGCCGTCCGAATGAACTCAGGCGGAGGACATGAAATACAGGTTAAATGTACAAGAGAATATTTATGGCTCAAAATAATTCCTCCTATGCTAATTAATACTGGAGACCGCCGTTTACATCCAAAACTTCACCTGTTGTCCAGGAAGCATCATCACTCCCTAGATATGCAATTGCAGACGCCACATCTTCGAATGTTCCAATACGCCCCAAGCGAATTCCCTGCAAAAGTTTTTCCCGGTTCTCTGCCGGAAGAGAGGCAAACATTCCTCCGCCGATCGGACCTGGGGCTACACAGTTCACCGTTATGTTCCAAGGCCCCAGTTCAAAGCCCAGAAGCTGTGTCATGCCAACAATGCCGCCCTTTGCTGCGGCATAATTAACGCCTACACCTGGACGACCAGTTCTTCCTCCGATCGACGAGATCAAAACGATTCTTCCATATCGACGCTCTTTCATGTGACCAATCAGAGATTTTACGGAATGATATGTACCAGTTAAGTTGATGTCTATGACATCTTTCCAATCGTCCTCTGTTAACTCGTCAATGGGATGGTGCCTTAAAATACCCGCAGTTGTTACCAAGACATCTATTTTTTTAAAGACTTCGATTCCATGCCGTACAACCGCACAGCAATCCGTGTACTGCCGTACATCCGACTGAAGGAATAAGATTCGATCAGAATAGCCCATTGCATAAAATTCTTGCTCCAGATTTTTTAAAACCGTCGGCGAGCAATCCGTTAAAACAACTTTTCCTGATTCGTCTAAAATCCTGAGCGCTGCCGCTCTTCCCATACCTCCGCCGCCTGTAATCAAGACGACCTTATCCGAATAACGGGAATGTATCATCCTTCATCTACCTCCTCAGACCTTTATTTTTAATTTTGACTAAATACTGTCTCTTGTTTATTACAATTTTATATTAAATGATTAGAGCGCAAAAAAAAACTGCCATTTTGACATGTTAATATGCTCAAAATACATACCTGAATGACTGGAGATTTTTGTGCATAAAACCCCGGAATGCATACCTTAGAGGCAAACATTCCGGGGTTTCATAGACGGTATTAAATATTTTTATTTTGAATAGTACGGATCACAAACTTGCGGAATGATTCTACAACAGGAGGACGAAAGTTTTCTTCCAGCCAGAACATGTACAGCGACCGCTTCATATTATGATTTTCCAGCGGTACTACCGCAACCTGATACATCCCAATCTCTTGAATCGGAGGTATTATTCCAACTCCAATTCCTGCCGAAACCATACTTGCAATCATTTTTTCATTTTGTGCCTCAAAAATTTGCTGAGGGGATACTCCATATTTATGAAAAAAGTGTTCTAAGTCGTAACGGGTACCGCACTTATGGTTGTATGTGATCAGCGGTTCCTGGCACAATTCCTGCATTGTAATATTCTCTTTTTGAGCAAAGGGATGATTAATCGGAACCACTGCCACTAGTTCCTCACTCATAACTTCAAAGTAGCAACACCCCGCTTGTTCAACTTTTGCCCCAAACCCCAGATCAACTTCCCTAGCTGCCATCTGTGCGATTCCGCTTGCTGTGGACTCTAGATCACTGACTTGAAATTGCACTTTTTCAAACTCGGGAATGCTTTTATACTGCTTCATTAGGCTGGGAAGAAAATGGTGGTGCAAGGTGTGAGAGACAGTGAGTCTAACAGTTCCTTGAGATTTATTAGATGCTTGTTGAATTTCGTTTTTGGCAAGTTCCAGTTCTCTCAAAATAATGGCAACATGTTTGTCAAAATTCTCACCGTAAGAGGTGACCACAATGTTACGCCCCTGTTTAATAAAAAGAGGTACCCCCAATTCATGCTCCAATTTCGCCATGGAGTGACTAAGGCTAGATTGTGCCACAAATAATTCTTCGGAGGCCTTGGTATAATTCTTTAGGGCTGCTATTTTATGAAAATACCGTAACTGCTGCAAATTCATATACGATCCTCCGTAGTCATGCAGCCTTGCTGCAAATAACATATATATTAAAATGCCCATCTATCATTACTGTATTCTTCGTAATTATATCATAGAATTCTAACAAATATTATATTCCGAGACCTAAATATGTGCAATATACAAGAACCTTTTCAGTATGCTTTCTGATAAAACTATTTTTATTTTGCTTTGAAAAAGCTCTTACTCACACACAATTTAGATCCGCTTTCAATTTGTCCAGAATCCGGTTTTTCTCTTCAAGCGTCCGTGATATTTCATAGCTCTTCAGCGCCCGATCTCTCAATTGCTCCGCGTCCCGGGCCCATTTCTCGAACTCCGGCTTGCTCATGGTACCCTTGCGTGTGCGGGCAAAGTACTTCTTATAGGCCCGTTGGTGCAGCTTCCAGATCTCATTGTTGCTCACCTTATCCTGAAAACTGGCCGTTGCACCGATCTCCCGGCAGGTCTTATCTTCCTGACCGGGGGCCGGTCCATCACAGTAAGCATAGGTAGCTCCTGGATACTGGAGAAACCACCGGCCGCAATTGGCACAGCGCTTGGGGACAAAGCCCTTCTGCATCCCGCGCATCAGTTCCACATAGACGAAGTCCAACAGACGGTCAAAGTACATCTTTTCCACCAGTTCCGGCTGGCAACCCTCCGGTTCCAGTACGGCGTACTGAATATTCACCTGAGGAGCATCGATCTGGTTATCCTCCCCTAAGCTAACACCGCTGACCAGAGCCTCCAAAAAATGATCTGTCAGCTGCTTGGCCAGAGGAATCTTCTTCTGGCCTTTTTTCTTTTCAAATGGCTGTCCTTCAAACAGAGACTCCAGAAACCAGCCGTAGCGCTCCTGAATATATAAAATGTCGTCTCTGGCCCGGATGTATTTCACGAGAAATGCGTCCGGGTCTTTCAGCATTTCAGCAATCAGATCCGAATGCCGTCCTGCTTCAATATATTTCCAAACCAAAGCCGGCTCAATGGCGCTTGGCTCCAGGATATACAGCCGATAGAGCGGCAGCTTCATAAAGGCACGCACCAGTGCCTCCAGCCGCTCTGATAACTGCTCCGGGTCACAGGCGGCAACGGCCTGTTCCACAGCAGACAGCTTGGCGCAGTAATCCGTGATGCTGCAGTTGAGGATCTCCGTGAGGATCGATCCATAGGGCAGACAGTCAGTACCCCACTCCACCCAGTAGCCTTTATCTCCAAACTGAATTTTGGTGTGGGTGTGGGGGCGGTAAAGATCAAATATATCTTTTCCCAGGACAGCCATGGCAGTTCCCTCCAGTAGAGAATCTACTTGCAGCAATATAGTGTATGTATTAAAACTATACATTACCTATTTTCAAAAGTCAAGAAGTATGCTACCATAAAATTAGATAATAAAAATACAAAAAATAATATCGAATTAAATTGAGGCGGTGAACGCAGGATGAAACATGATTTGAGACTGATCTCTATGGAAGAAATTCAGGCAGAGGAGGTGAAGTGGCTCTGGTACCCGTATCTCCCCCGAGGAAAATTGACGATTGTTCAGGGAGACCCCGGCGAAGGCAAAACCACTTTTGTGTTGGCGGTTATTGCGGCACTGACCTGTGGCGAGGCCTTGCCTGAGGCTGAACAGGCGCTGGAACCGATCAATGTAATCTACCAGACAGCGGAAGATGGGCTGGCGGATACCATTAAGCCCAGGCTGGAGGCTGCCGGAGCAGATTGTTCCCGGGTGCTGGTAATTGATGAGAGCCAGCGGGAGCTGACTCTCAGTGACGAGCGATTGGAACAGGCGGTTCATCAGACTGGCGCACAGCTCATTGTACTGGACCCGATCCAAGCGTATTTGGGAAACGATGTGGACATGCACCGGGCCAACGAAGTGCGTCCCATTCTGAAACGGGTGGCTGGAATGGCGGAACGCACAGGCTGTGGAGTGATTCTCATCGGACACATGAACAAAGCCCAGGGATTAAAAGCCGGCTATCGTGGACTTGGCTCCATCGACTTCCGGGCAGCAGCCAGAAGTGTACTGGTGGTGGGACGGCTGAAAGAAGATCACTCTATCCGGATCGTAGCTCAAGATAAAAACAGCCTTGCCCCGGAAGGAAAGTCCATTGCGTTTCAACTGGATGAAGAACATGGCTTCCTTTGGAAAGGTGTGTGTGATCTCTCTGTTGATGATGTGCTGGGGGGAGGCGGAAAGCTTCACACCAAAACCACTCAGATGGAGGACACATTAAAGCGGATGCTCATAACTCCCATGTCCGCTGAGGCCGTTCTGAATCGAGCAAAAGATTTGGATGTATCGAAACGGACGCTGATGATCGCCAAGAAAAATCTGGGCATCATCTCAGAAAAGCAAGGCAATCAGTGGTACTGGCGTCTGCCGGAGCAAGGGTGTAAGGATGTAACCGGCTAAGGGCTTTGCACCCTTGCAGTCTTCCCTTTCTGCCAATGAAGGCCCTGAGAAAGCGGCGGCCCTGTCGACGGAGATTCCTCCCTTTGGGGAGGGCAAGCATCGCGCCCGGCTATACGCCATGCACAGTTTCGGGGCGCTGCCCCGTACCCCGTCGTCGACGCAAGTTTCGTATCGTTCACCCCGCCGCCAGCAGCTGGGTTCACTCATTACACTGCGTCTCCTCTCCAAACAAAACCCGCTGCGCAGCCGTTGGCAGCTCTGCTGCCTTACGGATGCGGTGTACCCCTTGCGGGTGCTGTGCTGGGCCTTCGTTTGGCTGAGACGAAGGGCGGAAGGAGGTACAAATTATGAGAATAAAAAAGTCGGAAATCATCACGCTGCGGGTGACACCTCGTACCAAGGAAACCATCCGGGAGCGTGCGAAAGCTGCTGGCCTGACGGTCACCGACTACCTGTGCTACAGCGGATTGGCAAAAGAGATCGTGCGGGTGGACGGGCTGGAGCAGGTACTGTCTGAACTGAAAGCCCAGGGACGAAATCTGAATCAGCTCACCACCCTGGCCAACATGGGGCGGGTGTCCGTGGTCAAGGGTGATGCCCTGGCAGAGAATTACGGAAAGATCTATGAACAGCTCCGGGAGCTGCTGCAGGAGGCAAGTGGGACGAGGAGACACTCTGGAACGAGTGAGCTTTCAGCCGATCAGGCTGGAAGCGAATGATATGGAGGAGGTGTCGACGAGGTGGCGACCTTCACCGCAATCAAGAACCGTGGCGGGGGCGGTGGTGCTCTTGGTGGTGTGCTGCGCTATGTCCAGCAGGAGGAGAAAACCACATGGGAAGATCGTCGGCTGGTATCCGGCTGGAACTGTACTGCTCGGTCCGTCTACGATGAGATGCGGCTTACCAAGGAGCGGTTCGATAAGACAGATGGTCGGCAGTACTATCATTTCGTGCAGTCCTTTGACAAGCAGGATAACTTGGCCCCGCATGAGGTTCACGCTATGGGGTTGGAACTGGCCCAGCGTGAGTTTCCAAACTTTGAGGTGCTGGTCGCTACCCATGTGGACACAGAGCATCTCCACAACCACCTGGTGGTGAACAGTGTGAGCTTCCAGAGCGGTAAGAAGCTCCACCAAAGTGCCGCCGATCTGCAGGCCCACCGGATGTCCAACGATGAAATATGTACTGCCCATGGATTGGAGATCCTTCCGCCGCCGCAGAAGCAGGTCAAGCAAAAGCGGATGAGCACCAGAGAGTACCGCTCCGCCGCCAAGGGCGAGAGCTGGAAATTCCGTCTCATGAACACCATCGACCAGTGCATGCGGTACGCTGCCAGCAAGGAGGAATTCATTTCCCTGATGAAGAGCGAAGGTTACGAAGTGCGCTGGACAGAGAACAGAAAGAACATCACCTACACCACACCCGAGGGAATGAAGTGCCGGGATAACCGGCTCCATGAAGAGAAGTATACGAAGGAGGCCATGGAACATGAGTTCAGAATCCGGGCAGCGTTTGCCCATGGAGGAATTGAAGCGGAGGAACGCTCCGCATCCGATACCAATCCAAGCCTGTCCCAGCAAAGAGGAGTGGCAGGAGCTGCTCCATCGGCTGGACGAGCTGGAGGGGCATACCGCGGCCCACACAGCCCTTCTGCGGGAGGTTTCCAACCGGAGGGAGCCGTGCCCCGCTCAGGAGCAGATGGAGGCCCTGGCGCGGGATGTGGCGGAAATACAGGCGCTGCTGCGACAGGCTGGGAAGAAGAAAGAGATTTCTGTTTCGCCTCCCAGTCTGGAGACAGCGATGTCTGTGCTACTGTGGCTGGCCCTGATCTTGCTGGGGACGATGGTGGGGATGGTGGTCTTGCAGACGATATGGTCCGGCTTATCCGCTCTCTGGAGCGCGGTCAAGATTCTGATCCCGTAAGAGATGCCACCACTACACGCCATCACACAGACAAGAAAACACTTCGCCGGCAGCGGCAAAAGAAACTCGCCCTCGGTCACAAGGAGGACGATCACGCAGACGACCCAACCTGGCAGCAGAGTATGAGCTGACATTGATGACCGTTCGATGCCCAAAAAGACATTTTGGCGGAAAGTACTATTCTCAATCTGGCCTTCATAATGATAGACCAGTGTAAGCGGGAAGGAGGTGGAGACTCCGCTGTGAAGAAACGAAAATTAAATTATCAGTTCCATAACCCTAATCCAGCGGCAGTCACCGCCGACTACATCTTGAAAATCCTGTTGGAAGCAAATCAGGAAAAAGTGCAGTCCGCTATACAGGCGGCCACAGATGGGCTGAAAGATATGAAGGAAGAAATTGATGAGGGGCATCCTGCGTGAAAAGGGTGCCCTTTTTGTTGTTGAAATTTAAAACAACATATAGTAAAATAACGATGTAACAGAACGGTATAAAAATAACTGAGAGGTTGCTATGAATATTGCCGCTTACTGCCGGGTATCCACGGACAAAGAAGATCAGCTCAACAGCCTGGAGGCACAGAAAGAATTCTTTTCTGAATATACCAAACGCACCGGGGACAACCTGGTGCGGCTGTATGCTGACGAGGGCATTTCCGGGACAAAAATCAAAAACCGAAAAGAGTTTCTGCGGATGATGTCAGACGCGGAGCATGGCCTCTTTGACATGGTAGTGGTCAAGGACATTTCCCGTTTCGCCCGGAACACGGTTGATCTCTTGCAAAATGTCCGCAAACTCAAAGCATTAGGGATTGAAACGCAGTTTCTGACCGCCAACATGACCAGCATGGGCAACAGCGAATTTGTGCTGACCATATTCGGCGCGCTGGCACAGGAAGAAAGCGCCAATACCTCCAAGCGGGTGAAGTTCGGTAAGAAAATGAATGCGGAAAAAGGCCGCGTCCCCAACATCGTCTACGGGTATGATAAGACCATCGGGGATTACTTCAACCTCGCTATCAACGAGGAGGAAGCAGCGGTTGTCCGCCAGATTTATGAATGGTATATTAAGGACGGCTATGGGGCGGCAAAAATCTCTATTTTCCTCAATGAGCGGGGGCTGCGGACAAAGCGGAACTGCCAATGGAGCCAGAACGGTGTCTGCCGTATCCTGACCAACGAACTCTATACCGGGAAAATCATCAACGGCAAGCAGGAAGTGACCGACTTTTTGACCGGCCAGCGGGCGGATAAGGACACTTCGGAATGGATGGTGGTGGAGCGGCCGGACCTGCGGATCGTTGACCCGGAAACCTTTGAACAGGCCCAACAGATCATGCAGTCCCGTGGACAGGCTTTCAAAGTGGACAAGGAACGGCAAAGTAACAAATACTTGTTCTCCACTCTCATTAAGTGCAAGGAGTGCGGCTGGTCCTTCCGGCGCACCGTTCGCACCTACAAGAACACCTATGTCCGCTGGGTCTGCTCCGGCCACAATGGCAAAGGGGCGGACAACTGCCCCAACGCTGTGACGGTAGACGAGGAGGAACTGATTGAGGTTTTGCAGGAATACTTCGCCGGGCTGCTGAAAGCAAAGAAGAATGTCATCCGCTATGTGGTAGGGGAATTCCAGCGGGTCTATAAGGCAAAGGATGAAAACCTGAACTATGAAAAGGAACTGACTTCCCAGCTTGCCAAGCTGCAAAAGACCAGGCAGAAATATATGGATATGTACGCCGATGACCTCATCAGCAGAGAGGAATTGAACGACAAGATCGGCGGGATGCGCAAAGAGATCGAGCGGCTGGAAAACGAGCTGAAAATGGTATCTTACCATCTTACCAAAGGGGAACAACTGGAATCTATTCTGAATCAGACCTTCCGGGAGATCGAGGACATTGCCGATGTGCGTCAGATGACCAACGCCCAACTCAAGCGGATCATCCAGAGGATCGAGGTGGACAAGGACGGGAATGTGGACATCTATCTGCGCCTGTTCGGTGATTTGGGCTTGGACGAAACCGTTCTAATTAGTCACGACGAAACATAAGGACATTTCAGAGCGGCTGCCCATGTTCAACCGGGCGCTTTACCTCCAGGTCAAACAGGTGCTGGAGGAAAACAAGGCGGAACGGCACATCCGGGGCGGCATCGCCACCCGGAAAAAATATAAGGGAATTTAGTGCCGTGGGGAAAGGAATTGAAAATCAGGCGGGGCATGCTTGTACCCCGCCTGATTTTATGCTAAAATGCTAAGAGAACTTGCGCCCTTCCAGGCGTTAATCTGCCAAAGAAAAAGGAGAAGCAGCCATGAGCTATGCCGACCAGGTATTTATCCAGAACTGCAGAGATATTCTGAACAAGGGCGTTTGGGACACCGATCGGGAGGTACGCCCCCGTTGGGAGGACGGAACGCCCGCCCACACTATCAAGCTTTTTGGCGTGGTCAACCGATACGATCTCAAAAAAGAATTTCCCATCATCACCGTCCGCAAGCAATATTTGAAGTCGGCGGTGGACGAGCTTTTATGGATCTGGCAGAAGAAATCCAATAACGTCCACGATCTGCACAGCCATGTTTGGGATGCCTGGGCGGATGAGAACGGGAGCATCGGCAAGGCTTACGGCTACCAGCTGGGGGTAAAGCACCACTACCCCCAGGGGGACATGGACCAGGTGGACAAGGTCCTGTGGGATTTAAAGCACGATCCCGCCTCCCGCCGGATTCTTACCAACATGTATAACCACCATGATTTAAGCGAGATGGCCCTCTATCCCTGCGCCTACTCCATGACCTTCAACGTCTCGGGCAATACCCTCAACGGAATTTTGAACCAGCGCTCCCAGGATATGCTCACCGCCAACGGCTGGAACGTCATGCAGTACGCCACCCTTCTGCATATGATCGCCCAGGTTTCCGGCCTGGAGGCGGGGGAGCTGGTCCATGTGATTGCCGACTGCCACATCTATGACCGCCATGTGCCTGTGGTGGAGAAGCTCCTGGAGCGGGAGCCCTACGATGCGCCGGAATTTATTTTGGACAGAAGCGTCACCGATTTTTATCAGTTTACCCCTGACAGCGTCCGGCTGGAGGGCTACAAGGCCCACCCCTTAGAGGACAAAATCCCGGTGGCGGTATGAGCGGGACGATTGCAGAGAAGGAGACTAAGGCGGATGAAGACCATTGTGGCGGTAGATGAAAACTGGGGCATTGGCAAGGACGGGGAACAGCTCATTTATATCTCCGGCGACCTGAAGCGGTTTAAAGGCCTTACCATGGGGCACCCGCTGATTCTGGGGCGAAAGACCCTGGCCACCTTTCCGGGCGGAAGGCCGCTGAAGGGACGGCGGAATTTGATCCTGTCCCGAAATCCGGATTTTGCGCCGGAGGGGGCTGAGGTGTACCGGGATATGGATTCCCTGCTGGCCAATGTGACGGAGGACGCCTTCGTCATTGGCGGCGCTTCGGTGTATGAGGCGCTTTTGGATCAGTGCGACACCGCCTATGTGACCAAGATCCACGCCGCCTGGCCGGCGGACTGCTGGTTCCCCAACCTGGATGAAAACCCCGCCTGGTACAAGGCGGAGGAGGGGGAGCCGCAGGAGGAAAACGGCGTACGATATCACTATGTGACCTATCGAAAGCGATAAAGAGAAAAGCGTCCGCGGGTGTTTAAACCGCGGACGCTTTTTTAAGACAGGCGTTTACAGCGGCTGCCGACGGAGGGAAAAGACGTGTATTTTTAACAATTCTGCCATAGATTATCCGGCTTATCTATGCTATGATGAATCGTAGATGAGCCATACGGCAGCGCCTTGACAGGGAGGGAAATTTATGAATGTGATTTCACTTCTTACCCCAAAGACCAATGTAGCCTATCTCTATGAGGACTTTACCATCCGCCAGGGGCTGGAAAAGCTCCGGCACTACGGATATACCGCCATCCCGGTTCTGGCCAGGGACGGCAGGTATGTGGGGACCGTCAGCGAGGGAGATTTTCTGTGGTGCCTGCTGGATGAGCGGGACAACAGCCTGCGCTCCCAGGAAAAGCTCCCCCTGCGCCATGTACTGCGTCCGGCCTTTAATCCGGCGGTCCGTGTGGATGTGACCTTGGAGGAACTTCTGGAGCGGGCCCTTCAGCAGAGCTTTATCCCGGTGGTGGATGACCGGGGGGCCTTTGTGGGCATTGTGACCCGACAGAACATCATCCGAAAACTGACCGTTCTCAAAACAGAGAATACCTTTGCCCGGGATATGGAGGCCCGGAGAGAAGGGGTATTTGCCGCCGCACAATAAAAGAACAGTAACAACCGGGGAGTGCCGCGTGCCGCGGTACTCCCCGGTTTGTGGTCTGTGCGGGATGGAAAATCTTACAGATTTAAGGTCAGCCCCTGATGGCCGGACAGCCCGTCCTTGGCCAACATCCGTTCCAGAACCTCCACGTCGGCGGCGATGTCCATGGCATCCCCCTGGAAGAGCTGGTCCAGCTGCTTCTCAAAGCCCTCCACTACCTTGTCCATCATCCCCTCGATGCGCTTCATGGCGGCGGTGATGTTTTCACCGGATACCTCCTGATCCTCCAGCTGGCCATAGGCCCGAAGAATTTTCAGCGTGGTGGGCAGGTAGTAGCTCAAAAAGCTGTGGAGCTGGGGGGATTTGTCCGGATGGCTGCGCTGATACTCCAGGATTTTGGCGGTAATGACGCCGATCCGGTCGATCTGGCCGGACAGCTTTTCGTTTTCCACCGCGTCGTTGACCGCCCGGATCTCTGCGAGGATGGCGTTTTCCGCGTCCTGAGGGGCGGGCTCCTTTGGGGGTTCCTCCTTGGTTTGGGGGATGTCCTCCAGACCATCGCCCGATACCACCAGCCTGTCGCCCCCTAAGTCCAGAAATCCGCCGGGGAACAGCCCGTCTTCCAGCATGTCAGACAGGTCATCCCGCACCTGACGGGGGGAGCTGCCGGTGGCGGCGGCCAGAGCGGAGATGGAAATTGAGGAGTGGCTGCCGATCATGGCCAGATAGTTGCGGTAGCGCCCGGCCTGCTTCTGCTTGCGAAGTCCGGCCCAGAGACAGCCCAGACCGCCGCCCAATCCGCACAGGAAGGGGAGCATCTCCAACGCCTCCTGGAGAAACCAGGAGGGTTCTCCGTTGAAGAGCCAATAGGCGGCGTCAGACAGGGAAGCGATGATGATGAAGGCCAGTACGGCGGAGATGATGACGCCGATTCGGGTCAGCTTCTTCCCTTGACGGGTGAGCTGGAGCAGAGGAGCGGCGGACTGCCGGCCCTTCTTTTTGGCCTTGGCGGGCTGTGGAGCGCTCTCCTGCTGAAAGGATGATTCCTGAGCGGCTGTGGTCCGGGCGCCTGTGTTTTCCTGCTGCTGGCTGTAATAGGGGTGACGTCCCCGCTTTTTTCCGCCCAGCAGCTTCAGCACGATCATAATGACGCCTACCGGAGCCGCAAAGCCGGTAAACAAAAGGCCGATTGCGATCAGCCAATACACTGGATCATTGCTCCGGCCGGATTGATTGGAACGATTGGACATGCTTTCTCCCCCTTGATGCTATGCTGCTTCCAGTTTAGCATTAAGAATCATGAAATGGAATTGATTTTCCCTTAAAATTTGGTAAAGATAGGGCCTGCGGGATTTGAGTGCCGTCATAGGGTATCATACATCGGAGAAAAGAAAAAGTAAATGGCTGTTTTTATGCCCCGGATTTTCCAGGAGTTGTAACTATTCTGTAATTGTAAGGGGTGGTTGGCGGTGCTATAATACAAATTTGTGGGAGTGTCAATAGAGCAAAAACCGCCACATATGATGAAGAGAAGATGCAAAATTTCTTCCGAATGTTCGGGGGGTATGAGATAGATGACAGGTCAGCGTGTGGAGAAAAAGCCCGGAGGAGGGGCGAAAAAAATATGGATCATCGCGGGGGCGGCAGTGGGAATTTTGCTGTGCGCCTATTTGGGCCTGTGCGCCTGGGTGGGGAGCAGCGACAAGATTTTTCCCAATGTGTCTGTCCTTGGCGTGGATGTCTCGGGAATGACACAGTCCCAGGCACAGGCGGCTGTGGAAGAGGCCCTGGAGCAGGAAGGGGACCAAATATCCGTCGTACTGCGCTATGGAGATTGGAGCGGCGAGATTACAGCCGCCCAGATGAAGGATGCCTGGGGAGATGTGGCCGACCCTGCTATTCAAATCAGCCGGGGCAGCTTTCTGACCCAAGGGGGAAAATATCTGGCCCATTTGGCCGGGACTCGGCACATGGTTCAGATTCCCCGAAGCCCGGAGAACCCGGCGGTGGAGCAGCTGCTGGACAAACTGGAGGAGGAAGCCGCCGGCGACCCAGCGGAAGCCCAGTATGCCCTGGAGGGCGATCGGCTGGTGATGACCAAGGGGCGCAGCGCCGTGGGCTTTGACCGGGATGAGGCCCGGAAAGAAGTGCTGTCCGCCATGGATGAGGCCCTGGAGTTGAAGTTTGCCCAGGGACAGACGGGCACGGTGGAGGTGGAACGGGACCTTGCGCCCCAGCAGACCACGCCCCGGGAGCCTGACTTTGACGCCATCCATGCGGAACTGGCCACGCAGGCCAAAGACGCCGTCATGGACCCGGAAACCTTTGCGGTCACCGACGCTGTGGTGGGTGTGGACTTTGACGTGCAGGCGCTGAAGGCGGCCTATGACCAGGCCAAAGAAGGGGAGACGTTCTCCATCCCTGTTACGCTGACCCAGCCCAAGGAAACCAAGCAAAGCCTGGAGAGCAAGCTGTTCCGGGATGTGCTGGGAGAGGGCAGTACCGTGCTCAGCGGTACGGCCAACCGGCAATTTAATGTGAAGCTGGCCGCCGAGGCCTGCAACGGGGCAATCATCCTGCCCGGAGAGATATTCTCCTTTAATGGTCAGACCGGCAGCCGTTCAGCCTCTATGGGCTATAAGACCGCCACGGTATATTCCGGCGGCAAGACGGTGGAAGAAGTGGGCGGCGGCGTGTGTCAGACCTCCTCCACCATCTACTACGCTCTGCTGCACAGCGCGCTGGAGGTGGTAGAGCGGCGCAACCACGGCTACAATACCGATTATGTCCCGGTGGGAATGGACGCCACCGTATATTATGGCCTGACGGATTTTCAGTTTAAGAACAATACCGAGTACCCCATTAAGGTGACCATTGCGCCGGAGCAGCAGGGGAACAAAGAGGTGCTGGTCTGTCGGATCTATGGCACCAATGACGAGGGCGTCTACGCCATACCCGAGAGCTACGCCTATGATAAGCAGGCCCCCACCACGGTATACCAGCCTGACGAGTCTGTCCCAAGGGGTACAACCAAGGTAGATAAGGTACAGAATCCCTATACCGGGCTGAAGGCGCAGACCTACCGCAGCATCTATGACAAGGACGGAAACCTGATCGAGAAGCAGGATATGGGAATCAGTGTATATAAGATGCGCCCCAAGACCATTTTGTATAACCCGGCGGACGGCGACCCGGCTACCTGGGTGAACGGGGTGCCGCCCACATCCAGTACCACCACCGATCCGGGTACTACAACCCCCGAGACCGGAACCGAAACGGGGAGCGCGTCCGGCACAGGCACCGACCCGGTGAACCCCGGAAGCGGGGATGCTTCCTCCGGGACCACTGACCCTGTGATCCCCGGTACTGGCGATACGTCCTCGGGCGGCACGGAGCCTGTCCTGCCCAGTACAGGCGAAGAGACAGATGGAGGCAGCACAGTCCCCGACAGCCCTCCCAGTCAGGATATCGGCGCGTAATATTTTGAGAGAAAGGCGACCCTATGTTTGAAGGATACACCCAGCAGGCCATTGATTTTCTCTGGGGCCTGCGGTTCAATAACGAGAGGAGCTGGTTTCTGGCTCATAAGGAGGAGTTTCTCACCTATGTGGACGCGCCCACCCGGGCGCTGGCCGCTGAGCTGACCCAGGCTATGACAGAGGCTTATCCAAAGCTGGGCCTGGAGTGCAAGGTGAGCCGGATCTACCGGGACGCCAGGCGGCTCTTCGGCCGGGGGCCCTATAAGGACCACCTGTGGTTCTCCCTGCGAAAGCCGGGGGAGCGGGACAGCGCTATCCCCTGCTTTTTCTTCGAGGTGGCGGCCGAGCGGTACAGCTACGGTATGGGCTGCTGGGACCCCACGCCCCTGACCATGGCGAAACTCCGTGCCCGGATTGACCGGGACCCCGCCCCTGTGGAAAAGCTGGCCCGCCAGCTCAACCGGCGGGGGGAGTTTGTGCTGGAGGGAGAACTATATAAGCGGCCCAAGGGCGATCCGGGCCCCTTGCTCTACCCCTGGTATAACCGCCGGCAGATCAGCTTTTGCCGGGACCAGAACTGTGAGGACCTGTTTTTTACCCCACAGCTGGCCGATCAGGTTCTGGAGGGGTGGAAGAGCCTGGTGCCCCACTACCGCTGGTTCCGGGAGCTGTCCGCAGATCCGGCGCCGGACCATACGTGAAGGAATCCCCAGGGGCGCTGCCCCCTGGGGATTCTTTATTTGGCTAGTGCGGCAGTCAAAAAACAGGGTGAATTTTTGTGCATAAAAACAAACAAAAAGAGTTGACAAAAACCATGGAAAGTGGTACATTATAGCCAGAAAGGATGAGTCCAATGTACAAGTAAAAACCCCAGCGCCTGAACCCGTTATGCAAGGTCGAACCTAAAAAAATTGAAGTGAATAAACGACCGAGCAGACAGTCAGAGAGGGAAAAAGGAGAAGAAGATCAGCAAAGGAACTCAAAGATCAAGAAGGATTCTAAGCATACAAACGTAAGAATATTTGCGGTCCACGAAACGATCTCCAGTTAGAACCCGAAGAAACTGACCGGCATACGGGAAGACAGGCAGCGCCAAGCGGCAGGTACCAAACAGCAAGAACGGAATGTCCGACCAAAGAGGGCCTCACGTATGAGGAGCAAAAAGCCGTAATCATGGCGAAAAAATCGGTTGTATGAGAGTATTCAAGTTGCTGGATGGAACAGGCTGTGAAGCGTATCCAATAGAAATGGAGGTAACCATATGATGTTAGATAATAAGAGCGAACAGAAGTGACCCTTGACTGCAGCGGATTACGAAACGGGCAGTCAAGGGTCATTTCTTTTTGTCCTTATTTTATAAAGCGGGGCGGCACAGACCTGTGCCGCCCCATTTTCTTATTTGATTACCTTATTGTCTACCTCATTTTTCAGCAGGGCGGCAAACTCCTCCAGGGACATCGCTCCCAGGTCCTCGCCGGAGCGGTGGCGGACGGAGACGGTGCCGTTCTCCATATCCCGGTCGCCCACGACCAGCATATAGGGGATCTTTTCCATGGTGGCCTCCCGAATCTTTTTGCCGATCTTTTCATTTCGGTGGTCTGCTTCCACCCGGAAACCCTTCTCATCCAGGGCCTTGGACACCTGATCGGCGTACTGGGCGGCCCGGTCGGTAACGGGCAGGACCTTGACCTGGACGGGGCTGAGCCAGGCGGGGAAGGCGCCGGCAAAGTGCTCGGTGATTACCCCGATGAACCGCTCGATGGAACCCAGAACCACCCGGTGGATCATGACGGGGCGGTGCTTCTGGCCGTCCTCGCCGGTGTATTCCAGCTCAAACCGCTCAGGCAGCTGGCTGTCCAGCTGGATGGTGCCGCACTGCCAGGTACGGCCCAGGGAATCGGCCAGATGGAAGTCCAGCTTGGGGCCGTAGAAGGCGCCGTCGCCCTCGTTGATGACGAAATCCTTGCCCATATCGGTGATGGCGTTTTTCAGGATGTCCTGGTTGCGCTCCCACTCCTCCACGGTACCGATGTGGTCCTCCGGCATGGTGGACAGCTCAATGGTATAGCTCAGACCGAAGGTGGAGTAGACCTCATCAAACAGGCGCACCGTCTCCTGGATCACATCCTTCATCTGATCCCGGGTCATAAAGACGTGGGCGTCATCCTGATTGAAGCAGCGGACCCGGAACAGGCCGTGGAGGGCGCCGGACAGCTCGTGGCGGTGGACCAGGCCGATCTCACCCACCCGCAGGGGCAGGTCCCGGTAGGAGTGGGGCTCGCTGGCATACACCAGCATACCGCCGGGGCAGTTCATGGGCTTGATGGCGTAGTCCTCTCCGTCGATGACGGTGGTGTACATGTTCTGCTTGTAGTGGTCCCAGTGGCCGGAGCGCTCCCACAGCTGGCGGTTGAGGATGATGGGGGTGGAGATCTCCACATAGCCGTACTTCTTGTGGACCTGCCGCCAGTAGTCCAGCAGGGTATTTTTCAGGGTCATGCCCTTGGGCAGGAAGAAGGGGAAGCCGGGGCCCTCGTCCCGGAGCATGAACAGGCCCAGCTCCTTGCCCAGCTTCCGGTGGTCCCGCTTTTTGGCCTCCTCGATCTTGGCCAGGTACGCATCCAGCTCGTCCTTCTTGGGGAAGGCGATGCCGTAGATGCGCTGAAGCGTCTCCCGGTTGGAGTCGCCCCGCCAATAGGCGGCGTTGCAGGCGGTGAGCTTCAGGGCGTTGCCTTTGATCCGGCCGGTGGAGTCCAGGTGGGGGCCGGCGCACAGGTCGGTAAATTCTCCCTGCTTATAGAAGGAGATGTGGGCGTCCTCGGGCAGGTCGTTGATGAGCTCCACCTTATAGGGCTCGCCCTTCTCTTCCATAAACTTCAAAGCCTCGGCCCGAGGCAGCTCAAAGCGCTCCAGCTTCAGCTTCTCCTTGCAGATCTTGCGCATCTCGCCCTCGATCTGCTCCAGATGCTCGGGCGTAAAGGCAAAGGGAGCGTCCATGTCGTAGTACCAGCCTTCGGCAATGGAGGGGCCGATGGCCAGCTTTACCTCGGGCCACAGGCGCTTGACGGCCTGGGCCATCACATGGGAGCAGGTGTGCCAGTAAGTCTGGCGGTATTCGGGATTATCAAAGGTAAATTCGTTTTTGACTTCTTCAGACATGAGGATAGCTCCTTTCTCGTATTAGGGGAAGAAACAAAAAATACGCTCCGCCCCTGATATGTGTCAGGGGTGAAGCGTACAAATTCTTGTATCCGCACCACGGTTCCACCCTGCTTGCAAGAAGCGTTTGAGCTCTTGCCGCTTGTGACCTCTGTAACGGGAGGACCCGGCCCGGTCATCCCGGGCGGCTCAGGAGTGGTACCGGCCGCATCCCGACACAGGGCGCTTTCAGCGCTGGGCGTCCCTCTCTGGGTGCGTTTTGCGGCCTCTTCTCCATCAAAGCTTTTTTCAACAGGTACTATATCACCCCCCTTTTCCCTTGTCAACAGGCAATCCGCGGGAAAAAGGGGAAATTCCACGCTGTTTTTCCGCGGAGGGCGGGAAAAGAAGAAAAAAAGTAAAAAAACCCTTGACAATCAGATGAGGAGTGGATATAATGCTACTTGCGTTCAAAGACAGCAGGGGCCCCGTGGGCGTAATTCCTGCCGAGAGTGCTTTCAAAGGGAATACTTTTGATGGTACTGTCCTCCTGTCTTGCGACCGGAGGTTTTTTGTTGCGCGGATCATTTTCTGGAGGTGAATCCAAAATGCCTAACGCAAAGGTTCTTTCTGAGAAGCAGGCCATCGTTGCCGCTCTGACTGAGCAGCTGAAGGGCGCTTCCAGCGGCGTGCTGGTGGATTACAAGGGTATCACGGTTGCCGAGGATACCGCTCTGCGTGTGGAGCTGCGCCAGAATGAGGTGCAGTACGGCGTGGTCAAGAATACTCTGGCCCGCTTCGCGCTGAACAATGTGGGCCTGGAGGGTCTGGACGAGGTGCTCAACGGCACCACTTCTCTGGCTACCAGCCACGGCGATCCCATCGCTCCCATGCGTGTGATCAACAAGTACGCCAAGCAGCTGGGTGACGGTAAGTTCACCATCAAGGGCGGTTTCATGGACGGCAAGATCCTGTCCCTGGACGAGATCATGGCTCTGGCCGAACTGCCCGCCAAGGAGGTCCTGCAGGCTCAGGCTCTGGGCATGATGCTGGCTCCCATTACCAGCCTGGCTATCGTCCTGAAGGCCATCGCCGAGAAGGACGGGGAGGCCGCTCCCGCCGAGGAGGCCCCCGCCGCCGAGTAATCGGCAGCAGACTGTGCCGCAAGGGCACACCATTTTAAATTAAAATGATACTAACTTAGGAGGTAAATTATCATGGCTAGTGAGAAGATTACTGCTCTGATTGAGGAAGTTAAGGCTCTGACCGTTCTGGAGCTGTCCGAGCTGGTTAAGGCTCTGGAGGAGGAGTTCGGCGTGTCCGCCGCCGCTATGGCCGCTCCCGCCGCTGGCGGTGCTGCCGCTCCCGCCGCTGAGGAGAAGACCGAGTTTGACGTGGTCCTGGCTGGCTTCGACGCCGCTGCCAAGATCAAGGTCATCAAGGCTGTCCGTGAGATCACCGGCCTGGGCCTGGCTGAGGCCAAGGGCGTTGTCGAGGGCGCTCCCAAGACCCTGAAGGAGGCTGTGTCCAAGGACGAGGCCGAGGAGATGAAGAAGAAGCTGGAAGAGGCCGGCGCCAAGGTCGAGCTGAAGTAAGCTTTTTCCAAACTGTAAGAAAAGGTGCTGTCGCAAGACAGCACCTTTTTTTATTTTTATAAGAGCAAAGAGACAAGCGGGATGGTAACAATACAAAGCAGGCTGGAGAGAAATACAATCCGGGCCCCCAACTGGGTACAGCCGCCGTACTGCTCGCCCAGAATGGTGGCGGCGGCTGGGGCGGGCATGGCCATTGTAATCAATGTAACCCCGACCACCAGGGGATCAAGACCGGGAACCAGGAGCAGCAGAGCCCAGGTCATGACCGGAAAGAGAAGCAGCCGCACCCCGGAGGCGGAGATGGCGTCCCGGTCCCGCAGGGTATCCGAAACCTTGCCCTGGGCCAGATTCATGCCTGTGACGATCATAGACAAGGGGGTCGTCACGTTGGACAGATGCTGAATGGGGGTCAGAATGGGATCGGGCACGGGAATCTGGCCAAAGTAGAAGATCAGACTGAGCAAAATGGCGCCGTTGATGGGGGAGAGCAGAGCGGTCCGGAGGGAGAGAGAATGACGCACGCCCCCCTGGGGAACATCCGTGCAGACCATTTTGGCCCCCAGGGAATAGATCAGCAGATTAAAGGGAATGCCCATGATGACGGCCAGAATCAGCCCATCATCTCCGAAAATGGCATAGACCACGGGAAAGCCCATGAAGCCGTTGTTGCAGAAGGTGGTGCAGCAGTACCACATGCCACGCCTACCGTCCGGGACCCGAAACAGCCGGGACAGAGGGACGGACAGGGCGGCGTAGAGCGGAAAAAGGATGGCGCCGAGCAAAAAAGCGGCCATGCCCGCCCCTAGAAAATCCGGATCGAAGGGTCGGATCATGGAGGCAAAGATGGTGGCGGGCAGCGTGATTTTCATCAGCAAAGCGCTCATGGGTTTGGCGGCTTCGGCGGGAAAAAGCTTCAGCCGTACCGCCATAAATCCCACGCCGATGAGCAGAAACAATCCTACCAGGTTGGAAAACAAAAGAGATAGATTCGTACGGGTCACCCCTCTTTTCATTAAGGATAGAAAGCCGCCGGCAGGGTCTGCCGGCGGCTTTCCCAAAAATCAGCGGTTTTTAAAGGCGGTGACCTTCTCCTTGTTGACGAAAGCTTTCATGGCATCCTTCTGATCCTCGGTAGCAAAGCACAGGGCAAAGGCCTCAGACTCGAAGGCGGCGCCGGTGGCGATATCAGTCTGAAGCCCCCGGCGGATGGCGGCTTTGGATTGGCGCACGGCGATCTGGGCATTGGCGGCGATGGCGTTTGCCAGCTCCAGGGCCTTGTCCATCAGCTCCTCAGCGGGATATACATGGCTCACAAGCCCCAGTTCCTTGGCCTCTTCCGCCCGGATGGTCTTCGCGGTAAGAATCAGCTCCATGGCGTTGGACACGCCCACGATGCGGGCCAGCCGCTGGGTACCGCCGAAGCCGGGGGTGATGCCAAGGCCCACCTCGGGCTGTCCGAACTTGGCTTTCTCGCTTGCCAGACGAATATCACAGGCCATGGACAGCTCGCAGCCGCCCCCCAGAGCAAAGCCGTTGACCGCGGCGATGGTGGGTTTGGTCAGATTTTCCAGCTTCAGAAATACTTTGTTGCCGTAGACGCCGAAGGCCTTGGCCTCCACAGCGGTAAAGGCGGACATCTGGCCAATGTCAGCCCCGGCCACAAAGGAGCGTCCCGCGCCGGTCAGTACGGCGACCAGAATTTCGTCATCCTGCTCCACCTGATCCAAAACAGCATCCAGATCCCGGAGCACCTGAACATTGAGTGCGTTGAGGGCCTCGGGGCGGTTCATGGTGATGACGCCCACAGCGCCCTTTTTTTCCAGTTCTACAAAAGCCATAGGAAGAGTCCTCCTTTATCATTATGGAATCTTGCCCCTATTATATCCCAACTTTTTCCCGGGGGCAAGGGGTAACGGATAAACAGCGCTGCCGGCGAATAGAGTGTGAGGAGGGGGGATCGATCTTGGAAGAGAAAATGCTGTCCGCCAGGCATGGGGCGTTGTTTTTGACTGGGCTGAGCGCGGTGTCCCAGCTGCTGGGCTTTGGATACCGTGTCCTGCTCTCCCGCATGGCGGGCGCGGAGGTGATGGGGCTTTATCAGCTGATTATGCCGGTGTATTCCGTGCTGCTGTCCCTGACCGCCGTGGGCTTGACGGCGGCGGTGTCCAACCTGACCTCCCAGTATCTGGCTCTTGGAAACCGCCGGGCGGTCAGTCAGACCCTTTCCACCTGTCTGAAACTCTTTTTCCTGGTTCTGATCCCCTTGGGAGCTGCGGTAATTCTGGGGTCGGACGCCATTTCGGTCTATTTGCTGGGGGATGCCCGGACCCAGCTGGGCCTTATGCTGCTGGTGCCGTGCGTGGCGCTGACGGGGGTGGAAAATTTCCATAAGCACTTTTTTTACGGGGCCGGACTGGTGCGGCCGCCGGCGGTGGTGGAGCTGCTGGAGCAGTTTGTCCGGACCCTGGCGGTGCTGGGTCTGCTTTGGCTGTTTCTGCCCCAGTACCCGGAGCGGGTAGTGGGCCTTATCGTGTGCGGCATGGTAATCTGTGAGGTGTTTTCTTCCTGCACCCTGGTGGTTTTATACCGCCGGCGAATCAGAAGTATGGGGCAAAGCGGAGGGGGAGAGGAGGGACGCGTCCGAAGAAGGCGGGTATTTTCCATCGCTCTGCCCGTGGGCCTGAACGCTTTGCTCGGCAATTTCCTGGGGGCTGCCAACGCCACCCTGATTCCTCAAAAACTGGTGGAGGGCGGCGTGGAACGGTCCCAGGCTGTCTCCCAATTTGGTGTGGTATGCGGGATGACGCTGCCCATGCTGTCCCTGCCCATTGTGTTTCTGGGAGCGCTGAATCTGGTGCTGGTGCCGCGGCTGGCTCGTGCATCGGCGCTGAACCGGAAAGAGGAGGTGCGCAGACTGGTGGGCAAGGCCATGACCACCGTGTCGCTGCTCACCCTCCCGGCCATGTCCCTGATGGTGGTGGTAGGCCCGGACCTGGGGAGGGCCATGTTCCGACAGGAAAAGGTGGGGGAATATCTGATTCCTCTGGCTGCGGCCATGGCTGTCAGTTGTTTTTGTTCGGTGTTGGCGTCCATTTTAAATGGGGTAGGCAGTCAGCGGGCGGTCGCCGCCATTTCTCTTCTGGGCAGCGGGGTACAGCTGTTGTTTACCCTGGCCTTGGTCCCCTTGCCGGGCGTGGGAATGAAGGGATATGTAGCGGGGTCGGTGGTCTCCGCTGTTCTGGAGCTGGTCTTGTGTTTGATTTGGGTCAAGCGGCAGACGGGAGTCAGGCTTCAGCTGTTTCAGTGGATGACCGCCCCGGGCCTGGCAAGTCTGCTGTCCGCGCTGACGGGAAATCTCCTGTTTCAGGTGCTGAAAGACAGCGGCCTGTCCCCTGTCTCCTCGGGGGTGGCGACGCTCCTCTTTGCTCTGGTGCTCTACCTGGCGGCGCTCCAGGCTCAGGGGGTAAATCCCCGGGAACTTTTTAAGCTGCGGCGGTAAGAGAGAAACCTGATTTTGGTTATAGACCCGGCAAAAATAAGACCACAGGCATACAACGCCGTACAGACGGAAAAAATTACGGGGAAAGCGGGCAATTCTCCCCCAACCCCCTTGTCAAAGGGGAGAAAATAGGGTAAAATGAATCAGCATAAGTTATAATACTATGGAGGATGATTCCTATGCCAATGATTTCTGCCAGTGATTTCCGTAACGGCGTGACCTTTGAGATGGACGGTAAGGTCATGCAGGTTGTTGAGTTCCAGCATGTAAAGCCCGGTAAGGGCGCTGCCTTTGTCCGGACCAAGATGAAGAACATCATCACCGGCGGTGTGACTGAGACTTCTTTTAACCCCACTGCCAAGTTTGAGCAGGCTTTCGTGGAGCGCAAGGACATGGAGTACAGCTACAACGACGGCGATCTGTACTACTTCATGGATATGGAAACCTATGACATGCTGCCCATCAATAAGGACCTGCTGGGTGACAACTTTAAGTTTGTCAAGGAGAATATGACCTGCAAGATCATGTCCTACAAGGGCAATGTGTTCGGTGTGGAGCCCCCCAACTTTGTGGAGCTGGAGGTCACGGAGACCGATCCCGGCTTCAAGGGCGATACCGCCACCAACGTGACCAAGCCCGCCACCCTGGAGACCGGCGCTGAGATCAAGGTTCCCCTGTTCATCAACCCCGGCGACAAGATCAAGATCGATACCCGCACCGGCGAGTATCTGGAGCGCTGCAAGGCTTAAGCGCCCGAGCCGTCGCGAACAGCGCGGATGGACCGGAGCGAGGGCGAAAACGAAGATTTGCTCGCAAATCTGTTTTGAGCCCGAGACGGAGGGAAGCCGCGCGTCGTGAGCAGGCGAGGCGTGACAGCTTAAGCGCCCGAGCCGCTGCGAACAGCACAGGCCGCGTAAAAACGCGGCGGAAAAGGAGAACTGCTATGACTATTTCCGAGAAAGTCGCCTATCTGAAGGGCCTGGCCGAGGGCCTGAATCTGGATACCGAGAAGTCCAAGGAGGGCAAGCTGATTTCCGTGATGATTGGAATCATGGAGGAGCTGGCCATGTCCGTGGAGGACCTGGAGGAAAACGCCCTGAACCTGGGCGAGGAGATCGACGTGCTCTCTGACGACCTGGCCGATGTGGAGGATGTGGTCTTTGACGAGGAGGATGACGACGCGTCTGAGGACTACGATGACGACTGGTTTGAGGTGGAGTGCCCCACCTGCGGAGAGACGCTGGTCATTGACGACGAGGCTCTGGCCGACGGCGAGGTGGAGTGCCCCAAGTGCGGCTCCCGCTATGCCATGGACCTCTCCGAGGATGAGGAAGAGGAGCCGGAGGGCGAGGAGGAGTAATTTCTCCCCGAATCAAATAGCTGAAAAAGCCCTGAGCTAGCGCTCGGGGCTTTTTAATTGCAAATTTTTAGCACTCACAAAAAGAGAGTGCTAAAAATTCACAAATTGTTCATGATCTTTTTTTCGGAGTGCTCTATACTATGACCATACCGAAGTTTGTTCCGCGAAAGGAGTTTTCCCATATGAACATGAATCAATTTACGCAAAAATCCCTGGCCGCCATTCAGGGGGCACAGGATATCGCGTTGGAGCACGGCAACCAACAGATTGAGCAGCCTCACCTGCTGTTGGCCCTGGTCAGCGACGGGGAGGGATTTATCCCTCAACTGCTTACCGCTATGGGTATGACAGTGCCAAGCTTCCAGGCGGCCGTCCAGGCTGAGGTGGAGAAGCTGCCCAAGGTATCCGGCGGGGGCCGTGAGGCCGATAAGGTCTATGTGTCCCAGGATGTGGATAAGGCTCTGCGGGGGGCTGAACAGGAAGCCCAGGCCATGAAGGACGAGTATATCTCAGTGGAGCATATTTTCCTGGGGCTGCTGGGCAGCGCCAACACCGCTCTGAAAGAGCTGTTCCGCACCTACAATGTGACCAAAGAGAAGGTAATGCAGGCCCTGGCCAGCGTCCGTGGCAACCAGCGTGTCACCTCCGACAACCCGGAGGAGACCTACAACGCTCTGAAAAAGTACGGCACCGACCTGGTGGAGCGGGCCCGGCAGAATAAGCTGGACCCGGTCATCGGCCGTGACGACGAAATCCGCAATGTGATCCGGATTCTGAGCCGGAAATCCAAAAATAACCCGGTCCTGATCGGCGAACCCGGCGTGGGCAAGACCGCCATTGCCGAGGGCCTGGCCCAGCGGATTGTCAAGGGGGACGTCCCCGGCAGTCTGAAGGATAAGACCATCTTCTCCCTGGATATGGGCGCGCTGGTGGCTGGCGCCAAGTACCGGGGCGAGTTTGAGGAGCGGCTGAAGGCCGTTCTGAACGAGGTGAAAAAGAGCGAGGGGAAGATTATCCTCTTTATCGATGAGCTGCACACCATTGTGGGCGCGGGCAAGACCGAGGGCTCCATGGACGCGGGCAACCTGCTCAAGCCCATGCTGGCAAGAGGTGAGCTGCACTGCATCGGCGCTACCACCCTCAACGAGTACCGCCAGTACATTGAAAAGGACGCCGCTCTGGAGCGGCGGTTCCAGCCGGTTATGGTCAATGAGCCCTCTGTGGAGGATGCCATCGCCATTCTCCGTGGCCTGAAGGAGCGCTATGAGGTCTATCACGGCGTGAAGATCACCGACGGGGCCATCATTGCCGCCGCGACCCTGAGTAACCGCTATATCACCGACCGATTCCTCCCCGACAAGGCCATCGACCTGGTGGATGAGGCCTGCGCCATGATCCGCACCGAGATGGACTCCATGCCCACTGAGCTGGACGTGATTCAGCGTAAGATTATCCAGCACGAGATCGAGGAAGCCGCCCTGAAGAAGGAGACGGATAAGCTGTCCCAGGAGCATCTGGCCGAAATCCAGAAGGAACTGTCCGACATGCGGGAGGAGTTCAAGGCCAAGAAGGCCCAGTGGGACAATGAAAAGAACGCCATCGGCAAGGTCCAGAAGCTCCGTGAGGATTTGGAGGCCGCCAACGCGGCCCTGGAGAAGGCCCAGCGGGAGTATGACCTTAACAAGGCCGCGGAGCTCCAATACGGCCGCATCCCGGAGCTGAAGAAGGCTCTGGAGGCGGAGGAGCAGATTGCCAACGAAGGCAAGCAGCGCTCTCTGCTGAGGGACAAGGTCACCGAGGAGGAGATCGCCCGGATCATCGAGCGGTGGACCGGCATCCCCGTGGCCCGGCTGATGGAGGGCGAGCGGGAGAAGCTGCTGCACCTGGAGGATATCCTTCACAAGCGTGTGGTGGGTCAGGACGAGGCGGTGCGCCTGGTCTCCGAGGCCATCCTGCGCTCCCGCGCCGGCATCGCCGACCCCAACAAGCCCATCGGCTCCTTCCTGTTCCTGGGCCCCACCGGCGTGGGCAAGACGGAGCTGGCCAAGACCTTGGCCGAGGCGCTGTTTGACAGTGAGAAGAACCTGGTGCGAATCGATATGTCCGAGTACATGGAGAAGTTCTCCGTCTCTCGTCTGATCGGAGCGCCTCCGGGATATGTGGGCTACGAGGAGGGCGGCCAGCTGACGGAAGCTGTGCGGCGTAAGCCCTACTCCGTCATCCTCTTTGACGAGGTGGAGAAGGCCCACCCGGACGTGTTCAATATCCTCCTCCAGGTGCTGGACGACGGCCGGATCACCGACAGCCAGGGCCGCACGGTGGACTTTAAGAACACCATTATTATCCTGACCTCCAATCTGGGCAGCCAGTATCTGCTGGACGGTATTGGACCGGACGGGGAAATCTCCGAACAGGCCAGGGATCAGGTCAACGAGCTGCTCAAGCGCTCCTTCCGGCCCGAGTTCCTGAACCGTTTGGACGAAATTGTCTTCTATAAGCCGCTGACCAAAGAGAATGTGACCCATATCATTGATCTGTTGGTGGCGGATCTGAACCATCGTCTGGAGGATAAGCAGCTCACTGTGGAGCTGACTGCCGCCGCCAAGAGCTTTATCATTGACGCCGCTTACGACCCCATCTACGGCGCCCGGCCTCTGCGCAGATATTTGCAGCATACCGTGGAGACGCTCATTGGCCGGAAGATCATTGCCGACCAAGTGGAGTCCGGCGCCCACCTGGTGGTGGATGTGGAAAACGGCGAGTTGAAGGTCCGGTAATCAAAAAAGCGGAAGAGAGCTTTTCTCTTCCGCTTTTTGCTGCCATAGATTAAAAATTTATTAACGTTGTAGAAGAATGGTGGCAATGATTTGGAACATATGATATAATATGTCCAACAAACGGACGGCTTGGTCGTTCTGCGGAGAGGAGGGGATTTTATGACCATGACGGTTTTTTGGCTGATCGCGTTTATCGTATTTGCCGTGGGAGAGGCGATTACCGTTGGGCTGGTGTCCATCTGGTTTGCCATCGGCTCCCTGGGCGGCATGGCTGCGGCGGCCCTGGGCGGAGGACTGTGGGTCCAAATTGCGGTATTTCTGGGGCTGTCCGCAATTAGTTTGCTGCTGTTCAAGCCCTTGAGCAAGAAAATGTTTCAAAACAAGGTGGCCCGGACGAACGCGGACAGGGTACTGGGAGAGAACGCCCTGGTCACGGAAACCGTGGACAACAATCTGGCCACGGGACAGGTGCGGGTAGACGGGCAGATCTGGTCGGCCCGGTCCGCCCACGACGTAGTGATCCCCGTAGGTACCGAGGTGCGTGTACTGCGGATTGAGGGCGTAAAAGTGATTGTAGAAACCATATCATAATAAAAAAGAAGAGAAGGAGAGCGTACTATGGAGTATATCATTCCAACCGTTGTCATTATTGTGGTAGCGATTATCCTGTTTGCCCTGCTGGCCAGCATCGTGCGCATCGTACCCCAGTCCCGGGCCTATGTCATCGAATGGCTGGGCGCCTTCCGCACTGTGTGGGGGGTAGGCGTGCACTTCAAGGTGCCCATCATGGAGCGGGTGGCCAAGAATGTGTCCCTGAAGGAGCAGGTGGTGGATTTCCCGCCCCAGCCCGTCATTACCAAGGACAACGTTACCATGCAGATTGATACGGTGATCTATTTCCAGATTACCGACCCCAAGCTCTATACCTACGGGGTGGAAAATCCCATGTCCGCCATTGAGAACCTCACCGCCACCACCCTGCGCAATATCATCGGCGATCTGGAGCTGGACCAGTCTCTCACCAGCCGCGATCATATCAACAGCCAGATGCGCTCCATCCTGGACGAGGCTACGGACAGCTGGGGCATCAAGGTCAACCGGGTAGAGCTGAAGAACATTATGCCTCCCCGGGACATTCAGGAGTCCATGGAGAAGCAGATGCGGGCTGAGCGTGAGCGCCGTGAGGCCATCCTCCAGGCGGAAGGTCAGAAACAGTCCCAGATCCTGGTGGCTGAGGGCGAGAAGCAGTCCGCCATTCTCCGGGCCGACGCGGCCAAGCAGGCGGCGATTCTCCAGGCGGAAGGCGCCAAGCAGGCCAAGATTTTGGAGGCCGAGGCCCAGGCTCAGGCCATCATGAAGGTACAGCAGGCAACTGCCGACGCCATCAAGCTGATCAATGAGGCTGCCCCCGGTGAGGGCGTCATCAAGATCAAGGCTCTCGAGGCGTTCACCGCCGCAGCCAACGGCAAGGCCACCAAGATCATCATTCCCAGTGAGATCCAGGGCCTGGCGGGTCTGGCGGCCGGGGCCAAAACCATCTTTGACACCGAGGACCCCAAGGCTACCGTCACCAAGACCGTACCCAAGCAGTAACCTGTCTTTTAAGGCCGCCTACCGGCGGCCTTTTTTCAAGAAAAGACAGGAAATCATTCCCACCGCAGGTTAGAAGATTTCCTTTGACCTTCAAAGGACCCATGTTAAAATAAAATCCAATGATACATCACAAGAAAAGGATGAGATTGCATATGAAGAAACTGCTTGCCCTTGTGCTCTCCCTGTGCATGGCGGGAGGAATCACTCCTGTGCTGGCCGCGGAGGAGACAAAGGCACAGCCCATTCCGGCCTGGGCTTACGGCGTATTGGCCGACGGCTATGCCATGGGGCTGTTTGGAGATGAGATCTATACACAGCACAATCAGACCGTTACCCGGGAACAGATGGAGAACCTCACCCAGGTGGTGGGAGAGAAGTTGGCTCTGCTGAATGTGGAGCAGCGCGCTCCCAGTGAGGAGTCCCTGGTCATTGACACGACCCGGGGCGGCGTGGTCAACGCCCTTTATCAGGAGGCGGCCGCCTATGCCTTCCCCGGTGTGGAAGAGGGGCCTGAGGCATTTATGACCTCCGTGGGCGCTCTGGCCGGGGACGGAAACGGGATGGCTCTGGACCGGCCCTGCACCTGGATGGAGGCCGCCACCATGGCGGACAGCCTGATTCTGAACCTGTATGACCAACAGAATGCGGGCTCCCTGGGCCTTTTATGGAAGGCTGAGGGGAACGGCAATACCCTGTATCTCCTGGGCAGCATTCACACCGACCGGAATAACGTCTACCCCTTCCATAAGCAGCTGCGGGACATCATTCTGAACGCGGAGCAGGTTTCCTTTGAGCTGGACTTTAACGATCAGGCCGGGGTGGCGGAACTGTCCGCTATGCAGGTCTATTCCGACGGCACTACCCTGGCCGACCACATCTCACCGGAGCTTTACCAGGTGGTGGTGGATACCGGGGAGAAGCTGGGTATTCAGGAGAGCGTGCTGTGCCAGTATAAGCCCTGGGCCCTGGCCAGCACCTTCCAGTCCCTGGCCACGCTGGATGACACCACCAGCAGCAACGCCATGGCCATTGACCTGTATGTCAACTCCAAGGCGTACAACGCCGGCATTGAAATCGGCGCGGTGGAGACCTACGCCTTCCAGGGGGGCATTTTTGATAACCTCTCACCGGAATACCAGCAGTCCTATCTGGCCAGCGGCGTTCTGATGCTGCTGGACGTCAACACCATGGACGAGGCGACTCGGAAGGCCCTGAGCGATGTGCTGGGGGAGAAGGCTCTGACGGCGGACGGACAGGCCGCTTTGGACAAGGAAATGGATCAGCTTGGCCTGTGGATGGACCAGTGGAAGACCAGGGATGTGGAGGGCTTTGCCCAGTCCTATCCCAAGGATGAGACCATCAACGGCGGGGACGAGCTGGAGAGCAAGCTCTTTACCGACCGGGACCCGGGGATGATCGCCTACGCGGCGGATTATCTGACCCAGGAGGGCTCTCACACCGGCCTGCTGGTGGTGGGCGCCGGACATATGATTGGCTCAGGCGGTATTGTCCAGGGGCTGAAGGACCTGGGCTATACAGTGGAAGTGGTGCCCAAGCCCTAAATTTATTGCGGTACGCCCGGCTGTCCTGTTACAGCCGGGCGTATTTTCATCCAATTTTTTCATTGCAACACTTGCGTTGTCCTGGACATACTGACTTTGAATCAGTTTGGAAAGGCGGCGAGACGGTGAATTGGCGGAGAGTGACGGCGGCAGCATGCGCTTTGGCTCTGGTGCCTGTTCTGTCCGGGAAGGAACAGATTCGGCAGGCGAACAACCCCATCCAGGTGGAGGTGGGCGATCCGCCGCTGGTGGCCCTGACCTTTGATGACGGCCCCAGAAACAAGACCACCGGACCGCTGTTGGACGGCCTGGCCCTGAGGGAGGTACCGGCTACCTTCTTTCTGGTGGGCAGCCGCATTGCCGGCAGCGAGGAGCTGATCCGGCGAATGAAGGCGGAGGGACATCAGATCGGGGTCCATACCTACGATCATGTGATTGTCACCGATCTCAGCCGGGAGGACTTTGACCTCCAGGTAGGAAAGACCCGGGCGCTGCTCACCAATATTTTGGGGGAGGGGGACTACTGGCTCCGGCCCCCTTACGGCATTGTGGATGCGTCAGTGGAGCAGTGGTGCGACTGTCCCCTGATTTTGTGGTCGGTGGACCCGGAGGACTGGAAGGATGAGGACGTGGACCGGATCGTTGCATCGGTGCTGGAGCATGTGCAGGATGGGGACATCATTCTCATGCACGACATTTTCCCAAGCTCCGTGGAGGCGGCGCTGAGAATTGTGGATGCCCTGCTGGCCAGAGGCTACTGCTTTGTGACCGTGGAACAGCTGATGGAGCAGCGGCAGATGGACATTCAGCCCGGAATGCGATGCCGGCGATGCCCGCCGGAAAATTCACAATAAAATTCACAAATTATCATTGTAATTTTTCCTGTAATCATGTAAACTTAGGACAACAGCAAAACAAAAGGAGGAACCTTGTATGAAAGTTGCCCGCTTAGTGCTGAAAATCGTGGCTTTGTCCCTGTCTGTCGCCGCTTTGACCTGCGCTGTGGTTGCTTATTGGAATGAACTGGTGGAACTGTTTGATTACACCAAGAGCAAGATTCAGCGCCGCACCTGTGTCTCTGAATACGACGACTACGAGGAGTAAAAAAGACCGCCGGCTTATCCGGCGGTCTTTTTCTGCCTGTACCATTTCAGACAGGAGATATCCCGATGCCGCCTCAGCAGGGCCGAGGACAGAAGAAAATCAGCGCCCAGTGCCGCCATAGCGGCCCATCCCACAGGCTGAGGAATGTGAACCAGCAGGGGAGAGAGTGTGGGATGGATGCCGTAGACCATCACCAGACTGAGTACCCCCCAAGCCAGGGAGAAAGGCAGGCACACCCGCCCGTGAAGGCTGCCGGGCAGATCTCCGTAGTCCCAAAAGGACACGCCCAGGCAGGTCTCATAAAAGGCGGCTGTCAGATACTCCACCGCCGTGGCGGTGAGAGCGCCCAGGAAGAACAGCGCCGGAGGATAGGCTTTGGCCAGGGGAGAAAAGAGTAGAATGAGACTGGCGCCCAAACCGTAAACGGGACACAGAGGCAGCACCCACAGGCATTTTCGATTGGGCCGTCCTCCGGTGGCCCGGGCGTAGGCAACCTCCAGCAAAAAGCCCAGAAAGCTGTACAGCATGAAATTCCAAAATATGACCAACGATCGACCCCTCCGTTTCTACCTGTTAGGGTACGGAAGCGGCGCGGTTTCATACAGAAAATATGAAATTTGGTGCAGTCATGTTTCGGCAGGGCTGGAAATTTTTAAAATTTCAGCCGTAGTCTCAAAATATAGGGCTGATTTTCTCTCTGAGAGAAGCGCCTTTTAAAAGGAAAAGAAAAATACCCGCACCTGCCTTGCGGACTGGCCCGGTTTGTGGTAGGATAGCGGGAGGAAAAATAGAAGAGGAGCGGAATACGATGCGGCATTTAATCGACTTTGGTGATCTGAAACGACAGGAGTGGGACGAGCTGTATGCCCGGGCCAGCCGGATTATAGACGCTCCGGAAAAATTTGTTGATGTATGTCGGGGCAAGGTGTCGGCCAACCTGTTTTATGAGCCCTCCACCCGCACCAATTTTTCCTTCCAGACCGCTATGCTTCGCCTGGGCGGTACGGTGTTTGGTTTTGCCGATCCCAATTCCTCCTCTGTGGCCAAGGGCGAAACCTTGAAGGACACCATCAAAATGGTTTCCGGCTATGCCGATGTGGTGGTGATGCGCACGCCCTGGGAGGGGGCGGCCAAGGCGGCCTCCCTCTATTCCCATGTGCCGGTGGTCAACGCCGGAGACGGCGGCCATATGCACCCCACTCAAACCATGGCCGACCTGACCACCATCACCCGTCTGCTGGGAAAGGTTGACGGGCTGTCCGTGGGAATGTGCGGCGATCTGAAGAACGGCCGTACCGTCCACTCCCTGATTAAGGCGCTGGCCAAGTTCCAGAATATCCGCTTTTTCCTCATCTCCCCCCGGGAGCTGGCGGTCCCTGAGTATATGCGGACATTCATGCAGGAAAACCACATGCCCTTTACTGAGGTTACCGGCCTGGAAGCTGTCATCCCTCAGTTGGATGTGCTGTATATGACCCGAATCCAGAAGGAACGCTTTGTGGACCCTCTGGAGTATGAGCGGAACAAGGGAATTTATGTCCTGACCCGTAGAAAGCTGGAGCGAGCCAAGGAGCATATGCTGGTCATGCACCCTCTGCCCCGGGTGGATGAGATCACCGTGGACGTGGACGACGATCCCAGAGCGGTGTATTTCCAACAGGCCCGGTTCGGGATGTTTGCCCGGATGGCGCTGCTGTCGGATTTGGCCAACCAGCCCCGGCTGGAGCAGACCCCTGTGGTAGAAATCGGCACAAAGCCGGTGTGCACCAATCCCAGATGTATTACCCAGACCCAGCCCTATCTGCCTGCGCTGGTCAAGAAAAATGGCGGAGTGGACTGCTGCGCCTTCTGCGACGGGGCGCTCCGATAAACGGAGCGCCTGGGATTTATTTCACTGCTATAAAAAAGTAAAGGGAAATTTTAAGAAAACCATTGACAGGTTGCGAGAAATGTGGTAATATTGCGAAGCTGACGTGAGAGGAACGCGCCGTCCATGCGGGTGTAGTTCAATGGTAGAATCCCAGCCTTCCAAGCTGGTCGCGTGGGTTCGATTCCCATCACCCGCTCCAAATGCGCCTGTAGCTCAGGTGGATAGAGCAACTGCCTTCTAAGCAGTGGGTCGGGGGTTCGAGTCCCTTCAGGCGTACCAGGCGAACCAATCGTCAGCCAGAGATGGTGGGTGTAGCTCAGTTGGTTAGAGCACCGGATTGTGGTTCCGGGTGTCGAGGGTTCGAGTCCCTTTACCCACCCCACATACCATAAGGCGATTGGGCCGGAGCTTCGGCTCCGGCCCCTGCCTTGTCTTCTGGGAGATACAGGGGTGTAGCCAAGTGGTAAGGCAAGGGACTTTGACTCCCTCATTCGCTGGTTCGAGTCCAGCCATCCCTGCCACTTTATTTCTTGATGAAAATAATCCAATCTGACTCAGTAGCTCAGTCGGTAGAGCAACTGCCTTTTAAGCCGTGGGTCCGGGGTTCGAGTCCCCGCTGGGTCACCATAAAAGCAAAACAGTATAGATGCCGTAGGCCAGAAGCCTACGGCATCAACTGTTTCCGGGCTTTTTCAGCTCGAAAATTCGATGATGATTCCATAGATGCCAACCACTGTTTCCCCCTAACTGGTGGGATTCGAACCCCCTCTTCTCAGTGGTTGGCAAACCCGAAACCATGTGGCGCCCTTTTTGAAACAGCAACTTTCAAAAAGGGCGCTATTTTTCTACCAATAGAATACACAAAGTTTGGGGCGTCGATTTGTTGGTCGTGATGGGCCAATGGGTTGGCGCCCTTTTTCGTTTTCAGATAATTTCAAAAAGGGCACTAAATGTCAGGAGGTAGTAAATGAATCGAGAACAGTTTTTTCAAGAACTTCGTACCGCTCTTCACCGTGAGGGTTTTGTCCCGCAGCCGGAACAGGACGAATTGCTTCCTGTGGAGTGGGATGGTCTCCCTCTCTGCCGAATCACAGCGGACGGAAGCGTTCGCTACTGGCAGGAGGATGTAGCGACACCGGAACGGGAACGGGCCTGTGAGCGAGCCACCGATCTGGCCTGCACCGTGCGGGAGTACATGATGCTGCTTGAACAGGCTCCGCCCCTGCAAGCCCAAAGCCTGACCGGTGACTACCGCCTGCTGGCTGACTTCAATGGAGCCGTGCTGGCTGCCCATCCCACCCGGCTTGGCGTCCAATTCGTCACATGGGACTGGAGCTTCGACCGCGCAGGTCTCAACCAGGGCAATTACTTTCAGGAAAACTATGTAGGTGCCAAGCAGGACTTCGCCATCCGCGCCGGCCTCATTTCCAAACAGCAGATCTTCAATCAGGAGCAGCTTATCGAAATCTACCGGTGCTGCTCTGACACCTTGGACGCTGGTTTTGACTTGACTGCCGAGCAGGAAAAGTGCATCCGGGGCGTTCAGGAGCAGATTGCCATTGCAGCTCCCGATGCTCTGGATCGCATAAGGGAGCAGGAGCAGCACCCCATGGAACCCTACAACCAGGAACCGATCATGTAATATTCAAGCGCCGGAGTTTTAGAAATAAGACTCCGGCGCTTTTTTGCTTTACTGAAAGGAGCAAACCGCCAATGACACGCTATTTCATGCGGGATACACCGCTGTGCCAGATAGAACAGCAGATGATGACCCCGCCCTATTTCAAGCCCAGAGGCCATGGCCGATACTATCCCGGTTTCCAATATAGCAGAGATGACATGGAGTGCCCATACTGCATGAACTTCAGACGCAATCATCCCTGCCCTTTGGAGCAGTGCGTCTGTCTGGATGAACGGATCGTGGCCGGTGCAATTGACCTCAACCAGTTTGTCAGGGATTGCTTCTTCCCTGAAGCGGGAGTGCAGCTTCAGGCCCGCTTAGAGAGGAGTTTCAATGGCTGCTCCATTGGATTTTTCCTGAGCGATAGTCATCGGGAGCGTTGGCAGCACTGGCGTGAGCGCTGTTTTCGAATGCCGAACCGTAACCTGGCCGCACTGTTTCTTCTCACGGCGTATGGGGACATCTGGCGCAGAATGATCTGGAAGTTTGATGCCAGTGGGTTTGACTTCCAATCTGTCCAGCTCGCCGGCATCCAACCGGAGCTGTACAGTGTTTATCAGGCGGCCAAAGCCATCTCCACCGGCAGCCCCAATATCACTCTTGCCGATCTCGCATCCCCCGAATTGGTCACAGATGAGGCGTTCCACCTGATTGTCTGCGCTCTGCTTCTGGCCAAGTACGGAGATGCGATTTTGAATTTTGAAGGAAAGTAAGGTGATGCAATGTGATGATGGAAGCAGTTCTGAGCAACGCTGACCACCCGGAATACGGTGTTGCGACGATCCCTCTTCCCATTCCCAGAAATCAGTACGACCACTGCGTTTCGCTGTTGGAGGCACTGGAGATCGGCGATGCCTCTGAAGCCGACTGCCGCTTGGACTCGCTCGACAGTGCCTGGCCTGTGCTGAATCGGCTGGTATGCACCAAGGTCAACCTTGATGAGTTGGACTATTTGGCAAAGCGGCTGGACAGCTTTAATGTGGGCGAGTTTTCGCAATTTCAGGCGATGGCTGAAAAGCTGAATCTCACCAGCATGAAGGATCTCATCAACCTGACCTTCTGCTGCCAGCAGGCGACGGTGATCACGGACTTCACAAATTTGAAAGAGGTTGGCCATGATCACTACATGAACATCCACGGCGGATGTGCCAGCATGGAAGAACTGGAACAGCTGGACGGAGTGGAAACCGCTGTCCTGTTGATTGAGGACAATGAGGGGACTATCACCCGCTACGGAGTGGTCTATGACAACGGCATGCAGCTTTCACAGCTCTATGATGGGAAGCACCTGCCCTGCTATCACTATGAGGCCGATATGACTGCCGTCGGAATATCCTCTCGACAGGAACCGGAGAATAGCAAGAATGTCACCTGGGTCTACCTCCCCGCATCCAAAGGACAAATTGAGCGTGCCATGCAGCGTTCCGGCATTACCGATCCAAAGGATATGTGTCTCTGGATAGCCGACAGCTCATTTCCGGAGGAAGTGGATGTAGCACTGGACTTCCGGTGCGATAACATCCACGAACTCAATGAGCTGGCGCTGGTTGTGGAGAAGTTTTCGATTCATGACCGCAAGAAGCTGGGGGCAGCAGTAAGCATGGCCAAGCCGGAAAACGCCAGCCAGATCCGCCGCCTGGCGGAGAACATGGATCTGTTTGAATTCGCCCCCGGTGCGCACACCCCCGCGGAGTACGGGAAATACATGATCCAGAAATCCGGCCATTTTGAGTATGACCCCAATCTGGACGAGTTTTATGACTACGAGCGGTATGGCCTGCAGCACATGGACTATCAGTCGGGCGTGTTTACTGACCGCGGCTATATCGCCTATGTCGGCACAGTAGATCTGGAGGAACTGATGGCGGAAGGCCCGGTGGATCAGTGCCAGCGGGAACAGGAGGTTCAGATGGGAGGAATGGCATGATCCAACTCTTCATGAAACGAAGTGGGAGTCCTGTCATTGTCCCGCTCAATTTCCCCGCATCCCATGACGCTATGACAGAAGCGGCCAGCCAGCTTGATCAGGCTGGTAAAACAGGAAAAACAGAGATCGTCGAGATCAAAAGTGTGATCGCCAATCTGCCGTCGTACCTCGGCGGACTCGACCCTGATTCCAGAACACAGCTTGCACAGCTGAATCAGCTTTCGAGCATCATTGCCAAAATGGACTCCCGCGAACGAAATATCTATGCCGGCGCCTTGGATGGCAACAGCATCAATGATCTGAACGATATGATTCGTGTGGCGGAACAGGTGTCGGACTACATCCTCATTCCCAATGTCAATTCAGATGTGACTCTTGGCCGTTATGTCGCTGTTGCCGGTCAGATTCAGGGTGACCCCAGATTCCCCGAAGCAGCCTGGCCCTATCTGGACTTCGCAAAAATCGGCGCAGAATACTATGCCGAGCATGGCGGCGCCTATACCTATGCAGGCTATGTGCTCCGCAAGCAGGATGATGAGCTTGTCAGAGAGAAAAAAGCGAAGATCCAGCTTGACCTCTCCTCTTCCCAAGCGCAAGTGAGTATCTGCCTTCCGGCAACGAAGGAAGAATTGGAGCGAGTAAAAAGAACACTGGGAATCGATTGTTTTGCAGAGGCAGCAGTAACCAAGGTGTCGTTTTCCGTTCCCTATATGGACGAGCACATTCCCACTACAGGGGTCTGCGTGGAAGATGCAAACGAATTGGCTTGGGCCATTGAGGGGATGCAGTGTGAAGATGGTGAACTGCTGAAATATCTGTCGGTTCTTTCTGTGGAACAGCCGGGGACTATGCAGGAGGCTCTCCGCTGTGCCATGAATCTGGACGACTATGAGCGCATTCCGGAGGACACTTACGAATACGGGCAAACCGTCCTTCGGCGCATCGGTGCTGATGACGAGCTGATCGATACCATCGACGGATATATGGATTTTGAGAAGCTGGGTGAGGATGCCATGGTGGAAGACGGCGTCCGGCGAACCGAGTTTGGCCTGATCCGCCGATGCAGTAGCCCCTTCGCTGAGGAAACCCAGGCGATGGAGATGGGAGGCCTTTCCTGATGCCCCGTGAAACCAATCTGCTCCGCGTAAAGCTGGTGGCGCACACCCTCCTCGATGTGCAGATCCAGGAAACGGCCCTCTCCCCGGTGATCGTCAGCCACCCCTTCACAAACTCCGGGATCTCCGCGCTTCGGAATGAGGATGGGAGCCTCTCCATGGTCGACCTGATCAACAATTCGGATGACTGCACAAGGTGGCGCAGAAAGGTTGGAGAGCAGATCGACAGTGCCGAAAATGTCCATCAGATCTTCGTACTGCTCAACCCGCCCTATTATCTGACTTTTATCAAATTTGCCGCCTCCGCTCTCTCGGAGAAGGATCTGGGGAAGCTTTTATCCACCGCCTGGACCCAGGAGGAATGCCCCAATCAGGACTGCAATGTGAGCAAACGAGAACTGGTAGCCTTGTTCCGATCCGTCCCTCCGGAGTCCCTGATGGATGAGGAGGAGCGCGCCGCACATCAGGCGATGGAGGATACGGTGACGGTCTATCGGGGCGTTACCCCCTACAACGCCAAAAATATCAGGGCGCTGTCCTGGACCCTGGATCGGAAAACGGCAGACTGGTTCGCCCACCGCTTCGGTGAGGAGGGAACGGTGTATGAGGCGCAGATTCGGAAGGAACACATCCTGGCCCTGTTCACCGGCAGGAATGAAAGCGAGGTCATCGTAGACCCGCGGCACCTGGAACAGATCATCGAGTCCCCGGAGCCGGGATTTGATATGCAAATGACCTGAACGACATGATCCGATAATTGGGAGGAATATAAATGAAGAAGAAAATCATGATTACGGTGGCATCCCTGGCAGCACTGGGGGCTGCTGTCGCCAGCTATCTCCACTTCTCCGGCAAGATGCCTTTTTGCCATAGCTATTTCCGCTGAGCTGTGGTATGTTGTGTAGCTATACCAGCACGAAGGGAGTGAGAAAATGAACAACAAAACGATTGCCGAGTTTTTGGAGCATCATAAACAATTCTGCCAATTCAGGCCCGCTTCTCGTGAGGAGGCGGGTCTCTTTTATTCGGAGCCGAACCAGGCACTGGATGAGGCGCTGGGTACGGTAGGACATCTCCGTATGGACTTCGGCTCCGGCGGGAAAGAATTTTTCCATACCTGGTGGCCTCATAACGAAGACCAATTCAACACTGGGGAATTTAAGGATGACCTTCAGGATGTTGTGGATGCCCTTCGTGCCGATGGCCCTCTAAAGGATCTGTCCGCAATGAGTACCTACTGTCATCAGAACGGCGGAGCAATTACGCAGGACGGCCGGAGTTATGGTTACATCGCAGAAACGAAGCATTACCGCTACTGCCTCCGCTGCACCCCTTCCCCCGGCGACTATCAGGGCTATCTCTACTGCTACGATCTGCGCCAGCAGCAGATGGTTCAGCAGGACAAGCCGGTGGGGCGGGTTACCTTCGCCAGCGGTGAACAGACGGAGTTTACGGATGCCACAGCATTCCTCCAGACCATCCGGGAGGAGCTACCCTATATGGCCACTACCGGCTTCCGCTATGAGCTCCTGACCGATGACCCGGACATCCGAAAAGCGGCGGATGATATCCTGCTGGACTTTGCCGGAGAGGAAAACCCAAGGCGAGCCTGTAATTATGGCCTGACGGAAAAGGGCATCAAAGCCATGCAGGACGCCGCCGACCCAACTCTGCCCCACACCTACGCCTGGTTTGTAATCACCGACTGCAACACCCAGGCAGAGCAGTTCCATCGGGGCCTGGCATTGTCGGATGCCATACTGGTTTACTGTTCCAGCGACCGGCCTGAAAAGCGCATTGGCGTCACGAAGGATGGTATCGCCACGGTAGACCTTGTTCACACACAGGACGGTGAGCAGAGGTTCTTCGAGGACTATCAGAAGATGAACAGCTTTCAAAATGATCCGGAAATTCTGGAGGCGGTAGACCGTCTCCGGCAAGAGCTGCAGCTGCCCAACCAGGGCATGAGTATGGGAGGGATGTAAATGTCAGTACCCAAAGAATGGCTGAGCTTCCTGCGGGAACAGTTCCCCGCAGGTTCGAGGATCAAGCTCAGAGAGATGAAAGCCCCCTATGCCCCGCTGGAGCCGGGCAGTACGGGGACTCTGGACTACATCGACGACGCCGGGCAGTTCCACATGAAGTGGGACAATGGCAGAACCCTGGCGCTGACCATCGGAGAGGACAGCTTCTCTGTCCTGCCGCCCGAGCCCACCACGCTGAAGCTATATATGCCCCTGACCGCAGATCTCTACACCCGCAACGAGTATGGGGAGATGGAGGATGACAGTACGCTGCTGGACGGAAGGATGCTGCGGTGCTATGAGGGCGAGATCCTAAGAGCTCTGATCAGCAACCGAATGCCGGAAGAATCCGAGAGCGGCATCATGCACTGGTATGGCGAGGATGACAGCATCAACCAGAAGGTCAAATCTGTCGTGTTCACCGTCGAGGATCGGAACGGCCAGCTCTGGGGTGTTGCCGAGTGCCGCGTGGTTGGCACCCTCACCCCGGAGGAACTGACCACCCTGAAAGAGTATATCTCCGGACAGGCGTCGGATGGCTGGGGCGAGGGCTTCGAACAGCGGGAGATCTGCGCCGGCGACGATGAGCTGTATGTCCATCTGTGGAGCGTGGAGGATGATTGGGATATCCAGACCGAGGCGGAACGCTTCGCACCCAAAGTGGCGGAGGGGCTGCCGGAGATGTGCTTCTCCACCCTCAAGTCTACCGGCGACCTCATCTGCATCCGCCGGGGCGAGTCCGGTTACTACCCCTCCGATTGGGACACCGGCGACAAGGAACAGAATGTGGAACTGGCCGACCAGCTGAACGAACAGCTTGGCGTCAGCCCCATCCAGCGCCAGGCCATGGAGGTGGGCAGTATGTGCGGCTGGGATGTCCCCGGCGCTGATCCCGCCAAATACGAGGAGGACTACAGGCCCCAGATGGGAGGGATGACCCTTGAATGAAGTGTTCCGTGTGGAGCTGTTCGGCGAAAAAACGGATCGGTGGTGCGAGCTGGAGCTTCCGGCCAGCTACTATGGTCTTCAGGATGCGCTGGACAAGCTCCAGATGCCCTTGGGCGACAAGCCGAGGTGGGAATTTCTTGAACACCACGGCTTTCAGTTCCTCCATGTCCATCTGACCCATGAATGTGATCTGTATCAGCTCAATGCGCTGGCAACCTGCCTGGGACAGATGAACGGCAGAGAAAAAACTGCCTTCGAAGGGCTGTTCAACATGGAGGTGTCCAAGAAATACGGCCCCATCAGCGTTGCCACCATGATCAACCTGGCCTACAGCACAGACTGCTGCCATGTGATCAACGCCACAACGGACGAGCAGCTCGGCAGGTTCTATGCGGAGAACGATTTCATCCCTGCCCTGGAAAAAGTTCCGGATTCCATCTTTGAGTATCTTGACTTTGAGACGCTCGGAAGGAAAGCCAGATTTGAAGAAGGCGGCGTTTTCGCAAGCGGCGGTTATGTCACGCAGCACACCGAGCTGAAGCAGGTATATGACAGCCTGGCCTTGCTTCCCGAAGCGCCGGAATATAGCATCCGCCTGACGGTCGGCAGGTATCCCTTCCACTCCAATGAGCAACCGGACAATATGATGTACCTGGATCTGCCTGCCACGCAGGAACGGCTGGACGCCGTGCTGGAGGCTTGCGGAGGCGCCTCCTGGTCGGAAATGGTCTTCCGGGTGGAGGACAGTGCGATGCCTGCGCTTCTGGAAAACATGGCCTGCGACGATATCCATGGACTGAACGAGTTGGCTAAATGCTTCAAGGAGCTGAGCACACAAGGAGAACTTTCCAAATTCAAGGCAGTTATCCTTGCGGCAGATTGTCACGATATCGCTGCCGCTGTCCAGATTGCGGAAAATCTGGATGACTATCTGCTCGAGCCTGATCAGCGAACCCCCGAGGAGGTAGCCATAGAGGAACTTCGCTTCATTGTGGATGAGCATTCCCGGTCCATTCTGCAGAAGCACGTTGTCCTCTACAACTATGGTCAGGATGTCATGGCAGCACACAACGCTCTGCTGACCCCCTACGGTCTGGTTCAGCGCAGAGATGGCGAGCCGATCCGCAATGAAGAAACACAGGCAGAAAATGCCGGAATGGAGATGATGTGATGGCGAGTCGGCAAACCAGGCAACTCCTGGACCTTCTGGACGGCTTTGAAATGACTAAATCCCAACACGACTGGCTGGAACGGCGATTCGAGAACATGACGGTAAAAGAAAGCCTTCTGTTCCGTGGAGCAATGCAGATTGAGCAGCCGAGGATGACCTGCGATGTGATGCTGATTGCAAGTCAATTGGATCACTATGATCTGTTCTATGGGGCCGGGGATGATGTCCAACTGGGCAAGTTTATCATGGAGCAGATCCAGCGTCCCTCTGATCAAGCGCGGGAGTTTCTTGACCCGGAAAAAGTGGGTGCGGCTTACCGCCAAAAGGGCGGAAACACTTTCTGCGACGGGCACTTTATCAAGGGCACCTCTTTAATCGATCCGTTTCTGGACAGTAACCCTTCGATGAATCCCGACAAAGGTGACTACGGCATCCGAGTCAAGCTGGCCAGCCGAACCAACATGGACGGCGTGTGGGTGGGCTTCCCGGACACCGGCGAATACATGGACGCCGCACACCCGGACGAACTTCTCCTGGCGCTGGACGCACTGGAGGTCGAATCCGTGACCGAGTGCATTGCTGTGGATGTGGACTGCTGCCTCCCGCAGCTGAAGGACATCCTCTCCCAGTACGGCTCCGCGTCGGAACTTGTCCGCCATGCCATCGACTTTGGTTACATCTGGGGCGAGCAGGGACAGGGAGAACCCAAATGGCTGGATAAGTGGCAGGCAGTCATGGAGCTGGAGGACTGCCACCGCCTGGATTACGCCTTAGATCTGGCGCAGAACCTCCACTGCTATCACTTCATGCCCCGTGACATGGATCTTGCCGATTACGGAAAAGAGCTGGCAAAACGGGATGGCATCTATCCCCAGGACGAACTGCTCGCCTCCTGCTTTGACGCTGAGGGCTATGCCAATCAGAGAATGAAGCGCATGGGCCTGTCCGCCGCCGAACATGGGTTTGTATCCTGGAACGGCACAGAGCCGGTCTATGAGTACAGTCAACCGGAGATGGAGCCGACCATGTCCATGTGAGAAGCCCTCACACAGACCAGGCTTTGCCCCAACGGAGGTGATGATATAAAAAGAGTCAAATAGCCTGAAAGCTACAGGGGCCGTTACCCGAAAGGGACGAACGGCCCCTTCTTTTTTTGCGCTCTTTCCGGGTAACTGTCCCGGAAAGGAGTCTTCATGACGACGGACAACCCTATTGCCAAACACCTGAAGGAGTATCACTGCGGTGAGCTGAGAGTCGTCCCCAGCCGTGAGCTGGAGGCCGCTTTTCAGATCCGCGGACCCGACCTGCGACGGTTGATCAACAGCCTGCGCGGGGACGGCATCCCCATTTGCAGCTCTGATGCCGGCTATTATTACGCCGGCACCGAGGAGGAGCTGCGGAGGACGATCCGGCAGCTCCGAAGCAGGATCAAGAAGATCGCCCATGCGGAGCGCGGGCTCACAAAAGCGTTGGAACAATTCACCGACAGCGGGCAGATGTCCCTCCCTCTGGAGGGAGGTGATACCGCTTGAAAAGCTTCATCCCCTGGGTGGGAGGCAAAAGCAAGCTGCTCTGGCTGATTCATAAGCTGTCCCCCTCGCGCTATTCCCGGTTTATCGATGTGTTCGGCGGCAGCGGGACAGTAACACTGAGCCGTCCGATCCAGCAGGGATGCATGGAGGTTTATAACGATTTCAACGGTGATCTGACCAATCTGTTCTGCTGTGTCAAAAACAGAACCATGGCGCTCCTGCTGGAGCTTGGCTTTCTGCCGCTGAACACCCGTGATGACTTCAATGTGCTGTATAAGTTTTTCTCCCGTGAGGAATTCACCGATGACTATCTGGACGAGGAGATGGAGCTGACCCAGCGGTATCTGGAACCGCCGGATGCCAAAACCATCCGAAGGATGATGCTGGAACGGGCGCCTCGCGGAGATGTGCGGCGAGCCGCCGACTATTTCAAGCTCATCCGGTACAGCTTCAGCGGCGGCGCAAAATCTTTCGCCGGAAAATCCTGCGACATCCGCCGCTTTTTCCATCTGGTCTGGGAGTGCTCCCGCAGGCTGGCTGAGGTGGTCATCGAGAACAAGGACTGCGTCGACCTCATCCGTCAATATGACCGGGAAGACGCATTCTTCTACTGTGACCCGCCTTACTACGATGCGGAGGACTGCTATGCGGTGGGCTTTCCCAAGAAAGACCACCAGCGCCTCCACGATGCACTTCTGGAGTGCCAGGGGTATGTGATGGTTTCCTACAACTACTGTCCCTTCATCGTAGATCTGTACAAGGAGTTTTACATCTTCTACACCACACGCCCCAACAGTATGTCCCAGAAAGCCGGAAGCGAATACGAGGAGATCGTCATCACCAACTACGATCCCCGTCTCTACAACTCCGCAAGGCATTGGCAGCTCAGCATTTTCAATCTGTCAGCCGCGGAGGAAGACGACGGGCGCTACACGCTGATCCACGAACCGAAAACAAAATCTGATAAAACGGAGGAATGAAGATGACCTTTATCAAGTACACCAACGACGGCAAGGCCGTTATCCAGCCTGCGGCCCTCACCCTGAGTGGTCTGGAGCAGGAGGAAACGCTGGAGATGCATACCCTGGAAAACGCCATTGTCCTGCTCAAGCAGGAGATGGAGCCGGTGGAGAAAGCCGCCGCTATGATGGCGCTGATTCGTCTGGTCAACAGCCTGTGGGCGGATATGATGGCCGGATGGGAGAACCAGGAGGGCGATGCGGACCCGTGCGATGGCTGCTCTGGCTGCGGCGAGGATATGCTGCCTATCCCTGCTGAGGCCTTTGCGGATGCCGGCATCCTGCACGACAACCTCCGTGTGGTCAGCGTGGATGGCGCTGTTCTGGTGGTATCCGATGACCGCAAGACCAAGTGGGCGGCCGAGCTGGACAAGAGCCTGGAACAGCTCGGCATCGACAGGGCCGGTTTCGAAAAGCTGGTCAAGGCAGTCATGGAGCTGGATGAGGACGAGAACGATGACTAAGGATCACGCCTACCTCTACCTCAGTTCCATCTCCGAGGCCAAACGGCAAAACGAGGTGGCTCTCTGGCGGGCAAGCCACTTGGAGAATATCGCCTGTAAGCAGGCCATCGAGGAGGCCATCCGCAAGGGCTTTGATGGGATGCACCTGAGTCACGACTGCGCCAGGGGCGTCATCGAGGACTTTGGCTTCAAGCGTGTGGGATGGGTGCTGGCCGCCACCATTCAGCTGAAACCGGAGGATGGGCGCTTCAGCCGCCGGAACAAGGAATGGGCCGCTGCGACCTTTATCCCCCGCAGCGACCGAAACTATGAGTTCATGGTGGAAAGTCACGCCGGTGTTCTGGACATCTTCGTAAATGAGTTTCGCGACGCCCAGGATGCGCTTGGGATGTTTGTGCGCTCCCACTGCGACGATATGACCGGGCAGGAGCTGGAGGGCAAGGTGCTGGTCATGAGTCCATTCACGCTGAAGGAGTCCTATTGGGCGCCGGAGAATCAGCTCTGGCTGGCGACCGGCGGCTTCGGCTGCGCCCCCAACGCCGCGGGCAGAGCGGTATACGCCACCTGCCTCGGTGACGGGGAGCGAACCCGGTGGAACCGGAGCGATTTCATCGGCATTCTCAAGGAAGAACATCTGCCCGACTGGGCAAGAGAAAGCCTGGAACAGATCCGGCGGGAAGATCCTGCCGAATCTGCCGGCATGACAACCCCATCTATGTGAGTGAAAGGAGCTTGATAACCATGGCAGCGACCAAAAAGAAACAGCAGGAAACCACCACGCCCCAGGTGGAGGCGCGGATCGACCGTCTGGTGGACGGAGATTTCAAGACCAAAGCCTTCGCCAGCGCTACCATCGGCGGGGCCTTTGCCGTCCACGGCATCCGGGTCATCGAGTCCGACAAGGGCCGTTTCATCTCCATGCCCCAGGACTCCTACAAGAAAAACGGTGAGACCAAGTACAACGACACCTTCCACGCCATCACCGCCGAAGCCCGGAACGCTCTGGTGGACGCCGTCAACGACGCCTACGAGCAGAAGCTCCAGGAGCAGCAGGAGCAGAAAGGCGACGCTCACGACCAGGCCATGAGCCAGCAGATGTGAGCCGCTCGCCCTGAAGGGAGGTGATGTGATTTTGGTCCGCTTCACAATTGATAATCGCAACCGCCTGATCTTCTACGGCAACACGGTGGGATATGTGAAGGACGATGCCGCTGTTGTGGACGAGATGTTCCAGACGGATGAGCTGTCCCGCTACCTGGCCCGGTTGAATCTGACGCCTCAGTGGAAGGAAGGCATATTTGACCGTCTTGCAGCCGGAGAGGCGCCCGGCGAGGAGCTGGGGCAGCCGCAAAAAGGCTGCCGCATCTGGCAGCTCCGGAAAGGCGTGGATGTCACCATGCGCTTTATCGGATATGAGGATCTGATAAAGCGGTTCGGAGAACCGGACGCAGACAATTATACACAGGTCTTTGACGGCGATCTGGGTACCAATGATCTGGAGCAGATCTACGCCATCTGCCGTGACAATCCGCCTCCCGGATACCAGGGCTACCGGATGGCTCTGTCCGATGTGGTGGAGCTGTACGATGATTCCGGCAGCGAGTTCTTCTACTGCGACCGCGTGGGCTTCCGCCCCATCCAGTTCGACCAGCGTCAGGAGCAGAACGAATGCCACGAAATGACCATGTAGTCCGGGCGGATATAAACCGCTCGGATTTTCCTTTGCCCAGCCGAGGCCGGGGGCCTCCCCAAGCGCATCCCATGATCTCTTTCCAGCCAACAAACTATCAAAAATCATTTTTACTTACAGGAGGAATGTACCTTATGAAGAAGCTGTTCAAGAATATCGCCAATACTGCCAAGACTGCCGCCATCAACTGCCAGACCTCCATCGCCGCCTTCCACCGCCGCGCCGTCTGCGGCAATGCCGGCGAGGGCTATATCGATACCGCCGTCAAGGTGCTGATCGCCGTCGTCCTGGGCGCCCTGGTGCTGGCCGGTCTGTACGCTGTGCTGAACGACACGGTCATGCCCACCGTGACTCAGCGCATCCAGGAGATGTTCGACTACGCCGGCTGATGCACTGGGCACAGGCGCTGGTCTTCTGCGGGGGGCTTATCTATGCCGCCGTGGATGACCTGAGATCCAGAACGGTCAATGATATCGTCTGCATCGCAATCGCTTTGGCGGGGCTGATCACCATCGGCCCCGCCTCCCTTTTAGGGGCGCTGCTGGCCGCTCTCCCGTTTTATCTGTGTGCGGGCTTTGGCCTGATGGGAGGTGGCGATGTGCGGCTGGCTGCGGCGGTAGGCTTTGTTCTGGGGTTCGACCGGGTGATCATGGGATTTAGCATCATGGCCATTGCGCTCCTTCTGGCTTCCTTTGCCATGCGCGTGATCCCGGCACTGCGAAAGGGCGCATCGGCAAAACAGCCGCTGGTCCCATATTTTGCGGTAGCTTTCATCCCCGCATATTTCATATAAGGAGGCTCATATGAAGATTTTCCGTAACCGCACCGTGATTGGTGTGCTGTGTATCCTCCTGGCGCTCGTCATCTGTTTCGGGGTGACGCCTCTGTTCAGCCGCAGCGCCAGCGAGAAGGCTGAGATCGTCCGTGTCACCGCCGACATCAAGGAGGGCGACGAGATCACCGCCGAGATGATACAGACCATAGAGGTGGGTGCCTATAACCTGCCCTCCGGCATCATGACAGAAAAAGACGAGGTCGTCGGCAAATACGCCACTGCCGACCTGAAGGTGGGCGATTACATTCTGGCCAGCAAGCTCTCCAACGAGCCTGCTGCTGAGAATGCCTATCTCTACAATCTGGACGGCACCAAACAGGCCATTTCGGTCACCATCAAGAGCTTTGCCACAGGTCTGTCCGGCAAGCTGGAGAGCGGTGACATCGTTTCCGTCCTCGTGGCCGACTATCAGGGCATGGGTGAAACTGTGATCCCACCCGAGCTGCAGTATGTAGAGGTCATCTCCGTTACCGCTTCCTCCGGCGATGACGCCAACACCGGCGAGGCGGTTGAGGATGAAAAAGAACTGCCCTCCACCGTCACCCTTCTGGTGACCACCGAACAGGCCAAGGTACTGGCCGGTCTGGAACAGGAAAGCGAGCTGCATCTGGCCTTGGTCTACCGTGGCGCCCCTGAGAACGCCGATGAATTTATCGCAGCGCAGGACGCTCTGATTGAGGAGCTGTACGCCGAGCCGGAAGCCGAGGAGACTGCCGAGACAACTGAGAATACCGAAACCGGGGAAAGCGAGGGTGCTGATCCTGCCGCAGAGAGCGAGGCGGATGCGGAATGAACTTCATGAAAGGAACCCTCTTTCACCGCAGTACGGAGCCAGAGGAGGTGGAAATCACCCAGGAATCCGGCGGCGGAGTCCTGGCCGTCTGGGGAAGCCCCGGCTGTGGCAAAACTGTGACTGCGGTAAAGATCGCAAAGCATCTGGCGTCCCAGAAAAAGAATGTGGCGCTGCTGCTCTGCGATATGACCGCCCCCATGATGCCCTGCATCTGCCCGCCCTCTGAGCTGGAGTGCGACAAATCCCTGGGCAGCATCTTCGCCGCCCAGCGGATCTCCGTGAATCTCATCAAGCACAACCTGACCACCCACAAGAAGCTGTCCTACCTGACCATGCTGGGGCTTCGCAAGGGAGAAAACGAGTACACCTATGCTGCCTGCACCAAGCAGCAGGCAGAGGAACTCATCCGCGGCCTGCGAGAGATTGCCCCCTATGTGGTCATCGACTGCTCCAGCTATATCGCCAATGACATCCTCTCCGCCGTGGCGCTCATGGAGGCCGACAGCGTCCTCCGGCTGGCCAACTGCGACCTGAAATCCATCGGCTATCTTTCCAGCCAGCTCCCGCTCCTTCGGGAACTGCACTGGGATGAGGACAAGCAGTACAAGGCGGCGTCCAATATCAAGCCCCTCCAGGCGGCAGACCGCATCGGTCAGGTACTTGGGAGCGTCGCTTTCCAGCTTCCGCATTCCCAGGAGCTGGAGGAGCAGTATCTGGAGGGCACGCTCTTGAATGATCTCTCCATGAAAGACAGCAAGGCGTTCCGCCGGGAGATCGAGAAAATCTGCAAGGAGGTGTTCTGATGCTTGGCAACAAGAGAAGCAATTCCATATTTGCCGCGCCCCCGGCCACCGCCCCGGTGGAAACCAAGCCGGAGCAGACCGAGGTGCATGACATCTCCTTTGAGGAAAATACCGGAAGGACTATTTTTGCGGAAACCAAGGTCGCCCCCAAGGCGAGCGATGTCTTCTTCGCTCCCCAGGCCGAGGGGATGCCCTTCGCGGAGGTTCTCACTCAGGTACAGTCCTACCTCTCCGGTACCTACGCTACCCTGATCACGGAGAGCGGCGACGAGGCCAAGGAGCAGATGAAGCGCCGGATCGCCCGCTATTTGCAGGACAATCGCATGGCGGTGGACGGCATGAGCCAGAGCGAGCTGGTGGATGCCCTTTATACGGAGATGGCCGAGTATGGGTTCCTGACCAAGTACATCTTCGCCGACGGCATCGAGGAGATCGACATCAATTCCTGGCGCGACATTGAAATCCAGTATTCCGACGGCCGCACCGTCAAGCTGGAGGAACACTTCGACTCCCCGGACCATGCGGCCAATGTCATCCGCCGTATGCTCCAGAACTCCGGTAAGGTGCTGGACAACGCCAGCCCCATCATCACATCCCGTCTTGCCAAGAACATCCGTGTTTCGGTCATCAAGACCCCGGTGCTGGACGAGGACGCGGGCGTCGCGGCTTCCATCCGAATCGTCAACCCCAAGAATCTGACTAAGGAGGACTTTGTGGGCAGCGGCACCGCCACGGAGGAAATGCTGGATTTCCTGTCCGCCTGCCTGCGCTACGGCGTCTCCATCTGTGTGGCAGGCGCGACCAGCTCCGGCAAGACTACCGTGGCGGGCTGGCTCTTGTCCACCATCCCTGACCGCAAGCGGATCTTCACCATCGAGGACGGCTCCCGTGAGCTTCAGCTCATCCGGGAGCAGAACGGCAGGGTGGTCAACTCCGTCGTCCACACCCAGACCCGCGACAGCGAGAACGAGCGGCAGCGCATCGACCAGATTGCACTACTGGACATCGCCCTTCGCTTCAATCCCGACATCATCGCCGTGGGCGAGATGCGAGGCCCGGAGGCTAATGCTGCCCAGGAGGCCGCCCGCGTGGGCGTGGCCGTTCTCACCACCATCCACTCCAGCTCCAGCGAGGGCACCTATCGCCGCATGGTATCCCTGTGCAAGCGGGCCGTGGACACCCCTGACGATACGCTCATGGGCTATGTCACCGAGGCATATCCCATTGTGGTCTACTGCCGCCAGCTGGAGAACAAGGAGCGCCGCATCACCAACATCTCCGAGTGCGAGATCCTGCCGGATGGGAGCCGACGGCTTCACAAGCTCTACGAGTACAACATCACCGAAAACCGTCTGGAGGGCGACCGGTTCATCATTGAGGGACACCACCAGAAGTGCGAGGAGATGTCCGAGAGCCTGCAGCGCCGCTTTATTGAGAACGGCATGCCCCGCGGTGAGCTGGAGCAGTTCATCCAGAGAAAGGAGAGAAAGGAGGAAACTGCATGACAATGATCCAACTGATCGCCTGCATCGGCATGATCGCCGGGCTTTTTATGGTGCTGGGGATCTCCCCTGCAGAAATGAGCGACAGCATCTTCTCCCGGCTGACTGCCGCCCCCGGCAGCATCCGGGCGGATATCAACGAGACGACCAAGCGAAAAAAGGCTGGCTTCTTCCGCCGGGAGATCACGGAAGCCCAGGCGGTGCTGACCGCATCCGGGCGTGAGGGGAAGTTTCCCATGGTGTGCATGGCCTCCCTGGTGCTGTTTGCCCTGGGCGCCTGCATCGCCATTCTTGCCGGAAATGCCTTCCTTGTCCCTGTGCTGGCCGTCGGATTTATGCTGGCACCGTTCTGGTATGTCAAGCTGACAGCCGGCAGTTTCAAAAAGGATGTGGCCGCAGAGCTGGAAACGGCGCTATCGGTCATCACCACCGTCTATCTGCGCACGGAAAACTTCCAGCAGGCGGTGGAGGAAAATGTCCGATACCTGCACCACCCGGTGCAGGAGGTGTTCCAGCGGTTTCTGACCCGCATCAAGCACATTGACCCGGACATGGACGCCGCACTTCACGACCTGAAATACGCCATCGACAATGAGGTGTGGCAGGAGTGGTGCGAAGCGGTGATGGCGTGCCAGACAGACCGCAGCCTGAAAAGCACCCTGACTCCCATTGTCAGCAAGCTGTCGGATATGAGAGTGGTCAACGGAGAGCTGGAAAATCTGGTCTTCGGCCCCCGCAAGGAGTTCGTCACCATGGCGATCCTGGTGCTGATCAATATCCCGCTGGTGCGGTTTATCAACACCGATTGGTACCACACCCTGGTAGACACCGTTCCCGGCCAAATGATCATTGCCATCTGCATCGCAGCCGTATTCGTGTCCTTTGCCTTCGTGGTGAAGCTGACCCAGCCTATTGAGTATCGGAGGTGAGGAAATGGGCGTACTTTTATTCCTGTTCGGGACCGCACTGGCCGCCGGACTGTATTTCGTCCTCGCCGACCTCCTGAAGATCCCCCGGCTGGCCGCGGAACGGGCGCTCATTTCCGCCGGACGGAGGGAGCGGAGCCTGGTCAAATCTCTGGAAGCGCTGATCCTCGGCTGGGCGCTGAAGCTGGCCCCGCTGATTCGAATGGACGAATACAAATACCGCCGGCTGGAGAGCAAGCTCACGGCGGCAGGGCTGGATATGACGCCCCAGGTCTACACGGCTTATTCGATCCTGAAGCCCTGCCTCATCCTGCTCGGCATCATCCCGTGCCTGCTGATCCTGCCCATCCTGAGCCCCCTCATCGTGGTGCTGGCCGTGCTGACCTGGTTCAAGGAGAGCCGTCGGGCGGATGAGCTGGTCAAGGCCAGAATGGAGCTGATTGAGGGCGAGCTGCCCCGGTTCGTCGCCACCATCCATCAGGAGCTGGCAGCCAGCCGGGATGTGTTGCGGATTCTGGAAAACTACAAGAAGCATGCCGGACCTGACTTCGGTCGTGAGCTGGATGTGCTGACAGCGGATATGCGTTCCTCCTCCTATGAAGCGGCGCTCATCCGCTTTGAGGCCAGAATGGGCTCCGCCATCATTTCGGACATCGTCCGCGGCCTCATCGGCATCCTGCGGGGTGACGATGGGCGAATGTACTTCCAGATGCTGTCCCACGATCTGAAAGCATTGGAACTGCAGCGCCTCAAGGCCAAGGCCGCCAAGATCCCGCCCAAGATCCGGGTGTTCAGCTTCGTCATGCTCATGTGCTTCATGATGACCTACATTGTCATCATCGTGTACCAGATCGTCAATTCTCTGGGAAGCCTGTTCTAAAGGAGGGCGCCATGAAAAAAATACTGAAACGGCGCTCCGGCGAAGGCTATATCGATGTATGCGTCCTGGTGGTGTGCGCCATGCTGGTTCTGGCGCTGGTGGTTCGCGTGCTTCCGGTCTACATCACCAAACAGCAGCTGGACACCTATGCGGTGGAGCTGGTGCGCGAGGCAGAGATCGCCGGCCGGGTTGGCACGGAGACCACCCGCCGGGCCGCGGCGCTTACCGACAGCACCGGGCTTGACCCCGACATCCGGTGGTCCACCACCGGACGCATTCAGCTCAACGACGAGGTCACCGTGACCCTGACGCTGGAAACGGATATCGGCCTGTTCGGAGGATTTGGCTCGTTCCCGATCACGCTGACGGCTTCCGCCACAGGCAAGTCGGAGGTGTATTGGAAGTGAGAAAACCGATCTTTCGCCGTCGCTCCGGCGAGGGCACCCCCATGATCCTTGCCATCGTGCTGGTCTTGCTGATGCTCTTCTGCGCCATTGCCGAATTCAGCCGTCTGTGGATCATTGCCCAAGGCGTGAAGGAGGCCGCGCAGCAGGCGGTCATTTCCACCATCAATGACAACTATGACGATGTGTACCACGCCGTCCGTGAGGGATACGCCGCGGGCTGGTATCCGGACGGTACAGGCCGCTGGGATGAGAGCATTGACACCGGCGATGTGTACGGCCAGCTCTCTGAAACGCTCGGCCTGGAAAATACAGCGGGCGGGTATCAGAAAATCTCGGGCGGCGAGGTGGAATATACCATCTCCGGCCTGTCCGTGGTTCTGGAAAATAACAGCCTCGGTTCCGGTCAGAGCGAGGGCTATACCGCGCTGGTGGAGATCCGTCTGGAGGTGCCCGTCCGGTTTCTGGGGAATCTTTTGCCCGCCGCCAGCATGACTTTGCACACGGAGGCCAAATATGTGCCTCTCTTCTGATCCATCCGGTCTTTTCAATAGACTTCCACAGAAAATTGTGGTATTGTCCCATTAATAAGAAAAACACTAAGGAGGCATACACCATGACAGACAAGACAAAGAGGATCGTCCTCATCGCCGTCTGCTGCCTGCTCTGCGTTGTGGCAGCCATTGGGATCGCCGTCCGGTTCGGCGGCAATGCCGAGATTTCTTCCGGTGTGGTTTCCGATGACCCCACCCAGAGCGGTGATCCCAATGTGGATATCGACAATAACGGCCAGACTGATCTGGATGTCCAGGTGGAAACGCCGGACGCATCCGAAACTGATCCCGCCCAGGGCGCAGACTCCAGCGGTCTGGAGCAGACCATCCAGGCAGATCCCGTAAAGCCGGAATCCCCCGAAAAACCGGAATCCCCCGCCGGCACCACCACGCTGCCGGATGACCACGACGGAGCGGATGTGCCGGAGGAGGAGCGCAAGACCGAGGATGAAGCGCCGCCCACCTATGAGGAGACTCCCACAGTGGCTCCCACCGAAACGGAGCCTGCTGCGGGAAGCACCAACAGCTCCGGTCAGGTCTATGTACCCGGCTTCGGCTATGTGGAAAACAGCGGTGAGAACACCGGAGTTCAGGACAACAACATGTACGAGAACGGAAATAAAATCGGCGAGATGGGCGGCGGTGATTGACCTCTCATCCGCAGTAACGGCGCAGTCGGAAGTGACTGCGCCGTTTTTATTTGAAAAAATCGGAAAGGAGGGCACCTGTGAAGCGAATCCTTGCGCTTATTCTCTCCGTTGCTCTGATGCTGTCCATCGCTGTGCCTGCCTATGCAACCGGAGATGAAAACATCGACGGCGGTGGCGGCAACATGGGCAGCGGAACATCTACAAGCTATTGGAACCCCGGCATGGATGGCGTCCGCGTATCCGTGATCAATGTGGACAGCCATGCCGTAGTGGGCAATGTGATCGACCTGACCAACAAAACGCCCGCATCTGGCATCATCCATTTCGGCAAGGTCAGCAAGCTGTCCTATAACACCGGACGGAGCATCTCTCCGGTAGTGGGAAACTACAGCTACATTAATCCCTCGCAGAGCCTGCCCCGAATCATCTCCTCCGGCAGCTATCCGGCCAGTATTGATGCCATCCGCAGCTACTTCACTGATGAACAGGTCATCCGAGCCATCGCTGGATATGTGGGGATGGACTTCGATACGCTGATCTGCGGCGATTATAAAATCGTCATCGAGCCGATTGCGTATCTGGTCTATAACGGTTCCAACTACGCTATGACTGCCACGGAAGCCGCACTCTATGACCAGGTCGTTGACGGAAATCTCCGCTACTGGATGGGGTCGCTGACACACCAAAATCTCCCGCTCGCCATCTTTCTGGAGGAAGCCGACCTCGGGTATCCCGCATGGTCAGGCAGCACTACCAGCAAGGTCAGCAATGAACAGATCATTTCCTCGCTGGGGATCGGCATCGTCCGCTTCAACGATGAGGTGGAGGAACCGGAGGTGAATGCGTTTGACTACGAATACCGGGTGGACACCGATGTTATCACCTCGGTGGAGGTGTCCGGCGGGCAGTCAGACCCGGACAACCCGGTCACCGTGCAGTTTGTGATCGAAGGCAGCACCTATACCATCAGCAATGTGTACTATCCGGATGGCGACAGCCAACTGGTCTGGGTGAAGTGGCACACCCCCGATGAACCCTGTGTCTGCACCATTCAGGTCAGGGTGCTGGGCGGAGGCACGGCGCAAAGCACCATCACCGCCAACATTGTGAATCTGGACGGCAACGACCCGCCCAATCCCGTGGCCGATGACCGAAACGACACCTTCACCCTCGTGGATATCCCAGAGAAAGAAGAAGTGTCCTCCGCCTCCTGGGGCATCTGGTCTCCCTGGTGGCAGGAGAATTGGGTGTGGGTTGAAAACTGGGAGAAGTGCTGGCACACGGATCGGTGGACGGACAGCGAGGGCAAATCCCACACGGACCGCTGGTACCACTGGGTGGACAACGGCTGGTGGGAGGATCAGGGCTGGTGGGAGTTTGACTATAACGCCTACACAGCCAGCCTGACGGCAACCATGGTCATCACGCCTGACAGCCTGTCGCCCACGGCATCTTCCTCTGCGCTCAAGAGCGGATACGGCATCCAGCAGAGCGTTACGGCCAGCGTCAGCACCACACAGAGCGCCGCAGTTACTGCGGCTCAGAATGCGGTGACCTATTTCCCGGAGTTCAACTACGAAGGCTTTTGGAGGCTGCTGGATCGAAGCATCAGCGGCAAACGCTCCACCTTCGCTTTCAAGGACAACCCCTACAGCACCTATAACCGGCCGACCCATTTCACACCGATATGGTATCCCGATGGAAGCTATACGCCATACACCTGGCTCCTGGATTGCTGGACGCCGGCAGGAATGCTGTCGCTGAACCTCACAGACTCCCTCCGGATTTCCGGCGATCTCTGGGAGGACTGGCATATCGCCCCCACAACTTAATAACACAATGGAGGAAATCTATGCGTAAATTCAACTATAAGCGCCTGATCGTTATGCTGGTCGTGGTCTTGGCAATGACCTGCCTGATGGCGACCACAGCTTTCGCCGCAGGTACCGGGGATGTGGCCGGCGCCGTCGAAAGCACCTGGTCCACTGCATCTACCCAGATCAAGTCGGTGGTCGACAATGTGGTGTTTCCCGCCATCGACCTGATCCTTGCCGTATTCTTCTTCGCCAAGCTGGGCACCGCCTACTTCGAGTACAGAAAATCCGGCCAGTTCGAGTGGGCGGCTCCCGCCATCTTGTTTGCCTGCCTCGTGTTTACCCTCACTGCGCCCATGTATCTGTGGAGCATTATCGGCATCTAAGGAGGGCATATGAACTTTTTCGAACAGGAGCTTCACAAGATCGTTGCTCCAAAGTATCCGGACGCCACCTATGTAGGCCGGGCCTGCTATGTGCGTCTCGATGAGCTGAATCGGGCAAAGATCCAGTTCGTCACAGGGATCGTAGCAAATCAATACCATGCCCTTCGCATTTCCATTCTGAATCGGAACGAAGGCCAGGTGGATGTGCTGCTTCTGAATTTTTCCGACATTCTCGGGAAAAAGCAAACCGGCAACCCGAACTTCCGAAATGGGATCAATCCCTACATCTGGGATGACTACGGGAAAGCGGATTGGTATGTCTACCATCCAAACAGCCAGGACTACCAGCAGCTCACGGATGCGGTGTCGGATTATTTGGAGGTGTTTCAGGAGCAAGCCCAAACCGCTGACCCCCAGTGGCAGCAGACCATGTAAAGAACTGACCCAGGGGCCGTACCAGCTGTACGGCCCCTGGCCTTTTATCCCAAGCAGTTGGTGCGGCCTCACACCGAAAAGAGGTGAACGAACCATTGTTTATTTGGGATTTTGTTGCCGACACCATCCTCGGTCAGATCGTGGATTGGATCTACGGTCAGGTCATGGGCTTTCTCGGAAACTTTTTCGCCGAGATGGGCAACATGGGCGTCGAGCTGTTCGAACTGAGCTGGGTGCAGAGCATTGTACTGTTTTTCTCTTATCTGGCCTGGGCGCTCTATGTGACCGGTCTTGTGGTGGCCTGTTTTGAGTGCGGCATCGAGTATTCCTCCGGCAGAGGGAACCTCAAAGAAACCGCTCTGTGTGCCATCAAGGGCTTTATGGCGGTGAGCCTGTTTACGGTTGTGCCCATTCGGCTCTATGAGCTTTCCGTCACATTGCAGGCAAGCCTCACCGCGGGGATCACAGGGTATGGCACCTCCATCGGCGAGGCGGCAACCGAGATTGTGGATTCACTCAGCGGCATTGATTCGCTGACTGGAATGACCACCGGCTCATACTTCGGCTTTGCTTCCATCACCAGCCCAATCATGCTTTTATTCTGCATCATTCTGATGGCCTACGCCGTGATAAAGGTCTTCTTCGCAAACCTAAAGCGCGGCGGGATTCTGCTCATTCAAATTGCAGTGGGCAGTCTCTATATGTTCAGCGTCCCACGCGGTTATACGGATGGTTTCATCCAATGGTGCAAGCAGATCATCGGATTGTGCCTGACCGCTTTCCTGCAATCCACCATTCTCATCGCCGGTCTCATGGTATTCAAGGACCATGCGCTGCTTGGCCTCGGCCTGATGCTGTCCGCCGGCGAGATCCCCCGTATTGCCGGCGCCTTTGGCCTGGATACCACCACAAGAGCCAATATCATGTCTGCAGTCTATACCGCCCAGGCTGCGGTCAATACCACAAGGACCGTTGTTCAGGCGGTAGCCAAATGAAGACGCTGACAATGGGCAGCTTGTTTGATGGGATTGGCGGTTTTCCCTTGGCTGCGGTTCACAACGGCATCGTACCTGTGTGGGCAAGCGAGATCGAAGCCTTTCCCATTGAGGTGACAAAGATCCGCTTCCCTGACATGGCACATGTGGGCGACATCACAAAGCTTGACGGAGCAAAGCTGCCGCCGGTGGATATCATCTGCGGCGGCTCTCCCTGTCAGGATCTGTCCGTGGCCGGAGCGAGAGCCGGAATCTTCGGAGAACGCTCCGGCCTTTTTATGGAACAGGTGAGAATCGTAAAGGAGATGAGAGATGCAGATAGACAACGAGGCCGAGCAGCTCTCTATATACGACCTCGATTTATGGTGTGGGAGAATGTTCCAGGAGCCTTCTCCAGCGGAACCCCAAAAGGAGAGGATTTCCGGATCGTCCTCGAGGAGATCGTCCGAATTAAAGTCAGTGGTATTTCAGTCCCTCGACCTGACACCGGGCGCTGGGAATCTGCTGGGCGAATTCTACTGGGAACTGATTTCTCCCTGGCGTGGCGATGCCTTGACGCTCAATACTGGGGTGTCCCCCAGAGAAGAAAAAGAATCTTCCTTGTCGCAGATTTTGCAGGACGATCCGCCGGACAAATATTATTTGACCAGGAAAGCCTGCCTGGGCATCCTGCGCAGAGCCTTTGAACGCGGGAAAGAACTGCCCAGAAAGCTCAATCAGGCACTTGAAATTCAGTCAGGAGTCGCTCCACCGGCTGATTCGGTTCACAATCAGCAACCTCCTCACACCGACCAGAAGGACGGCTCCATCGAGGGCTTTGATGGCTATAACGGTGATCTGACCGGTGCGGTAGCGGCTACCCTTGGCGTGAACTGCGGGATGTCCACTGGCCGCAATGGCCTTATCCAGCCGATTGCGTTTGCCGCAAATCAGCGGGATGAGGTCAGAGATCTGCACGATGTGGCCGGAGCGTTGGGCGCCCAGCCGGGAATGAAGCAACAGACTTTCATTGCAGAGGGTGTCGTGGCCAAGGGCAACGGCGATTGTTTCCTGACGCCGGAACGGCACACATCCCTGAGTGCAGGCGGCGGTCAGGCCGGTCAGGGATACCCCTGTGTCCTGACCGCTGGCTTCTCTGCTGGGGCGGGAGCCTCTGCCGGAAGCATCGGCTACGGCGAGGAGCTTGCCCCCACCTTGAAAGGCAGTGCCAGCGGAAACTGTATGCCATCCATCTTATGCCTGAACGACCAAGGCGGCAGTGTGATGGAGTGTAGCCTGGACATCACAGGGACGCTTCGGGCCCAGGAACACGGGCACCAGCCGCTTGTATTTGATAACCATGGACAAGATACTCGTTTCTGCGGTCCTGTCAAATCGACACAGACAGTATCCGCCACATTCGGCATGGGCGGAAATAACCAACCGCTTGTTGTAGATGAAAATTCCAGTTCTGACGATCCTCCACCGCTTGCTCTTGAACTCCCTGCTTGGAACAATGCACCACCAGCGCAACAAGAAACTGTATTCTGCATCACCGGCAATGCTATTGACCGGCAGCCTCAAAACGGCGGAAATGGCATTGGCTATCAGGAAGGCATTGCCTATACGCTGACTGCCACCGATCACCATGCCGTGTTCAGCAGGCAGCGAGTCGACATTTTCAAGGATGGAGAGGTAACCAGCACCCAAAGCGCGCGCCAGCACAAGGATGCCACGGATCTGGTGCTGCAGGGTACAGATCATCCAAGGCTCATCCGCAGGCTAACGCCTCTGGAGTGTGAAAGGCTCCAAGGTTTTCCGGATGGTTGGACTGACATTCCCAACGCCTCGGACTCTTCCCGGTATAAGGCGCTGGGCAACAGCGTGGCAATTCCGTGTGTGGACTATGTCCTCCAGGGCATTGCGCTGGTGCTTCGTGCCGGCTGAGCCGGGCTTGTTGCTTATGCTTCGTTTGCAGCTTGCTTCTTCGTTGGGTTCTGTGAATAGCTATTTGCCACGGGTCGCAGTATGCTTTGCTTACAAAATCAGAGAAAGGAGCAACCCATGGAAGCAAAGAAGAATCTCTGCGGAATGATCCCGGAAAATTTACATGCCAAAGCTATCGAGGAAAAGGAACAGCTTGGCCTCAAAACTCTGGGTGATTATGTGGAGTTGGTACTCAAAGAACGCTTCGAAGGAGGAAAAATCACCATGGCAGCAACCAAGACTCTCGCATTCCAGATCACCGAGGAGCTGGATCAGCGGCTGAAGAATTTCATCGCCGCGGAAAAAAAGCGCGGCAGGAAAATCACACAGAAAGAATTCGTCATCGGCCTTATTGAACAGGCGCTGGCTGAGTATGAGGCACAAAACCAGCCCATAGAGATGACCGAAGAATAAAATGCCGCACCAGCCGCTGGGGAGAGCATCCCCAGCGGCTTGTTTTTGGAGGTGAAATACCCTGTACATCTACCCCGACAATTTGACTGCCAAAGCGATGCTGTGGCTTTGGGAGCTCAGAGATGTAGGCGTCATTGGCGTGGGACTTTTGGTCTCTATCCTGGCGCTGACACAGACCGGAATTTTTATCCCGCTGGTGCTCACGGCGGTCTATGCCTTCCTCAGCATCCGCTTCGACGGGACCAGCATTCTGGATTTCGTTCGCTATGCGATTGCCTTCCTGATCACCAAACAGCAATTCTATGAATGGAGTCCTGCAAATAAAAGTCAAGCACCAAAATGAAAAAAGTCCCGCAAAATTTGCGAGACCGAAAAAAGGGTGAAACAAATCAGACCGGAGAGAAAGCACCTCACCGGCCGAGGTAAAATTTGGTTGTTAAAAATCACTTCTGCTCGGTAGTTTGCGCATCAAATGCCTCAAGGCACTCCTTTACGCGGGCGTAGTAGATACGCAAGAACTTGTTTTGAGCAGCGGTCATGTAGACGAAATAAGGTTTGCCCTCGCTGCGTTTCTTATCGAGGAACTGGTAGACTGGCTCATCTGCCGGGGATTTTTTCAGGTAAGTGCAGACGATCTGGTAGAGTGTTTTGCGCAGATGTGCTGAACCCCGTTTCGTGGTGGGAACGCTCTTGGCACTGTGTTTGCCAGACTCATCCACACCGGGATCGATGCCCGCAAATCCAACGATGGAGCTGCGGCGTGGAAAACGGCGCACATCGCCGATCTCAGCCATGAGCGCAGGTGCAGTCTTATCACCAACACCGTACATGGTTCGCACCGTGTCATATTCCGGCAATTGCCGGGCAAGCCGTGTCATCTCAGCTCGCAGAGCGGCCAGTGTCATCTTGCCTGCAAGAAGCTGCTGGGCGGCTGAGATAATGAGCAGCTTGGTGTTGTCATTCTTCGGCAACGTGGTGAAATGGCCGCAGCTTCCGGCATAGACCTCCAGTGCTTTTTCGACGCTGAAATGGTAGCCCTTGCGTTTGCACCACTTCTGGTAACGCTCGGTGAATGCCTTTTCGCTGACGCGGCAGATGCAGTCACAATGCCAGAAGGTCCTGACAAAATCCACCCATTTCTGGTGACCGTCCGCACGCTCCGGACTGGAGAACAGTTCGTTCACGCCGGGGAAGGTCTTGTCGGTCAACGAAATAAGATTGTTTTGCAGCGATATCACCGTTTTCATGTAGAGGTCGTACTGGCGGCTGCACAGCTTCAGTTGTTGTCTTACAGTGTCCATGGGAGTATATTCCCGCAGATCCACCCAGTTGTCAAGACCGTACTTGGCAATTTTTATGGCGTCAGCCTTGTCGGTCTTGACCTTTCGGATGGAACCACCCCCGCTTTGCTTGATAAACAGCGGATTCAGGACACAGACATAGATCCCGTACTCATGCAGGGCCGCAGCTACCGGTTCGTGGTAGCGACCGGTGGCTTCCATGATGACGCGGGTATCTTCCCCAAGCGCAAGGATGGCGTAAGCCATCTGCTCCAGCCCCACCTCGGTGTGGAGAAATTCCCGTGGCAGGAATGCCACTTCACCCATTGGCCGCAGGGCAGCCACCATGCTTTTCCCTTTGGAAACATCAATTCCAACTGCGTTCATTTTGCTCCTCCTTCTGATTGGATATGGCTTTCCGCCTTTTACTCATTGCCTGTTCAATCTCCTGGGTGACACGAACGCACCGAAAACCGGTGGCACAACCTGCGCAAATCGAATGCTGCGAATGAGAGAGGCGGCTGACAGACTCCATTACGGGCGTGTTAGCCCAAGAATGTTGGTGCCAGACCATTTACTCTCTCATTCTAACAGCTTCGGCTTTGAGATGGAAAAAGACGCGGCTGGCTGCCGCGCCT
>JAXWVI010000049.1:0-178443 GCA_037245165.1 bacterium
CCTATAATAGCAAAATCCCCCTCGCTTGTCAACACCTTTTTTCAAGTTTTTTGATCTTTTTTTTACTCCCCCACATCTTCCAATTGACTCTTGTTTTGATCACAAGATATGCCCTCCTTTGGGGCTGTGTGGCTTCCTTTTTTTAAGAGGCAAAGAAGACCGGGCAGCACGGCGCCTAAGATCAGATTTCCCACAGCAAGAATTTCCCCATCCAACCAATCTCTGATTTCCTCCCTAGGAAACAAGATCAGCCCGCCTAATACAGCCAGTCCCACCGCTGCAAATGCGATTGGGCTGCTCTTCTTGGGAACCAGCTCCTCCGCCATTATCCTGATGGCAAAAACCAAAATTCCACCCATTGCCAAATCAGCAAAGGTCCATAGAGCGGATATCATGCTCTCCACCCGCTGAAACGCGCCCTCCACCCCTACGCTCTTTGCCAGGGCAAAAAAGGGATTTTCCAATCGCATGGCCAGTCCAACCCCCAGGTTACCCAGTACAACTGCTTGGGCCGCGGCTAGGAGCAAACTGCCCCCCAGTCCCCAGAACAGCCAATGCCACCCTTTCTTTTCTCCCTGATCAGACACCGCTCCCAGCAAAAACGCCGCAAAAAGCCCCCAGCCCATTACGCCGGCAGCATTCCAGATCGCTCTTGTCCAGGACAAGCCATCCCCCCAGTCCAGAGGCAAAATCCGCTCCGGCCTGGCCTGGACCAGCGAGAGGCCCAATACCACCAGGGACGCGACCAGCAGAGCTGTCAAAAAAATCTGGCCCGCCCGGGCAAACGCCCCCAGCTTCCCGCTGCCCATCCAGGCCAGCACCACGGCGGCCGCAATCAGGAAAAACCACATTGAGCCATCCCGATTGCCTGAGGCCAGCAGCCTTCTGGCGCAGGCCCACAGCCGCTGTGTCAACAGCACCTGGGCCCACACCATATATAATAGTATGGCGCCTCGGCCCATCCAGGGGCCAAGTGTTTCCACAAATCCCCTGGCGAGCCCGCCCTCTGCCCCAAGTCTGTTCAAAAACCAGCCTCCGGCCAGTACCAGGGGAGCTGCCAGCGCCACCGCCAGCCAACTGCTCTTTTCCGCCCAGGGCAGCAGCAGTCCGGGCAGAAATTCCGCCGCCGGACCCATAACCCCCGCCCAGAACAGCGCCATCAGTTGTGTCCGTGAAATGCGATCCCCCTTCATATCCAGTCTCCCCTCCTTCCTGTTCTAATCGTGGACTTTGATTTGCAGAATAATCTCAGGCTGAAGTTCTTCAAACCAAGCCGGCCATGTCTGCTCAATATCCTGCCATTTTCCGGGATTGTTTATAGCGCTTCGCAGCCCCAGTCCCACACAGTCCGCCTGCCACTGTCTCAGTTTTGTCAGCGTCTGCTCCAGCCGCTCCAGCAATTCCCGCTCCAAAACAGCGGACAGTTCCTCTCTCTGTCCCTGGTTCAGCGGCGAGCTGTACTCGGTCAGCTCCAATTCGATCTGACACGCCAGCCTCAACCCCACAGGGACCTCCTCCCGGAACAAAAGCCTTGGCGTTGTCCTGGCCGAAATTACCCGGGCTGATACCTGATTGTCCTCCAGCTTCACGGTCAGCACCTCAGCAGGGGCACGCCCCGCCAACAGTTCCAGCCCTCGTGCGGCATTTCCTTCCAAATACCCAATCAGCCGATCTCCTTTGAGAATACCGTACCCGCTCTCTGTAAGAGAAGCATCTTCCGCCTCTTCCGCCATCAGAGCAGGGACAAAGGCGGCTCCTTGCTCCAATAGGTCAGTATACACCTCTCCGGCGGTACGGGAGATGGCGGCCACTCCAAGTTTTCCATCTGTCTGCAAGGTGGACAATCGCCCGTCCACCCCCTCTTCTCCCCCGGACTCCACCGCTTCTTGGGCACTACCGTCCCGAATCAGCCACAGCTGGGCTCCCAGACCCAGCTCCACATCCCGGGCAAAGTAGTCCAGCACCGGCCTCAGGCCGGTCCGGGCCAGCTCATCGCCCACCAGCAGCTGATCCACATATCCAAAAAACACATAGCTGTCACTGAGTCCCTGCATGGCCAGGCAGGCGGCGCTGAGTGACTCCTCCTGGGCAGACAGCACAAGGGCCTTTTCGCCTTCCGCCTGAAGGCCTTTGGCTCTGGGGCCGGTGGAAACCGTTACCGCAACCCCCTGAGGCGCGGTATCCACCCCCATAGTACGCAGCAGCGCCATATCCCCCATCTCTCTGGAGGTAGGAAGTCCGCTGCATCCGGACAGCATCAGACAGCATACCAATATGAGCGCTAAGCTCCTCAACGCTGGTTCCTCCTGTTTTTGGTCTTTACCGCTCCGTCCCTCCATTTCATCATGGGCAGGGGCAGGCGAAATAAGCTGGGGTGACCCCGGGGTATCTTTACCCCTGTGGTGAATGGGGCCAGATATGGGACCCCAAAGGACTCCAGTCTGGCCAGGTGGTAAATGAGGGCCGCGCAGCCCAGGCTCAGCCCGAACAGTCCGCCAACACTGGCCAAAATCGCCAGCAGAAACCGCCACAGACGCAGGGCGTTTCCAAAATCCTGGGAGGGCTGGGTATACCCCGCCACCCCCGCAATGGCCACGGCAATGAGCACCGCCGGAGAGACAATGTGGGCCTCTACCGCCGCGTTGCCCACCACCAGGCCGCCCAGAATAGAGACGGTAGCCCCGATGGGGCCGGGCAGCCGCAGCCCCGCCTCCTGAATGACTTCAAAGGCCAGAAGCATAATCAGCACCTCAAAGATGGTAGAGAAGGGCACCTCCTGCTTGGCGGCCACAATGGACAGGGCCAGCTTTGGGGGAATCGCCTCTGGGTGAAAGGTCACCAGGGCGATATACAGTCCCGGCAGCAGCAGGGTAACCAGTGCGCAGAAATAGCGCACCAGGCTAAGGGCTGAGGCTACCATCCAGTGGTAGGCCCGGTCCTGGCCGGTCTTAAAAAACTGATCGATGGTCCCCGGCACCATCCACCCAAGGGGAATCCCGTCGGCAAAGAGCGCTACCCGTCCCTCCAACAGCCCCTGACACAGCCGATCCGGCCGCTGGGTGTAGGCCATCAGCGGGAAGGGACTTTTGGCTGTGTCGGCCATATACTCCTCCAGGTTTCCCGCCGCCTCCAGGCCGTCAATGTCGATACCCTCCAGCTTTTTTTCCACCTGAGCCACAGTATCCGGGTCGGCGATGTCCTCCAGATAGAGTACGTCTACCTGGGTGTGGGACTGTCTGCCCACGATGTGCTCCTTGATTTTCAGCTGAGGGGCTTTTAACCGACGGCGTACCATGGCCGTGTTGGTGCGGATGGACTCCACAAAGGATTCCCGGCTCCCTTTCAGCGCCGGTTCATTTTCCGGTTCCCCGATCCCCCGTTTTTCCTCCGTGGGTACAGGGAGGGTCAGCGCATCCATACGTCCAGGGAAAAACAGCGCGCAGCTGCCCAGGAGCAGGTCATTGACCACGTCATCCAGGGTGTCCCGCCGCAGGGCAGCCAAATTATAGAGCGCCCCATATTGCAGCAGGGAAAACAGCTCCCCTTCGGGCGCCCGGCTCAGGGCCGTGTCCTGGGCCAGCGGGCGGAGGATATAATCACTGAGCCGCTCGTTGCGGGTCATGCCCAGCAGGTAGCATATTGTCACGGTCCGCTCCCGGTCCCCATTGAGATAGACAACCCGCTGCATAAAGTCCACGCATCCAGAAAAAACCTCTTTCAGGCTTTCCAGGGACAGCGGCTGGTCATATTGGGGTTGTCTGCGGGGGTGCGGGCCGTCAAACTGTTTTTCCCGTGCCATAAGGAAACTCCCTCCTATTCCGGGTTAGTTTTCCGGAATAGGAGGGAGTTTATACATGATTTTAGTATAGGGCCGTTTCCCGCTCCCGATCCTTTTCCGGCTTTTTTTCGCCTCGGTGCAGGGCCTTGCTCACCTCACAAATCGGGATAGGCGCAATGGCCAGAGCCAGCACCCAAAACCACTGTCTGCCGTCCATAGGCGCCACGGAAAAAACACTCTGAAGCGGAGGGATCAGCAACACGGACAGCTGCATGGCCATCCCCCCAAGAAACGCCCGGTTCATGGCCGGATTGGACAGGGGACCTTGGGCAAAGAGAGAGCGGTCCTCACTGCGCACATTAAATGCGTGAAAAAGCTGACACATAGTCAGGGTGGCAAAGGCCATGGTATTGGCCACCGCCCCCTCCATGCCCGGCTGGCTCAGCCGGGTAAAGCCCAGAAAATAGGCCGTCAGGGTAAGTCCGCCCACCATCAGCCCCTGCCAGGCCAGGCGCAGGGAAAATTTTTTATCAAAGAGGTTCGCGTTGGCCTGTCGGGGGGGCTGCTCCATCACGCCCTCCTCCACCGGCTCCACTCCCAATGCCAGGGCCGGCAGAGAGTCGGTGACCAGATTGAGCCACAAAAGCTGCACCGGCACCAGAGGCATCTGCCCAAAGCCCAGAAGGGTAGCAACAAAAATAGTAAAAATTTCTCCGATGTTGCAGGAGAGCAGATAGTGAATGGCTTTGCGGATATTGGAGTAGATTCCCCGCCCCTCCTCAATGGCCGAGACGATGGTGGAGAAGTTGTCGTCGGTGAGAATCATATGGGCGGCCCCCTTGGCCACGTCCGTACCTGTGCGCCCCATGGCGCAGCCAATATCCGCACTCTTCAGGGCCGGGGCGTCGTTGACCCCGTCTCCGGTCATGGCCACCACCTTTCCTTTTTTCTGCCAGGCCTGCACAATACGCAGCTTGTGCTCCGGGGACACCCGGGCAAAAACGGAGAACTTCTCAATGTCCTCCTCCAGCATTTCTTGGGGCATAAAGTCCAGCTCCGGCCCGGTCACAGTCCAGTCCCCCGGGCGGGCAATGTCCAGCTCTCTGGCTACCGCCAGCGCCGTGGCCCGGTGATCCCCCGTGATCATCACCGGACGCACCCCGGCCAAATGGCATTTGGCCACCGCATAGCGCACCTCCGGCCTTGGGGGGTCCATCATGCCGAACAAACCCAGAAAGGTCAGCCCTGTCTCCACCGTCTCCGGCTCCAGCCGTTTGGGCAGCATATTCAGTTCCCGCCGGGCCACGGCAATCACCCGCAGAGCCTTGGAGGCCATAGCTTCATTGGCCGCCAGAATCCGCTCCTTGTCTCCCGCTGTCATGGGGCCCCGGACAGTGGACGTACAGCGCTCCAGCAGCACATCGGGGGCTCCCTTTACAAAGGCAGTCCAGCCGCCCTGTGGATTGGTATGTATGGTGGACATGAGCTTGCGGGAGGAGTCAAAGGGAATGTCGGCCACCCTGGGCCACTGTTCCCCCTCCTTTTGTTGGTCCACCCCCTCCCGGGCTGCCGCCACCACCAGCGCTCCTTCCGTAGGGTCGCCTATGGCGGTGGGCGCCCCGGCCTTCCACTCCAGCCGGGCATCGGAGCACAGACACGCCGCTGTCATAACCTCCCGCCTTTTGCTCCCCGGCAAGGTCCAAAGCTGCTGGACCGTCATTTTATTTTGGGTAAGCGTGCCCGTCTTGTCGGAGCAGATCACTTCCGCACACCCAAGCGTCTCCACCGCCGGGAGTTTTTTGACAATCGCTCCCCTGGCCGCCAGCCGCTGGACCCCCAAAGCCAGCACAATGGTCACAATGGCAGGCAGACCTTCCGGTATGGCCGCCACCGCCAGAGACACGGCGGTGAGGAACATTTCCAGCATATTTTTTCCCTGGATCAGGCCAACCCCAAACATGACCGCGCAGACCGACAGACATAAAAAGGAGAGGGATTTGGAGATCTCCTCCATTCGCCTCTGGAGGGGTGTGGCCCCCTGGCCGCTTTCCAGCAGCAGCCCGGCAATCTGACCCATCTCTGTGTCCATCCCTGTGGCCACCACCAGAGCGGTCCCCCGCCCGGCGGTAATCAGGGTACCGGAGCAGAGCATATTGACCCGGTCTCCCAGCGGGGTCCCGGCAGGCAGAGATTCCCGGACCTGCTTTTCCACCGGCACCGATTCCCCGGTCATGGCGCTCTCGTCGGCCTGGAGTCGGCTGCACTCCAAAATCCTGGCGTCAGCCGGCACCAAATCCCCCGCCTCCAGCAAAATCACATCCCCGGGCACCAGCTGGGCGGCGGCAATCACCTTTTCCTCTCCCTCCCGAAGCACCTTTGCCTTGGGGGTGGACATCCGCCGAAGCTCCTCCAGCGCCTGCTGGGCATGGTCCTCCTGGGTAATGGAGATGACTGCGTTTATGGCCACAATGCCCAGGATAATGACCCCATCCAGCCAGTCCTCTCCTCCGCTGGCCGCCAGGGACAGCCCCGCGGCCGCCAGCAGGACCAAAATCATGGGGTCCTTCAACTGCCCCAGCAGGCGGCGGAAAAGCCCCGGCTTGTCCGGCGCAGCCAGTTCATTGGGCCCCATCCGTTCCAGCCGGCTCCGGGCCTCCCGCTCCGTCAGTCCATCCCGACTGCTCTCCAGCTCCTTTATGATATGGGAAGCCGGCCGGCTGTACCAGTCGTCCATGCTCTCACACTCCCTTCCATTTTCTACCATTATATCCAAGGGCCTGTCCGCTTTTGGGGGAAATATGGGGAAGGAAAAAATGTAGGGGCGACCGTTCGCCCCTACGATTCCTCCTTCAGAGTCAGCAGCGTCCGCGCCACGTTGTCCGCCCACAGCCGGGCTCCGTCAATGGCCTCGGTCAGGGTGTTGCCGTGGCCGCCCACCTCCACCAGAATGGAGCCGGGAAGCAGCTGCTGGTTATAGCGGCTGTTGCGCAGGACGATGGGCCGGGCCAGGCTGGTATAGCCCTTGACCAGGTTGCGCTGGAGCAGCACAGCAAAGGCCAGATTGTCCTTCCATCTGGGAAATTCCGCCCCGCCGCCGCTGGAGCCCACCACCAGCATTACCTGGGCCACCTTCTCTCCTGCCTCCGTGGAAACCATTTTGTAGATTTCTCCATTGCTGCCCTCCAGGGCATCCCGGTGTACGTCCAGCACCACTTGGATGGTGGGGTATTTTTCCAGCCACTGCTCCACCGCCGCCTTGGAGCGGTCGTAGGCCTCATTATAGGAGGGGTAATCAAACAGCGTGGTATCGTGGATCACCTGAAATCCGTAGGCCCGGAAAACCGTGGCCATCTCCTCCCCCACCTTGACCACATTGTGGGTGCAGTCGGTGGTGCGGTAGGGGTCGCTCTCCTCATAAGTATCTCCGTCGCTCTGGGAGTAGCTCTCGCTGCCGTGGGAATGGACAATCAGAATCTGAGGGCCCTCTCCCAGATGGACGTCCACTGTCCCCTCCCCCAGCACCGAGGCGTCCAGATCAAAGCTGGTGCGGTTATACACATAGACTTTTCCGTCCTTCAAATATTTGCTCCCCGACTTGCCCTGGCCTGTCATCTCCACAATGCCCTCTCCCTGATCGGAGGGGGTAAGCTGGGGCTGTTCTTCATCCTCTTCGTCGCCGTCCATCAGATCCTCCTCCTGCTCCTGAGCGGGCTGCTCCGTCCTGCCCATTCGCAGGGCGAGCACCCCTTCCTCCCCGGCAGCAAGCAGGGGCGAGCCATCCACCAAAATCCTGCCCCAGCCGGACAGCTCCTCTTGCTCGCCGGGCAGCCGGCCCAGTTGGCTCTCCAGCAGGGACACCGCCAGGGCAGGCTCCCTTCCCAGCGCGGCCAGACTGTCCCGCAGACCGCCCAGGTCCGCCGTCAGGCTGACGCCCCATATGGCCACCAGCCCCAGCCCCAGGGCCACGCCCCGTCGCAGGGCCCGTCCCACTGACTTTTTCTCCCGTCCGCCCATCATCACCCACTCCTATCTTCCGTATGGACACACTGATAAAAGAGCATATGCCCCGTCCCCGCCGGATATGACCCGGGAGAGAATTCCACGCTGCCCGCCTTGTTTTTTGGTGAAAAAAATAGTATAATGGAAAATCTAAAAATGGCGGCTTGTACCCTTGTGGGCGGGTCGTTTCAGGATAATTCAGCGCATGCGGCGCACGGAGGTTTTTTATGGAACGCACCACAACCGTAATTTCTCCCCAGGAGATTCAGACCCAGCTGGACCACTGTCACGCGGTAGGCAAGCTCACCACCCAGTGGCCAGAAAAGCCTCTGGCCTTTGTTGACACCTACGGCTGTCAGCAGAACGAGGCGGACAGCGAGCGCATCCGGGGCTATCTGGAGGAGATGGGCTACGGCTTTACCGACGACGAGGAACAGGCGCAAATCATTGTGATCAACACCTGTGCCATCCGGGAGCACGCCGAGCAGCGGGTCTTCGGCAATGTGGGCGCTCTGGTCCATGTGAAGCGCCGCCACCCGGAGCAGATCATCTGCCTGTGCGGATGTATGGCCCAGAGGCCCCAGGTGGCGGAGAAAATTCGCCAGTCCTACCGACATGTGGACCTGGTCTTCGGTCCCCACGCCCTTTGGAAGTTCCCGGAGATGATCCACACGCTGCTGCTCCACCGGGGGCGCATCTTTGAGGTAAATGATGAGGCCGGCTCCATTGCCGAGGGCATCCCCCTTATGCGCCAGGACAGCGTCAAGGCCTGGGTGTCCATCATGTACGGCTGCAACAACTTCTGCTCCTACTGCATCGTCCCATATGTCCGGGGCCGGGAGCGCTCCCGCCAGCCCCAGGACATTTTAGCCGAAGTGCGCCAACTGGCATCTGAAGGCTACAAGGATATCACCCTCCTGGGCCAGAACGTGAACTCCTACGGCAAAGATCTGGAGGATCCCATGGACTTTGCCGACCTGCTGGAGCAGGTCAACGCCATTCCCGGTGACTTCCTCATCCGCTTTATGACCTCCCACCCCAAGGACGCTACCCAGAAGCTCTTTGAGACCATGGCCCGGTGTGAAAAGGTGGCCCCCGTCCTGCACCTGCCCTTCCAGGCGGGCAACGACCGGGTGCTGAAGGTGATGAACCGCCGCCACACCCGGGAGCAGTATCTGGAGAAAATCCGGGCCGTGAAGGCCCTCATCCCCGATATCGTCCTCACCTCCGACGTGATCGTGGGCTTTCCCGGGGAGACCACCGAGGAATTTGAGGACACGTTGAAGGTGCTGGAGGAGGTGCGCTTTGACGCCCTGTTCACCTTTATTTTCTCCCCCCGGCCGGGCACTCCCGCCGCCGAGATGGATGACCCCATGCCGAAGGAGGAGAAGCTTGCAAACTTCAACCGCCTTACCGCCCTTCAGGATTCTATCTCCGAGGAGAAGCACGCCGCCTATATCGGTAAGACGGTGCGGTGTCTCATCGACGGGCTCAGTGACGATGCCCGCTGGGACCTTACCGCCCGCACCCCCGGCAACCGCCTGGTGAGAGTGGTGGGAGACAAGGGGGCCGTGGGTCAGTTCCGGGACGTGAAGATCACCGACGCCAACAAGTGGTCCCTGTTCGGGGAGCTTATCTAAGCTCCCCCAATTCCAGGCCGATGGACAGCCCGGCCAGAAAGACCGCCTCCTTTTCAAAACCGGCCTCGGTTTCCAGCTCGGTCCACAGCCTGCGCCCCGTTCGCCCCGGCTCATCTCCCATTGCCCGCAGCGCCTTGCCCAGCCGCTCCGCCTCCTGGCGGGCCTGGGACAGCGTCTCGTAATTGGGGGCCTCAAAGCGGGGAAAGAGGTGCTCCTGGGCGTATAAGTAGATTGCGCTTTGTAGTTCTGTCATTTTTTACTCCTCCTCGTATACTGATTTACGCATAAATGTGCGTTTTCATCGTTATCATATACGCATTTTTATGCGTTGTCAAGGGGTGCTCATATCATGTCCGCATTCTCGAAACGATTGGTTGATCTGCGTAAAAAGCACGGCTTATCTCAGGCCCAGGCGGCAAAAGAAATTGGTGCGGCGCCTCGGGCCTATCAGAATTACGAATACGAAACGGCCGAACCCCGCCTGTCTACCCTCATCCGCATCGCCGACTTCTACGGCGTGTCCCTGGACTATCTGGCCGGGCGGACGGACACCCCGTAAAAAGCCCTTTCACAAAGGCCCTCCCGCAGGGAGTTTCGCCGCCCGCAGGCGGCGAAAGAACATGAAATCCGTTTTTTCGGCGGCTTTGCCGACCGAAAAAACACTTCTCAATCCGCAAGTGCCCGTTTTAACGGGCGCGCGGCGGATTGCAATCTTTATCATTGGAATGGCTCTGCCATTCCAATGACGAAAAGAAAGTCGGTGTCTCCATGGCAGAAATCACCCCCATGATGCAGCAATATCTGGATATGAAGGCCCAGAACCCGGACTCCATCCTGTTCTTCCGCCTGGGCGATTTTTATGAGATGTTCAACGAGGACGCAAAGCTGGTGTCCAAGGAGCTGGACCTCACCCTCACCACCCGGGACCGAAACAAGCCCCCGGAGGAGCGCACCCCCATGTGCGGGGTGCCCTACCACTCCTGCGACAGCTACATTGCCCGCCTCATCGCCAAGGGCTACAAGGTGGCCATCTGCGAGCAGACCGAGGACCCGGCCCTGGCAAAGGGCCTGGTGGACCGGGACATCATTCGGGTCATCACCCCCGGCACCGTCATTTCCTCCTCCATGCTGGAGGAGAGCAAAAATAACTACATCTGCTCCATCCTGGCCCAGGAGGAGGGCTTCGGCCTTTGCCTGTGCGACATCTCCACCGGCGAGGTGTATGCCACCTCTCTCCCCGCCGGGGAGGAGGGCCTGGGCCACCTGAAAAATGAGCTGGGCCGCTTCCACCCCACCGAGGCCGTCCTCTCCCCCGCCGCCTTTGAAAACCCGGAGCTGCGGGAGTTTTTAAAAGAGCGGTTAAACTGCGCCTGTGAGCGCTCCGGGGAGGAGCCCTTTGCCCCGGAAAAGGCCCGGGAGCTGGTGACCAGGCAGTTCAAAACCGGCCTTGATACCGTTCCCCAGGGGGACACGGCGGCCATCCGGGCCGCCGGCGGCCTTTTGTGCTACCTCTACGAGACTCAAAAAACCGACCTGGGCCACATTGCCGGCTTTACTTACTACACCTCCAGTCACTTTATGGAGCTGGACCTTACCGCCCGGCAGACGTTGGAGCTCACCTCCACCTTGCGCTCCAAGGACAAGAAAGGCTCCCTCCTCTGGGTGCTGGACAAGACCAAAACCGCCATGGGCGGGCGGCTTATGCGGGGCTGGCTGGAGCGGCCCCTTCTCTCCCCGGTTCAGATTGCCCGGCGGCAGCAGGCGGTGGGCGACCTGGTGGAGGATGCCATCACCCGGGAGGAATTATCGTTGGCCCTCCGGGAGGTCACCGACCTGGAGCGGTTAGTAGGCCGGGTGGTCTACGGCTCGGCGGGCAGCCGGGACCTGGCCGCCCTGTCCGGCGGCCTTGCCAGGCTCCCCCACATTCGGGAGCTTTTAAGCCACTGCCCCAGCGCCCTACTCTCCTCTTTGAAAGAGGAGCTGGACGACCTGCCCCAGCTCCGGGAGGAGCTGGACCGGGCCCTGATGGACGACGACAAGCTCCCCTTCTCTGTCCGGGAGGGCGGCTTCATCCGGGAGGGGTACAGCCCCGACGTGGACGAGCAGCGGGACCTGATTGACCACGCCTCCGAGAAGCTGGCCGACCTGGAAAAGCGCACCAAGGAGCAGACGGGCATCAAGAACATGAAGGTCAAGAGCAACAAGGTCTTTGGCTATTACATCGAGGTGGCCAAGTCCCAAATTGACCTGGTGCCTGCCGACTGGGCCCGGAAGCAGACCACCGTCAACGCCGAGCGGTATATTTCCCAGGAATTAAAGGAGTTGGAGCACGCCATCCTCTCCGCCCAGGACAAGGTCACCGCCCTGGAGTATCAGCTTTTCTGCCAGCTCAAGGAGCTGGTGTGCGCTCAGGTGGACCGGATTCAGGCCACCGCCGCCGCCGTGGCCCAGGTGGACGTGCTCATGTCCCTGGCCACCGTGGCCGCCGCCAACGGCTACTGTATGCCCCAGGTGGACGACTCTGACACTCTCAATATTGTGGAGGGCCGCCACCCGGTGGTGGAGAAGGTGCTCAAAGGCGCTCCCTTTGTCCCCAACGACACCCACATGGACGGCGGCGACGACCTGTGCGCCATTATCACCGGCCCCAATATGGCCGGTAAGTCCACCTACATGCGCCAGGTGGCCCTCATTACCCTCATGGCCCAGATGGGCTCCTTTGTCCCGGCCAAGTCCGCCCACATCGGGGTGGTGGACCGGATTTTCACCCGCATCGGGGCCAGCGACGACCTGTCCGCCGGACAGTCCACCTTTATGGTGGAGATGACCGAGGTGGCCGCCCTTTTGAACCACGCCACCAAAAAGTCCCTGCTCATCCTGGACGAGATCGGCCGGGGCACCAGCACCTACGACGGCATGGCCATCGCCCGGGCGGTGCTGGAGTACTGCGCCGACCGCAAGCGCCTGGGGTGCAAGACCCTCTTTGCCACCCACTACCACGAGCTCACCGCCCTGGAGGGCCAGATTCCCGGAGTGAAAAACTACAACATCGCCGCCAAAAAGCGGGGCAGCGAGGTCATCTTCCTGCGGAAAATCGTCCGTGGGGGCGCCGACCAGAGCTACGGCGTGGAGGTGGCCAAGCTGGCCGGGGTGCCTGAGCGGGTGGTCCGCCGGGCCCGGAACATTCTCCAGGAGTTGGAGGAGAAGGGCTGCGTCCGGGTGGAGACAGCTGCCGCCCCCCAGGAGCAGATTTCCCTCATGGATTTAGGGGGCCAGACGGTGCTTCAAAAGCTCCGGATGACCGATGTGAACATCCTCTCCCCTATTGAGGCACTAAACCTCCTGGCGGAGCTGAAGCAGGATTTGAACGGATAACCATTTTGGATTTCGAGGTAACCTATGCCTACCATTCAAGTATTAGATTCCCATGTGGCCGACCTGATTGCCGCCGGCGAGGTGGTGGAGCGGCCCGCCAGCGTGGCCAAGGAGCTGATGGAAAACGCCATCGACGCCGGGGCCGGCGCCATCACCATTGAAATTTCCCACGGGGGGATGACCTATCTCCGGGTCACTGACGACGGAAAGGGCATCCCCGCCGATGAGGTAAAAACTGCCTTCCTCCGCCACGCCACCAGCAAGCTGCGCACGGAATATGACCTGGAGGCCATCGGCACCCTGGGCTTCCGGGGAGAGGCGCTGGCCGCCATCGCCGCCGTCAGCCGGGTGGAGGTGCTCACCCGCACCGCCGACGAGGAGCTGGGCGCCTCCCTGTCCCTGGAGGGGGGCGTTTACGGTCCGGTGGAGGAGGCGGGCTGCCCCCTGGGCACCACCATGGTGGTCCGGGACCTGTTTTTCAACACCCCCGCCCGGCTGAAATTTATGAAAAAGGACGCCGCCGAGGGGGCCGCCGTCTTTGCCACCGTGCAGCGGGTGGCCCTGTCCCACCCGGAGGTGAGCGTGAAGTTTATCCGGGACGGGAAACAGGAGATGCTCACCCCGGGCGACGGCCAGCTGCAAAGCGCCGTCTACTCTGTTCTGGGCCGGGAGCTGGCTCTGGGCTTCCGGCCGGTGAAGGCCAGCGGAGAGGATATGACCGTCTCCGGCTTTGTCTCCCTGCCCGCCTGCTGCCGGGGCAGCCGGAACTGGCAGTTCTTCTTTGTCAACGGCCGCCAGGTGAAGTCCCGGCTCATGATGGCCGCTCTGGAGGAGGCCTATAAAAACCAAAAAATGGTGGGGCGCTTCCCCGGCTGCGTCCTCCATCTGGAAACCAAGCTTAACGCCGTGGACGTGAACGTCCATCCGGCCAAGACGGAAGTGAAGTTTGGCAACGAGCGGCAGGTCTTTTCCGCCGTCTACCACGCCGTCCTCTCCGCCCTGGAAGCGGACCGCTCCCACCCCAAGGCGGAGCTAAAAAATGAGGTCATTCCCGCTTTCAAGGCTGTGGATACCGTCACTCCCAACCAGACTCAGATTCCACTGTCTCTCCACAGGGAGGGGTCGAACGGTGGAGAAACTCAAGCGGTGGGCTCCGGGGCAGTCCAGCAGCCTGCCCCCGCTCCCGCGGTTACACGGGTACATGACAGTGCATATCAGCCCCTGAAGCCCGCCGGTTCCAGGCCCGTTTCTCCGGCCCAGCCGCCCCGCTCCTTCTCCTACGTCCACCCCATCACCCCCCGCCCGGCTGTTTCCACACCCGCACCCAAGGAAGCTGCGGCGGAGGAAATTGTCCACAAAATTCCCGCTTCTGTGGAAAAAATTTCTCCTGCCTCCGAGGCTCAAAAACCTGTCCAGACCGCCCCCGCTCCGGTGACGGACGTTCAGGCCGCTCCTGTGGAGAAAGCCCCGGAGCCGCTCCTCGGGGAGGGGACACCTGAGAGCGCCCTCACGGAAACCGTACCCGCCTGGCGCTTAGCCGGAGAGGTGTTCAACACCTACATTCTTGTGGAGCAGGAGGACACGGTCTTTCTCATTGACAAGCACGCCGCCCATGAGCGGATAAATTTTGACCGGATGAAGGCCGCGGGCTATGACCCCATGGCCCAGAGCCTGCTCTCCCCGGTGGTATGCCGCCTGGACCCCAGTGCCCGGCAGGTGCTGCTGGATCATCAGCAGCTTTTGGAGGAGTTTGGCTTTGAGGTGGACGAGCTGGGCCAGGACCTGGCCGTGCGCCAGTCCCCCTTTGACGTGGCGGTGGAGGATATCCCCGCCACCCTGGAGGAGATTGCCCAAAAACTCCTCACCACCGGCAAGGCCGACCCCGCCGCCGCCCGGGATGAGCTTCTTCACACCATGGCCTGCAAGGCGGCCATCAAGGGCGGCTGGAAAACCAGCCCCCAGGAGCTGGAGCGGGTGGCAAAGGCCGTGATGGAGGGCACCGTAAAATATTGCCCCCACGGCCGGCCTGTGGCTATCGAGCTGACCCGGAAGGATTTAGAAAAGCAGTTTAAGCGGGCGTAAGCCCACCATATTCGGGAGGTGTTTTCTTCCATGGTAGACTGGAACCTGTACCTTGCCCGCTATCAGCAGACTCACGGCGGCTTCTTCTTCGGAGGCGGCGATGAGCAGTGCGACAGCCAGCTTGTGCTGTCTGAGGGGGAAACATCTCCCCTGCTGGTCTGTATGAGCACCGATCCCGCCGGCCGCTCCACCGTAGAAACCTTACGGGCCCGCACCATGGTCATGCTGGACCACCCCTATACGCTTCACATACACGCCCGCGGCCTTATCGGCAGCGGCGTCAGCGGCGTGGCCAGTCTGGTGGGCAAGGCCATGGACTTTGGTTACCCGGAAGCCACCCGCGGCCGTATGATCACCACCGACAACAAGGCCTTTACCAAGCTGACGCTGGGTGACCTTGCCTTGCGCAATGCCATCACCACACGAAAAAAAGATGCCCTTTGGATTCGTCCGGGTCCCCAGGCCAACGGTCAGCATATTGTGGAGGTCTTTGCTACCAATTTTGGGGGTACTTTGAATGATGACAGCTCCTGGTACAACGATGCCATGCTGACCGATTTGATGTATGTCCCGGATGAGGATAAAGAACTGATCCTCCAGGCGGGCAGCAAATATTTTGACGCTCAGATGGATGCCTTCCTGGATTTCCTGCGGGCGGCCCGGGATGCGGTGACTATGTGGCCCATCCAGTCATAAAGTATTTTTACTATACAGAAAAAACACCTTTCTTCGACACGCTCAGACAGGAGGAACGCCTATGCCCCCGAAAATTCTGGTTGTTAGCGGTCCCACCGCCTCGGGCAAGACCCGGCTGGCGGTGGAACTGGCTCTCGCCCACAACGGCGAGGTGGTCTCCGCCGACTCCATGCAAATTTACCGCCGCATGGACATCGGCACCGCCAAACCCACTCCCGAGGAGATGCAGGGCGTCCCCCACCACATGATCGACGTGGCCGACCCGGAGGAGGACTTCTCCGTGGCCCGGTATGTGGACCTGGCGGCCCAGTGTGTGGACGACATCCTCTCCCGGGGCAAGCTGCCCATCTTGACGGGGGGAACGGGCCTGTATATCGACTCTCTCCTGTCTGGCCGGACCTTTGCCCATTTTGATGACCAAAGCCCCCTGCGGGGCGAGCTGGAGCAGCGGATGCGCGCAGAGGGGGGCCAGGCCCTGCTGGAAGAACTTCGCAAGGTGGACCCGGACAGCGCCGCTCGCCTTCACCCCAACGATGAAAAGCGGATTGTCCGGGCGCTGGAGGTGTACTACTCCACCGGGAAAACCATGACCCAGCACAACGCCGAAACCAAAGCCCTCCCCCCAAGGTACGAAGCCCTCACCATTACCCTGGCCTTTTCCCGCCGGGAGGACATGTGGGGGCGGATCGACCGCCGGGTGGACGAGATGATGCAGGCGGGACTGGTGGAGGAAGTACGCGCCCTGCTCCAAAGCGGAGTACCCCGGCGCTGTACCGCCATGCAGGCCATCGGCTATAAGGAGATGGCCGCCGCGCTCCAGGGGGACGGGGACACCGCCGCCGCCGCGGAGGAAATCAAGCTGCGCTCCCGGCAGTATGCCAAGCGCCAGCTGACTTGGTTTCGACGCAATCCGGCTGCAAAATGGCTCTACTGGGACAGCACTCCCGATTTTGCCGCCGGACTCCAGGCTTCGACAGGATATATGAAAGAATTCGGTATATGATAGTGGCACTCAAGCCGGAAAACCGGCTAAAGAAAAAGGAGTGCTACATATGCAGAAAACAAATAATCTTCAGGAGATCTTCCTCACTCAGGCCCGCCGGGACCGCCGCCCCGTCACCATGTTCCTGATGAATGGCTTTCAGATGCGTGGCTACGTCACCGGCTTTGACGCCTTCACCGTGGTTTTGACCAGTGACGGTAAGCAGCAGATCATTTACAAGCATGCCATTTCCACCATTGTGCCCGAGCGGCCCATCCCCCTGTACGGACCGGGCGAGATCGATTGACCGCCCTCCTCCCCCCAGTTTGACCAAAGAGAAAGAAAAGGAATTGTCCCATGAAACAAGGAAAACCCCTGATTACCTTTGTGATGGTGGCTATGTCTGTTGTGCTGGCCATCTATTTGGGCGTGTATGCCTTCCGTGCCTTCCAAGAACCATACCGAACCGCCCTGGTGTATGCTTACACCGCCGAGGACAGCGTAGAGGCCGATGGCCTGCTGGTTCGGGACGAGGTGGTCTTTCCCAACCAGTCGGGCATTGTGGAGCTGACCCGAAGCGAGGGGGAAAAGGTAGGCGTGGGCCAGACAGTCGCTCTGGTCTACCGTGACACCCAGGCCCAAGCCGACCAGGCTCAGATTCAGTCTTTGACCCAGGAAATTGAGCTGCTTCAATACGCCGTGGGCCAAAGCGGAAGTGTGGAATCCGCCGCCCGTCTGGACGAAGACATTTTACAGGGGATGGTCTCCCTGCGGTCTAGCTCTGCCCGGGGGGACTATAACGATTTGGAAAATCAGATCCGAACCGTCAAAAGTGATATTCTCAAGCGGGGCTATACTTACGGCGACGGCCTGACCGCTGCCGATCTTACCGCCCAGCTTCAAACCCTCAACAGCCAGCTGACCTCCCTCAATCAGCGCTCCGCTGCCGCCACCACACAGGTGACCACCAGTCAGTCGGGCATCTTCTCCAGCCTTGTGGACGGATATGAGACTCTGCTCACTCCCACCAGTGTGCTGGAACTGACGCCTTCTTCCCTTACCTCTCTGATGAATCAGGGACAGACGGGGGGAACATCCTCCACAGGGAAGCTGATTATCTCCAACCAGTGGTATTTTGCTGCCGTCCTGCCTGCATCCTCCGCTCAGCGGCTCAGCCAGGGGGATACGGCGCTTTTGCGCTTTACCGGCGATTTCACGCAGGATGTGGATATGTCCGTTGTCTATGTCAGCCCGCCGGAAAACGATCAGTGCGTGGTGGTCTTTTCCACAGACCGCTATCTGTCCCGCACCACCCTTTTGCGCCGGCAGACTGCCGAATTGATTTTCGAGAGCTGGTCCGGCCTGCGCATCCCAAAATCCGCTTTGCGCCTGGTGGAGGAGCAGACAGAGGATGACCAGACCGGCGAGATGATCCAGACCACCCGCATTGGCGTATACGCTGTGGTCAATGGCCGGACAGAATTTAAAGAAGTGGATGTCATGATCGAGGGCAGCGACTACTATGTGGTGTCTCCGGTGGGAACGGGACGAAAAATTTTACGGGCCGGAGACGAGATTATTACCCAGGCACTGGGTCTTCAGGACGGGCAGCTGCTCATTGGCTAATTCATCTCCACCAGAGAAAGAAACGGGGGATTTTTATGCAGTTAAGGGAAAATATCCAGCGGGTGCAGGCCAAAATTGCCGCTGCCGCATCGGCAGCGGGCCGTTCGCCGGAGGAAATTACGCTGTGCGCCGCGACCAAGGTGCAAAGTGACGACACCATCCGGCAGGCCATTTCCGACGGGATCACGGTATGCGGCGAAAACAGAGTTCAGGAGCTCACCGCCCATCTGGCCGCCGACGCCTATTCCGGCGCCAAAGAGGTCCACTTTATCGGTCACCTCCAGACCAACAAGGTCAAACAGGTGGTGGGCAAAGTGGACTTGATCCAGTCGGTAGACTCCCTCCATTTGCTTCAGGCAATCCACAACCAGGCCGACAAGCTGGGCATTGTCCAGGATATCCTCTTTGAGGTCAACATCGGCGGTGAGGAGAGCAAAAGCGGCTGCGCCCCGGAATTGCTGCCCCAACTGGTCCAAGAGGTAGGAAACATGCCCCATGTGCGGCTGCGGGGATTGATGGCAATTCCTCCAATTTCTTCCTATCCTGGAGCCAACCGGAGATATTTTGCCCGGATGCATCAGCTTTTTATTGACATAACGCAAGAAATGTCGGATAATCAAGGTGTTATGGACTGTTTGTCTATGGGTATGAGCGCGGATTATGAAGACGCCATCGCAGAAGGGGCCACCCTGGTACGCGTGGGAACCGCCCTGTTCGGCCCCCGCCCCCCTATGGGTCCCCGCTGAACGCCTGCCGCTGAGCAATTTTACTTGAAGAGAAAAGAGGAACAATCATGGGTATCTTTGACGAATTTAAGCGCCTGGCCCATCCCTATGAGGACGAGGACGATTTTGACGATTTCGACATTTCCCCTCGCCCAGTCGAGCGTCGGGAGCGGACAGAGCGCAGCTCCCGAAGCGAAGTCCCTTCTACCGAGGAGGAGCGCCGCAGCAATAAGGTGGTAAATATCCGCGCGGCCACCCAGCTGCAGGTGGTCCTGGTCAAACCCGATAAGTTTGAGGACGCTTCCGCCATTGCGGACCACCTGCGGGAAAAGCGTACTGTCGTTTTGAATCTGGAGTCTACCAACAAAGAAATTGCCCGGCGCCTGCTGGACTTTTTGTCCGGCGTAGCCTATGCCAATGAGGGCAAAATTAAAAAGGTAGCCATCTCCACCTACATTATTACGCCCTATAATGTGGACATTCTGGGGGATCTTATTGACGAGTTAGAAAATAACGGCTTGTATTTTTAAAAACAGATCGTACGTTTTGTAGATAAAACTGGAGGGAATTTACTATGCTGACTCCGCAGGAAGTTTCCGAGCGCGCCTTCCAAAAGGCCTCTTTCGGCGGCTACAATATGTCTCAGGTGGATGAATTTCTGGATATTCTGACCGGAGACTACTCCGCCTTATATAATGAAAACGCGGTGCTAAAAAGCAAAATGAAGGTGCTGGTGGACAAGGTAGAGGAGTACCGCGCCACTGAGGAAGCCATGCGGAAGGCCCTGATGACCGCCCAAAGAATGGCCGATGAGATGGTACAGGAGGCCGAGCGGAAGAAAACGGAACTGCTGAAGGAGGCTGAGTCCCAAGCCGCCGCCCGAAAAGCCAATATTTCCAAGGAGATTGAAGCGGAGGAATTCCGTCTTCAGCAGGCTCAGAAGGCTACCGCCGCCTTTGTGGAGAAGGTCCGCGCCCTGCACACCCAGCAGACGCAATATCTGGATCACCTTCAGGAGCTCTACCCCTCCCAATCTGCCTCCGCTCCGGACCCTGTGGACGAAACCGTCTCTGAGATTGATGACAATGTACAGCGCTTACTGGCCCAGGCCATGAAAGATGCCACAGAGGAAAATCTTCGGGCCAAGGCTGCGGAGAAATCCACACAGGAAGATCTGGATGACACCGCGGAATTTACCCCTGCCACCGACGAAGAGGAGCAGGAGGATTCGGAGGAGGACCCGGAAGACGACCGCTCCTACCGTGGCAGTCGGATCGACTTTGGCGACCTCCAGTTTGGACGCGATTATGAGATTAAATAGGGTTTTTCCCTTTTAAGCCCATCCGCCTGTCCTAGGCGGATGGGCTCTGACGTCTCCCCCCTTTCCCCTTGACTTGCCTTTTTCAGCTGGATATACTAAAGAAAACCCCTCCCCCTTTTGGGGGCAGGGGCATTGCCGCGTTGCGGCAAACAAACAAAAATTGAGGTTTTTCCCATGAAATTGCTTACTGCCGCCTTAAATCGACTGCCGGAGTTTCAAGAGCTTCTGGCCTGCCTGGAGGGCGGGCGCTGCCCTGTGGCTCTGTCCGGCGTATCTGCCATTCACCGGGTCCATATCGCCGCGGGTGTTGGGCTGATGACCCAGCGGCCGGTGGTGCTGGTCTGTGCGGACGAGGGGGAAGGAGAACGTCTGGCCCGGGATCTGGCCGCCTTTGCTGACGCCTCTGTCCCGGTGCTGACCCCCCGTTCCTTCACCTTTCATAACGCCGCCTCTGTCTCTCGTCAGTGGGAGCATAAACGGCTCTCTCTTATGTGGGAATTGACCCAAGTGAGCCGTCCTTTTCTGGTCGTCACGGTGGAGGCTCTGCTTCAGCGCACTATGCCTCCCGAAATTTTGAAGCGCTGCTCCCTGGAACTGAAGCTGGGCGGAAGCTATTCTCTGGAGCAGGTGGCGCAGACCCTTACCGCATCGGGCTACACCCGGTGCGAGCAGGTGGAAGGCGTAGGTCAGTTTTCTCTACGGGGTGGAATTTTGGACGTGTTTTCCCCCGCTATGGAACAGCCTGTCCGGGTGGAATTTTTCGGGGATGAAGTAGATGCGATGGGCTCCTTCGACCCGGCTACCCAGCGACGGACAGAAAATCTGGACACCGCTTTGCTCCTCCCCGCCGCTGAAGTTTTGCCCCAGATGGCCCCCGGCGGCCTGTCTGGGCTGGCGCAGCGGCTTAATAAGCTGTCCGGGAAGGCATTGCGCGACGGAAATACGTCTCTGTCCCAGACACTGGAGCGGGACGGGGATGCCATTGCTCAGGGTCTCTCCTTCCCAGCCATGGACCGCTATCTGGCCTTGATTTACCCAAACGCGGCGACGATTGCCGACTATCTGCCCGCTGATGCCTGCCTTATTTTTGATCAGTGTGCCCGGGTGGCTGAACGGGCCAAGACCTATCAATGGCAATTGGAGGAGGACGTCAAGATTTTAATGGAACAGGGGGAATTGGACGGCTCCTGTGGGGAGCTGGCCTTGACATTTTCCCACCTGTGCGGCCGGCTGGAGAACTGGGCCTGTGTGTACCTGGACTCCTTTGCTGCCTCCGGGTACCCCTCCCCCCCCAACGCTCTGCTCTCTCTCACCGCCAAACAGCTCTCCTCATTTGGGGGGAGCCTGGAAACGGCGGTACAGGACCTGTCTCATTATCAAAACACCGGCTATGCCAGTCTGGTGCTGGTCTCCGGAGAGCAGCGGGCTCTTGACCTCCAGACGCTTTTGCGGGAACAAAAAATTAAGGCCGCTGTGGAATTTAAGCTGACTGAACTGCCCAAGCCCGGCGCCATCACCATTACAGTGGGAGGGCTGTCCAGCGGTTTTGAATACCCCTCCCTGCACTTGGCCGTCCTTACTGAAGGAACCCGAAAAGCGGTCCACCGGCGCAGAGCGTCAAAAGACTCCACTAACCGTCAAAAGCTCAAATCCTATGCCGACCTCACGCCCGGGGACCTGGTGGTCCATGAACACCACGGCGTGGGCCGGTTTGTGGGGATGGTGAAAATGCCCATCGACGGTGTGGAGCAGGACTATGTCAAAATCGCTTACGCAGGCACCGACGTGCTTTATGTCCCCGCCACCCAGCTTGATCTGGTCAGCAAGTACATCGGCGGCGGAGAGGACGGGGCCCAGACCAAAAAGCTCAACCGCCTTGGCGGCGTGGAGTGGGAGAAGGCCAAAACCAGAGCAAAAAAAGCGGTCCAGGATTTGGCCAAGGGGCTTATTCAGCTCTACGCCCAGCGCCAGCGTCGGCCGGGCTACGCCTTCTCCCCCGACTCCCCCTGGCAGCGGGAGTTTGAGGAACAGTTTGAATACACAGAGACGGACGATCAGCTGCGGTGCATCCAGGAAATCAAAACGGATATGGAGCGGGCCGTCCCTATGGACCGTCTGCTTTGCGGCGATGTGGGGTACGGCAAAACCGAGGTGGCCTTCCGGGCCATGATGAAGTGTGTATTGGACGGAAAGCAGGCGGCCGTTCTGGTCCCTACCACCGTGCTGGCCCGGCAGCACTACCTTACCGCCCTGCGCCGCTTTGCCAAATATCCGGTGAACATCGATGTGGTCTCCCGGTTCCGCACCCCCGCCCAGATGAAGGAGACTCTGCGCAAGGTGGAAACTGGCGAGGTGGATATCCTGATTGGAACGCACCGGCTTTTTAACCGGGACGTGCGTTTTAGGGACCTTGGTCTTCTTGTGGTAGATGAGGAACAGCGCTTCGGCGTCCAACACAAGGAGAAGCTGAAGGAAACTTTTCAGCAGGTAGACGTACTCACCCTGTCAGCCACCCCTATTCCCCGCACCCTGAACATGGCCCTGAGCGGCATCCGGGATATGTCCACTCTGGAGGAACCTCCCGCCGACCGGCAGCCGGTACAGACCTATGTGCTGGAACACGACTGGAACGTGTTGGGCGACGCCATGCGCCGGGAACTGGAGCGGGGCGGTCAGGTCTACTACCTCCACAACCGGGTGGAGACCATTGATCGCTGTGCGGCCCGGATTCAGATGCTCCTGGGCGAGGACGCGGTCATTGGCGTAGCCCACGGCCGGATGACCCAGGAGGCCATCGATGACGTGATGAGCCAAATGACCGACGGCGAAATCAATGTGCTGGTCTGTACCACCATTATTGAAACGGGCATCGACCTTCCCAACGCCAACACCCTGATCATCGAAGATGCGGATAAATTGGGCCTGGCCCAGCTCCATCAGATTCGGGGGCGGGTGGGCCGCTCCAACCGCCGGGCATTTGCCTACCTCACCTACCGCAAGGGAAAGGTCCTCTCCGAGGTGGCCACCAAGCGCCTGGAGGCCATAAGGGAATTTGCGGAGTTCGGTTCCGGCTTTAAGATTGCCATGCGGGACCTGGAAATCCGGGGGGCGGGCAATGTCCTGGGCCCCGAACAGTCAGGTTTTCTGCTCTCAGTAGGGTATGATATGTACCTGAAGCTGTTGGAGGAGGCAGTTTTGCTGGAGCAGGGCCAGCCCCTTCCCACCCGCACCGAGTGCGCCGCCACCTTGTCTGTGGCCGCCGCCATCCCAGACCGCTATGTCTCCTCCCCGGAGCTGCGCATGGACCTGTACCGGCGTATTGCGGCCATCCGCGACGAAAAGGATGCGGATGAAATTATGGATGAGCTGATTGACCGCTTCGGCGAACCGCCCAGACAGGTCAACAACCTGATTTCCGTGGCTCTGCTCCGGGCCACCGCCGCCCAGTGCCGCATCAAGGATATTGCGCAAAAGGGAAACAAGCTGATCTTTACCCTGGAGGAATTTCAACTGGAACCCTTTTCCGCCCTTTGCAGCCAGGAGAAGTATCAAAAACGTCTTTTGTTAATTCCCGGAGAGACGCCCCGCTTTTCTCTGACCCTGAACAAGGAAGAAAATTCCCTCCGGGCCGCCAGCGGTGTGGTAGAGGCATATGCCAAAGCGCTGGGTGAAATATCGTAACCTGTCATATTGCTCTCAAACCGAGTTTGTGCTATGATGAAGCTTACCATTCTCCATTCTTTATCCAGGAAAGGAAACAACATCCATGAAATCACTTCATAAATTATTGGCGCTGGCCCTGGCCCTCGTCATGGGAGTCACAACTCTGGCCGGCTGCGGGGGAGGCAGCGGCAGCTCCTCTTCCAGTTCTTCCGCCTCTTCCAGTTCCTCCGGAGACAGCAGTACCTCTCAGGTGGAGAGTATGGATCTTACCAACGTGACAGACCCCTATCTGGCCACCTCCGGCCTGGCGGGAGACACCGTCGTGGCCCGGGTGGGCGAGGCTGACATCACCGCTGCTGAGCTTCTCTACTGGATTAACTACGGCACTGAGCTGACCCTGTCCCAGTATGGCGGATACATGACGGATCTCCCCTGGGACACCGACCTGGGCGACGGGAAGACCCTGTCTGATCAGATGAAACAAAGCGCTCTGGAGGCCGCCGCCCTCTATGCCCTTCTTCCTACCTTGGCAGAAAAGGAAGGACTCTCCGTCACCCAGGAAACCCTGGATCAGCTGGACAGCCAGCACAAGCAGGCTGTTGAAGCCCTTGGCAGTGAGGAAGTGGCAGAACATTCCTTCTGGTATCAAATGATCACCTGGGACCTGCTCTCAAAGCTGAGCACCTGCGCCGACCTGCACCTGCAGCTGCAAAATCTCTATTATGGCGAGGGCAGCGAAAATTATCCCACAGATGCCGAGGTGCTGGCCTACGCGCAGGATGAGTTAGGCGTTTACCGGGCCAAACATATTCTGCTGGCCACCAAGGATACGGAGACCGGGGAAGCTTTGGACGAAGCTGCCGCCGCCGAAAAAAAGGAAAAGGCCGACGAGCTGCTGGCCCAGCTGCGCGCCGCCGACGACCCCGTCGCCCTGTTTGACGAGCTGATGAATGAGTACAGCGAGGACCCCGGCCTCTCCTCTTACCCTGACGGCTATACCGCCCAAAAGGGGCAGATGGTCCCGGAATTTGAAGAGGCGGCTCTGGCCCTGAAGGACGGGGAGATCAGCGATGTGGTGTACAGCGAATCCACCGGCTACCACATTATTCTCCGCCTCCCCTTGGACCCGGCCGATTACCGCAGCCAGCTGGTCGCTCAGCTCATGCAGGTGAAAACGGACGGTTGGCTGGAGGAATATGGCTTGGAAACCACCGAGGCCTATGATCAAATCGACCCGGCCAGTTTCCGGGAAAAGGTGGTGTCTCTCCAGGCCGCTGTTCAGGCGGAGGTCAATGAGGTGCTCCAGGCCCAGGAGGGCGACAGTTCTGAAAGCTCTTCCGCCAGTTCTTCTGTTTCTTCCAGTTCTGACTCATCCAGCCAGGAAGGCTAAGGTATTTCCCTATAAAAATCCGGCTGAAGGAATTTCTTCCTTCAGCCGGATTATTTTTATGGATTTCTTCGGAAAAGCAAGCACTTTTCTATATCTTGGCAAGTCCAGACATCAGTCCTCAAACTCTACTCCCGTCTCCTCTGACATGGACTTGATCTTGGCCAGAGATTCTACCCGGTACCCCTTCGCCCGCAGCCGGGAGCCGCCGGGCTGGAACGCTTTTTCCACCACGATGCCGGCGCCTACCAGCTCCGCTCCGGCCTGCCGGATCAGATCAAACAGTCCCTCCAGCGCGGCGCCGTTGGCGAGAAAATCATCAATGACAAGCACCCGGTCTCCAGGCCCCAGGAATTGCTTGGATACAATGACGTCATAGACTCGTCCATGGGTAAAGGACTCCACTTTCGTGGTATAGACCTCCCCGGCAATATTCTTGGTCTGGGTCTTCTTGGCAAAAATGACCGGACAGTTAAAATATTGGGCCGTGATACAGGCAATGCCAATACCCGATGCCTCAATGGTCAGAATTTTGTTCACACCGCTGCCGGCATACCGGCGCTGAAACTCTTTCCCGATCTCTCCAAACAGCGCAATGTCCATCTGATGATTGAGAAAGCTGTCCACTTTCAACACATCGTTTCCTCTGACCACACCATCTTTACGGATGCGCTCCTTTAACAGCTCCATAAGCGTTGAACCGCCTTTCCAGCACAAGGGTGACCCAAAAACAGGTCTTTGATAAAAAGATGCTTTTATTCTACAAAAAATTTCCTGCTTCTTCAATCCCTTTTTTTATTTTCTCTTTTCTTTAGACGTAATTTGCGTGAAAAACCGGGCCGCCCCTGAGGCGGCCCGGCCATTCTTCATTTAACCTAATACACCTTTGGTCCGTGCGCTCTTTCTGTCCTCCAGTTTGGACACAATTACCGCGCAGGCGGCGTCGCCGGTAATATTGACGGTAGTCCGCCCCATATCAAAGATCCGGTCGATTCCGGCCACCAGCGCAATGCCCTCCACCGGCACATTCACGCTTTGCAGGACCATGGCCAGCATAACCATGCCGGCGCCGGGAACACCGGCAGTTCCAATGGAAGCCAAAGTGGCGGTAAGGACGATGGTCAGCATCTGCCCAAAGGTCAAATCAATTCCGTATGCAGTTGCAATGAAGACCGCACAAACGCCCTGGTAAATCGCAGTACCGTCCATATTGATGGTAGCACCCAGAGGCAGCACAAAGGAAGATACCTCACGCCGCGCCCCCAGCCGCTCAGCGCACTCCATATTAAACGGCAGCGTGCCCACCGAAGACGCGGAAGAAAACGCCATCATCATGGCCGGGGCCATGCCCTTGAAAAAAGCGATGGGAGAAAGTCCGCCGAGCACTCTCACCGTGGTGGAATAGACAATCAAAGCATGGACAATATAGCCTACATAGGCAACCGCCAGTGCCGCGATCATATATTGCAGAATCTGAGGACCGTTCTCCGCTACCACAGGGCAGATCAGGCAGGCTACACCGATGGGTGACAGCCGGATAATCAGGTCCATGATCTTCATGGATACCTCATTGAAGCTGTCCACGATCTGGGCCGCCACCAGTCCCCGCTCCCCTGCCAGGAGAATACCAAAGCCCAAAAACAGGGAGATGACAATGACTTGCAGCATGGTAGCGCTTACCAGAGGCTGTACTGCGTTAGAGGGGAAAATATTGACGATCACCGTCATCAGGCTCTGCCCTTCCGGGGGCGTATACTCCAGGCCGGTGGTGTTCATCTCCACGAACAGGCCCGCGCCCTTGGCCAGACTGGCCAGAATCAGAGCCAGAATGACCGCAAAGGCGGTGGTACACATATAATAAACCACGGTTTTTCCGCCTACGGACCCCACCTTGCTGATATCCTGCATGGAAATTACGCCAGATGCAATGGAGAACAGCACAATTGGTACAACAATAAACTTCAACAGGTTGAGAAAAATATCGCCCCAGGGTTTGATATACGCAATCGCAAAATCTTTCCCTGCCATACCGGCGACTTCAACGGGAATCAAGAGAAGCCCGACAACGATGCCGACTACCAGGCCCACAAAGATCCAGAAGGCAAGGGGCAGTTTCTTACTTTTCATAAAGCACTCTCCTTCCTTTCACATAGGGACCGGCTGCTCTCCTCTCCGGCAGACCGCCTGTTGCCAGACAAATCCGCCCCTGAATCCGGGCCCTTATAGGACCATTATAGTCGCCGTCTCCATTTTTTACAAGTCCTACGGATTTATTTTCTCTTTTATTAGAAATTTTAACGAAGCGGTCGCAGATTCTTGGCAAAATAGCCTGACAGGTTTTTGCGAAAAGAAAAATTTGAGTCATCGTCTTTCTTCGACCTTTTATTTTCCATTTTATGGTAATCTAATGGTACAAGCTATTGGAAAGGCGGGATTTTATGCGGCTGCTGCCAAAAAAGGGTCTGTTTGATAGCGGACGGATTCTGTTTCTTCCGGTTGATTCCATTGTACCCAACCCCAATCAGCCCAGAAGTATTTTCGCAAAGCCAGAACTGGAGGAGTTGGCAGACTCAATCCGCTCTTTAGGCGTCCTTCAACCACTTACAGTTCGCCGTCGCAACGGCCAATGGGAGCTGGTAGCAGGAGAACGGCGTCTGCGCGCCGCCAAGCTGGCGGGGCTTGATCAGGTCCCCTGTCTTTCCATTCAGGTGGACGGTCAGGCATCTTCTCTGCTGGCACTGGTGGAAAACCTTCAGCGCCGCGACTTGGATTTTTGGGAGGAAGCGCAGGCCCTCCGTAAGCTGATTGATACCTACCACATCTCTCAGGAGGAAGTGGCCCGCCGATTGGGAAAGAGTCAATCCTCCATTGCAAATAAACTCCGCCTTCTGAAACTCTCCCCGGAAGTTTTGTCGCTGCTCCGGGAACACGGGGCCAGCGAACGCCATGCCCGCGCCCTCCTGCGCCTGGAAGTACCCGAACAGCAGCTGGATGTAGCCCGCCAGATTGTTCAGCACGGCCTTACAGTAGCGCAGACGGAAGCTGTGGTGGAAGGTCTGTTGGCCTCTGCTCCATCAAATGCCCGCAAGCGCCCTACCTTCATTGTAAAGGATGTACGTCTGTTTTTGAATACCATTACCCGCAGCCTGGACCTAATGCGTTCCGCCGGGGTGGATGCTCAGTGCCGCCGCCAGGATACGGATGACGAAATCCTGCTGACTATACATATCCCTCGGAAATCCTCTTAGTCCACTTCCTCTCCATTGCTTCGGATGCCAACCGGCATCCGAAGTTTTTTTGTTTTTTTCTCCATAATGTTTCATGTGAAACATTTCTTTCCGGGAAACGCAGAGACAAAAAGAGGAAAAAGAGTTGAAATATATTGGGTACGTTGATATAATGAAGTGCTGCAACATTTTATGATTTGTCAGCTGCAAGGAGGCATTTCATGGCTAAGATCATCGCCGTCGTCAACCAAAAAGGCGGTGTGGGCAAAACCACAACCACCGTGAATATCACAGCAGCCCTCGCCAATTTGAAAAAGCGGGTCTTACTGTGTGATTTTGATCCCCAGGCAAATGCCACCTCCGGTATGGGGGTAGATAAAAACACCGCTTCTCCCAATGTTTATGATGTCTTGATCAACGGTGCCGAGCCCTCCAAAGCCGTGGTAAACACAAAGTACGGGGATGTTCTCCCCTCGAACAAAGCACTGGCCGGCGCCGGCATTGAGATGATCGGGATTGAACATCGTGAACATCTGTTAAAGGCCGCTTTGGATCAGATTGCCGCCAACTATGACTACATCTTTATTGACTGTCCCCCTTCTCTGGAGCTGCTTACGGTCAACGCCTTATGTGCGGCAGATTCTCTGCTTGTTCCGGTACAGTGTGAATATTACGCACTGGAAGGTCTCAGCGATTTGCTCTCTACTGTCCGGCTGATCAAACGGGGACTGAATCCCCCTCTGCGTTTGGAGGGCGTTCTCTTGACCATGTTTGACAGCAGAACGAATTTATCCCTCCAGGTTGCGGAAGAGGTCAAACGTCATTTTCCCGGTCAGGTATTCGCCACGGTCATCCCCCGAAACGTCCGTCTTTCTGAAGCGCCCAGCCACGGAAAGCCCATTTCTGCCTATGACCCATATTCCAGAGGAGCGGAAGCGTACCGCCTTTTAGCGGAAGAAATGTCCGGTACATAACATATGCAGGTTTATCTGCGCTATTCTGATTGGAAAGGTATCACACTATGGCAAAACGAAATACAGAGCTGGGTCTTGGCCGGGGTCTGAACGCCTTACTGGGTGATCCCGCCCTTCAGCCCCAGGGGGAGGGCTCCGTCAGCCTCCCCATCTCGCAAGTTGAACCGGGATTGAATCAACCTCGGAAACGGTTTGATCAGGAATCCTTGGATGATCTGGCGGATTCTATCCGAATGCACGGCATCATTCAGCCGTTGACCGTGCGAAGACTGGCTTCCGGCTACTACCAAATTATTGCCGGCGAGCGCCGCTGGCGAGCGGCAAAGGCTGCTGGACTGGCAGAAGTACCCGCGGTTATCATTGAAGCCGACGACCGAAAGGTAATGGAGCTGGGCCTGATTGAAAATCTCCAGCGGGAAGATCTAAACCCCGCTGAAGAGGCCAGGGGCTATCAGGTCCTGATGGAGGAATATGGACTGACGCAGGAGCAGGTCGCTCAGCAGATGGGAAAATCACGTCCTGCCATTGCCAACACCCTTCGTTTGCTGGCTCTTCCCCAGGACGTGATGTCTATGCTGGAGGAAGGTACGCTATCCGCTGGACATGCGAGGGCAATTCTGGGGGCCCCTACCGCCCAACTTCAACGAGAAGCGGCAAAAAAAGTAGTAGAGAGTCAACTCTCTGTACGGCAGACGGAAGCCTTGATTAAAGCCATGCAGCGGCAAAAGAAGGATCAGCCCGCCTCTCAAGGGCCTGATCTCTCCCTATATTTGGGCGAGTTGGAAAAGGATTTATCCGGCCGTTTGGGACGAAAAGTCAAAATCGCCCATAAGGGGAAAAAGGGAAGGATTGAGCTGGAATATTACAGTGATCAGGACTTGGAAACGCTGCTCACACTGCTCCAGCAGCTGCAAGGGAGAGGAGATGATTTCCATGGCTGAAAACGAGAAAGATATCCATCATAAAGCTGCTGCTCCAACGCAGGAAGACTCAAACGAGCGAAAGCCCGTTTCCCGTTCCCGTTCCAGGGGACAGCAGCGGCGCAGTCAGCGCTCAGTATTTCAGTATATCACGGTCCTTTTTGCCGCCGCTTTCCTTTTGCTGCTGATGACCTATATGATGCAGCAACGCCTGAACAAGGCCGAAATCGATGATTTGCAGGAAAGCTCCAATTCCACCCTCCAAACCCTGGATAATATCATTGCCGAGCGGGATCAGCTGCGACAAGAGAATCAAGAGCTGTCCGACCAGCTGGAGGACGCCCTTCAGACAGCACAAAACTCGGCAAACACCGTGGCCAAACAGGAGCGCTCATTACAGGCCATGGACTGGTTCTGGCGGATCCAGCGCCAATTTTCCCGAGGGTACACCCGAGCGGCCCGTGAACTGGCAGAACAGTTTGAGGCCTCCGGTTTGGTGTCCGATTTGCCCGATGTCTCCTATGCGGAGCCGGACGGCCCCTCCCCCAAGCAGCAATATGCGGAACTGTACGATCTGCTGTTCTAATGAATCTCGCACATTTTATGTTTCACATGAAACATTTTAAATCATACTACCTGAATCAAAGGAGTGCGCTGCAATATGTTAGACATTAAATTTATCCGGGAAAATCCCGAAGCTGTCAAAGAAAACATCAGAAAAAAGTTCCAGAATGAAAAGCTTCCTCTGGTAGACCAAGTCCTTGCTTTAGACGAAGAAAACCGGGCCTGTGTCAGCGAAGCCAACGAACTGCGAGCCAGCCGCAACACCCTCAGCAAACAGGTGGGAATGCTGATGGGACAGGCCAAGAAGGACCCCTCCAAGCTGGAGGAGGCTGAGGCTGTCAAAGCCAAGGTGAAAGCCAACGCCGACCGGCTGGCCCAGTTGGAAGCCAAGGAGACTGAATTGGCGGCCCAAATTCGCAAGATCATGCTGGTAATCCCCAATATGATTGATCCATCCGTTCCCATCGGGCCCGATGACTCCGCCAACGTGGAGGTAGAGCGCTTTGGGGAACCCAAGGTTCCTGATTTTGAAATCCCCTATCATACCGAGATCATGGAGTCCTTCAACGGCATTGACATGGACGCCGCCGGTCGGGTCTCCGGCAATGGCTTTTACTATCTGCTGGGCGATGTGGCCCGTCTTCATGAAGCGGTCCTGGCCTATGCCCGTGACTTTATGATCAACAAGGGCTTCACCTTCTGTATTCCTCCCTTTATGATCCACGGCAATGTGGTGGAGGGCGTCATGTCCCAGACGGATATGGAGGCCATGATGTACAAGATTGAAGGCGAAGATCTATATCTGATCGGAACCAGCGAGCACTCCATGATCGGTAAGTTTATTGATCAGATCATTCCCGAAGCCTCCCTCCCCCAGACCCTCACCTCTTACTCCCCCTGCTTCCGCAAAGAGAAGGGCGCCCACGGTATTGAAGAGCGGGGCGTGTACCGCATCCATCAGTTTGAAAAGCAGGAAATGATTGTTGTCTGTAAGCCCGAGGACTCCATGGCCTGGTACGAAAAGATGTGGCGCTATTCCGTAGAGCTGTTCCGCTCGCTGGATATCCCTGTGCGCCAGCTGGAGTGCTGCTCCGGTGACCTGGCTGATCTGAAGGTAAAGTCCTGCGATATCGAAGCCTGGTCCCCCCGGCAGAAAAAATACTTTGAAGTATGCTCCTGCTCCAACCTGGGCGACGCTCAGGCCCGCCGTCTGAAGATGCGCGTCAAGGGCGAGAAGGGCATGTACCTGCCCCACACCCTGAACAACACCGTGGTGGCTCCTCCTCGTATGTTGATCGCGTTCCTGGAAAATAATCTTCAGGCAGACGGCTCCGTGGTGATTCCTCAGGTCCTTCGGCCTTATATGGGGGGACTGGAGGTCATGGTTCCCAAAAAATAAACCCACAGCTTTTGAGAGATTATATTGCTGTCTGATAGGCTGCAAGTTTCTAAAACCCAGAAACTAAAGCTGTAAACAGGTCCGGTTAATCCTTATCGTATATTTTATAAAATTATTACCATAAGTTTTACCCGATTCCAGCCGTTTACAACCTGTCGATTCTAATCTAGGTTCCATTTGTCCCCCACAAACGGCTCCAAAACAGTCAAGCGCTGAACCCCTTGCGCCGCAAGGGGTTCAGCGCTCATATAAAGTGAGGTTTATCATGTCTGAACCAAAGGAAAAACCTGAACAGGGAAAAACAGATTTTGGATACACCCCCTCCTCCCCTGTCAAACGCACCTTAGCTTGGATCGGGCTGGTCTACGTCTTGATCCTGCTGGGGCTGACCACATACTTTTACTTTACCGGGACAACCTTGGGTAACCTTGCTCCCCTGCTTGCTGTGCCCGGTCTGATCGGCCTGGGCATCCTGGCCCTGGTCGGTTGGCGCACCACTGGCCGCCCAGGAAAATGGGTTGCCATTATAGCAGCAACAGTCTGCTGGCTGCTGGCTGCTGTCACCATTCCCGTCGGCATCGTGGGTCTGCTGTCCAACTTTGGACAGGTAGGCATAACCTTTTTGGTGTTCTAAGCTTTGATTATGGAGGATCAGACCATGAGAACTATCATTGCCGAAGGATTGGCGCAGCTGAATCTGGCAGACAAAGTTCCCGCGCAGGCTGCAGATCAGCTGGCCGAATATGGCAGGATGCTGCTGGAAAAAAATCAGGTCATGAACCTGACCGCCATTCGGGAGCCGGACCAAGTGGCGAAACTTCATATGCTGGACTGCGCCGCACTGGTCGGGATGGCTGACTTTTCAGGCAAAACCCTAATGGACGTGGGAACAGGCGCGGGGTTCCCCGGCCTTCCCCTGAAAATCCTGATCCCCTCCCTGGAAGTGACATTGCTGGACAGCCTGAATAAACGGCTGGAGTGGCTGGAAGATGTATCCCGGTCGCTTAGTTTGACAGGCGTGCATACCATTCATGCTCGTGCGGAGGAACAGGCCTTGGTAAAAGGATTTCGTGACAGCTTTGACTTCGCCACTGCCCGCGCCGTCGCTGATCTTCGGCTTCTGTGCGAGCTGTGCCTGCCCTTTGTAAAACCCGGCGGCATGTTTCTGGCGATGAAATCCACCGGAAGCGACCAGGAACTGTCTGATGCGGCCCACGCTGTTCAACTGCTGGGCGGGCGGGTTCGTGAAGTACGGGACTACCAAATCCCGGGCACTCAGATTACCCACCGCGTCATTCGAATCGAAAAAGTCGCACCTACGCTGAAAGGCTATCCCCGCCGCTGGGCAAAAATACAAAAAGCGCCCCTGTAAACTTTATTTTTTCGTAAAATGTAAATTTTTCCAAAAAGTTTTGGGAGAAATGGTTGACGGCGTGCAGATTTGTGGTACACTTTAATTGTGATGTTAGGAGGATTTTCCATGGGAATTGTGGTAACCATTACCTCCGGCAAGGGAGGCACGGGAAAAACCTCCATTACCGGCGGCGTAGCCGCTTCCCTGGCCCTGATGGGCCGGCGAGTGCTGTGTATTGACATGGACATCGGCCTGCGCAACCTGGACATCTCACTTGGCCTCAGCGACCGGGCGCTGATGGACTTTTCCGATGTGGCTCTGGGTCGCTGTCCTCTGGCCCGTGCGGCGGTTGACCACCCCGATCTGAAAGGGTTGTCCTTGCTTACTGCCCCAATGTCCCTACCCGCCAACCTGACCACGGATAAAATACGCGCGCTCCTTCGTACGGCCCGCTCCATGTACGACTACGTTTTGATTGATTCTCCCGCCGGACTGGGCACGGGCTTTCATCTTGCCATCTGCGGCGCGGATCGCGCCCTGGTGGTTGCCACCAGCGACGCCTCCTCCCTCCGGGATGCCCAGCGTACTGTGGAAGAATTGGAAGGAATTCGTCAGGTCCACCTGGTCATGAACCGAATTCAGGTCAAACTGCTGCGCCGCCTGCGCGCCACCATTGATGACGCGATGAACACCGCCGGTCTGCCGCTATTGGGGGTCGTTCCCGAGGACCCGCAGGTCATCTTGTGCGCCAACCTGGGACAGCCTTTGACTTCCCGTGGAAAGAGGGGAGCCGCGCTGGCCTGCTGGAACATCGCTCTGCGGCTGGAAGGACACCGTGTCCCCATTATGCGGATTCGATAATCATACATACATAACGTTGTAAGGAGGTATCGCCCCCATGAATATTGCTATTATGTGCCACACCAAAAAGCAAGATTTGATGGTGCAGTTCTGCACCGCTTACTGTGGCATTTTGTCCAAACATACAGTCTGTGCCACCAACGCCACAGGACGCATGGTGGCGGAAGCCACCGGCCTGCCTGTCAACCTGTTTTTGTCCCACGAACACGGGGGAATTGAACAGATCGGACAACGTATTATCTATGACGAGATTGATATGGTCCTCTTTTTTAACTCCCCCCAGGACAACGAGATGGATAAGGATATCTTGTATATCACCCGCCTGTGTGACCAGCACTCTGTTCCTGTGGCAACCAATGTGGCCACCGCCGAGCTGCTGATTCACGGTCTTGCCCGGGGTGATCTGGACTGGCGTCTGGGTTTAAATCCCAACCGCGTCCCCTTTGCTCTGTAAGTCTGATACTTGACATTTCCCGTCATTTAGGATAGCATGACCTTATTCACCGCTATGACGGCGTACAAGTACCCGGTGTCCACCCGACAGAGAGAGGCCTCATTTGGTTGAGAGGGTCTCAGGAATTGGCTCCGGGGAAGACGGCGCTATCAGCGGACCCGGAGACGGGTGCGGTCCCCTTTCCGCAACAAAAGGCAAAAGGAGCGCAGCACCGCGCTTGAAATTGGGTGGCACCACGAAGCGTATGCGCTCTCGTCCCAATACAAGGGATGAGAGCGCCCATTTTTTCTAGCCCACAAGCAAAATCTGTGGAAGGAGTTTTTATCATGACGCTGATGCACGCACTGGGACACAAATTCCATCTTCCCTCAGGGGAAGAATAATTTGAATCAGCCGCCGTTTCGGCGCCGCGGGAGCATATCTCGCCCTATAAAACATCATTCCAGTATAGAAAGGATTTTGACTTATGGCTAAAGTACAACCTCGTACCCTCTCCGGTTTTATGGAACTTCTCCCCGGCCGTCAGATTCAGTTTGACCGTATGGCCGCGATTATTCGGGAGTCCTTCTCCCTCTACGGCTTTTTCCCTCTGGATACGCCTCTCATTGAGGCCAGTGAGGTCCTGCTGGCTAAGGGCGGCGGCGAGACGGAAAAACAGATCTACCGCTTTACCAAGGGCGACAGCGACCTCTCCCTTCGCTTCGACCTGACCGTTCCTCTGGCCAAGTATGTGGCCCTCAACTACGCCAACCTGGCCTTCCCCTTCCGCCGTTTCCAGATCGGCAAGGTGTACCGGGGAGAGCGGGCCCAGCGCGGCCGCTTCCGCGAGTTCTATCAGGCCGACATTGACATCATCGGCGATGGCAAGCTGGACATCTCCAACGACGCGGAAATTCCCGCCATCATCTACCGGACCTTTACCGCCCTGGGTCTGCGCCGGTTCCAGATTCGGGTCAATAACCGTAAGATTCTCAACGGCTTCTATGCCATGCTGGACCTGACCCAGAAGTCCGGCGACATTATGCGCACGGTGGACAAGCTGGAGAAGATTGGTGAGAAGAGCGTGCGGGACCTGCTCACCGCCCCAGAGATCGGCTTAACCGAGGAACAGGCCGCTGAAATCCTCCAGTTTATCGCCATCAAGGGCAACAATCAGCAGGTCCTCGCTTCCCTGGAGCAGTACCGGGGCCGTAACGACAAGTTTGACGAGGGCCTGGATGAGCTGGGCGCCATGGTGAAGAATTTGGCAGGATTCGGCGTTCCCGAGGGGAATTTTGCTCTGGACCTGACCATTGCCCGGGGCCTTGATTACTACACCGGCACCGTCTATGAGACCACCATGCTGGATCACCCGGAGATTGGTTCCATCTGTTCCGGCGGACGGTATGATAATTTGGCTGAATACTACACTGACAAGCAGCTGCCCGGCGTGGGCATCTCCATCGGTCTGACCCGGCTGTTCTTTGTGCTGGAGGACCAGGGCTATCTGAATGAGGCCCTCAACACCGCTCCTGCCGATGTGCTGATTCTTCCCATGACCGAGGATATGGCCCCCGCCATCTCCCTGGCCACCAGTCTGCGTGCCGCCGGCATCCGGACCCAAATTTACGGTGAGCAGAAGAAGTTTAAGCAGAAGATGACCTATGCCGATAAGATTGCCGTCCCCTATGTGATCTTCCTGGGGGAGGACGAGATCAAGGACAGCGCCGCCGCCGTCAAGGATATGCGCACCGGCGAGCAGGTCAAACTGCCCATTGCCGAGGCTGTGGCCCACATTCAGGCCGGACTGAGCACCCTGAATCAGGGCACCCCCATCCTGGACAAGGGCGAATGATCATTTGATCTTGCTCCATATTGATTGCATTTCAAAATATTTTTCTTAAATACTACTAATTGGAGTTGATTTTTGTGGATAATCTTCAGGGTTTCCACCGCAGCCATTACTGCGGGGACCTGCGTGCCGCCGATGCGGGCAAGACCATTTCCGTGTGCGGCTGGGTACAGCGCCAGCGGGATAAGGGCGCACTGATCTTTGTGGACCTGCGGGACCGCACCGGCATCCTTCAGCTGACCTTTGACGACGGCACCGACCGGGAGATTTTTGAGAAGGCCAAGAGCCTGCGCTCGGAGTATGTGGTGGCCGCCACCGGCAAGCTGAAGGAGCGCGAGGCCAAAACCGACAAGATTGCCACCGGCGACGTGGAGCTCTATGTTACCGAGCTTCGGCTTCTGGCCAAGTCGGAGACGCCTCCCTTCGCCATTGAGGAGGACAGCCAGGTCAACGATATGCTGCGGCTGAAGTACCGCTACCTGGACCTGCGCCGCCCGGATATGCAGCACGCCATTGCCACCCGGCACAAGATTACCAAAATTGCCCGGGACTACTTTGACGAACAGGGCTTTTTGGAGATCGAAACTCCCATTCTTACCAAATCCACCCCTGAGGGCGCCCGGGACTACCTGGTCCCCTCCCGGGTCCACCCCGGCAAGTTCTATGCTCTGCCCCAGTCCCCCCAGCAGTATAAGCAGCTGCTCATGCTCTCCGGCTTTGACCGCTACTTCCAGATTGCCCGCTGCTTCCGGGACGAGGACCTGCGGGCCGACCGCCAGCCGGAGTTTACCCAGATCGACCTGGAAATGTCCTTTGTCAACGAGGACGACATTATGGCCATCCAGGAGGGCTTTCTGAAGCGGGTGTTTAAAGAGGTCCTGGATGTGGACGTGCAGACCCCCTTCCAGCGTATGCCCTGGCAGGAGGCCATGGACCGTTTCGGCTCCGACAAGCCCGACCTGCGCTTTGGCTTTGAGCTGAAGGACATCAGCGACATTGTGAAAGACTGCGGCTTCGGCGTGTTCTCCGAGCCGGTGACCGAGGGCGGCTCTGTGCGGCTGATCAACGTAAACGGCCACGCTGCCGATTTCCCCCGGAAAAAGATCGACAAGCTGGTGGACTTTGTCAAAACCTATAAGGCCAAGGGCCTGGCCTGGGCCCGGATGATCGACGGCCAGGTGACCAGCTCCTTCCAAAAATTCCTGACCGAGGAGGAAAATAAGGCCATTCTGGAGCGCGCTGAGGCCAAGGACGGGGACCTGATCCTCATTGTGGGCGACGCCAAAAATACCGTGGTGTGGGCCGCTCTCGGCGCGCTGCGCTGCGAAATTGCCCGTCAGCTGAATATTCTGGACCCCAAGGACTTCCGGTTCCTGTGGGTAACGGAATTCCCCATGTTTGAGTGGAGCGAGGAGGAGGGCCGCTACCAGGCCATGCACCACCCCTTCACCGCCCCCATGGTGGAGGACGAGGACAAGATTCTCTCCGACAAGGCCAACTGCCGCGCCCGGGCCTATGACATTGTGCTCAACGGCACCGAGCTGGGCGGCGGCTCCATCCGCATCAACACGCCCGAGATGCAGGAGAAGGCCTTCCAGGCCCTGGGCATCAGCGAGGAAGACATCCAGGAACGCTTTGGCCACCTGGTGGGCGCGTTCAAGTTCGGCGCGCCTCCCCACGGCGGCCTGGCCTATGGCTTGGACCGGCTGTGCATGCTGATGGCTGGCGCCGGCACCATCCGGGACGTCATTGCCTTCCCCAAGGTACAAAACGCCTCCGACCTGATGATGGCCTGCCCCGACTTTGTGGATGACAAGCAGTTGGACGATCTGTCCATCGCCGTCACCCGTAAGGAGCAGGACGAGTCGGAAGCCTGAATCTCTTCCCTGTCACCCACAAAGGAGCCCCATGGCACATGGGGCGCGCCCTTTGGCGGGTAAAATCTCCGCACATATCTTCTGACCCAGTCCGGGGCCGGCTCCAGAAAGGGCCGGCCCCAGTTTTTTAGGAGGAATCGTTATGAAGCTCACCCAATTTTGGCGCAACGGCCGGCCCGCCCTGGGCCTCTGGACGGACCATGGCATCCTGGATGTGGCCGCCGAAGCCACCCGAAAGGGCTGCACTGTACCGGACACGATGGCCGCGGCCCTTCCTCTGGGCGGCCAGGCTCTTGAACAGCTGCTGAAACCCCTGCTGGAGGATGCCAGGTGCTTTACTGACGCGCCCCTGGCCCCTGTGGTCACCCAGCCGGGCCGCATCCTGTGCATTGGGCTCAACTACCGCCAACACGCCCAGGAGTGTAACCTCCCCCTCCCCCCTGCCCCGGTGCTGTTTAATAAATTTTCCAACGCTTTGGCCGCCCATGGGGACTGTATCTCCCTGCCAATTGATTACAAAGAGTATGATTATGAAGCGGAATTGGTCATTGTAGTGGGAAAACCCGCACGCGATGTTTCAAAGGAGCATGCTTTGGACTACGTCTTTGGCTATACCTGCGGCAACGATTTGTCCACCCGGGACCTGCAATTCGCCAGAGGCGGTCAGTGGCTGCTCTCCAAAACCTTTGACGGCTTTGCGCCAGTTGGCCCATGTTTAGTCACAGCGGATGCTTTAGACCCCGGGCATCTGGACATTTCCAGTACAGTCAACGGGGAACTGCGCCAAAATTCCAATACCTCGGACATGATCTTTTCCCCGGAGGAAATTATTTCAGATTTGTCTCACCATTTCACCCTGCAGCCCGGCGACCTGATCTTTACCGGCACCCCCCAGGGCGTCATGCAGGGCTATCCCGCCGATGAGAAGCGCTGGCTGAAGCCGGGTGACAGCGTGGAGATTTCCATTCAAGGGATTGGGACCCTCCGCAATACGTTCCGCTAAGACCATCATGAAACGATATGCTGCTTTATTCCTGGCCCTGTTGCTCCTCACAGGCTGTGGAAGTAAATCTACGGGCTTTTTGCCCTATGAGCCTGCTGTGCAGACCTCCATTTCTCTCCAGACAATCAGCAAACGCCCCTCCCCTTCCGGGCAGGATTTGGCTGTATCAGACCCGCGGCAGCAAGCAGTTGACACCCTGCTCTCTCAACTGACCCCGGAGGAAAAAGTAGGCCAGCTCTTTTTTGCCCGTTGCCCCGCCCAGGAAGCGGCCTCTCTTGCAGAGGAATATCATTTGGGCGGGTATCTTCTCTTCGGCCGTGATTTTAAAGATAAGACGGTCCAAGAGGTTCAGGAGACCATCGCTTCCTATCAGAGCAGTTGCACGATCCCTATGCTCATCGGTGTGGATGAGGAAGGAGGCAGTGTCGTCCGGGTCAGTTCAAACCCGGCTCTGGCCCCCTCCCGTTTTCCATCCCCCCAACAGCTTCTTTCCCAGCAGCACAGTCAAGGTGATATTTTTGCCGAGGATGCTTGGGAAAAAAGCAATTTGCTGCTGTCGTTGGGAATCAATGTAAACTTTGCTCCCGTGGCTGATGTGTCCACAAATCCTGACGATTTTATCTATGACCGTACACTGGGCCAGGATGCCAGGGCAACAGCCTCCTATGTAACCTCAGTGGTCGCAGCAATGCAGGATTGCGGTATCGGTTCTGTCCTCAAGCACTTTCCCGGCTATGGAAACAATACCGACACCCACACAGGGATCGCTGTGGATGAGCGGCCTTATGAGACCTTCCTTGTCAGTGATTTTCTCCCCTTTCAGGCGGGCATCGCTGCCGGAGCGGACAGTATCCTTGTCAGCCACAACATTGTCACTTCCATGGATGGAACGCTGCCTGCTTCCCTCTCTCCTGAAGTACACCGGATATTACGGGAGAACTTGGATTTTCACGGGGTTATCCTGACAGACGATCTGGCCATGGACGCCATCGATCAATACGCCCAAAACGGTTCCGCGGCGGTATTGGCACTGCTGGCCGGCAACGATATGATCGTCACCACCGATTTTACCACCCAAATTTCACAAGTCCTGGGCGCATTGGAAGACGGAACCCTTACCATGGAGCAAATTGATCAGGCCGCAGCCCGGGTGCTTGGCTGGAAATACGATTTAGGCCTTATCTCATAAAAAAGTCCGCCTAATCGGCGGACTTTCTTTATCCCAATATCAGCATTAAAATGGGGATGGTAATAAAACTGAAGAAAATGGACAGGCAGGAGCCGGTGGCAGCGTATTTCTCATCGGCGCCATAGGCTCCGGCCAACACTGTAATCTGACTGACGACCGGCAGGGCACTTTCCACCACAAAGACACTTCTGGCAAGGCCACTTACTCCAAAAACAGAGCAGAACCCCAAGCAAATGATTGGCGCCACAACCAACCGCATAATCAGCATCATGGGAAGTCCCTGTAATAACCGCAGACTCTTCAATCCCACCTCATAGACAATAAATCCGCAGTAGATCAAAGCCAGAGGAGAAACAGAGTTGCTGATATAACCGGCAAAGCTCATCAGCGGGGCCGGCAGGCGCAGACCAAGGATCAGCAGAATAATGGAAAAGATCACACCGAAAATGGGGGGCTTGCTGAACATATTTTTCAAAAATCCCCATACCGTGTTGGTATTTGCCGCCCTGGCGGTGCCCGAGCGCTCAACCAGCATAATTCCTACCGATTGAAGAATGGAAGTGTTGGCTAAGTAATAGACCATGACATAGGGCATACAGGCTTCCCCAAAGAGCTGGGTACAAACAGGAATACCGATAAACAGGGTATTGGACAGCCCTGACATGGCCACAAATACACCCCACCGCTCCTTGGGCAATCGAAGCAGGGTAGCCACACCCATGGAGATCAGCAGGGTAACAATCACGCCCAACAGCCCCGCTACCAGCATCCAGCCTGCATGGGCAAGGCTGTCCCGGTCCAGATTATTCAGCAGCCCCACAATACAGTTACAGGGCACCGCAATATTCACAATATATTTGCTGACAAATTTTTTCTCCCGGGCTGTCATCCAACCCAGCCTTCCCATAATGTAGCCCACAGACATGATCATCAGCAGCACCAGACAGGCGGACACTGCGTTAAAAAAGCCGGCCACGAAATCACTTCCTCTAAATATCAGACCCCGGCGCATTTTCTCTTCCGCCGGGGTCTATTGTTTTATTCGCTTTGCCCGTCAGGGGTCTTGCTGCCGTTTCCTTTGGGCCGATGGCGGCGGCGGCGACGGTTGGGCTTTCGTTCGCCCTCTTTTTCCTCTCCCCCGCTCTCCTGCCCTCTTGTCTGGTCCTTTGGCTGCACCTGAACAGGCTGGCTGGCAGAACCTTCAGGGTTGTCCCCCTTAGGACGACGATGACGATTCCGACTGCGGCGGCGGGGCTGCTCCTCCTTATCCGGCCCCTGCTTCTGAGGCTGTTCCTCCCGGCTTGGAAAAGCGGCCTCAAGGGCGGCGGACAGGCGCTCCTCCTCTCCCAGCACGGCACGCTCTTCCGGCTCACGCCGCAGCTTGGCCAGCTCGGATAACGGCGGCTCTACATAGCCCTCGGGGCGTTTGCCTTTCCCGTTGCGAATGATGCACAGCTCACAGTTATGATAACACTTGGGGGTCTCCGGGTCGGAGTCCAGCCGGACCTGCACCGTCTGCCGCAGTAAATTGACACTGCATACCGTTCCCGCACCGTCAGGCGTTTCTACAAAGGACTCCTGCTTTGGGGTATTTTTTACCAGATCCTCGTAGGCATCCTGTTCATACTTTAAGCAGCACATCAGCCGCCCGCAAGTGCCTGATATTTTGGTAGGATTTAAAGATAAGTTCTGGGTCTTGGCCATTTTAATAGACACCGGCTGAAAATCATCCAGAAATTGGGAGCAGCAAAAGGGTCTGCCGCAGATTCCAAGGCCTCCTAACATTTTCGCCTCATCCCGAACTCCGATTTGCCTTAGCTCAATCCGCGTATGAATGGTACTAGCCAAATCTTTCACCAGAGCCCGAAAATCCACCCTGCCCTCAGAGGTAAAGAAGAACAGAACTTTACTGCCGTCAAAGCTGTACTCGGCGCTGACCAGCTTCATATCCAAGCCATGCTCCGCAATTTTTTCCTGACAGATGGCAAAAGCCTTTTTCTCCTTCTCCCGATTCTTTTCCACCGTTTCGGCGTCCTCCTGCGTGGCCAGCCGGACGACAGGACGGAGAGGAGCAGTAAGCTCAATCTCATCAATCATGGTATTTCCCTGGACACACTGAGCGTACTCCTGGCCCCGGGTGGTTTCCACAATGACGCCGTCTCCCTCCCGGAATTGAATCCCGTTGGGATTAAAATAGTATTGTTTTCCACCGCTTTTAAAGCGGACGCTGATAATTTCAATCATCAGAATTTCTCCTTATGAAACAAAGGTGACGTTTCCCCATTCAAAGATCCGTAAACATCCCGGCACACAGCCACCCTGCCAGCTGCCCGGGGTTGGCGTTCAGCTGGGCGGCGCTGCGCAGCTGCCGAATCAGTCCAACTGCCTTGAGCAGCTTTGGACGATTTCCTCCCTGGATAACCCTCATCCCAAGAGCCGCCTCCAGGGCATCCAAAAAGCCGGTTAACTCATCCCGTCCGCCTTTTTCCAATGCCATAGATGCCTGAAAGACCTGAAGTTCGTCTCCAGTCTCCAAAACTTCCGCCAACTCCCGCACTTGGGCGGCGCGTTCCTCACCAGGACCCGTCTGCTTCAACTGCTCCACAGCCCGGCCCAATATTCCCTGACAATCCATAGAAACCTTCTTCAGCGTTTGCTCCGATTTCTCAGGAAATTTCTCCTTGAGCCACTCCAAACACTCTCCCGGGGGTACTGGAGCCAGCATCAACTGTTCGCATCGGGATCGTACCGTCTGCAGCACACCGCCGGCGTTGGTACCCAGAAGCAAAAAAGAGGCATAGGCGGGTCCCTCTTCCAACAATTTCAGCATTGCATTCTGGGCAGAGGAATTCATCTGATCCGCCTGCTCCAAAATATAGATTTTTCTGCTGCCTTCATTGGGGCGGACATAGGCGTCGGTACGCAAAACACGCACCTGATCCACCGTAATAGGCTTTCCCTCCCCCGGCCCGGCAATCGTTATCACATCCGGGTGGATGCCCCGAAGCACCTTTTTGCAGGCGACACAATGGCCGCAGGGCCGAAGGGATGCCGGAGACTCACACAACATGGCCTGACTGAGCAGCAGGGCCAACGTATGTCGTCCGGAGCCAGCAGGACCGCAAATCAAATAGGCATGGGACAGGCCGCGCCCCTCTTCTTGGATCGAGAGTTGGCTTTTTAACCTGCGGTTACCCGCCAAAGCCGAAAATTCCATATTCTTCCTCACAAACAATTTTTACACAGAGGCTACCACTCTTACCTCTGACTTTACATTATATCCTATTTGCTTCAAATAGGCCAGTTCTTTTTTTGAAATGACCTCTCCAGGCGCCACCACAGGCACTCCAGGGGGATAAGGTGCCACCTGACAGGCAGAAACCTTACCTTCGCAGTCTTCCAGTGGACTTGTCACGCTTGGAGAAAAAAGTGCTTTTCTCACAGAAAGTACCCGCCTGGGCAGGGGCGGCGGAGGTAGGGGAGGGCAGCTGCCCATAAAGGAAGTCAGCCGCTCCAAAACCTGTTCCAGGCGATCCAAATTTTCCTCCAAATCCTGGGGCGTACAGATCAAAACCACATGGCCGCCGTCTTCCATCTCGGGATATATATTTTGTTCTTCCATCCTTTTGGTAAAATCCGGGCCATTCCTTACACAAAGCGTCAGCCGGGTGGGGTCCAAGGATAATTCTCCACTCAAACAGGGGAATTTTTTCCGCAGCCGGGCGACCCGCTCAGCCGCCTGATGATAAAGCAGTTCTCCCCCATCCTCCATCCACTGCCGGGCGGCATCCAGGCTGGCCAACAAAACATACGAGGGACTGGATGTGCCGTAAATACTGGCCCTCAGCCGTACCAGATCAGGGTCAAATCCAGTTGTGAACAACAAAGCGGTCTGCCCCATGGCGGGCAGCGTTTTATGGGCAGACACAACTACCACATCCGCCCCTTCAAATGCGTTCACTCCCAGAAACGGAAGGTGCGCCCCATGGGCGCCATCTACGAAAAGTTTTCCACCATGGGACTTTACAATTCCACCAATTGCTGCAATATCTGATAATATACCGGAATATGTGGGTGAAGTAATACAAACTGTTTTAATCTCTGGATGCAGATTAAATTGTTTTTCCACATCAGCGGGGGACACGGGGCCTATCAGCCCCTCCTTACACAGCCAGGGCCGTTCCAAATAAACCGGCTCAAGCTCCAAAAGGGCCAGCGCGTTAAAAACAGATCGGTGACAATTTCTGTCGATCAGTACCTGATCTCCCGGCTGGCAGCATAAGGCAAAAGCGGTATGAATGCCCATGGTGGACCCTCCGGTTAAAAACTGACAATATTCAAATCCGAACCGCTCTGCCCATAGACGCTGGGCGGAATCAAACGGCTCGCCCTCCACATAGAGATTTCCCGTAGCAGGAAGCTCCGTCACATCCAAACAGGCCGCGCCCATTAGCTCAGGTATGGGCAAAAATACTCCCTTATGTCCTGGCATATGAAACCGGGCAGGATTTTTTCCAGCATATTGTTTCAATACGTCATAGAGAGGCGTCATAAATAGACCTCCAGATATAAAATACGCGGCGGGAGAAGTTCCTCCCGCCGCGCAATTGTCCTTTTTATTTCTGACCAGGCGCGTAGGCCACCACAGTGCGGCGATTGGGCTCCACACCGGTGGAATAGGTGGTAACATTGGGATAGTCCTGAAGGGCTGTGTGAATCACATGGCGCTCATAGGCGTTCATAGGCTCCAGCGTCATATTTTTGCGGTATTTGACTACCTTTCCCGCAACCTTTACTGCCAGGCGCTGAAGAGACTCCTCCCGCTTGGCCCGATAACCCTCGGCATCCACATGGATGCGCACCCGCTTGGACAACCCCCGGTTAACAGAATAACTGGTCAGCTGCTGAATGGCATCCAGCGTTTCACCCCGGCGTCCAATGATGGCGCCCAAATTGCTTCCCTGAAGAATGACCTTATAATTTCCCTCGTCCGTGGTAAATACCTCTGGTGTCGCCTGGACGTTCAAATGCTCCATCAGGCCAACAAGAAATGTCCGAATTTGCACAGCGCGCGGATCATCTTCTCCGGCTGGAGTCAACTTGACAGGATTGGCAGGAGTAGTGGGCACAGTGCCGATAATGACCTCGTCTCCGGCCTGGAGGCGGTTATCCTTTTTGGAATGATGAGATTTTTCCCGGCGTTCAGATTTGGACCGACCGCCTTTTTGTGTGTTCATTCCCGGCTTTGCCGCCAAAATCGTCTCCTCTGCCACAGGGGCGGCGGGCTTTTCCTCTTTTACCGCCGCGGCAAGGACAACTTCCTTCTCTTCAGTCTTTTCCGCCTCTGCCACAGGGGCAGCGACAGGAGTTTCCTCCTCCAAAATATTCTTTTTGGCACAGGGAACTCCGTTTTCTTCCTCGTAACTAACCCGGACTTTGGCGGGATTACTCCCAAATCCCAAGAAACCGGATTTCGCCCGTTCAATCACTTCAATGGACACATCGTCCCGATCAAGGCCCAACTGAAACAGAGCGGCAGAAATCGCATCCTCCTCAGAACGGCCGGTCGTCTCAATCCATTTCATCATTGTTAGCCCTCCTTATCCTCATCCTCGTCCACTTCTACCTCGACCTGTTCCACCTCAACCTCAACGGTCTCCGTTTCCACAGGCGCAGTATCTTCCTCAAGGGAGGGAACGGGCGCAGTCTCTTCTGTCTGAACAGACTGTTCTTCCTGAACAGACTCAGCCTTGGGCTGATCCTGGAGTTCAGTCTTCTTTTCTTCTGTCTTTTTCTCTTCCGTCTGGGAACTCTGCTTCTTTTTCTTTCCCTTTCCGGCAGCAGCGGCCTGTTCCTGAAGATGAATCAGGTCGTTGGGGTCTGTGTAGGGCGTTACCCCACCGAAACGATCGGGAATATAGGCACGGCCACGGGCATAGGCACGGATACCCTCCCGGCTGTCCTCTTTGTTTACCCCTTCCTGTTCCGGTTCTTCCTTCTTCTTCTGACCGGGCTTCTTCTTGCCGCGGTTTTTCTTTTCTTCCTCAATCCGACGGGCACGCTCCAGACGCGCCTCTTCTTTGCGGCGCTTTTCCTCTTCCTTCTCTTCCTGCTCCCGCTTGGCAGCGGCCTCCCGGGCAGCTTCATAGTCCTTTTTCAGCATCTTGCTGCAAATAAATTCCTGAAGCATATTGACCACATACTGGGTAATCCAGTAAACGGACAGACCGGCTGGAACAGTGAAACCAATCCACAGAGACATCAGCGGCATCATCCACATCATCATCTTGTTGGTGGTTTCCATCTGCTTGTTTTGAGGCTGGCTCCGATTAATCTGATTGGTCGCCATGGAGACCTTCATAGACAGGAAGGAAACCGCGGTGGAAACCAGAGGCAGAATAAACAAGCCTACGGATGCCACCGTTATACCGCCAACCCAGAAGTTCCAGGTGGGAATCTTGGACAGGTCGAGACCCAGGAACTGGAAGTTCAGCACAAACAGGCCGTCTCCGGCCCCGGCAAACTGGGCGTTCAGAGCAGCCTTCAGACTTTCAATGTTGCTGGAATTGATCAGAGAAACCAGATACATCTGGTTATAAGCCCCGTTTTGGAACAGGTGCTCAATTTTGCCGTCAGCCAACTGCTGAACCAGCTTATCCATACTGGCCTGCGACATCCAGCCATTGGCCACAGCCACGGTCTGCCAATCCAGCTGGTCGGCCAGCAGCTGAATCTGCTGGGCAGATAGGTGCATAAAGTAAGTCAGCGGCTCACGGATGACGCCGTACAGAGCGATCAGGACCACCATAGGAATCAAAGACCAGAGACAGCCTCCCATGGGGTTCACTTTTTCCCGCTCATAAAGCTTCTGGACTTCCAGATTATAACGCTCCCGGTCTTTGCCATACTGCTTTTGCAGCTGCTGCATCTTTCCTGAAAGCATGGTAGTTTGAATCATGCTTTTCTTTGTCTTCAAAGACACAGGGAACAAAATAAGCTTGATTACAATGGCAAACAGAATCAGGGCCAAGCCGTAATTTTCAAATAAATTGTAAAAAAACAGCAGCAGCCAGGCAAAGGGTGCTAATAAAATACCCACAACATTACCTCCGCAATTTCATCTTTTCACACAGACGCCTATGGAACAGGGTCGTATTCCACAGATTTCTGCCGGTGGAACGGATGGCAGCGCAATATCCTGCGCAGCGCCAGCCAGCCCCCTTTCATTGCGCCGTATTTTTCCACCGCCTCCAAAGCATAAGCCGAGCAGGTGGGGATAAAACGACAGCATGGGGGACGCAGGGGTGAGATGGAACGCCGATAAAATCGAATCAGCACCAAAATAAGACGCTTCACTTCCGATCCTCCTCCCGGAGGGTCAGACCCAATTTCTTCATCAAATGAAGAAAACTGCGCTCCAGTTCCGCATAGCGGCCAAAAATTGCCCGTGTGCGGGCTACCACCACAATGTCGTAACCGGGAAGAAATTTGCTCTCATTGGTGCGATACAGTTCCCGAATGCGGCGGCGGACAAAATTTCGTTTGACAGCATGGCCGAGTTTTACCCCGGTGGTAATGCCAAGGCGGCTTTCCGGTCGTCCCGTCTTGCGGCAATAGATCGCAAAAAAGGGGGAAACCGCGCTTTTCCCCTTGTGATATAACCGGCGAAATTCATGATTCTGTTTCAGGGAAACGGTATGTTTCATGCCTTTCCTCCCAGCAACGTCCAAGGGTTTTCAGCAAAAAGCTGCGTATGCACAGATAGGGCGGGGGAATTTCTCCCACGCCCCTTTTGCGCCATCTATATGAATTGTGTCCTCTTACCGCGTCTCATCCGAGATCGGTCTTGTCTTTCTCACAGGATCGGGCAAAACACCCGGCCCCTTAGTAAGTCAGACGGGCGCGGCCCTTGGCGCGGCGGCGAGCCAACACCTTGCGGCCGTTGCGGGTGGCCATACGCTTGCGGAAGCCGTGCTCCTTGGAACGCTGGCGCTTCTTGGGCTGATAGGTACGAAGCATGGGGGACACCTCCTCGTTTAATTTCAAGCCGGCTTTTCCGGCCCAACAACAGCCGAATCCGGCTGCGGTCTACTGTTTCAAAGCTCTGCCATGCAAAGCCCGGTTTCTTTTCAAAAGGGTGTAACCAGCCCTCTCTCAAAAGATACGCCTGTTATTATAGCGGATAAAAGGACCCAATGTCAACTACATTTTTCAGAGAGGAACAAGGATTTTTTTCAATTTTCTCCATTTTCCCTACATCTTGTAGCCACACTTTTATTCTCCACAATTTCTGCCAAAAAAACTCCATACATTATAAATAAAAAATCTGCGAAATCCTTGCGGTGCAGTCCTGTTTTTGGTATAATAACTGATGTGGATTTTTTTGATTTTTTCATTATCTGCCGCCTTCTCCGGTGCGCCGGGGAAGGCGCTTTGAAAGTTTGCGCCCATGCTTTGTTTGATCGGCACCGGGCTTCAAAGGAGGTCAATTCATGAACCCCACTGCAGAGGTGTGGGATAAGGTAGTCTCCCTGATGAGAAATGAGATGACCGAAACCACCATCAACACTTGGTTTGATGATACTGTCCCTGTCTCTTTGGATGAAACCAGCTTTACCATTTACTCCCCCACCAGATTTAAACGGGATATTATCGCCGCCCGCTATCTACCAGCCATTCAGAAAGCCCTGTACGAATTGTTTTCGGCTGATTTTCAGGTCATCGTACTGACAGAGGGAGAACTGGATACAGCCAAGGATTCCACAAAGCAAAGCGATTTTCTTCCAGGCACAGAAGAATATACCTTTGACCGCTTTGTGGTAGGTTCTTCCAATAAATTTGCCCACGCCGCCGCCAGAGCGGTTGCCGACAACCCGGGTCAGAGCTATAACCCGCTGTTTATCTACGGGGAATCCGGTCTGGGGAAAACGCATCTGCTGTATGCCATCGCACATACCGTCCATGATCGCCGTCCGGATTACAAGGTAGTCTACATCAAAGGCGATACCTTTACCAACGAATTGATTCACGCCATTCGGGAAGGTCGAAACCAGGAATTTCGGGAAAAGTACCGGGGCGCGGACATTTTTTTGATGGACGACGTGCAGTTTATCGCCGGTCGTGATTCCACTCAGGAAGAAATGTTTCATACCTTCAACACCCTTTATGAGCTGAAAAAACAGATTGTCTTCACCTCCGACCGCCCTCCCAAAGAGATGCTTCGTCTGGAAGACCGGCTGAAAACCCGATTTGAGTGGGGACTTTTGGCGGACATTCAGCGTCCGGACTACGAAACCCGCATGGCCATTATTAAAAACAAGGCCATCCGCATGGGCATGGAACTGCCTGACTTTTTGATTCAGCTGATTGCCGAAAATATCACCGCCAACGTACGGCAGCTGGAAGGCACCGTCAATAAGATTATGGCCTATCAGGATCTGATTGGGGATTCGGTAGATAAAAATACCGTCATCCGGGCGGTCAAGGATATTTTTAAAGAAAAATCCGACATCCTGCCCACCGCAGACGTGATCATCGACGAGGTCTGCAAATTTTACAACATTGAACCTGCCACCCTTCGGGGACAGGGCCGATCCAAAGACATCTCCCTGGCCCGCCAGATTGCCATGTATCTGATCCGCCAAATGGTCGGCACCTCCTTGAAAGACATCGGCAAGGAGTTTGACAACCGGGATCACAGCACCGTCCTAAATTCCCTGTCCAGAATTGAGAGCCTGGTGAAAAACGACCCGGAAAAAGCAGAAATTATCAAGGACATCACCACGAACATCAATAACCGATACGAATAATCAGCTGTCTTCTTAGCCGCATCTTTTCCACATCGTTCCACAAAAAAATGTGGAATGTTCAGAGGAAAATGTGGAAAATTTTATTTTTTCCACATCTCGCTTCTTAATCTTCTTTTTTGTCAACACTGCCTGTGGAGGCGCTTTTCTTACTCTCCCAAGGGTTTGCGCCGTTTTTCCACCTTTTTTTTCCCTACGGACTACTGTTACGAACTTATATCCTCTCCTTCCTTACAGAGGGAGAAAGAGATTGGAGGAATCACCATGAAATTTTCCTGCGAAAAGGTCTTGCTGTCCAGCGCGGTGACAGTGACTTCCAGGGCAGTAGCGGCAAAAAGCTCCATTCCTGCCATGGAAGGAATCCTTATTGAAGCTGGCGACAGCCTTCGTCTGACCGGCTATAATTTGGAGACAGGCATTCAGGCTGCCGTCCCCGCGGAGATCAAGGAGAAAGGTTCTCTGGTACTCTCCGCCAGGCTATTTGGAGAGATCGTACGGAAACTGCCGGACGACATGGTGGTCTTCTCCTCTCAAGGCTACACCGTCAACATCAAATGTGGGATGTCTGAATTCAATATTCTCGGTACGGACCCGGAAGAATTTCCAGAACTGCCCACGGTAGATCAACAGAACGCCCTGACACTCCCCCAGCCTGTCCTGCGCGCCATGATTTCCCAGACCCTGTTTGCCGTCAGCGACAATGAGAGCCGGCCCATTCATACCGGCTCCCTGTTTGAGGTGGACGGAGACACTCTGACAGTGGTTTCTGTGGATGGATACCGATTGGCCCTTCGAAAAGAAGGACTGACGGAAAAAAAGGGCGCGGATCTCTTTTCCTTTGTGGTGCCCGGTTCCGCTCTGGGAGAGGTAGAGAAAATCTGTTCCGGTGAGGAATCGGTTACCGTGACGCAGGGTGCCCGGCATATCATGTTTAAAACCGGAGATACGGTACTGGTCTGCCGGCGGCTGGAAGGTGAATTTCTGCCCTATAAAAACGCCATTCCCCGCAACAACACTATTCACATTGAGGTGGATGCCCGGTCCCTTTTAGCTTCCATTGAGCGCGTCTCCCTGATCATCAGTGAAAAGCTCAAATCCCCTCTGCGGTGTATTTTTGGAGACGGCATGGTATCCATTACCACCAAAACCGCTATCGGCGACGCGGCGGATCAGTGCCTCATCTCCGGCGACGGACAGGGACTGGAGATCGGCTTTAACAACAAATATCTGATGGATGCCCTAAAGGCCGCCCCCGCTGACAAGCTGCGTATGGAGTTTACGTCCGGTGTGGCCCCCTGTGTGATTCTTCCTGCCGAGGGGGAGAAAAATTTTATCTATATGGTGCTCCCGGTGCGTCTGAAGGCAAATTAATGGCATCGATACCGCACTTTTTATTCAAAAAACAGCAAATGAGGTGACGTATGGAATCTCATGAGATCAAAATCAAAACGGAATATATTAAGCTTCAGGACCTTTTGAAATTCGCCGGAGCCGTAGAGACGGGCGGCGACGCCAAACTAATCATCCAGGAAGGCCGGGTGTCCGTAAACGGCGAAACCTGTACCATGCGGGGAAAGAAGCTGCGCCCAGGGGACCGGGCAGCCATTGACGGTGAGACGGAACTGGTGGTTCAATGACCCTCAAAGAATTAGAGCTGAACTTTTTCCGCAACTACGTCCACCTGCAAGCAAAGTTTGATCCCCGCGTCAACCTGATTTACGGGGATAACGCCCAGGGAAAGACCAATCTACTGGAGGCAGTGGCCTATCTGTCCGCTGCCCGCTCTCACCGGGCCAGGTACGACCGGGAAATGATCATGCTGAATGTGGACTCTGCTTTTGTGAGGGGCGAGGTAGAAAGCCGTGACCGCAGCTTTACGCTGGAAGCCAAGCTCTTTCGGGGGCGGGGCAGGCAGCTTTTTTCCAACGGGGTCCGGCTGAAAACCGCCGGGGAATTGGCGGGCATCTTGACCACGGTCCTATTTTGCCCGGAGGATTTGTCTCTGATCCGCGCGGGCGGTGCGGAGCGGCGCCGGTTTTTGGACGGAGCCATCTGTCAGCTGCGTCCCCGATATGCGCAGGCTTTGGCGGAGTACAACCGGCTCTATGAACATAAGACCCGGATTCTGCGGGACTGGCAGGAAAACCCCTCATTGCTGGCTACGTTGGATGATTTTAATCTGCGCATGGCCCAGACCGGCGCCATCTTGATTCATTACCGGGCGCATTTTATTAAGCGTCTTCGGGAACATGCCCCGGCCATTCACACTGATTTTGCCGGGGGCAGGGAGAAAATGGATTTATCCTATGACACGGTATCCACCATTTCGGATCCCCTTGTCTCCCCAAGAGATATCCTGCCTTGTCTGCTGGACCATCAGGAGCGGCACAGGCAGGCAGAACTGGATAGCCGGCAGTGCCTGTCCGGCCCCCACAAAGATGATCTTGTGGTCTTCATAGGGGGACAGCCGGCCAGGACCTACGCATCTCAGGGGCAGGTCCGCACAGCGGCTTTGTCCTTAAAGCTGGCCCAGCGGGAAATTTTTCAGGAGGAGACCGGGGAGTGGCCGGTCCTGCTGCTGGATGATGTGTTGTCTGAGTTGGATGGGAAAAGGCAGTCCTTTGTGCTCAACCATATCCGCGGCGGACAGGTCTTTATTACCTGCTGCGAGGAAGAAAAGCTGGAGGGACTGGAAACAGGAAAGAGCTTTCATATCCAAAATGGAACGCTGTTATGAGAGGAAGAGAATATGTATCTCCATCTGGGTCAATCGGTTATGGTTCCCCACCGGGAAATTTTGGCCATTTTTGATTTGGATAATGCCAGCTGGGCCTATAAGACCCGGGAATTTCTGGAGCAGGCTGAACGGGAAGGCAGGGCCGTATGGCTGACCGACGATCTGCCCAGGTCGTTTATCCTGACAGAAAGCGCCGCAGGCAAGCCCACGATATATATTTCTCCTTTATCCTCCGCAATTTTGAAAAAGCGGGCGGAAAATGATTTAATTGAGTAATAACTGTTTAAATGATTACGAAGAGTTGAGAAAGGAGAGGGAAGAATTATGTTTCTCCCCCCTCCCCTCTCAATTCTTCCATGACACTGAAAACCGGAGGTAAACTATGTCTGAAGAACGCAACGAGCTGAATACCACGAAGACCGACCACGAATACGGCGGGTCGGAAATTCAGGTTCTGGAGGGCCTGGAGGCCGTTCGCAAGCGGCCGGGTATGTATATCGGCTCCACCTCAGAGTCGGGTCTTCACCACCTGGTATATGAAATTGTGGACAACTCCATTGACGAGGCTCTGGCCGGCTACTGTAAGGACATTACGGTGACCATCAATCCGGGCAATACCATCACCGTCACGGATAACGGCCGGGGCATTCCCGTGGATATCCAGCCTCAGACCGGCCGGCCGGCTCTGGAGGTTGTCTTTACCATTCTTCATGCCGGCGGCAAGTTCGGCGGCGGCGGGTACAAGGTGTCCGGCGGCCTGCACGGCGTGGGCGCTAGTGTGGTCAACGCCCTGAGCGAGTGGCTGGAGGTACAGGTACACAAAAACGGTCAGATTTACGAGATGAAATTTGCCAGGGGCAAGATTACCCAGGAAATGACCATTGTGGGAAAAACCGATCACAGCGGTACCACCGTTACCTTCAAGCCTGACCCTGAGATGTTTGACACCCTGGAATATAACTATGAGACGCTCCATACCCGCATGCGGGAAGAGGCGTTTCTGAACGCCGGCCTTCGCATCCAGACTGTGGACCTTCGTCCCGGCCAGGAGCAGGAGGACGATATGTGCTATGAGGGCGGTATCCGGGAATTTGTCACCTTTATCAACCGGAACAAAGACCCTCTCCACCAAGACGTCATTTATATGTCCGGAGCAAAGGAAGATTCCATGGCTGAGGTAGCCATGCAGTATAACGACAGCTATAACGAGATCATGGTTTCCTTTGCCAATAACGTGCATACCCCCGAGGGCGGTATGCATGAGGAGGGCTTCCGCCGGGCACTGACCAACACGTTAAACGCCTATGGCCGGAAGATCAAGGTGCTGAAGGATGACGATAAGATCTCCGGTGACGACTGCCGGGAGGGTCTGACGGTGGTCATCTCCGTCAAGCTCACCGAGGCCCAGTTTGAGGGTCAGACCAAGGCAAAGCTGGGCAACAGCGAAATCCGCACTCTGGTCAACTCTATTGTCAGCGAAAAGCTGGAGACGTATCTGGAAGAAAACCCCGCGGTTGGCCGGGCGATCCTGGATAAGGCGCTCACCGCCAACCGGGCCCGGGAAGCTGCCCGGAAAGCCCGGGAATCCATTCGGAGAAAGACCGCTCTGGGCGGGGCTGCCATGCCGGACAAGCTTCGTGACTGCAATGAGGCCAATCCGGAACTGACCGAAATTTACATCGTCGAGGGCGACTCCGCCGGCGGCTCCGCCACCCAGGGACGAGACTCCCGGTTCCAGGCCATCCTGCCTCTGTGGGGCAAGATGCTCAACGTGGAGAAGGCCCGGGCAGACAAGGTCTATGGCAACGATAAGCTGACCCCCGTCATCACCGCCCTGGGCGCCGGTATCGGGGACGACTTCGACCTCAATAAACTTCGTTATCACAAGGTCATCATTATGGCCGATGCCGATGTGGACGGGGCCCATATCCGTACCCTGCTGCTTACCTTCTTCTTCCGCTTTATGCGGCCGCTGATTGAGCATGGGTATGTGTACTCCGCTGTGCCTCCCCTCTATAAGCTGACCAGGGGAAAGACCACCCGGGTGGCCTTCTCCGACGAAGAGCGCGATCAGATCTCCGCGGAGATGCGGGGCGGCAACCCCAATGTGAAGATTGACATCAGCCGCTTTAAGGGTCTTGGCGAAATGAACCCTCATGAGCTTTGGGAGACCACCATGGACCCGGAGAAGCGTACCCTGCGCCGCATCGAGCTGGACGATGCTGTGGCGGCCGACGCCACATTTAATATCCTGATGGGGGAAAAGGTGGAACCCAGAAAGGAATTTATTGAAAAGAATGCCAAGTACGCGGTCAATCTCGACTACTGATGTGTAATAGTTGGGCGGATGGAGTCTGAAACGATTCTCCGCTTCTGATGTGTAACATGGAGGAAGCTTAAAGCATGAGCAAAAAACCACAGTATGATCCTGAGGAAATCCGTTATCCGAATCAGACAATCGTAACCTCCCCGTTGGTTCCGGAGATGGAGAAATCCTATATTGAATATGCCATGTCCGTCATCGTGGGCCGGGCCTTGCCCGACGTGCGGGACGGACTGAAGCCCGTCCACCGGCGAATTCTCTATGCCATGTATGAGGATAATCTGACGGCGGACAAGCCCTTTAAAAAGTCGGCCACCTGCGTGGGCGACGTGCTGGGCCGGTACCACCCCCACGGAGACGCATCCGTTTATGACGCCCTGGTCCGTCTGGCCCAGAATTTTTCCATGCGCTATGTGCTGGTAGATGGACACGGAAACTTCGGCTCCATTGACGGCGACCCCCCGGCCGCCTACCGTTACACCGAGGCCCGCATGTCCAAACTCTCTGATGAGATGCTCCGGGATATTGAGAAGGAGACGGTGGACTGGGACCCGAACTTTGACGAGACCCGGAAAGAGCCTAAGGTGCTCCCCTCCCGGTTCCCCAACCTGCTGGTAAACGGCTCCAGCGGCATTGCCGTGGGTATGGCCACCAACATTCCCCCCCACAATCTCACAGAGGTCATCAACGCCACCATCCGGGTCATTGATGATCCGGAATGTACCCTGTCCGATCTGATGGAGGATCTCCACGGCCCGGATTTTCCCACCCGAGGGATCATTATGGGCCGCAGCGGCATCCGGGCGGCCTACGCCACCGGACGGGGACGGATCACCGTCCGAGCCCGCCACGAGTTTGAGGAGTTCGGCAAGGACCGTACCCGCATTGTCATTACCGAAATCCCCTATCAGGTCAACAAGCGGATGCTCATCAAGAACATGGCCGACCAGGTGGAGGATAAGCGTCTGGAGGGCATCTCCGATATCCGGGACGAGACCGACCGCAACGGTATGCGCATTGTCATTGAGCTGAAGCGGGACGCCAACCCCCAGGTGGTTTTGAACCGCCTCTTTGCCCAGACCCAGCTCCAGACCACCTTTGCGGTCAATATGCTGGCCCTGGTGGAGGTCAACGGAAAGCTCCAGCCGAAAATCCTGTCTTTGCGGCACATTTTGGATGAGTACATCGCCTATCAGGAGCAGGTTATCATCCGCCGTACAAAATTTGACCTGAAAAAGGCTCAGGAGCGCGCCCATCTGCTGGAGGGCCTGCTGGTGGCCCAGGACAACATCGACGAGGTTATCCACATCATCCGCACCAGCTATGACAACGCCAAGGAGAACCTGATGACCCGCTTTGACCTGGACGATGTCCAGGCCCAGGCCATTTTGGACATGCGCCTGAAAGCGCTCCAGGGTCTGGACCGGGAGAAGCTGGAGAAGGAGTATCAGGAGCTGGAGGAGCGCATCGCCTACTTTAACAAGCTCCTGTCCAGCGAGGAGATGCTCCGGGGTGTGCTGAAGGATGAGCTGATCGCCATCCGGGACAAGTACGGAGATGAGCGCTACACCGAGATTCAGGATGTGGAGGACGAGATCGACATTGAGGATCTGATTGAGGAGGAGCAGTGCGTCTTTACTCTCACCCAGGCGGGCTACATCAAGCGTACCCCGGTGAGCGAGTATACTGCCCAGTCCAAGGGCGGTATGGGCAAGAAGGGCATCACCACCCGGGAAGAGGACTATGTGGTGGATGTGTTCACCGCCTCCACCCACGATTACATTCTCTTCTTTACCGATACCGGGAAGGTATACCGGAAAAAAGGATATCAGATTCCGGAGAGCGGAAAGACCGCAAAGGGCACCAATATCATCAACATTATCCAGGTGGAGCAGGGAGAGAAGGTCCAGGCTATGCTTCACTTCCGGGAGGTCAGCGATCAGGAGCTGTATCTGTTCATGGTGACCCGGTACGGAACCGTCAAACGTTTGCCTGTGGAGGCCCTGAAGAACCTGCGCAACAACGGCATCCGGGCCTTGACCCTGGATGAGGGGGATGAGTTGGTGGCCGTGCGGGAGACGGACGGAACCAAGAAAATCCTCATCGCTACCCATGACGGCATGGCGGTATGCTTTGACGAGAATGATGTGCGGCCCATGGGCCGTACCGCCGTGGGTGTACGAGGCATTCGCCTGCGGGAGGGTGACTATGTGGTAGGCGCCGCCCGAATGACGGCGGGAAGAACCGTACTGACCATTACAGAAAAGGGCTACGGTAAGCGCACTCCCGTCGAAGAATACCGGATTACCAACCGGGGCGGCCTTGGCATCAAGAACTATGCCGTTACCGAAAAAACCGGCAAAATTGTGGGCATCAAGGTGGTCACCGGAGAGGAGGACCTGCTTCTGGTCACTCAGGCGGGCATCCTGATCCGTACCCATGTGGATGCCATCCGGGAGGCCGGCCGGGCTACCCAAGGCGTCATCGTCATGCGATTCAAAGAGGAAGGCGATCAGGTCATCTCCCTGGCTTTGGCCGAGCGGGAGGAAGACACTTCTGTGCAGGAGGAGCCTGCAGAAGAACTACCATCCGGGCAGTCTGAGACGTAAATATGAATAAGAGCAGCCCCTGGCTGGGGCTGCTCTTTCCAAAAAAGGAGGTATCGTTCCATGAGAAGACGCAGGGTAACCTATCGCCCAAGTAAGGCCCAAGGGGCCTTTGGTATGGTTTGGGGCGGTGTTTTTGTTCTGATCGGCCTGTTTGTAGTCATTCCCATTTTTGGCCCATTTGGAATTTTGTGGACACTGGCTGCCATTGGCATTACTGCGATGAACGGCTACCAGGCCTTTGGAAAAAAGTACACAGGTCCGGAAATTACCATCGAAGAGGACAGCGCCCAAATGCCCAATGTACAGCCCTCCTCCCCTTCCCCGGAAACCCACGACCATATCCCCTCCACCGCATTGGATGCAAAGGAGCGGCTGGAGCAGTTGGAGAGCCTGAAGCAGGCGGGGCTCATTACCCAGAGCGAATATGACCAGAAGCGCCGGGAGATTTTGGAGAGATTATGAAGCAAGTGACCATCTATACCGACGGGGCCTGTTCAGGCAATCCCGGCCCCGGGGGCTGGGGGGCGATTCTGATGTATGGTCCCCACAAAAAAGAGCTGTCCGGAGGAGAGGCCCAGACCACCAACAACCGCATGGAACTCACCGGAGTCATTACCGCCCTGGAAGCCCTGAAGGAACCATGCACTGTTGAGCTCTACTCCGACAGCAAATATGTGATTGACGGCCTGGGAAAGGGCTGGGCCAAGGGCTGGCGGGCCAGAGGCTGGGTGAAGTCGGACAAGAAACCGGCTCTGAACCCCGATTTGTGGGGACGGCTTCTGGACCTGTGCGACTACCACAAGGTAAATCTCCACTGGGTCAAGGGCCATGCGGAAAACCCCTACAATAACCGCTGTGATGAACTTGCAGTGGCGGAAAGCCAGAAGTATAAATAAAGGGGAGGAGCGTCGCTCCTCCCCTTTCTCAAGTGAAAAATAGTTACATCAAATCCAGGCCCTTGGCCAGATTGACGGCAAAATCCTGTACATTGGTGACGATGCCCCGGGCGGACAGGCTCCCCCGGTCGCTGAGCTTGTTAACCGCAAATTCAGAGATATCCACGCAGTAAAAATATACCTGCCGCACGGTGCCGTCCGGCATGACCCGGTAGGACGGAGTCATATTGCCTGTGGCAATGGTATGGAGCATAGTGGCCAGGCAGATGACGGTGGTCGCAGACCGAATCTGGCTTCGCATGGCGTCCTGAGCCTGGTAGACGTCCGAATAAACCGGAGGCAGAGGCCCGTCGTCCCGAATGGAGCCGGCCAGTACATACGGAACGCCTTTTTGCTCGCAGGCATAGAGAATTCCGTTTTGAATCTGCTCCGCTTTCAAAAAAGCCGGAATGGAGCCGTGGAGCCGCACCCGGTTGATGGTGTCCAGGTGGTTGTAATGTCCGTTGGGCCGACTCTCCTGGGTTGAGATGTCCTGTCCCAGAGCGGTGCCCAGATAGGCGGCTTCCAGATCGTGGGTCGCTAAGGCGTTGCCCGCCAGAATTGCATGTACATATCCGCCCAGCACCAGCTTGGAAAAGGCCTCCCGGGCGTTATAGTCGAAGGCGAAAGCGGGACCAAGGACCCATACTACCTTTCCGTGGTCCCGTTCGTGCCGCAGCAGTTCGTAAAGCTCCTTATAATCCCGGGAAAAGGCGGTTTCTCGGGAACGGCCCTGGCGGAAGGCAAAGCGGTCCCGTTCTGGAACCTGCTCCTGAAAGCCGTTGTGATGGAGAAAAATGCCCTCTTCTCCCCGCTCTGTCCGGCCCACCACTACAAGATCGCCAGCCTTTAAGTGACGAAACTCCCGAATTTGAAATTCCTGCTGATCCCAGACAGCTACACAGTCCATTCTGCTCTCCCGGGCCAGATGCCACTGTCCGTTCAGCTTGAAATATTCGGGAAAGATGCTCATGGCGTGATAACCCTCAGGGGCTACGCCGTCCTTCGGACAGGGAACCAGCTTGGCATCCGGAGCCTGTTGAAAAGAAGCGGCGGAAAAGTCAGGAGCAGTGTAGGGTCGAAGATCGAAACTCATGGCGAATTCCTCCCAAATCGTTACTCAAAATAAAATAGATCTTCAAATTTTTTGTCCAATGCTATGCACAAGATTAGAGCTAATTTGGCGGTAGGATTGAATAGTCCCGTCTCGATGGAGCTGATTGTTTGGCGGGAGACGCCTGCTAATTGGGCCAGCTTGCCTTGAGACAAATTTTTTTCCGCTCTTGCAACTTTCAGTCTGTTTTTTAAGACCAGTTGGTCGTCCATACCCTCACCAACTCAAAATATCTAATAAAAAAAGCATAACACAAAAAAATTGTAGTATCAAGTAAACTAGGCAAAAATATTAGAAAACTTGTCATCATAAAAATAAGGTGCTATGTGGAAAACATTTCTCCTTTTTTAAAAATGAGACTGGAAAAAATCAAGAGAGGAGTTGAATTTTCCACAAAAACACGATACAATGCGGAACATAAACGATAACATGGCCCCCGGGCCGGGAAGGATTGGATATGGAAGAATTTCGCGGAAGTCAAAACTATGTGGCCTCAGAGGAACTGCTGCGGGCGGCCAACATCGCCATGGTGCTCCAGAAGCCCCTGCTTATCAAGGGGGAACCGGGCACCGGCAAGACCATGCTGGCCGAGGCTATTTCCCAGGCATTGGGGAAGAAATTAATCATCTGGAACATCAAGTCCACCACCAAGGCCCAGGATGGCCTGTATGTGTACGACGTGGTTCAGCGCTTGTATGACAGCCAGTTCGGCGGCCAGGGCGTGGACGACATCGAAAAGTATGTAAAGCTGGGCAAGCTGGGCGAGGCCTTCACCAGTGACGAGCAGGTCATCTTGCTCATTGACGAGATCGACAAGGCGGACCTGGAGTTCCCAAACGACCTTCTCTGGGAGCTGGACCGGATGGAGTTCCACATCCCCGAGACAGGGCGCACGGTGAAGGCCAACCACCGCCCTGTGGTCATTATCACCTCCAACGCGGAAAAGGAGCTGCCTGACGCGTTCCTCCGGCGGTGTGTGTTCCACTATATTGAGTTCCCGGACAAGGAGCTGATGGCAGACATCGTACGGGTACACTTCCCCGATCTGGATCAGAAGCTGCTGGACCAGGTTCTGGAGGCCTTTTACCGGATTCGGAATTTGCCCCAGATCAAAAAGAAGCCTTCCACCAGCGAGATCATCGACTGGATCCAGGCCCTTCAGCATGGCGGGGTAGCGGTGGACCGGATCGTGAAGGAGGTGCCCTACCTGGGGGTGCTGCTGAAGAAGAACGAGGATATCGACGCTATGCGCCGCAGCTGGAAATAAGGTACTTTTTCTTGAAAGAAAAAGGTACCCAAAAAGAACTTCCACGGCTTCTGCCGGGCTCTGAGAAATGCCGGACCCGGAACATCTTTTCTCAAGAAAGCTGTGGAGAGGAAAGGAAGCACCATGTTTGAGGATTTTCTCTATCTGCTCCGGCGAAATGGGTTAAAGGTCTCCCTCACCGAGTGGATGGCGCTGATGGAGGCCCTTCACAAGGGACTCCATGGGGCCAGCTTCACGGGATTTTACCACCTGTGCCGGTGCCTGCTGGTGAAGAGCGAAGCGGATTTTGATTCCTTTGACCGCTCCTTCCTGGAGTATTTTAAGGACGTCCCCTTCCAGCAAGAGGTCTCCCAGGAGCTGCTGGATTGGCTTAACCGACCGGATGTACTCTCCGACTACGCCACCTGGGACGAGGCCCAGGCTCTTCGCAACATGGGCTTTTCCGAGGAAGAGATTGAGCGGATGCTGAAAGAGCGTATGCAGGAGCAGACCGAAGAGCACAACGGCGGCAGCTACTGGGTAGGGACACACGGTATGTCCATGTTCGGCAACAGCGGCAACTCCCCCAAGGGCATCCGGGTGGGAGGAGAGAGTATGCACCGCCGGGCCTTCCGGGTGGCGGGAGAGCGGAAATTCCGGGACTTCCGCCGGGACAATACCCTGGATACCCGGCAGTTTCAGGTGGCCCTGCGGAAGCTGCGGCAGTTTTCCGGCCTGGTGGACCTCCCCCCCACCGAATTTGATGTGGATAATACCATCAAAGATACCGCTGACAACGGCGGTGTGCTGAAGGTGCGCTACAAGCGGCCAAGGGAAAATACCGTCAAGGTACTGCTGATGATGGACTCCGGCGGGTCTATGGATTATTACAGCAACCTCTGTTCCGCCCTGTTTCAGGCGGTAAGCAAGTCCGGACATTTTAAGGACCTGAAGGTCTATTATTTCCACAACTGCCCCTATGCCCGTCTTTACCACGACCCTATGCTCCTATCCCGCAACAGCGTGCTTACCGATTGGGTACTCTCCAACATTCCCAGCGACTATAAGCTGATCCTGGTGGGGGACGCCCAGATGGCCCCCTACGAGCTGATGGGAGGTTATTATGGAGGCTGGAACCGGGAGGAGGTCCCAAAGTGCGGGATGGACTGGCTGCGACTTCTCAAGGGGCGCTTCAAACATACCATCTGGCTCAACCCCAGCCGCCGCCCCCAGTGGGGGGCCTACTGGTCTGAGACCTATGATATCATTGCCCGGGAATTTCCCATGTTCCCCCTGACGGTGGAGGGATTGGAAGAGGGCATGAAAAAATTGCTCTCCAGATAACAAATGGTAAGCGGCCTAAATTTCAATTTAGGTCGCTTTTCTAATAAACCGACGATTTATCGACAATTTTAAACTATAATATGGATGACAGTCCAAAGAAAACGCTTATATTTGGACAGGAGGCCGCTGACGATGGAATTGCCGGTAAAACCTTATATTAAAAACCGTTTGAAGACCAGCTATGCAGTGGAGGGTCCGGAAGATCAATATCTGATTGACTGTGGAGATGGCGTTAATGTATTGACTGAGTCGGAAAAAGCCCGGAAGACGTTGGCGCATATCCCCTATGAAGCGGCTCAAAATTACCCCCATACTGTGGAGATGAAAGAATCAATTCAGCGTTACTGGTCAGACCTGGTAAAGCTTCCCCTGTCCCAGATTTTTTTAGGAGAAGGTTCCCAAAGCTTATTGTATGATACCTGCCGGCTGTTTTTGGAGCCCGGCGATCTGGTGATCGGGATCGGCCCCTGCTATGCTGAACTGGCCAGCGATGTGGGCATGTGGGGGGCAGAGTATGACTTTGTACCGCTCCGGGCGGAACATAACTTCCAGTTTGATGTGGAGGAGATGCTCCGGCGGATGGACGGACGCCATAAGCTGGTTTATGTGGACACGCCCAACAATCCCACCGGACAGGCCATCCCCCTGGATGAAGTGGAGGCGCTGGTAAAACGGGCAGAAGCGCTATCCATTCCCATTATTGTGGATGAAGCCTATGGGGACTATATGCCCAGAGAGCAGTCTGCTCTGACCCTCGCGCCAAACCATGAAAATTTGGTGGTGCTGCGCAGCTTTTCCAAGGCCCACGGCCTTGCCGGAATCCGTGCGGGTTATGGTTTTATGCCCAAACAGCTGACCGTCCCTCTGGATAATATCACGCATCCCTATATCTGCTCCTCACCGGCCCGACTGGTGGCGCAGGCGGCGCTGGAGGATGAGGGATTTCTGGAAAAGACCCGCCGGCTTACAGCCCAATGCAAAAGACCGTTTTTGGAGAAAAGCTGGCGGCATCTTACCATCTCCCACACCAGTCCTGAGACGCCGATCTTATTGTTGACCCACTCTGATATCAAGGTAAATCTAAAAAAAGCTTTTGATCCGTTCCGAATTAAAGTGGTTTCAGGTACCGCGTTTGTAGGACTGGGAGCAAACTCTGTCCGGGTCCGGGTCCCAGGTGAGAAGGATCAAAAGGCGGTTCTGGAGGCCATGGATCAGATTGATCTTTTATCGTGAAACGGGAAAAGAATGAAAATTTCCTTGACATAAGGGCAAAACTATCATAAAATGCTAATCAAAGCGACGACAGGGAACAGTACCCCAAAGCCGGGATTTTAAGAGAGAGGATGGCCGGTGAAAATCCTCCGAAGGCGCGGCGGGAAGGCCCCCTGGAGCGCGGGCAGGAAATGGCCCGCCGGTCCCCGCCGTTACCGGGAACGAAGTGCGTGTCAGCCAGACACGAATTCAGGTGGAACCACGGACAAATTTTGTTCGCCCTGAGCCGATTTAAAACGGCTCAGGGCGTTTTCTTTTGCTCTGAGCCAACCAAATTTGTGACAAAAGGAGCGTCAATATGAAAAACACCGAAAAGACCATGGAAAAGATCGTCAACCTCTGTAAGGGCCGGGGCTTTATCTTCTCCGGCAGCGAGATCTACGGCGGCCTTGCCAACACCTGGGACTACGGCCCTCTGGGTGTGGAGCTGAAGAACAACGTGAAGAAGGCCTGGTGGAAGAAGTTTGTCCAGGAGAACCCCTATAACGTGGGTCTGGACGCCGCCATTCTGATGAATCCCCAGGTGTGGGTGGCCTCCGGCCATGTGGGCGGCTTCTCCGATCCGCTCATGGACTGCAAGGAGTGCAAGGAGCGCTTCCGTGCCGACAAGGTGATTGAGGACTGGTGCCAGGAGAACAACTTTGATCTGGGCCACAGCGTGGACGCCATGTCCCAGGCCCAGATGAAGGAGTTTGTGGAGGAGCACAACATCCCCTGTCCCTCCTGCGGCAAGCACAACTGGACCGACATCCGTCAGTTTAACCTGATGTTCAAGACCTTCCAGGGCGTTACTGAGGACGCCAAGAACACCGTCTACCTCCGTCCTGAGACTGCCCAGGGTATTTTTGTCAATTTCCAGAATGTCCAGCGGACCACCCGCCGTAAGCTGCCCTTCGGCGTCTGTCAGATTGGTAAGAGCTTCCGCAACGAGATCACCCCGGGCAACTTTACCTTCCGTACCCGTGAGTTTGAGCAGATGGAGCTGGAGTTTTTCTGCAAGCCCGGCACCGAGCTGGAGTGGTTTGCCTACTGGAAGAAGTTCTGCCACCAGTGGCTGCTGGACCTGGGCATGAAGGACGAGAACCTGCGGCTGCGTGACCACGAGCCCGAGGAGCTGTCCCACTACTCCAACGCCACCACCGACTTTGAGTTTGTCTTCCCCTTCGGCTGGGGCGAGCTGTGGGGCGTGGCTTCCCGCACCAACTTTGACTTGAACGCCCACCAGACCACCTCCGGCAAGGATATGACCTACTTTGATCAGGAGGCCAATGAGCACTATATCCCCTATGTGGTGGAGCCCTCCCTGGGCGCCGACCGTGTGACCCTGGCCTTCCTGGTGGACGCCTATGACGAGGAGGTCGTGGATGCGGAGAAGAACGACGTCCGCACCGTGCTGCGCCTCCACCCCGCTCTGGCCCCCTTCAAGTGCGCTGTGCTGCCTCTGAGCAAGAAGCTGGGCGACAAGGCCCGGGAGATTCAGGCCGAGCTTTCCAAGTACTTTATGGTGGACTACGACGATGCCGGCTCCATCGGCAAGCGCTACCGCCGCCAGGATGAGGTGGGCACCCCCTACTGCATCACTGTGGACTTCCAGACCGTGGGCAGCGACACCGAGCAGGCCGACAACGCCGTTACCATCCGCAACCGTGATACCATGGAGCAGGTGAGAGTGCCCATCAGCGAGCTGAAGAGCTGGCTGGAGGAGAAGCTGGCCTATTAAAAGCAAAATCGAAAAGATTCAATTTGACCGGGGCGGTTTCCAAATGGAAGCCGTCCCGGCCTTTTCGCTTCCGTTTATCTTGCAAATCTTAAGAAAACGCGCTAAAATATACAAACGCTATGTTTGGGCGCTGATGAACATCCCATGAGGGATCGGAGGAGCTATCATGAGAGTACTGCTTCAAATTATGCGTTTGCCTGCCGGCACGGAAGAACGGTATGGACGGGCCCACCAGATTTGGATTGCCGCTGCGTTAACAGGTCTGGGGTGCTGTATCGGGGTGTTGTCTCTGCTCTTTTCCGCGGTGGCGGTGGAATCGCTGGTCAGCAAGGATCTGTTCCTTTCTTATTTTACAAATCCGCTGATCCTGTTTCTCAATTTGTGGCCTCCGGTGCTGTTGGTCTGGCTGTTTTATTTCCTGTCCCGAAGGGCTTGGATCGGCTTTTTGGGGGGATTTATCCCTGTGATCGGGGTGGCCTTGGTCAACTATTTTAAAATACAGCTGCGGGCAGATCCGTTTTTGGCTGTGGATTTAAGTTTGGCATCTGAGGCTGCGGGGATTGTGGGAAATTATGAGCTGGATCTAAACTGGCTCATTTGGCTTACCTTGGCCGCTTTGATTGCCGGATTGGTTTTCTCAATTTTATTGATGCCCCGGGGATTAAAGGGCTGGCCTGTGCGGATGCTGGGCGCTCTGTCCACCGGAGCGCTGATGGCGGTTTCTTTTGTCAGTTTATATCTCAACGACTCCCTCTATGAAAAAGCGGGAGGAGCCATGCCCTGGAATGAGGCGCAGGACTATGTGACCAAAGGCGGCATATATCCCTTTCTATACTCGTTCCAGGAAATGATTTTTACCGCGCCGGAGGGGTATGACGGGCTAAGCGCCGCTGAGCTGCTGGGACAGTACCAGGATGCGGATATTCCGGAAGACCAGAAGGTATCCATTATGGGAATCATGCTGGAGGCCTTTTGTGATTTGACAGATTTTGAGCTATTGGCTCAGCAGGACAGCGTACAGCAGGTCTACGCTCCCTGGCATCAGCTTTCAGAGCAGTCTGTCTCGGGCAGATTGCTGACCAACATTTTTGCCGGTGGAACTGTGGACACGGAGTGGGCCTTTCTGACTGGCTATTCCAGCCACAGTGACTTTATTAAGGACACAGACTCCTATGTGTGGTATCTGGATGGACAGGGGTATCAGACCTTTGGCAGCCACCCGGGGTTTGGATGGTTTTATGACCGTCAAACCATCAATCAGTTTCTGGGATTCCAGGAGTACTGGTTTACGGAAAATCACTATGGAGATCTGGTGGACCCGGTTGCCGCACAGTGGAATTCCGACCATATTCTGATGGAAGAGCTTTTGAAACAATTAAAGGAGAGAGTCCAGGAGGGCCCCTGCTTCTCCTTCTCCGTGTCCTATCAGAACCACGGTCCCTATGAGTGGCAATATACCATAGCGGACGAATATCTGACCCCGGAACGTACTGGTTTGAAGCAGGAAACCTGCAACATCTGGAACAATTATCTTATGCGGGTGTCCGATACCCTTTCCGCTGTGACCGACCTGGTGGAGGGGCTGGAAGAGATGGATGAGCCGGTGATATTGGTCCTTTTTGGGGATCACAAGCCCTGGGGGGGAAATGGGAACAGCGGCTATGCCGACCTTGGCTGTACCTTTGACCTTCAGACCGCCCAGGGATTTTACGACTACTATGCCACCCCCTATCTGATCTGGGCAAATTCTGCAGCGAAAGAAACTCTGGGAAAGGAGTTTATTCAGGACGGCGGAGATTTTTCTCCCTGCTTTTTGATGGGAGAGGTGTTTGAACAGTGCGCATGGGATGGCCCGGCCTTTATGCAGCTCTCCCGGGAGGTCTGCAGCCTGACTCCCTTGGTTCATGAGCAGGGAATTTATTGGAAAGACGGCGCTCCCTACTATACACTGACCCCAGAGGAGCAGGAAATGATCGATGCTTACCAGAGTGTGGAATACTATCGGGAGCACACCATTGACCCTGGCGCACAGGAGAGTACAGCGACTGGGCGTGAATAAAAAAGGATGGGCAATAAGCCCATCCTTTTTTATTTGAGTATCGTCAGCTCAGGTAATTGAGGGGGTTCACCGCGGTGCCGCCCACGCGTACCTCAAAGTGGCAGTGTACGCCGGTGCTGTTGCCCGTACTGCCCGCCTTGGCAATAGCTTGGCCCTGGTACACCTTATCGCCGGCGGATACCAGCAGTGAGGAGTTGTGTGCGTAGTAGGTCTGTACGCCGTTGTCGTGGGTAATGATGACCAGATACCCATAAGACCCTTTCCAGCCGGCAAAGGTTACGGTACCGCCGTCGGCGGCTTTGATGCGCTCTCCATAGGTGGCGTGAATATCCAGGCCGGAGTGGTAGTCGTAGTAGCCGTAGAGATACCGACCACCGAAATAGGAATTGATGCGGCGGCTGGAGGTAGGCCAGCTGTATGTGCCGGTGGAGGCCGTCTTGGGCTTCTCCTTGGTGCCCACGGCCTTGACGGTGGTGGTGGGCTCCCGTAGGGTGGTGGTGCTGGTGATGGTTCGCTCCTGCTCATAGCCGTTTACATATACTACATCGGCCTCTACCTGAGCTTCTCCCTCTTCGCCTTGGGTAATGATCTTGCTCTCACCCTTGTACATGGAGCTGTCTTCCACTGTTTCCACGGGGCATTCAATGGACTGAGTATAGACCTCATGGTCCAAAGTCTGAACAGAGAGGGTAGGAATTTTCTCCTTCACGTTCAGCACATCCCCAATCATTAGCCGGTTGATATCAATGCCCGGGTTCAGGGCCTTCAGATCACTGACCGACATATCATTGGCATAGGCAATGGCGTTAAACGTGTCCCCCTTCTCCACCGTATAAGTGGTTTCTCCTGTGGTGTTGGCCTCAAGGGCCTGGCGCATTTCTTCGGTGGTCATAAGGTCATTGACAGCATAGACATTGTTGATCTGAAGGTTTTCAACAAACTCTGCCTGGACAGTATTTTCTGTTGAATACTGTTCTTTCAGATCATCAAGCATATCATTGAGGGCATTGTTGTCTCTGACGACACCAATTGCCCGACCGTTCACATTCACCTCATAGGCACGCAGCTCGTCACTGACCTCGTTAAGCTGTTCGTAAAAGTAATTTTGAATGGACCGCTCATCGCTGAGGTCGCTTTTCAGGGTAAGCGTAAATTCATAGTCCACCTCTGCGTCCACCTGGTAGTCATAGCCCAGCAGCTTGGAGCCCTGGCTTTCCACAGTAGCGATGGCGTGGTCTACGACGCTCTGGTCGGCTACAATGCCTACCTGCTGTCCATTTACCACTACCGCGTAACTGGTGGAATAAAGAGTGGTTAGGGTGAGCGCCGTGCCCAATGCGGCGGAAACCAACAAAAAGGAGATGGGTCCTACCGCTCTGTTGCCGGCGGCGGCCCCATGAAAAAGGTGTGTCCAGCGGCGAAAGTGAATGCGGGACCACTCCCGCCCGGCTTTATAATAAACAGTAAGCTTCTTTTTCCATTGGGATTGATCTACCTGTTCCAGGAGGGAAGCAATTTTATTTTTTATTTGTTCAACAAGCTCCTGAATCCGGGCCTGAAACTGTTCCATCTGGGGTTACCTCGCTTTTACCAAAGAAAAAATGACAAACTTGAAATAAGAGTTACAAAACGGTAACAATACTATACACAAATTTTGTTTCTCCGTCAACCCTTTTACTTTTTCAATATGAAAAAAATTGTACAAAAAAAGAACGCCGGGAACTGATTTCCAGCGTTCTATGAACAAATTGTATCTAAAATATAAATGCCAACAAAATAAATCAAGGGCGTTTCAGTTCATAAAAGAAAGCTTATGGCGAAGGAAATTGTCATAATTACCACCCCAAGACTGGCACAGGCATCCAAAATCCAGGCGGTGTGTTCCTGATGCCCGGAATGACGGGGCACTTTGGCATTGGGTAGAAGAGCCAGTTCGGTTTTTTCATGGGAAGTATGATCGTACGCCCTCTGAGGCGTTTGTGCAAGGTGCTCCTCCAGTTTGGGAGCCAGGCTGCCTTCCTGGACCAGGGAGCGTTTACGGCGGAACTCGTTCAAGTCCACCAGATTTCCCTCGTGGCAGATGTAGTGAGGGGTGGAGTAGTAGATGGTTTGCATGTGAGATCCCTCCGTTTCTTGATCATCGTATCTTAACGCTGATATCGTCCGAAAAAACGGACGATTTGATTGGTTTTCGACAGAATCAACCGGCCTGCCTATAAAATACAATAAACGTTCGACAAAGTCAAGAGAAATTAGAACATTTTTTCTATATTCGAACGTAAGAAAAATAGTCCTTTCATTGGAAACAGACGAAAAATTGCCAAAAAGGTTCCTCCTTCATAATTTTTTTCTTCTCCCCGTTGCGTTTTTGGACAATTAGAGATATAATACACATTCGTTGAGAAATCCCAAGAGAGGTGCAGATTCCATGCGGAATGAAAAACTGAGAAATGTAGCCATTATTGCCCATGTAGACCATGGCAAGACCACCTTGGTGGACGAAATGCTGAAGCAGTCCGGCGTATACCGGGAGAACCAGACCGTGGTGGACCGGGTCATGGACTCCAATGATTTGGAGCGTGAGAGAGGGATCACCATTACCGCCAAGAATACAGCGGTTCAATATGGCGATGTGAAGATCAATATTGTGGATACTCCGGGTCACGCCGATTTTGGCGGCGAGGTGGAGCGGATTCTGAAGATGGTAAACGGCGTCATTCTGCTGGTGGATGCCGCCGAGGGTCCCATGCCTCAGACACGCTTTGTTTTGAGTAAGGCTCTGGAACTGGGCCACCGAGTGATTGTGGTGGTCAATAAGATTGACCGGCCTGACCAGCGTGTCTATGAGGTCATTGACGAAGTGCTGGAGCTGCTGATGGATCTGGACGCCACCGACGAGCAGCTGGACTCCCCCATGCTCTTCTGCTCCGGCCGTCAGGGAACCGCATCTGTTCAGCCTGATGTGGCCGGCAGTGATCTGAAGCCTCTGTTTGACGCGATTGTGGAATATATTCCTGCCCCCGAGGTGGATTTGGATGCTCCCTTCCAGATGCTGGTGTCCTCCATCGACTATAACGAATTTGTGGGCCGGATTGCCATCGGCCGGATTGAGCGGGGTGTGATCAAGCAGAATCAGGAGATTGCTGTTTGTAACTATCATGACCCCGATGCCCCCGCCAAGAAGGCCAAAGCCACCACCCTGTATGAGTTTGACGGACTGTCCAAGATCCAGGTCCAGGAGGCTGAGGCGGGCAACATCATCGCCATGAGCGGCATTGGGGATATTACCATCGGCGATACCATCTGTGATCCTGCCGCCGTTGAACCCATTGAGTTTGTCAAGATTTCCGCCCCCACCATTGAGATGACCTTCTCCGTCAACGACTCCCCCTTCGCCGGGCGGGAAGGAAAATTTGTCACCTCCCGTCAGATTCGGGAGCGCCTGTACCGGGAGACCTTGAAGGACGTGTCCCTGAAGGTCAGCGAGGTGGAGGGTTCCACCGATTCCTTTAATGTGGCCGGCCGGGGCGAGATGTCCCTGTCCATTCTCATGGAGACCATGCGCCGGGAGGGCTATGAGTTCCAGGTTTCTCCCCCCCGCGTACTCTACCAGGAGATTGACGGCAAGAAGTGTGAGCCCATTGAGCGCCTGGTGGTGGACGTGCCCGCAGACAGTGTGGGTGCTGTCATGGAGAAGATCGGCGCCCGTAAGGGCGACCTGGTGCAGATGAATCCTGTGGGCGAGCGAATGAAGATTGAGTTTCTGGTTCCTGCCCGGGGTCTGTTCGGTTACCGGAACGAGTTTTTGACCGACACCAAGGGCGAAGGGATTATGGCCTCTGTCTTTGACAGCTACGCCCCCATGAAGGGTGAAATCCAGCGCCGGAATACCGGCTCCCTGGTGGCGTTTGAGACCGGCGAGGCGGTCACCTACGGTCTGTTTAATGCACAGGAACGGGGTACGCTGTTTATCGGCGCGGGCACCCCTGTCTACGCCGGCATGATTGTGGGCGAGACACCCAAGCAAGAGGATATTTCCGTCAATGTGTGCAAGAAGAAGCAGCTGACCAACATGCGGGCTTCCGGCTCGGATGATGCGCTGCGGCTGACCCCTCCCAAGCAGATGAGCCTGGAGCAGTGCTTGGAGTTTTTGGCTGACGATGAGCTTCTGGAGTGTACGCCTGAGAGTCTGCGTCTGCGTAAGCGGATTCTGGATCATGGCGAACGCATGCGGGAAGCATCCAAAAAGAAACAATAATAGGAAACGCTCCGTATTTTGTGCCTTGCACAATACGGAGCGTTTTTGTAATGCAATCAGTCGAAGGGAAGAATATTTCAAAACTTGCCGGCAGATGGTGAAAGTCTAAGGGTTTATTTCAGGCTTTTTCTTGCCTTTTGCGGTGCCAAAGGGTATAATAAGAAAAATTGGGTGTCTTGTCACCCCCTCTTGAAGGAGGCTTTCCGAAATGAAAGCGAAGACCAATCTTACCATGCTCTGTGACTTCTATGAGCTGACCATGGCCAATGGTTATTTTCAGACCGGGCTGAAGGATCGCATCTGCTATTTTGACGTACTCTATCGCTCCGTTCCCGATAACGGCGGCTTTTCCATTGCGGCTGGACTGGCTCAGGTTGTGGAATATATTCAGGAGCTCTGCTTTGACGAGGAAGATTTGGCCTATTTACGGGGCAAAGGCTGTTTCAGCGAGGAATTCTTGAATTTTTTGCGGGAATTTAAGTTTACCGGGGATATCTGGGCGGTGCCGGAAGGGACGCCGGTATTTCCCAATGAGCCTATCCTGACCGTTCGGGCTCCCGCAATTCAGGCTCAGTTTGTGGAGACATTTGTGCTGCTGACCCTCAATCACCAGAGCCTCATTGCCACCAAGTCCAACCGGATTGTCCGTGCCGCGGAGGGGCGGCCTGTGGCGGAGTTTGGCTCCCGCCGGGCCCAGGGCTCCGATGGGGCGCTGCTGGGCGCTCGGGCCAGCTACATTGCAGGCTGCGCCGCCACCGCCTGTACCATGGCCGATCAGCGTTACGGCTCCCCGGCCACAGGCACCATGGCCCACTCCTGGGTCCAGATGTTCCCGGATGAATATACCGCGTTTAAAACCTACTGTGAGCTGTATCCCAATAATGCCACTCTGCTGGTGGATACCTATAACGTACTGAAATCCGGTGTTCCCAATGCCATTCGGGCATTTCAGGAGGTCCTGCTCCCCAAGGGCATTACCAAGTGCGGCATCCGACTGGACTCTGGCGATTTGACCTATCTGTCCCAAAAGGCCCGGCAGATGCTGGATGAGGCGGGACTGAAGGAGTGTAAAATTGTAGTCTCCAATGCCTTGGATGAGTATATTATCCGTGATCTGGTCCGCCAGGGAGCCAGAATTGACTCGTTTGGCGTGGGTGAGCGCCTGATTACCTCCCGCAGCGAACCTGTATTCGGTGGTGTGTATAAGCTGGCCGCCATTGAGGACGACCAAGGGAATATCATCCCCAAGATTAAGATCAGTGAAAACCCCGCCAAGATTACCACCCCCCACTTCAAAAAGGTGTACCGGATTTTTTCCAAGGACACCGGAAAGGCGGAGGCTGACCTTATTTGTCTCCACGATGAGGAGTTTGACTTCGACGCCCCTCTGGAGCTCTTTGACCCCGACGCCACCTGGAAGCGTAAGGTCTTTACCAACATCGAAGCACGGGAGCTGATGGTTCCAGTTTTCCGGAACGGCGAACTGGTGTATCAGGTGCCCGACCTTCAGGCCAGCAGGGCCTATTGCCAGCGGCAGGTGGATTCCCTGTGGGATGAGGTGAAGCGCTTTGAAAATCCCCACAACTATTATGTGGACTTGTCACAAAAGCTCTGGGACATTAAGCAGTATTTGTTAAACAGCCACGAGATGAAGTGAAATGGGAACGCGCCCCAGCCATCGGCTGGGGCGCGTTTCGTTGCCTGGGGATGAAAAACTTCTGACAGGATGGCTTTTGGATAAAAAACAGCCCGGTCATTTGACCGGGCTGTTTCAAAAATCAATCAGATAATGCACAGGGCCAGAGTCAGCAGGATCCAGACAATGGCCACCCACTTGGTCATCTTGGCCAGCTTGGCGTCCACGCTCTTGGCTTTATTCTTGGACAGGAAGGTGTCGGCGCCGCCGGCGATGGCTCCGGACAGACCGGCGCTCTTGCCGGACTGGAGCATAACCACGGCGATTACAGCCAGCCCGCACAGGACCTGGACAATGGTAAGAATCAGATTCAGCGTTTCCATTTGTTCTCGTTCCTTTCAAGGCCCCTGGGGGGCAATTATTTTACAATATAAACCGGAGCTGCCCGGAAGTACAGAAAAGTTTACCACAATTCTGCTTATATTGCAAGGGTTTCCCGAAAATTTCCGAAAAAAGGGCGCAAAATACCACAGGTTGTGGAAAAAACTGCCCCAACACAAGATCGGGCATAATCAGTCGTCGCCTTCCCGCCTGCGGTAATAGACAATTCCGTTTTTGCAGAAGGTTTCCAGAAGTCCCCGGTCGGTAAGATACTCCACAAAAAAGCGGATATTGCGCTCAAAGCGCAGGGCCCGCCGGGGCTTATGGGTAAACAGCTCGTCCTGGATGCAGATGGCCTCGTTGATCTGGCTGGCCGACATGGGACGGACAATCAGGGAGAGAATCTCCTCCGACCTGCGGCGAATGAGCGCCTGGTTGGAATCAATCAGAGCGTCCACCTCCTTGGGGGAGCAGACTCCCCGGTGGGCCATAATATACTGGACACAGTCCAGGCCCCGAAGCTTCTCCCGGCTGTCTATGGCGGCCTGATGGCTAAGGTTATATGGGAGTTTTGCACTTAGCATCTCGTGGCTGAGGAGGGCGTCTGCGGTGTAGCACACGTTGTCAGGGGTGATGGTGCAGATGTGCCCGGCGGAGTGGCCGGGGGTATGAATGATTCGGAATTCGGCTCCGCAGAAGGAAAAGATGCCGTCCTCGGGAGGAATGATGACGTCAGGCGTATGCACCATACAGGAGGACTCTCGGGCCACCATGTCGGGAGGCAAGGTGAGGAAGTAGCACTTCAGGGTCAAAATATTGGCACACATAGCGGCTTCGGGGGCGGTGAGCGCCACCTTTGCCCCGTATTTCTGCTGAAAATATCCGTTGCTGGCACAGTGATCCACATGAGCATGGGAACATAAAATGCCCACAGGGCGCAGTCCGTGGTCCAGGAGCGCGCGCTCCAGCTCCTCCTGTTCCTCCAGCAGTCCGGTGTCCAGCAGGATGCACCGGCTGTCATCCAGCTTGTAAAAGGGAATATACTCCATGGCTTCCGCCACCCAGGTGTTTCCCTTAATCTGAATTAGCTCCATGAGCTTACCTCCCTTGCTTTTGTTCTCCCTGCTTCAGGTAGACCATCAGCACCGCCACGTCCGCGGGAGACACGCCGGAAACCCGGCTGGCCTGTCCCAGATTCCGGGGCCGGATGGCGGAAAGCTTCTGCCGGGCCTCCAGCCGCAGGCCGGATATGGAGGAATAATCCAGCTCCGGTGGAAGCGGCCGCTCCTCCAGACGCTTGACCTCCTCCACCTGACGCAGCTGGCGGTCAATATATCCGGCGTACTTAATGGTGATTTCCGCCTCACTGACCACCTTGGCGGGCAGATGGGGGCGCTGGGGGTCAAAGGGGGCAAGGTCCATGTAGGTCAGTCTGGGCCGCCGGATCAGATCGGCCAGCCGTGCCCCGTCTTTGACCGGGGGCTCTCCCCTGTCCTCCAGCAGCTTGTCAAGCTGGGGGGAGGGCGGCGTGCCGGTGTGCTCCAGCCGGGCCACCTCTTTGTCCACCATACGGTATTTTTCCAATACCTGGTCATATTGTGCCCGGGAGATTAACCCCAATTCATAGCCCATGTGGGTGAGCCGCCGGTCAGCGTTGTCCTGGCGATGGAGCAGACGGTACTCCGTGCGGGAGGTCATCATCCGGTAGGGCTCATTGGTGCCCTTGGTCACCAGATCGTCAATCAGCACGCCGATATAGCCCTGGTCCCGACGGAGAATAAAAGGCGGTCTGCCTAAAATTTTCAGGGCCGCGTTGACGCCAGCCACAAACCCCTGGACGGCGGCTTCCTCATAGCCGGAGGAGCCGTTAAACTGCCCCGCCCCGTAGAGGCCGGGGACGGATTTGACCTCCAGCGTGGCCTCCAGCTGAGTGGGGTCCACGCAGTCGTACTCAATGGCGTAGGCGCACCGGGTCATTTCGGCATGCTCCAGGCCGGGAATGGTGTGGAGCATCTGAATTTGCACTTCCTCCGGCAGAGAGGAGGAGAAACCCTGGATATACAGCTCCTCTGTGTCCAGCCCCATAGGCTCAATGAACAGCTGATGGCGCTTTTTGTCGGGGAAGCGATCCACTTTGGTTTCAATAGAGGGGCAGTATCTGGGTCCGATCCCCTCGATGGTTCCGTCAAACAGCGGGGAACGGGACATATTGGCCCGGATAATTTCGTGGGTCCGCTCGTTGGTATAGGTGAGATAGCACACCGCCTGATTTCTGGGCGGCGTTTGGGTCTGGAAGGAAAAGGCCTGTCCGTCCTCGTCACCCAGCTGAAGCTCCATTTTGGAAAAATCCACACTGCGGGCGTTGACCCGGGGCGGTGTGCCCGTTTTGAACCGGCGCAGGGAGAGCCCCAGTTTCAAAAGGCTCTGGGTAAGGGGCAGGGCGGCAGACAGGCCGTCCGGTCCAGAATCCCGGACCACTTCCCCTACTACAATACGCCCTCCCAAATAGGTGCCGGTGGCCACAACAGCGGCTTTCACAGCATATATCGCCCCGGTGTGGGTAACGACTCCGGATACGGCCCCATTCTCTGTGAGAATTTCCACCACTTCCGCCTGCTTTACCCATAGGTTTTCCTGTCTCTCCAGGGTATGCTTCATAATCTTCTGGTACTCCCGGCGGTCGGCCTGGGCCCGGAGGGACCATACCGCCGGGCCCTTGCTCCGGTTTAAGAGCCGGTACTGGATACAGGCTTTGTCGGCGGCCCTGGCCATCTCGCCCCCCAGCGCATCCAGCTCCCGCACCAGGTGGCCTTTTCCTGTCCCACCGATGGCAGGATTACAGGGCATGTTGCCCACCGCGTCCAGATTTACGGTAAAGCAAAGGGTGCGAAGACCCATGCGGGCGGCGGCCAGAGCCGCCTCAATGCCCGCGTGGCCCGCCCCGATCACGGCAATATCAAATTGTCCGGCAAAATAGGTTGTCATAGGCTGATGTCCTCTGTCCATAAATTCGCTGGCTATTGTATCACGATTTTGCCCGCAGTACAAGGGACTGCCTCAGCCCTCTTGCGAAAAACCCCGGCATCGGGTACACTAAGAAAAATAAGAGGAAAGGTGGAGCGGCATGGACCACGAATACTATATGTCCCAGGCTCTGTCTCTGGCCCGTGAGGCCGAGAAGGACGGAGATGTGCCTGTTGGCTGCGTTATTGTCCGGGAGGGAGAGATTATCGGCCGGGGGCGAAACCGCCGGGAGGCGGATGGTGACGCCACTGCCCATGCGGAGCTGGAAGCCATCAGGGATGCCTGCGAAAGACTTGGGAGCTGGCGGCTCCACGGCTGTACGCTGTATGTGACCCTGGAGCCCTGCCCCATGTGCGCAGGGGGGATTATCAATGCCCGGGTAGAGGAAGTGCGCTACGGGGCCAGGGATGAGAAGGCCGGATGCTGCGGTTCCGTGCTCAACCTCTTCGAGGAGCGGTTTAACCACCACCCCAGAATCTATCAGGGTCCCTTGGCGGGCGAGTGTGAGAAAATTCTCCGGGAGTTTTTTGAACATCTCCGGTAAAAGAAAAAGATTTAATTCTTTTGTAACATTTGCTGAGAACTTTTGTAATGATTCTTGGATATACTCATACTCGCAAGGCAAGAACATCTTTTCATTCTATCCTCCAATTTCTTTGAAAGACTGATGGGTCGCTCCATCAGTCTTTCCTCCTTTTTGGGGCAGAGTGTGGAAAACTTTTGACGTGCCCTCAGCTAGGGGGAGTAAAAGAACATTTGATTTAATTTTTTTGTAACAACTGGGGATGGAATTGTTAATAACTTTTCCGTATCATAACACTTGCAAGAGACAGTTCGTTTCATTTTAATCCTCTTTTTCAACAGAAGACCCCGGCACCTTGGAGCGGGTGCCGGGGCTTTCTGTTTTTATACATGTTCATCCGTTGTTGGTTGGCATGATCTGCAAAACGGAGCAGCGCCCCGGCGTTTAGCCGGGGCGCTGCAGAATGTTGAAGAAAACTCAGCACTTCTCGAAGATGGTGGCAACGCCCATGCCGCCGCCGATACAAAGCGTAGCCAGGCCCTTCTTGGCCTCAGGCCGCTTGGCCATCTCGTGGAGCAGAGTAACAATGATACGGGCGCCGGATGCACCAACAGGGTGGCCCAGGGCAATGGCGCCGCCGTTGACGTTGACCTTGCTCATGTCGAAGTGCAGCTCACGGGCTACCGCAATGGACTGAGCGGCAAAGGCCTCGTTGGCCTCGATCAGGTCCATGTCCTCGATCTTCAGGCCGGCCTTCTCCATGGCCTGACGGGAGGCGGGCACGGGGCCCACGCCCATGATCTTGGGATCTACGCCGCCCTGGCCCCAGGAGATCAGCTTGGCCATGGGCTTCAGGCCGTACTTCTCCACGGCCTCGCCGGAGGCCAGAATGATGGCGGCGGCGCCGTCGTTGATGCCGGAGGCGTTGGCGGCGGTCACCCGCTGAACATGCTTCTTGGTGTCGGCCTCATGGATCTGGGTGGGCTCAAAGGTATGGACAATCTCATCCTCCACGCCCTCGGGGCCTACGGGGAAAGCGCCGCGCAGCTTGGCGATGCTCTCAGGAGTGACGCCGGCCCGGGGGAACTCATCCACCTTAAACTCCAGAGTCTCCTTCTTCTTCTTGATCATGACGGGGACGATCTCGTCCTCAAAGCGGCCGGACTTGATGGCAGCCTCAGCCTTATTCTGGGAGGAGGCGGCAAACTCGTCCAGCTCCTCACGGGTAATGCCCCATACGTCGCAGATATTCTCGGCGGTGGTGCCCATGTGATAGTTGTTGTAAGCGTCCCACAGGCCGTCCTTGATCATGGTATCCATCATCTTGTTGTCACCCATGCGGGCGCCCCAGCGGGCGGAAGGCAGGGCGTAGGGGGCGGCGGACATATTCTCGGTACCACCGGCTACAACCACATCGGCATCGCCGGCCAGGATGGTGCGGGCGGCCTCAATAACGCTCTTCATGCCGGAGCCGCACACCATACCAACAGTGTAGGCGGGGACGGAGGTGGGCACGCCGGCCTTCAGAGCGGCCTGGCGGGCAACGTTCTGGCCCAGGCCAGCGGTCAGGATACAGCCAAACATCACTTCATCCACCTGTTCGGGCTTGACATTGGCCCGGTTCAGGGCTTCCTTAATCACAACCGCGCCCAGATCAGCAGCAGGAGTATCCTTCAGAGAACCACCGAAGGAGCCGATGGCGGTACGGCAGCAGCTAACAACATAGATGTCTTTCATAGTGTTTATACCTCCAGTCGTTTAATGACGGCGCCCAACCCGAGCGCCCTGAATGAATCCGCTCTTCTCTGTCATCATATCAAAGCGTGAAAGAAAAAGCAATAAAATTTTCTGGAGTTTTGGCTGATTGGTAAAGTGTTGTGGCAAATGGAGGGGATCAGCCATTGAATTTGCCCATGGCCCGGTCCAGTCCCTGGGCAAATATGCACTCCACCGCGTCGGCGGCGCGTTTGACGGCGGCATCGATAGCCTTTTTATCCTCGCCCTGGAACGTTCCCAGAACCCAGTCAGCCAGATCATAATCCGGGTGGGGCTTTTCCCCCACCCCCACCCGCAGACGGGGAAACTGGTCTGTGCCAAGGTGCTCAATGATGCTCTTCAGGCCGTTGTGGCCACCCGCCGAGCCTTTCAGGCGGATGCGCAGCTTGCCCACGGGCAAAGCGGTGTCGTCAGAAACCACCAAAATCCGTTCCGGGGGAATCTTATAATAATCGGCTGCCGGGCGCACCGCCTCCCCGGAGAGGTTCATATAGGTGACCGGCTTCATCACCAGCACCTTTTCCCCGGAGATGGGAAAGAGATTGGTCAAAGCTTTAAACTTCAGACGCTGAATGGGCTTGTTCTGCCGCTGGGCCACTTCGTCCGCCACCATAAAACCCACATTGTGCCGGGTATTTTCATACTTTTCCCCCGGGTTTCCCAGACAGACCAGCATCCAGCCAGGTCCGCCGGAGTCTTTTTTCAAAAACATAACCTGTCCTCGCTTATAATTTCAAAACAGAGGGCGGGTAATATGTTACCCGCCCTGCTCTGGAATGATTGGATTGTTTTACAGGAACAAGGGAGATACGGAGGTCTCCATATAGATGTGGCTGATGGCCTCGGCAAACATGTGGGCGACAGAGATGTACTTGATCTTGTCACAGTGAATGCCTTCCTTGGGCGGGATGGTGTTCAGGAACATGACTTCCGTCAATACGCTGTCGGTAATCCGCTGTACAGCCGGGCCGGACAGAACGCCGTGGGAGGCGCAGGCGGTCACGTCCTTGGCTCCTCCGATTTCCACCAGAGCCTTGGCGGCGTGGCACAGAGAGCCGCCGGTATCCACCATATCGTCCAGAAGAATGACGTGCTTATTTTCCACCTCGCCGATGATGTTCATCACTTCGGAGGAGTTGGCCTTCTGCCGGCGCTTATCCACAATGGCAAGGGGCATCCCCAGCTTCTGAGCAAAGGCACGGGCGCGGGCCACGGAGCCCACATCAGGGGAAACCACCATGGTGTCGTCGCTGCTGTCCTTGAATTTGCGGTTAAAATAATCCACAAAGATGGGGGACCCCAGCAGATTGTCCACAGGAATGTCAAAGAAGCCCTGAATCTGATTGGCGTGCAGGTCCATGGTCAGTACCCGGTCGGCGCCCGCCTGGGTAATCAGATTTGCCACCAGCTTGGCGGAGATGGGGTCACGGGGCTTGGTCTTGCGGTCCTGACGGGCGTAGCCGAAATAGGGAATCACAGCGGTGATCCGGCCGGCGGAGGCGCGCTTCAAGGCATCGATCATGATGAGCAGTTCCATCAGGGCATCATTGACCGTACCGGGCTTTCCGTCCTTGATAAAGGAGCAGGTGGACTGAACCACAAACACGTCCGAACCGCGGACTGTCTCATAAATTGAGGCAAAATTTTCCCCGTCGGAAAAACAGCCCACCTCGCAATTCCCCAGAGGGATGCCCAGTTCCATGCAGATATCTTTGGCCAGCTTGGGGTTGGAATTGCCGGTGAAAACCTTGATGTCCTTCCCGTGTGCAATCATATTGAAATCCTCCAAATCTTTTTTGAGGCGGTGGACAGCCACCGGCCTTTCTCGTATAGCAATTGATGTGGAGCACCGTCCACGAAATTACTTTTTTCCCTTCTTCTCTCGATTAGCCGCGGCCCAGCCCTCTTTTACCAGCTGGCGGGACCGGCCGATCACCATGGCATCGCCGGGAATATCTTCCGTTACCGTGGTAGCTGCGGCGATAAAAGCGCCGTCTCCGATTTTCACGGGAGGGACAAAGTTGGTGTTGCAGCCCACAAAAACATTGCTGCCGATGGTGGTGCGGTGCTTTTGAAAGCCGTCGTAATTACAGGTGACGGTACCGCAGCCGAAGTTGCAGTTGTCTCCCACATCGCTGTCTCCCACATAGGTCAGGTGAGCCATCTTGGTGCCCTTGCCCAAATTGCAGTTTTTCAGTTGGACGAAGGCGCCGATTTTGGAGCCCTCGCCCACCACACAGTGGGGACGGATATGGGTGTACGGTCCGATCTGACAGCCCCGCTCAATGCAGCTCTCCTCACATTGGGAGGCATTGATGGTACAGCCCTCGCCCACCTGACAGTCGGTGAGCATCACATTGGGTCCGATTTGACAGTTGGCTCCCACAGTGGTCTTTCCCCTGAGGATTGTACCAGGCAGCAGCATGGTGCCTGGGCCAACAGCAACCTCCTCCTCCACATAGACGCTGGCGGGGTCCATCATCATTACACCGGCCTGAAGCAGTGCTTCCCGCTTGGCCTGAATGGCGGCTTGGTAGTCTTTCATGGGTTCCTCCTGATAAGAAAGTCCAATTTTTGGACAAAACTTAAACTGGGTTCATTATAACATATTATTTTTCCTTTTTCCATGACAATCAAAATTTTTTTAAAATGTCAAGAAACCAAAATTAACCAGTGAGATTCTGTGAAATATTGCAAAAACCGCCCCTCCATGTATTGGAGAGGCGGTCATTTGTGCGCGGTCAGCAGACTGCCATCAGCGGGCGCACACCAAAGCGCTCCCGCAGACGGGAGGGCCGACAGATTCTGGACAGCTCCAGCCCGGCGCACACGGTGTCCACCAGGTCTACCAGCCAGGCCTCCAGCGATCTGGGCAGCGCACCGCCCAGCGGCCACATATGGGAGAGAATGATGTTCTTTTCCTTGGCCGACAGGTTGGTCAGCGCGGCGGCGTTTCGCGCGGCAAAGCGGGGATGATCGAAACACTGATTGCCGGGGTGGGCGGATTTGTCCTTGGAATCATAGAGGTACAGGTCGTGGAGCAATCCTCCCCGGGCGGCCGCGTAGGCATCAAGGCCGAAAAACCGGGCCAGCCGGTAGGAGCTGTAGGCCACGAACAGGGAATGATCCAGGGTGGTGACGGGACCGTGATGTTTCCACCGGCCCATCATCCGCACTTGGTCGGAATCCAGCAGCTCGCGGGTCAGTTCCAAAAATTCATGCTCACGGATTTTCAGGCTCATTGGAATCAATCCTTTCCGGGCATAAGCCCTTTATTTACTATCATATTACACCAAACGTTCCAAAAAGTCATTTCATAAAATTTTACAAATTCAGCGTGTCTGCCCGTTCCCTTTCACAATATATTTGTAGGTGCAAAGTTCCTGAAGGCCTAACGGCCCCCGGGCGTGAAGCTTTTGGGTGGAAATGCCCATTTCACAGCCCAGCCCGAACTCTCCCCCATCGGTAAACCGGGTAGAAGCGTTCCAGTATACCGCAGCGGAATCCACCTGAGACAGGAAACTTCTGGCACGGCTCTCATCCGCTGTGATGATGGCTTCGCTGTGGCCGGTGGAGTGGGCGGCAATGTGGGCCACAGCCTCCTCTACCCCATCCACCACCTTGACGGCCAGGATATAGTCCAAAAATTCTGTGTCGAAGTCCCGCTCACCGGCGGGCGTGCCGGGGATAATGGCGGCGGCGGTTTCATCCAGCCGCAGCTCCACAGGGATCTGCCCCCCACCAGCTCTGTCGTCCACCAGACGCCGTTTCAGTTTAGGCAGAAAGTCCCGGGCAACGGCCCGGTCTACCAGGCACACCTCGGCGGCGTTGCAGACGCTGGGCCGGGAGCACTTGGCGTTTTCTACAATGTCCAGGGCCATGGCTTGGTCGGCATACCCATCTACATAGATGTGGCAGATGCCGGTGCCCGTCTCCAGCACGGGGACGGCGGCATTGTCCACGCAGGCCCGGATGAGGCCCGCTCCGCCCCGGGGAATGAGCAGATCAACCAGGCCCCTGGCAGCCATCAATTCGTTGGCGGAAGCGCGGCTGGTGTCTTCCACCAGTCCCAGCGCCTGAGGGGGCAGACCGGCGGCGGAGAGGCCCTGGTGAAGGGCAGCCACAATGGCGGCGGCGGAGCGGTGAGCCTCTTTGCCGCTGCGGAGGATGCAGGCGGAGCCTGCCTTCAGGGCCAGAGCGGCGGCGTCTGAGGTAACGTTGGGGCGGGATTCATAGATGATGGCGATGACCCCCATAGGGACGGCGGTTTTTTCAATGACCAGACCGTTGGGTCGGGCCACCCGATTGAGTACCGCCCCAACCGGGTCGGGTAAGTCGGCCACCTCCCGGATTCCCCGGGCCATGCCGCAAATCCGCTCCTCGTTGAGGGCCAGGCGGTCCAGCATAACCTCAGAGATGGTTCCACGAGCCGCATCCAGGTCCAGGGAGTTGGCCTGCAGAATGGAGGAAGCCTGATCCTCCAAAGCGTCCGCCATGGCCAGCAAAGCCCGGTTTTTGGTGTTCGCATCCGCCAGTGACATGGCCACTTTGGCCTTTTGCGCCTGGTGAAGTAAGCCCTGTGTTGTCATCATCCATCCACCTCCTGGTTGGCCCCGATAAACCGGGTGCCGATTGCCTTGCCCTCTGTGATGTCATAAAGCCGCTGGGGATGCTCCCCGTTGGTGATGACCATGTCGCAGCCGGCCGCAGTGACCATCTTGGCGGCCCGGAGCTTGGTGGCCATACCGCCTGTGGCCAGATCGCTGCCCTTGCCGCCGGCCAGGGCCTCGATTTCGGGTGTGACCGCTTCCACCCTGGGAATGAGCCGGGCGTTCGGGTCCTGACGGGGATCGGCGGTATAGAGCCCCTCGATGTCGCTGAGAAGCACCAGCAGGTCGGCCTTCACCGAGCAGGCCACAATGGCCCCCAAGGTGTCGTTGTCCCCTACCTTGATTTCCTCCGTGGCGATGGTGTCGTTCTCGTTGATGATGGGCAGCGCCCCCAGCTCCAGCAGCCGGGCCATGGTATTTTCAAAATTCTGCCGCCGGTCCTGGTGGACCACGTCCTCACTGGTAAGAAGAATCTGGGCCACCGTGTGATTATATTGGGAAAAAAGTTTATCGTAGGTGTACATCAGTTCACACTGGCCCACAGCGGCGGCGGCCTGCTTGGTGGGCATGTCGGCGGGGCGGCCGGGAAGGTTCAGCTTGCCTACTCCCATGCCGATGGCCCCGGAGGACACCAGAATCATCTGATGGCCGGCGTTTTTCAAGTCGGACAGCACCTTAACCAGCTCCTCCACATGGCGGATATTCAGCCGCCCGGTGGAGTGGGCTAGTGTGGAGGTACCGACCTTCACAACAATTCTCATATAGAACCTCCCCTTGTGAGCGCGGATGGGAAACCCCAGAGCCGGGAATTTACTTGAGAGACAGGGTTTTGTCATAGGCGGCGATCACCGCGTCCATGGCGGCGCCCCGGAAGCCCCGCTCCTCCAGGGTGCGGACGCCCTGAATGGTGGTGCCCCCGGGAGAGCATACCGCGTCCTTCAGAGCACCCGGATGTGTACCGCTCTCCAGGACCATCCGGGCCGAACCCGCCACCATCTGGGCGGCGTAAGCAATGGCTTTGTCCCGAGGCAGACCACAGGCCACTCCCCCATCGGCCAGCGATTCAATAAAGAGATAGACAAAGGCGGGACCGCAGCCGGACACGGCGCTGGCCGCGTCGATGAGCTGCTCCGCCACCGGGTCGATCAGTCCGGCCGGGGCCATGAGAGCGGCGAATTGGTCCAGCTCCTCCTGAGAAGCATCCAAGGCGCAGTATTGGATCACTCCGGCCCCAATGGCGCAGGGGGTGTTGGGCATCATCCGGATGACAGGACAGTTGACTCCCGCCAGGTCCCGGATTTTGGCACAGGTGAGGCCGGCGGCCATGGTGACCAGGCAAAAGCGGTCCCGCCGCTGGGCAAGGATGGGAGAGATGTCCGCCAGCATCCCGGCCATCATCTGTGGTTTGACGCCGAGAAAAATCAGCTGACACTCCCGGGCAATGGCTGCGTTGTCCGATACCTCCGCCCCTGTCAGCCGGTCGGCCAGGGCCTGGGCCTTGGATGGGGTGCGGTTCGACAACAGGATGCGTCCGGCCAGGCCGCTTTTTGCGGCGGCGGCAGCGATGGCGCTTCCCATGTTGCCGGTGCCGATAAAACCAATGGACTCATACATGGCAAATCCTCCTCACAGCCGTCCGGAACGGCTCCGGGACGGTAAAATTCTTTTGTCAGCGCTATTGTATCACACAACCCCACGAAAAGGAAAGAAAAGATATGGGAAGAAAAACATAAGAAAAAATTAAGAAAACCTTAATGGCAATTTGAAGGGGGCTTAGATATACTGTGTGTACTAATACAGTTAGTACAGTATATGTGATCATTCTGACGAAAGTTATATCGTTTCCCGGGAAAACCCGGAGAGAGGAGGTACCATGCTCAATTTGGACTATCGGGATGCCCGGCCAATCTACGAGCAGGTCAAGGACGGACTGCGCCGACTGATGGTGACCGGAGTCATCCGGGAGGGGGAAAAGCTCCCCTCTGTGCGGACCATGGCCGGAACCCTGGCCATCAATCCCAATACCATTCAGCGGGCCTATGAGGCGTTGGAGGCAGAGGGGTATGTCTATTCCGTGCCGGGAAAGGGCTCCTTTGCCGCTCCCAATACAGGGGTGGATGAGGGGCGGAGAACGGAGCTGTTCCGAGTCTTTGACCAGGCGGCGGCAGAGCTGCTGTTTCTTGGGGTAAAGGGGCAGGAACTGAAGACACGGATTGGAAGCTTAGAGGGGGGAGAGAGCTGATGATACAGGTCAACAATGTGGTCAAGACCTTTGACGGGTTTCGGGCTCTGGACGGGCTCAGTATGCACGCGGAGAAGGGCTCTATTTATGGTCTGGTGGGACCCAACGGAGCGGGTAAGTCCACCATCCTGCGGCACATCATGGGCATCTACCGTCCCGACTCCGGGTCGGTGCTGGTGGACGGGCAGCCGGTGTATGAAAACCCAGCGGTAAAGGCGAAAATTGCCGCCATTCCCGACGAGCTCTACTACTTTACCTCGGCCACCACCCGGGACATGATGCGCTTTTACCGGGGACTCTATCCCCAGTTTGACAACAAGCGTTACGAGGCCCTGAAAGAGGCCTTCCCCGAGGTGGATGAGCGCCAGCCCATCCGCCGGCTCAGCAAGGGCATGCAGAAGCAAAGCGCCTTTTGGCTCACCCTGTGCTGCAACCCTGAGGTGCTGGTGCTGGATGAGCCGGTGGACGGCCTGGACCCGGTGATGCGCCGGCAGGTGTGGTCGCTGCTCATGGGAGATGTGTCCCAGCGGGGAACCACGGTGCTGGTGTCCTCCCACAACTTGCGGGAGCTGGAGGACGTGTGTGACCATGTGGGGGTACTGTCCCATGGGAAGGTGCTGTTGGAGCGCTCTCTGACGGATTTGCAGGACAATGTGGTAAAACTCCAGATCGCCTTTCAGGACGGGAATCTGCCTGCGCTGCCGGAGGAGCTGAATGTCCTTCACACCACCCAGATCGGCCGGGTCTTTACCCTCATCGTCCGGGGCAATCCCGCCGATATCCGCAGCCGTATGGCGCAGTTTAACCCCATCCTTATGGAGGCGCTGCCCCTGAGTTTGGAGGAAATCTTTATTTATGAAATGGGAGGTGAAGACTATGGCGTGCGGGACATCGTGCTTTAATGGAACTCTGTACCGGAAATCCCTGACCCGGTTCTGGCCCCTGTGGGGGCTGTGGGGCCTCATTTGGATGTTTTTGATTCCCCTGCGCATGCTCAACAACTACTTTGAGATTCTGCGCTGGAATGGAAGCATGAGTGAGGCCCGGCAGAGCATTTATCAGGATGCCCAGCGGCTGGGTGAGCTGCTCACTCCAGGGGTGTGGCTGGCCTGTGCCTTTGGGGTGCTGGCGGCCATGGCGGTGTTCGGGTACCTGTACTCCACCCGCTCCGCCTGCATGATGCACGCTCTGCCCCTGCGGCGGGAGAGCCTCTTTACCACCCAGTATCTGGCGGGATTGTCCTTCCTGCTGCTGCCTCTGGCGGTGGTGGGGGTCATTACCCTGGTGGCAGAGCTGATCCTGATTCCCTCGGGGCAGTGGGCGCTCACCATCCCCAGCCTGGGGGTGGCGCTGCTGATCCAGGCGGGGGTGTGCATCTTCTTCTTCTCCTTTGCCAGCTTCTGCGCTATGTTTACCGGGCACATCCTGGCTCTGCCCGCCTTCTACCTGATTTTCAACGGACTGGTCTATGTGATCTACTACCTGGTGACCATGCTCCTGCGGCAGTTTTTCTACGGATATAGTGCCAGCTACTACAACTTCTGGGTGACCTGCTGCACCCCGGTCTACGCCCTGAGCGAGGCCTGCCGGTGGGAGATGGGTTCCATGGATTCCGCTCAGGTGCTGGACAACGTCAACCGGTGGTACCTGGCCTCCCCCACCATGGTAGCGGTCTATGCCGGGGTGGGCGTGCTGTTTGCCCTGGTGGCCCTCAGCGTCTACCGCCGCCGCCATGTGGAGAGCGCCGGAGATGTGGTGTCGGTGAAGCTGGTGCGGCCCGTGTTTAAGTATGGGGTGGCCCTGTGCGCCGGCCTTTGCCTGGGGGTGTTCACCGCTAGCTTCTTCAACTGGCGCAACGATCCCCCCACGGGGCTTATTGCCTGCGTGCTCATCTGGACGGCGGTGGGCTACTTTGTGGCGGAGATGCTGCTGGAAAAGTCCTTCCGGGTGTGGAAGGCATGGAAGGGCGGCGTGGTGGCCGTGGCGGTCATGGCCCTTCTGTGTGTGGTGTGTGTCTTTGACCTGTTCGGGGTAGAGACCCGGGTGCCCAGCGTGGACAGCGTGGAGAAGGTCTACTTCTACGGGGACATCGGCTACCCCTATGACGACGGGCGGCTGCATTTTGACAACACCAGCGACCCCCGGCTTATTGAGATGGTCACCCAGCTGCATCAAAAAGCGGTGGAGGAGAAGGGCCGGGCCCAGATAGAGGGCGGGGATGACTATATCTATTTCAGCATCGACTACACCCTGAAAAATGGCTCCACCATCAACCGCCAGTATAGCAGTGTCCCGGTGTACGAGGACGAGGTCAATGACCTGGACACCCTTACCGGATGCGCCCAGCAGATGCTGGAGGACCGGGAGCTCATCGAGCAGATGTATAACTTTGACTACTATGAGCAGGGCCAGCTCACCCAGACCTATTTGCAGGACGTCTGGCAGGAGCAGGAGGAGTACTTTGGTACCATCTTCCTGGAGAATCAGTCTCTTGCCGACCAGCGCGAGCTGTGGGATGCGGTGCGCCTGGACTTTGAGGAGGGGGACATCGGCGTGCACAGCCTCTTTACCGATCCCCGCCAGGGTAACATGACCCCGAAGCTGGAATTTACCTGGGTCTTTGAGACGGACAGCAGGAGCCCCACCTCAGACCGGGAGGGGTCCAAGTCCATCCTCTATGAGCGCATCACCATTGCTGTCACGCCCCAGGCAAAGCACACCCTGGCCTGTCTGGCGGAGATGGGCCTGCCCGGAGCGGGCTACCAGCTGTTTCACACCAATTAAAGCAAAAAAACCGGATGGCGAAAGCCATCCGGTTTTTGCAGCTTATGAAACGTGGCTTTGCCACTTTTTCGATGGAATTTATCCCGTAATGGTAGTGCCCGCCGAGCGCTGGCCCAGCATGTGCAAGAGCAATGTGTGCTCGCCCCGGCCGTCCAGGATGGAGACCTCCCCCACTCCGGCGCGGATGGCGTGGACGCAGCCCCGGACCTTGGGGGCCATGCCCCCGGCAATGAGTCCGGCTTCAATCAGTTCCTCCGCCCGCTTACAGTCCATGCGATCCACGGCGGTTTTGCTGTTGTGGCTGTCAATGAGGATGCCCCCCACGTCGGTGAGGAACACCAGGTGTTCCGCCCCCAGGGCCTCGGCCACCGCCCGGGCGGCATCGTCGGCGTTGCAGTTAAGTCCCTTGCCGTCCTCCCCCATGGCGATAGGAGAAATGACAGGGAGAAAATCCTGATCCAGAAGGGTGATGAGTACCTTGGTATTGACCTTTGTGATGGCCCCCACCCGTCCCAGGGCTGGGTCCTTCACCGCTGCGGTGATGAGGCCGCCGTCTTTGCCCGAGATACCCACGGCGGACACCTCCAGCCCGGCCAGGTCGGAGACAATGGCCTTGTTCACCTGGGCGGACAGGGCCAGCTCGGCGGCTTCCAGGGTGGTATCGTCGGTGTAACGGTAGCCGTCCACAAACCGGGTGGGCACCTGGAGCTTGTCCAGCAGGGCGGTAATGTGCTTGCCGCCCCCATGGACCAGCACCACCCGCATCCCCACCATCCGCAGGGCGGCCACGTCCTGAAGGGTGGTGTCCTGAGAGGACGCTGCCCCGATGGCCGAGCCGCCGTACTTCACCACCACGGTTTTCCCCTCGTGGCGTTTGAGGATGGGCAGAATGGACAGCAGGTTTCGCACCTTTTCCATCCCGTCCAGGCCGTGCTGTACGTCGTACTCCTGGAGAAAGGTGTGGACATAGTCCACGTCTGAGGGCGTGTCGATATACTGGGTGCCCCGCTTTTGTCGCGTCTCCGCCCCCTTGCCTGTGATGAGCAGGACGGAGGGCTCATGGCAGCCCAGAATCGCCTGGCGGATGGCCTCGCCCCGGTTGGGCTCGATGGAATACTCGCAGTTTTCCGCCGCCACATACTGGGCGATCTCCCGGCAGATGTCCAGGGTATCCTCCTCCCCGCTGTCCTCCTCGGTGAGGATGACCAGGTCGGAGTATTTGCCCGAAATCTCACCCAGATCCCGCCGACGGTCCAGGGCCTTTTTGCCCGGACAGCCGAACACGGTGACCACCCGGCGACCCGGGTACTCGGCCTGGACAGAGCGGAACAGGGTCTCAAAGCTCATACGGTTGTGGGCGTAGTCCACAATGGAAATCACCGTGTCGTCGGCGTTGGAGTAGACTTCCATCCGGCCGGGGACCCGGGCCTTCATCAGCCCCACATAGATGCTCCGCTCGGGAATGTTCAGCGCCTCACACACGGCAATGGCGGCCAGAGCGTTTTCCACATTGAAAAGTCCGGGCATGGTTAAGCGGAACTCCCGGAAAAATCGGCGGGTACGCACCCGGAAGAGAATGTCGTTGCCCCGCTTGCGCACCTGGGAGGCAAAAACGTCCGCCTCCTCATTTTTCTGAGAAAAGGTAAAGACAGGTTTTCCCGCAGCTTGGGCGGCGGCCAGGATGCGGTCAGCGTGATCACAGTCCAGGTTGACGCAGTTGACCGCCCCCTGGTTAAAAATCTTCAGCTTGGAGGAAAAATAGTCCTCAAAGTCCGGGTGCTCAATGGGCGAGATGTGGTCGTAGCCGATGTTCAAAAAACAGGTGGCAGCAAAGTCGGTGCACAAAGAGCGGTGGTATTTGAGCGCCTGGCTGGACACCTCCATGGTGAGGTATTCCATCCCCGTCTCCACCCCGTGGGCAAAGTGGCGCTGGAGTTCCAACGGCTCCGGGGTGGTCAGGTGGGACTCAAAGCGCTCCACCCCGTCATAGGTGTCGATGGAGGAGACGATGCCGCTCTCCCTGCCCCCCTTCTCCTGCATATACTCATCCAGAATATATTTCAGGTAATAGGCGGTGGAGGACTTGCCCTTGGTGCCCGTCAGGCCGATGACCTTCAGCTTCCCCGAGGGGTGGTCATAAAAGAGGTCGGCCAGGGGAGCGATGGTCCGGCGCATATCGGATACCAGGATACAGGGCAGCGGAACCTGGGGATATGGAACCTCACTGACATAGGCGATGGCTCCCTTCTCCCGGGCCATTTCCAGAAACTCCGGCTTAAAGTGGGCGCCTTTGCAGAGAAACAACGTGCCCGGCACTACTTCCCGGGAGTCGTAGGAAACCAGAGCCACGGGAGCGGTCAGGTCGATTTCCTGGGCCGCGGGGGCAGCCAGCAGACTGTTTTCTTCCAACAGGGCGAGATATTCCTTCAGTGTGTGAACCATAGCGCACCTCTACTTGATAAAAATGTCCCGCAGGGGCTTCCCACAGGCCTGTACCGCCCGCTCGGCAAGTACGGCCATGGCGTCGGTGTAGAAGGGAGGCAGATGATGTTTGTCGGCAAAGACGGACAGCTCCGTACAGGCCAGCACCCCGCAGTCGCAGCCCTGGTTAAGCAGATCCTGATGGATGGCGGCAAATTTCTGAGGGTCGCCGTCCCGCCCTGCCTTCACGTCGTCATAGATGAGAGACATGACAAGCTTTTGAACCTGGGGAGAGGGAATTACACACTGTATTCCAACGGCGGAAAACTCCTTTTGGTAGAGTCCTGTTTGGATGGTCCCGTCGGTGGCCAGAATCCCCGGTCGTTTCATCCCCTGGTCGGCCAACCGCCGGGCTGTCTCCCGGATCATGTGGATGATGGGGATACCGATCTGCTCCTGAACCCGGTCCAGAAAAAAGTGGGATGTGTTGCAGGGGACCGCGATGACGGTACACCCCGCCCCTTCCAACAGCCGGGCGTCGGAGAGAAGACGGGCATAGACCGCTTCCCGCTGCTGCTCGGTGCCCAAAATGGCGGCCGTCCGGTCGGGCATATCGCTGTCAGACAGGATCAGAGCGTTTACATGCTCTTGGTCGCTGCGGGCGTCGGTCCGGTCAATAACAAATTGATAAAAGGTGTTGGTGGCCTGGGGACCCATGCCGCCCAGGACGCCGAGACGATCATTCATAGTATCACCATTTGAGAGAGGAATTTGTCCCCCAAGGGGGACCACAGGCCAGTGAAAGACGGCGCAGCCGCCCCCAAATGAAAGCAGCGGCGCAGCGGGTTTCATTTGGGAAAGGAGGAGCGGCGCAATGAGCGAGCTTACTCCTCGTTGGGTACCTTGTTGTACTGGTCAAAGCGCTTGATGTTGCCCAAATGGTTCTTCCAGACCCGAATCCGGCGCTTCAGGGAGTTGTCCCCGGAGTAGACCAGGGAGTGACAGTCGGCGCCGGCCTTGATCAGCGCGCGCATCTCCTGGTGATACTTTTTGGGCGTAAATTTGAAGGCCACCTTTCGGGGTACCATCCGCCACAGGGATCGGTTTTTGGTGATGAGGAAGGGCAGTTCCTTTCCCTCGATGTAGTCTTCCACCAGGAGCTTTGCGATATTATGCCCCGACCCGGTGACGTAGTAGTTGCTCCGGCCCTGGCGGCAGTTGATCTCAAAGGCCTTATACTTGCCGTCCCGCCGGTCATACTTGATGTCAAAGTTGGAAAAGCCCACAAAGTGGAGGCTCTCCAGCAGAGTCTTGATCTTCAGCTCCAGAGCTTCGTCATGTTCCGTGATGATAACGGCGTGGTTGCCGATGCCATGGGGGGAGTGCTCCTCCAGCAGCACATGGCCCAGACACATGAGCTTGACCTGGCCGTTATGGTCGGAGTAGTTGGTCAAGACCCGCATATAGCTGTCATCTCCGGGAATAAACTCCTGGAGCACCATATGATCCCCATAGCCGGCGGCGTATACATGGTCCAGACTCTCCAACAGTTCCTCCCAGCTCTGACAGATGTACACCTTAGCCAGCGAGTGGTCGCCGCAGGCCCAGTAGGCCACGGAGTCGGCGGGCTTGGCGATGTAGGGAGGGCCCCAGGGCAGGGTAAAGTCGTGGCCCATGGACTTGTCATAAATAAAGGTGGCCGGGTGGTCTACCCCATGCTGGTCACACAGCTGATAAAATTTCTCCTTGTTAATCAGAGTGTCCAGCAGCTCCCCGTCGATGTAGGGGGCAATCACATTGTCCGGTAGGGAGTTCTTACAGTGGGCGGCCAACTGGACATAGCTGTCGCCGCAGCCCAACAAAAGGATCTTCTTGTCCGAAAATTCCCTGGAGACCGTCTCCACATTCCGTCGAAAAGCGTTGATATCTTCATTTTCGGGGCATACCCGGTAGTCAATGATGGCGCTGCCGTGGCAGGGAAAGGCGGGGTATTTTCCATAAGCGATGCAGCGCACCCCATAGGCCTCGTGGAAGGCCCGCGCCACGCTGTATACATTGATGTCGCCGCCAAACAGGAGGGGCTGAAAGGGAAGGTTTTGATTCATAGACGTCATAACTTCCTTCGTATTGTGGTAGTGGGCGTTCAATCCCGCGCCTGGTCAGAGGAATCAGCGGTATTCAATCTGACAGCCCTTGGCAAACAGCGGGTCCAGATCGAAAATGGCCAGGTCGCCGCTGGAGCACTTCAGATTGGTTACGTCCAGCAGAGTCTCTCCCGCGCCGATGGGGCCCAGAAGCCGGGCCCGCTGGTCACCGATGCGCACCGTGCGGTTTTTTGACCTGCGCCAGGCGTGGTAAAAGGCCCAAAAGCCGCTTTCCCGGGGGCGGGTGACCCCATATCCGTGTTGATAGCCCACAGGGAGCACCGCGACCCGGGTGGGCTTTTTCAGGATAATGGGGCGGTCGGTTCCGATCATGTGTCCTTTGGGCAGCCACCGCACCTCGGCCAGAGGGACCTCCCCATAGCCCACGGTTTTCAATCGGTCATCCTTGGTGCGCCGGCACCGGCCCAGGATGGCGGAACCGGCCCGGACCGCGTCCAGACGGGCGCTGTCGTTGTGAAGCAGGGAGAAAGAGCCCGCGGCATGGACAATGCCCGTTTCAAAGCCCGCGTTGTGGATAATATCCAGCACCTGGGCAAACTGCTTGAGCTGCTGGGCAGCTTCCACATCCTTCAGCTTGGCGGCATGGAGCTGGGTGTAAATCCCGGACAGGGCCACGTTGGGCAGGGAGCGGTAGGCCAGCAGAATCTTTTCCGGTTCACTGACCAAAAAACCCCCGAACCCCATGCCGGTATCCACCTGAATGTGGGCGTCCACCACGGTGGAACGATTTTCTGCCAGAGCGTTTAAGGCCATGCCCGTATCCACAGAGGAAATGGTACACACCACGTTCAGATCCACCAGCCGCTCCAGTTCCTCCCGGTCGGTGGTGGAGCGGAGCATCAGAATCTCTTCGTCCACAAAGCCGGCCTGGCGCAGCTTCTCAGCCTCTTTGATTTCAGACACGGCAAAACGGCCGATCCCTTCCGCGCGCAGCAGCTGGGCCAGGGAAACGATGCCGGCTCCTCCCCCGTCGGCGGTAAGTGTTCCGTAGATCGCCGCTCCCGCGGCCCGATCTTTGATGACGGAGAGATTATGCTTGACTGCCGACTTATCAATGACCAGCTTGCGCATAAAAAGACCCCCTTTGTCTGTCTTGGGATGGTTCTGATGATGCCCCAGGTATGCCTGAGTTTTCTTTCGCGGCACACCATATCACTTTATTTTACCACCCCTCGCGGGAAATAGCAATGAAAAAGGTGTTCGCAATCCCTTGCCCTGACCGGGTTTCGGTTGCATTCCAGGGGCAGTTGGTGTAAAATATACCCACACTTCGCGGAATTATAATGGAAAAATGATGCTGAAAGGAGTGCGTGATGATGGACGATAAGGTAAAGGACCTGTTGGATCGGATTCGGGGAACAGCCAGTGTGGCCGCCGACGCCGCCGCCGACACCGCCAGAGTGGCAGGGAAAAAAGCCGGCCAAATGGTGGATGTGGCCAAGCTGAACGTACAGCTTTTTGATTTAAACGGAGACTATAACGACGTTATGCGTATGCTGGGCCAGGTGATGTATGATACCCATAAGGGACGGGCTCCCGAGGGGGACCCTGTGACCCAGCTGCTGCTGAAAGCCGATGATCTCTCGGAGAAGATTGCGGAAGTGAAGGCCCGGATTGCGGACCTGCGTCAGGCCCAGACCTGCCCCGCCTGCGGTGCGCCCTGCGGAAAAGGGGACAAATTCTGCCGCTCCTGCGGACAGCAGCTGTAAGGAGGACAAAGCATGAACTATACCATGGAGCAGTATCAGGCCAGCGCTCAGGCCATTCGCGACCGCCTGGGGGACTTTGTCCCCAAGGTGGCGATGGTGCTGGGGTCCGGCCTTGGCTATTTGGGAGACGAGGTGGAAAACCCCGTTGCCATTGACTACAAGGATATTCCCCATTTCAAGTCGTCTACCGCGCCGGGCCACAAGGGCAGGCTGGTGTTCGGCATGCTGGAGGGCCAGAAGGTAGCGGTTATGCAGGGACGGATGCATCACTACGAGGGGTACTCCTATGAGGAAGTGTCCTATGGGGTGCGGGTGCTGCGCCTGCTGGGCTGTGACACGCTGATTGTCACCAACGCCGCCGGCTGCGTGAACACCCAGTGGGAGGCCGGAGATCTGATGCTCATTACCGATCAGATCAAGCTCTTTTCCGAGTCCCCCCTGCGGGGGGAAAACCTCCCCGCCTTTGGGGACCGCTTCCCCGACGCCTCCCACCTCTACACCGTGCGCCTGCAGCAGCTGGCCCGCCAGACGGCCAAGGAGCTGGACATCCCCCTGCGGGAAGGGGTCTATTTCTACTGCTACGGCCCCCAGTATGAGACGCCGGCGGAGGTGCGGGCGGCCCGGATTCTGGGAGGAGACGCGGTGGGCATGTCCACCGCGCCGGAGGTCATTGTGGCCGGCCACTGCGGCATGGAGGTATTGGGCCTGACCCTGCTGTCCAACATGGCCGCCGGCATTTTGGACCAGCCCCTCAGCGAAAAAGAGGTGCTGGATGCCGCCGAGGCCGCCCGGGAAAAGTTTTCCGGCCTGGTGCGTGCCTGTCTGAAAAAGCTGTAAGGAGTTTTTCTATGTCTGTTCTGTTCCAAAATGTGACGGTCCTCACCATGGACCCGGCCGACCCCCTGCTGAAAAACGCCTATGTGGCGGTGGAGGGGACAAAAATCAGCGCTGTGGGGACCCAGCGCCCCCAGGGAGAATTTGACCGGGTGGTGGATGGCGAGGGCCAGGTGCTTATGCCCGGCCTTATTAACTGCCACACCCATGTGCCCATGACCCTGCTCCGGGGCTACGGAGGCGGGCATGACCTTCAGCACTGGCTCAATGACTATATTTTCCCCGCTGAGGCCAAGCTGGATGAGCGCGCGGTGGCTGCCGGCGCGGCCCTGGGCCTTGCGGAGATGATTGCCTCGGGCACCACCTGCATTGTGGACATGTATATGAAGACCGGCACCATCGCCCAGCAGGTGATGGAGGCGGGAATCAGCGCCAATCTCTCCTGCGGCGGGCTCTACTTCGGCGCCCCTGAGGACTTCTCCCCGGACAAGTGCTCCGACTGCCGCAATCAGCTGGAGCTGTGGGAACAGTGGCACGGAGCGGGAGAGGGACAGATCCTGATCGATGCCTCCATCCACGCCGAATATACCTCCTGCGCCCCCCTGTGGCAGTGGACGGCGGACTTTGCCCAGCAGAGAAAGCTGGGGATGCATGTGCATATCTCCGAGACAAAGCTGGAGCATGAGCAGTGCCTGGAAAAGTACGGCAAGACCCCCATGGCCCTGCTCAACCAGTATGGGGTGTGGGAGCGGGGGGGTACTGCCGCCCACTGCGTCTGGGTCAGTGACGAGGACATGGACATTATGGCCCAAAAGCACGTCACCGCCGTCCACAATCCTGTGTCCAACCTGAAGTTGGGCTCCGGGGTGGCCCGGGTGCCCCGACTTTTGAAGGCGGGAGTGAATGTGGCCCTGGGTACAGACGGGGTGTCCTCCAACAATAACAGTGACCTGTTTGAGGAGATCAAGCTGGCTGCCATCCTCCATAAAGGGGTCAATCTGGACCCCATGGCGGTCACAGCTCACCAGGCGCTGGAGATGGCCACAGTGAACGCCGCCCATGCCCTGGGCCGGGACACGGGCGTGATCGCGCCGGGTAAGATTGCCGATCTGATTTTGGTGGACTTTACCCATCCCGGGTTGACTCCCTGCCATGACGTGGAGGAGAATCTGGCGTTTTCTGCCCGGGGAGCGGACGTGTCCATGAATATGGCCCGGGGGAAGATCATATATGAAAAGGGAGAGTTTTTCACCCTGGATCTGGAGCGCATCCGGGCCGAGGTGGAGGGCTATGCCCTGCCCCGTATTTTTGGTTGATGTAGGAGGCTTCCTATGGCCCAGCGTAATTCTCCTCCCCGCCGGCTGAGCGGACAAAAACAGAGCACTTTTTTTGGCGGCGCCGCCATCCTGGCGGTGGGAATCCTGGTGGTAAAGGTCATTGGTATGTTTTACAAAATACCGCTGACCAATATCATTGGAGAGCAGGGAACTGCCGATTTTTCCAACGCCTATAATATTTATGCCGTCCTGCTTACCATTTCCACTGCGGGACTCCCTGTTGCGGTGTCCAAGCTGGTGAGTGAAGCCAACGCCCTGAACCGGCGCAATCAGGTGCGGAAAATTTTCCGTCTGTCCCTGGCGGTGTTTCTCGCCCTGGGGGGCGTTTCCTTCCTGGTTATGTTTTTCCGGGCGGACCTGCTGGCCGGCATGATGAATGATGACAAAGCCGCCATTGGAATTCGGGCTCTGGCCCCCGCCGTGGTATGTGTGGGCTGTCTGTCTGCCTTTCGGGGCTATGCCCAGGGACACAGGGATATGGCCCCTACCGCTATTTCCCAGATTATTGAGGCCATGTGCAAGCTGGTGGTTGGTCTGGGGCTGGCCTATTGGCTGATTCGGTCCGGAGCGGGACAGAGCAGCGCCGCCGCCGGAGCTATTACCGGCGTGACAGTGGGAACAGTGGTGGCGGTGGTGTATATGGCTTTGCACCATGTACGGAAAAGTCTGGAAGAACCTCAGCTGTCCCAGGATGTGCCTGAGGGAGCGGGCGCCATTTTGAAGGAGCTGCTCCAAATTGCCATCCCCATTACCCTCAGCTCCTCAATGGTGGGAATTGTGACCGTCATTGACTCCTCCCTGGTCCAGGGACAGGTGCAGAAGGTACTGCTGGAAGACCCCAGCAGCTGGGCATTGTACGCCGGAGTGACGGATTTTGCCCCGCTGCAGGATGCCCTTGATGCCTGGAAACAGGCTATGGGGGCGGGGGCGCAGGTCAGCATGAGCGCTTTGACCGAGCAGGTAAAGGCCGCGGCCGCGGCCCAGAACCCCACAGCCCTGCAATCTGCGGCGCTGGTGCTGGATGAGGTGCTCCAGGATGTGAGCCGTACCCTCTATGGAAACTATTCCGGGGCCATTAACATCTACAATTTGCCTACCTCGCTCATGGCCGCTATTACCGCGTCCGTCATTCCAGCCGTATCCGGGGGCCTGGCCCGTCGGGACCGGAAGGGCGCGGCCAGAATTTCCGGCTCCGCCCTGCGGATCACGGCGCTGCTCTCCTTCCCTATGGGGATTGGTCTGTTTGTGCTGGGAACGCCTATTATCCGGCTGCTGTTTGCCAGCCTGAACGCGGAATTGGCCGGTTCCCTATTATCTACACTGGGCCTGACAGCGGTCTTTTCCTGTGTGACGCTGGTGTGCAATTCGGTCCTCCAGGCCTACGGCTTCGTGATCCTGCCTGTCATTGTCATGGTGTTGGGCGGTGTGGTCAAGATTGTGGTCAACTATAATCTGGTTGGCACCGCTCAAATCGGAATTTACGGCGCCCCCACCGGCAGTGTACTGTGTTTTGCCCTGTGTTTGGTGCTGGACCTGATGATTATTGCCAGGGTTATTCCTCATCGGCCCAGATTTGCCCCCATCTTTGTCAAGCCCTTTATCGCCTCGGCCATGATGGGCGGCGCGGCATGGGCGGTGTATGGACTTTTGTACCGGGTACTGTCCCATGTCCCCGAGGGCGAGACGCAGCGGGTCATTTCCTGGGCTGGGAACGCTGCGGCAACGCTGGGAGCCATTGGAGTTGCCATGATTGTGTATGTGGTGCTGGTGGCGGCCCTGGGCGCGGTTTCCAGGGAGGACCTGGCCCTGATGCCGAAGGGAGATAAAATCGCCAGATTGCTGAGACTCTGACAGTTATTCCCATAACATCAAAAAATTGGAAGGGAGAGAGAGGAATTCCTCTCTCTCCCTTTGGAAAAAACAAAAATAGCTTGATAAGGAAGAAAAACTGTGGTAAATTTTCAATGTAATGCCCATTACACGATGGATGATTTGCTGGAAATCATGAAGGCCCTCCGTGCGCCGGAAGGCTGCCCCTGGGACCGGGAACAGACCCATGCGTCAATCCGGCAGAATATGCTGGAGGAGGCATATGAGGCGGCTGACGCAATCGATCATGGGGACATGGAAAACCTGAAGGAGGAGCTGGGCGACGTTTTGCTTCAGGTGGTCTTTCACGCCCGCATGGCCCAGGAAGAGGGACAGTTTACCTTTGAAGACGTGGTGGACGGCGTGTGCCGTAAGCTCATTTATCGCCATCCCCATGTGTTTGGGACGGTGGAGGCGGAGGATGCCCAGGGGGCACTGTCCGCTTGGGACGCCCAGAAGCGCCGGGAGAAGGGCCAGCGTACCACCGCCGATGCCATGGACTCTGTGGCCCGGGCCATGCCCGCCCTTATGCGTGCGGAGAAGATTCAGGGAAAGGCCCGAAAGGCGGGCTTTGACTGGGACGAGGTGTCCCCAGCGCTGGACAAGCTGTCGGAAGAAGCGGATGAACTGCGGCAGGCGGTCCAGGAACACTCCAATGTAGAGGAGGAATTGGGGGATCTGCTGTTTGCCGCGGTAAAAGTAGGACGGTTTGCCGGGGTTGAAAGCGAGACAGCCCTTCAAAAGGCTTGTGATAAATTCATTGGGCGGTTTCGCCGGGTAGAGCAGCTGACGGACCGGCCACTGAATCAGCTGGATGTCCCGGAACTGGAGCGGCTGTGGCGCAAGGTTAAAAGTGAAGCGTGATATCAGGTAAGCCAAAACTTAAAAGTCCCCTGACTGCGGGACTTTAAGTATAGATCAATGGCGGTCGGGTAAGACTGCCGAGATGTACAGGAGGAAAAATAACATGAATAAGACCGAACTGATCGCAGCAGTGGCCGAGAAGGCTGAGCTGTCCAAGAAGGATGCTGAGGCCGCCATTACCGCTATGGTAGAGGCTATTACGGAAGCGCTTCAGAAGGAGGAGAAGGTGCAGCTGGTGGGCTTTGGCTCCTTTGAGGTGAAGAAGCGGGCCGAGCGTATGGGCCGCAATCCCCAGACCAAGGAGGCCATTCCCATTCCCGCCTCCAAGGCTCCGGTGTTTAAGGCCGGCAAGGCGCTGAAGGACGCTGTGGCCGAGTAATCTCCACAAGAAAGCGGGGGACGCTGTGTCACGGCGTCCCCCGTTCATGTTTAGGAAATAGGAGCGATTGTTGTGCGATTGGATAAATGGCTGAAGGTTTCCCGCCTGATCAAACGGCGTACTGTGGCCAATGAGGCCTGCGATAATGCCCGGGTTACCGCCAACGGCCGGCCGGTGAAGGCCAGCTATGACGTGAAGGTGGGCGACCAGCTGGAGCTGAAGTTCGGCACCAGCACCGTCAAGGTGGAGGTGCTGGTAGTAGCGGACAATGTGGGCAAGGCCGATGCGGCGGCCATGTACCGGGAGGTCCTCTGAGATGGCCGATTGGGCAAGAGGACTGAAAAAGTGCCTGGCCCTGGTTCTGACGATGACGCTGGCCCTGCCCCTGCTGGGTGGGTGCCAGCGACAGCCGGAAAAGCATGAGAAGCAGGTCTTCGCCATGGATACCGTCATGACCCTCACGATTTACGGCGACGGACTGACCCAGTCGGCGGAGGAAGTGCTGGATGGACTGGAGCATGTGGTGCAGAGCAATGAGAGTTTTTACTCCGCCACAAAGCCCGAGGGGGACCTGTACCGCCTGAACGCCGCCAACGGGGAAAAGACGGAGGTTTCCGGTTCCACCGCCACCTTGCTGAAGGAGGCCATAGAGCTGTGCGCGCTGACGGAAGGGGCCTTGGACATCACCGCCTACCCGGCGGTGGAGGCCTGGGGCTTTATTTCCGGGGACTACCGGGTGCCCTCTCAGAAGGAGCTGAAGGAGCTGGCCGGACGGATTGACTATACCAAAATCTCCCTGGAAGAGGAGACGGAGGGCGGACAATTTGTCGCACTGCCTGCGGGGATGGAGGTGGAGCTGGGGGCGGTAGCGAAAGGGGCCACCGCCGATGACCTGGCCCTGTGGGTGGCTGCCAGCGACGTCCACTCCGCGCTGCTGGATCTGGGCCAGAGCACCATCCGGGCCATCGGCAGCAAGCCAGACGGCTCCCCCTGGCGCATTGCCGTCCAGGACCCGGCTGGAGAGGGCTACCTGGGGGTGCTGGAGCTCACCGATTTGGCTGTGGGCACCTCGGGAGGCTATCAGCGGTTTTTTGAGCGGGACGGGGTAACCTATTGGCATATCATCGACCCGAAAACCGCCGCCCCCGCCCGCAGCGGCCTTTCCTCGGTGACGGTGGTGGGCCCATCAGGCCTTGTGTGCGACGGGCTGTCCACGGCCCTGTTTGTTATGGGGCTGGAAAAGGGAACACAGTTTTGGAACGACCACCCGGAACTGGAAGTTGAGGTCCTCTTTGTCACCGAGGACGGGACCATGTACATAACCCCTGGCATGGATGAGATGTTCTCCCTGGCCCAGGGGTATGAGGACCGGGAGGTACAGGTGCTGACATGAGCAAAAACGCCAAGATCATTTTGATTCTGCTGTTGGCGGCAGCGGTCCTCTCTGCTGGGGTCATTTTCATGCAGAAAAAACGGCCCGCCTCCCCCGTGGCCCGGATCACATTGGATGGGGAGCTGTTAGAAGAGATTCGGTTGGATCAGGTAGAGAAAGCGTATTCCTTTGTGGTAGAGGACGAATTCGGCTCCAACACCATTTTGGTGGAACCCGGACGCATCCGGGTGAGTCAGGCGGACTGCCCTGACCAGGTGTGTGTCAACCAGGGATTTATTTCCGACGGCACCGTTCCCATCGTATGCCTGCCCCACAAGCTGATCATTGAAATCGTCGGAGGAGGGAGCGACCTTGACGCCGCAGCCGGTTAAAGGCGCCCGGCATATTACCCGCCTGGCCCTGCTCACTGCCATCGCCCTGACCATCTTTATGGCGGAGGCCCAGCTTCCGGTGGTGACGGCGGTTCCGGGTATTAAGCTGGGCCTTGCCAACATTGTCACCGTTTACGCTATGTTTACCATGGGTCCGGGGGATACGCTGATGATTCTGTGCGCCCGGGTATTTCTGGGGGCGGTATTTTCCGGGCAGATGATGACCCTCATCTATTCCGCCGCCGGGGGATTTTTAAGTTGGTGCATATTGCTGCTTTTGAGAAAACTGCTGGACCGGGGGCAAATCTGGCTGTGCAGCCCGGTGGCCGGGGTGTTTCACAATCTGGGACAGCTGCTGGCGGCGGCGGCGGTGATGAAAACCTGGGCCGTGCTGGCCTATCTCCCCTATCTCGTTCTGGCGGGAACTCTCGCCGGGATCTTTACCGGCGTGGCCGCCCAGGCCCTCATAAACCGCCTGGAGGGGCTGAAGCAGTAATCGTTGGGAGGAAAATACCATGAAGATTTACACCCTGATGGAGAATATCCCTTACAAGCCCCAATTTGCCGCGGAGCACGGCCTGAGCCTTTACATCGAGACCGACCGGCACAAAATCCTCTTCGACACCGGGGCCTCCGGGGCTTTTGCGGACAACGCAAAGCTTCTGGGGGTGGATTTGTCCCAGGTGGAGCTGGCCATCCTCTCCCACGACCACTATGACCACGGGGGCGGCCTTACCTGCTTTCTGGAAGAAAACGACCACGCCCCCATCTACCTCAGTGCCCACGCCTTTGGCAAGCGGTACGACGCGGTGGGCAAGTACATCGGCATTGACCCCAAGCTCCGGGAGAGCGGGCGGCTGCGGTTTGTGGAGGATGTTCTGGAGCTGGATGACCAGTTATCCTTATATTCCTGTAATCATCAAGCGAAAAAATATCCGCTGGACAGCGCTGGACTGACCGAGGAGCGGGACGGAGTGCAAAAGCCCGACCAGTTTCTCCACGAGCAGTACCTGATGATTCGGGAAAATGGGAAAAAGGTGCTCATCAGCGGCTGTTCCCACAAGGGGATTTTGAACATCATGGACTGGCTGGAGCCTGATGTGCTCATCGGGGGCTTCCACTTTATGAAGCAGGAGGTCACGCCCCAGGGCAATCCCGTTTTGGACCAGGCGGCTCATGTGCTCCGGGCGCACGAGACGGCCTACTATACCTGCCACTGCACCGGGCAGGAGCCCTTCCAATACCTGAAGGACCGCATGGGCGAGCAGCTTCAGTACCTGGCCTCCGGGCAGGTCATTGAGGTATAAAAAACAAAAGGGGCCGCAGCGAAGCAAAGCGCTGCGGCCCTTCCTTTTGCGGAGTTAGGGTAACTGATCGGTCCAGAGAACTTCATAGGAAAAACTGTATCCGGAAGCATCGTCAATGTCTACCAGACTTTGGACAAATTCTCGCCTTCCGTCGGAAATGACGGCAGAGATGGTATAGGAAGGGGTCATATCCTGGACATAGAGTGTGGCGGTAAAAAGTCCGGTTTCCGTTCTGGCGGCGGAAAAGGTTTTGGTAAAGCTGTCGGAGGTACGGGTGCAGTAAAATGTAACCTCCAAATTGTCCACCAGTTGGAATGGAGAGAGGTGAACGTCCAGCTGATAGGGCTCCGGAATATCCCAACCAAAATCTCCTACCAGGCGGACGTTGGGGTCCAGTCCCGTCGGCCCAATCTTGAGCGTATCCAGCCGCTGCTCCACCCCGGCAAGCCGCCAACCTAGATAGGTGGTAGTGCCCAGAGACAGGAGGGTCAAAACAGCCAGCACGACCGCTCCCACCCGCCACAGGCGGGGCAGGGCCAGGACAATCTTAGGCTCTGGCTCTGCGTCACCGCTCTCCACCTGGAGCAGGTCGTTGAGGGATACCCCAAAGAGCTTCCCCATGGCGATGAGCTTGTCTACCTCGGGGATCGCCCCGTCCATCTCCCAGCGGGAAATGGCCTGGCGGGAGACCCCCAGCTTCTCCCCCAGAGCTTCCTGGGAGAGGTTATGCTGTTTTCGTAGTTCCTGAATGCGCTGGCCCAGGGTCATCTGAGACACCTCCTGTATTTAGTGTGTAAAAAATATAAGTGGTCTGCCGTTTTGGCCGGGATCAGGAGGGCGTCAGGCTATCCCACAGGACAGTGCTCCGAATGGTGGATGAGGAACTGACAGTGATTTCCTGCAGGGGCTGGGTATAGGCGGTGCCCAGGGAGTCCCGAAACACCGCGCTGATGGTCAGAAACCGCCCGGTGGTAAATTCCAGATAAGTTTTTCCGGTATAAATCGTACCCTCCGACACCTCCAGAGGAAGGGTGTGGACGGTTCCGTCCCCATCCAGCATCTGAAGGGTGACCTCCATCCCCTCCACCTGCCGGGCCACGGTGAGGTAGAAGGTGTAGTCGATGTGGGTTTTGTCTCCCCACACACTGGCGTCCACATCAAAGGCGGCCACCAGGGGCACCTCCGGGTCCAGGGCGTTCTGCTCTGCCGCCAGCTGCCGCTCCAAATTGTTGACCCGCCAGCCCAGATAGGCCGTCCCGCCCAGGGACAGGAGGGTCAACAGGGCCAGTACCACCACCCCCACCCGCCACAGGGGGGGCAGGGAGAGTACGATTTTGGGTTCCGGCCCGGCGGGGCCGGTCTCTACCTGGAGCAGGTCGTTGAGGGACACCCCAAAGAGCTTGCCCATGGCGATGAGCTTATCAATCTCAGGGACGGCCCCGTCCATCTCCCAGCGGGAGATAGCCTGGCGGGAGACCCCCAGCTTCTCCCCCAGGGCCTCCTGGGAGAGGTTATTTTGTTTTCGCAGCTCCTGAATGCGCTGGCCCAGTGTCATGGCGGTTGCCTCCTTCGGTTTGGTGCTTCCAGTATAAGGGAAAGGGACGGAAAGTGGCTACCATCCGTCCCTTACAGCTTGTCAATCTATGGTTGCACACCCTGTCCCACAAGGGATTGGGGGCTTATTTTAATTCCATCAGGACTCCGGACTGGGGAGGAACTGTGATGGAAAAACCGTTTTCCTCCATCTCCACACTGGCCCGGCCCAAAACAGCCTCTGGCTGTCCCTCCCCCTCTAGGAACATGGCCTGGGGGTTTTCGCTGGAGTTAAAGGCGCACAGCAGCCGCTGCTTTCCCTCCCGGCGGACAAAGGCCAGCAAGGGCCCCTTGCCGTAGACGTAGCGAATGGAGCCCCGGCGCAGAGCCTGGTACTTCTTCCGCACCTGACCCAGAGCCCGGTACCAGTCCAGAAGCTCCCGGTCCTCCTTTCCCCAGGGATAGGTCTGGCGGTTAAAGGGGTCCTCGAAGCCCTCCATGCCCGCCTCGTCCCCGTAGTAGATGGTGGGGGAGCCGGGGAAGCAGAACAGCAGCAGGCTGGCCGCACGAAGCAAGTCCTTGCCCCGGCGGCGCTGCTTGGGAGACAGACGGAAGTTGGCCCGCCACTCCTTGGACTGGTCCCGGTACTCCCCGCCCGCACCCATCAGGGTGAGGAATCGGGGGGTATCATGGGTGTCCAGGGAGTTCATGGCGGAGTAGAAAGCGAAGGGGGGATAGTTTTCCCGTATGGTTTCCATACTCTCCACAAAGTGTTCCCCTCCCCCGCCGGTGAAGAAGGCCAGAATGGCGCTGCGCAGGGGATAGTTCATCAGACCATCGCAGTGGCCGCCCAGAATATGCTTGCGGCGTACCCCATAGGCAATCTTGGTGGAGCCGTCCTCCCACACCTCGCCGATGACGATGGCGTCGGACTTTTCCTCCCGGGCGGCCTGGTGGATGCCGTGGACGAAGTCGTCAGGCAGCTCATCGGCTACATCCAGCCGCCAGCCGTCCGCCCCCGCCCGGAGCCACCGACGCACCACACTGTCCGCGCCGCCGAAAATAAAGTTGCGGTAATCGGGATTGCTCTCGTTAACGGCAGGCAGAGAGTAGATGCCCCACCAGCTCTCATACTTCTTGGGCCACTGGATAAAGTTGAACCAGGGACGGTAGGGGGAATCCCAGCTCTGGCTGGCCCCCACGTCGGGATAAAATCCGTCCCCATTGAAATAGCGGCTGACATAGCCGGTATGGTTAAACACCCCGTCCAGCATGACCCGCATTCCCCGCCTGTGAGCCTCGTCACAAAGGCGGGAGAAGTCCTCATTGGTGCCAAGCATGGGGTCCACCCGGCTATAATCGGCGGTGCCGTAGCGGTGGTTCTCCGCCGCTTCAAAAATGGGGTTGAAGTACAGGGTATCCACGCCCAGCCCCTTCAGATAGTCCAACTTTTCCATCACGCCCCGGAAGTCGCCGCCGAAAAAGTCCCGGTTGCGCACCTCGCCCTTGTGGTCGGGCCGGTATTCGGGCATATCCTCCCAGTTCTGATGGACACTGCGCCCCCCCACCATTCCGGAAGGGTCAGGAATCCGGCTGCGGCGAAAGCGGTCGGGGAAAATTTGATAGGTTACGCCCTCCCCGAACCAGGTAGGGACGGCCTGGGAGCCGTCGTATACCGTGAGCTGATAGGGGCCCAGCTCCTGCTTGCGGCCGTCCAGCCGCTCCAGCTTGAAGGAGTACCAAATAAGGCCCACATAGCCCTGGGTTTCCAGCTGGGTGGTGAAAATATCCTGACTAAGCTCAAAGCCCTGCCAGGGCATGGAAAGAGTAATAGTCTGGTTTTCCCGGCTTTCAAACCGGGCGGTCATGACGGCATGGGAAAAGCCTTCGGCCCGGGGTGGGCGGAGAGAAAACCGCACCGCCGTACCGGAAGATACGGCTCCATAGGGGCTTTTATAGCGTTCGTCCCGGGAATTGTAGGTAGGTTGATAGGTCAAAGAGATCACTCCAAATAGTTTGGAATCGTGGAACGCGGCGAAAGGGCTCAGTGATATTTATAGCTTCCCCCGCCGATAAACTCCCGCAGCAGGGAATCCTTTGCCACCAGGGCGGGATCAATGGCTTCAAAATACTGGAAGGCATCCACCAGCTGGAGCATCTCGTCGTGGCGCTCGTTGTCCTCCGGTACACTGCGCAGAATGGGCACGGCATAGTTTTTCATCACCGACACCTCGTAAGGAAGGGAGGAGTCAAAGACAATGTCTGCCCGGTTTTTATAGGGGGAAATGTAGAGTTTTTCACCCCGGCGCACATTGGCCCACATATCCAGCGTCTCGGCCACTTCGGTGCCCCGGAAGTTGTAATCCCGGACCGCCCGGCGGGTCAGACGCATCCAGGTGCCCTTAAAGCGGAGCACCGCCCCTTCGTTTACATTGGAGCGGGCGGAAATATAGAGCTTAGTGGCCTCCGGATGGCGGCCGGCAATATCGTCGTTCAGAGCGTGAATGCCCTCAAAAATGGCGATTTCATTTTTCTCCAGCTTCATAGGAGTTCCCAGAGAGTCGTTTCGCATCTGGCGGGCAAACTCAAACTTGGGGACGAGAATTTCTTCCCCCCGGGACAGGGCGGAAAAATGCTGATCCAAAAGCTCCATGTCCAGGCAAAGGGGGGATTCATAATCGATATCCCCTTCGGGCGTACGGGGGGCGGTCTTCCGGTTGAGCGTTTTAAAATAGTTGTCCATGGACACCGCCCGGGAACCTACCCCTCTGCGCTGGAGCTCTTCGGCAATTTTCATGGCGGTGGTGGTTTTACCGGAACCGGAGGGGCCGGAGAGCAGGACGATGGGACTGTGTTCCAAATTGGACAGAATCTTGTCCGCGGCCAGAGAGACACGCTGGTTATAGGCCTGGTCACATTCGGCCAAAAACTCTGTCACGTCATTTTGAATCCGCTTGTTGATTTCCTGAAGTTGATAAGCCATAGACGCTCCTTTCCGATCTGCTTCGGCGCCCCTCAGCGGGCGTAGAAGGCGGCGATTTCTCCCCGCTGCTGTTCCAGCTTTTCCTGACAGGCCAGATAGTCGTGGGGGTATTTTGGATTGGTCAGACGGAGAATTTTGCCCCGTTTGGGTTCAATGAGCTTGGTGACGCCGCCGCCCCCGAGGGAAATGACGGTTTGCAGCTCCTCCATCATGATGATATTATAAAGACTTTCTTTGCCCGGTTTGGACCACCCCACATTTTCCAGGGAACCGGACATGTATTTCTGCCGGTACAGGTAATAAGGCACATAACCATGCTTACGCAGCTCGTCACGGGAGAAATCCAGCATCTGCGCAGTCTCTTCCCCCGGGGGCAGAGTCCCGCCGTGCTCCATCAGGGCGGACCCCTTCTTCAGGGCAAGGGTGTGGACCGTAATATTTTCCGGGGCCATGGCCAGTACACCTTCCAGGGAGCGGCAAAAGCCGTCTAGGCTGTCCTTGGGCAGCCCCGCGATCAGATCCATATTGATGCAGTCAAAGCCAACCTTTCGTGCCAGGTCATAAGCCTGAGTGATGTCCCGGGCGCTGTGACAGCGGCCGATGGCGGAGAGCACATGGTCCTGCAAAGTTTGGGGGTTAATGGAGATGCGGCCCACGCCCTGGGCCTTGAGGACCTGCAGTTTTTCCTGGGTAATGGTGTCCGGCCGCCCCGCCTCAACAGTAAATTCCGTACAGTGTGACAATGGAAGCTCCCGGCGGCATTGGCTGAGCAGATGATCCATCTGTTCGGGAGACAAGGTGGTTGGAGTGCCTCCCCCCATGTAGAAGGAGCGCACAGACAACCCCAGCTCAGTGAGCAGGCGGCCCGAGGCGCGGATTTCCTCCGACAGGGCCTCCACATAGGGCTCCACCAGCTTCAGTGTCCGCCCTACATCTGCGGAGACAAAGGAGCAGTAGGCGCACCGGGTAGGACAGAAGGGGATGCCGATGTACAAAGAAACTTCCTTGTCTCCCAAAGAGCGCTGGGCGGACAGACTGGCCTTCGCGCAGTCCACTGCCAGCTTGGCCCGTGGGGAAGATACCCGATATTCCAGCTCCAACTGCCGCTGGGCCTCCTCTTCGGTGGCTCCGGTCGCCATAGCGCGGGTGGGCAGTTTCACCGGACGCACGCCGGTAAGCGCGCCCCAGGGAGGTTCCTTGCCCAGCAGGGCCACCCCCGCCTGGTAAAAGGCCAGCTTCAGGGCGTGCTGGACGGTGTGGTAGACGGCCTCCGGGGGCTGCGCCAGCTCCCGGGCGGGAAAGCGCCGTTCTCCCTTTGCCTGGGCATCCCTCCACTGGACAACGGCCTCCAATACACCCTCCTCCCCATCAAGGGCCAGAGAAAAGCGGGCAAAGGGCCCCTCCTCCAGGGTATGGGGCGGCCCGGCCGGGTATTCCGGCTTTTCGCCGGGAAAGAGGGTGAGCATCATCTGCTCCGCGGCGTAATGGTACCGCTCCGGCTGCCAAAGAGCGCCGTCAGGCTGTAAATAGAGCTTCAACGGGACATGGCCTCCCGCAGATAGGGGTTAAAGCGGCGCTCCTGGTCCAGGGTTGAGGTCCCCTCGTGGCCGGGCAGCACATGGAAGTTGCCCTCCAGCTCTCCCAGACGCTTCAGGGAGTCCAAAATCTCCTCGTAGCTGCCTCCGGACAGGTCGGTGCGGCCGCAGGAGCCGGCAAAAAGCGTGTCGCCTGTAAAGAGCACATCGCCAACCTTCAGGGTGACAGAGCCCTTGGAGTGGCCGGGGGTGTGCAGGACCTCAATGGTCAGGGAGCCCAGAGAAAGCGTGTCTCCCTCGTCATAGGTGAGCAGCCCATCCACCTGGCCGGCCAGGTGGAACAGACGGCTGCCCGCCCCGTTGGCGTCCGCCTGGTGAATGTAAATCTTGGCCTGGGGATAGGCCTTGTGAAGCTCGGGAACGGCGGTGGTGTGGTCGTAGTGGCCGTGGGTCAGGAGGATATACTCCACCTGCACGCCCTCATCCGACAGCACAGACAGGATGCGCTCGGCTTCGTCGCCGGGATCAATGACGGCGGCCACATGGGCCTGTTCGTCCTCCAGAATATAGCAGTTGGTGCCGATGGGACCGACCTGCATCACTTTGACTTTCATGGGCATTGCCTCCTATTTTTCCATATCAAACAAAATGGTTACCGGCCCGTCGTTGACAGAAGCCACCTTCATGTCGGCCCCAAACCGGCCGTGCTCAACCTGGAAGCCCCGCTGGCGGCACTGGTCCATAAACCGCTCATAGAGGGGGGTGGCCAGCTCGGGCTTGGCCGCCTTGGAAAAGCCGGGGCGGCGGGAGGAGGTGTCGGCGTAGAGGGTAAACTGGCTGATGACCAGGATGGAGCCTCCCACCTGCTCCAGGCTTAAATTCATTTTACCCTGCTCATCCTCAAAGACCCGCAGGTTGCAGATCTTTTCTGCCAGCTTATCGCATACTGCCTCGGTATCGTTGGGGCCGACCCCCAGCAAAATGAGGTAGCCTTTTTCAATCGCTCCCTCCACCCTGCCGTCTATGGTGACGCTGGCGGAGGAGACACGGGTTACAACAGCGCGCATAGGACTCTCCTTTTTCGTATGGTCTTGCTGCGCCGGCCGCGCTTCTTATTTGCCGCTGGCCCGGGCCACATGGTAGACCCCCTGAATATTGTTAAGTTTGTTGATGACCGCGGCCAGCTCGTCCTTGTCCTTGACCTCCAGCACCATGTTCACAATGGCGTGGCCGTCAGGCATGGAGCGGGCGGACAGGGCGTTGACCTTGACCTTGGCGGTGGACAGGGCCATGGCCACGTCCAGGGTCAGCCCGTCCCGGTCTTTGGAGGACAGCTCCAGAGCGGTCTTGTAGTTGGGCAGCTTGCTGTCCACCCAGGACACCTTGACCCAGCGGTCCGCCTCCTCCGGCTTGCGCTTTTCCGGAGCGGCGTTGGGGCAGTCGGCCCGGTGGACGGACACGCCGTAGCCCCGGGTAATGAATCCTACCACAGGGTCCCCGGGGACGGGGGTGCAGCACTTGGCAAACTTCACCAGACAGTTGCCCAAGCCCTCCACCACAATGCCGGAGTCGGACTTGACCGACGTTCCGGCTGTTGGGATGGGCATAGAAGCGGCGGCGGGGGCGGGAACGATGACGCTCTCGGCGGTGGTTTTGGCGGCGGCGGCGGCCTTCTCCGCCTGGAGGCGGCCCAGCCGCAGCATCTCGTCCCGTACCCGGGCCACCGCCTTGGCGGCAGTGGTGCCGCCGTAGCCGATGGATGCGTACAGCTCATCCAGGGTGCCGCAGCGCACCTTGTGAAGAATGTGGGGCAAAACCTCCTCGGCGGTGACGGCGGCCAGGGAGAGCTTGGCGTGTTTCAGCTCCGATTCAAAGGCCGCCCGGCCGGTGGCGATGTTTTCCTCCCGGCGCTCCTTCTTGAACCACTGGCGGATTTTGTTTCGGGCCTCGTTGGACTTGCACAGCTTCAGCCAGTCCCGGCTGGGGCCCTTGGCGGATTTGGAGGTAAGGACCTCCACAATGTCGCCGTTTTTCAAAATGGTCTCATAGGGGACCATCCGCCCGTTGACACGGGCGCCCACCATGCTGTTGCCCACGGCGGAATGGATGTTGTAGGCAAAGTCGATGGGGGTGGCTCCGGCCGGCAGATTGACCACGTCGCCGTTGGGGGTAAAGACAAACACCTCGTCGGCAAAGAGGTCCACCTTCATGGTGGAGACAAACTCCTCCGCGTCGGTGTCCTGCTGGCTCTCCAGCAGCTTCCGGACCCACTCAAACTCCTGCTCGGTGCCCAGATTCTTGTTGGCCATGCCCTGCTTGTACTTCCAGTGGGCGGCGACGCCGTACTCGGCGGTCTGGTGCATCTCCCAGGTGCGGATCTGCACCTCAAAGGGGATGCCCTCCCGGCCGATGACGGTGGTGTGGAGGGACTGATACATATTGGGTTTGGGTGTGCCGATGTAGTCCTTGAACCGGCCCAAAACCGGCTTGAACATATCGTGAATGCAGCCCAGGACATTGTAGCACTCCGGAATGTCATCCACAATGACCCGGAAGGCGTACAGGTCAAAAATCTCGTCCAGGGTCTTGTTCTGGGCGTACATTTTGCGGTAAATGGAGTAGATGTGCTTGACCCGGCCGTAGACGGTGCAGTGGATGCCCTCCTGGCTCAGCCGCTGCTGAATGCGGTGCTGAATACCGGCCAGAAACTCCTCGTGGGCGGCGGAGCGCTCGGCCAGCTGGTCTTCAATCTCCTTGTAGCCGATGGGGTCCAGGTACCGCAGGGACAGGTCCTCCAACTCCCACTTGATCTTCTGCATACCGAGCCGGTGTGCAATGGGAGCGTAGATTTCCATAGTCTCCAGACTTTTCTCCCGTTGCTTCTTGGGAGACTGGTACTCCATGGTACGCATATTGTGCAGCCGGTCACAGACCTTGATGAGGATGACCCGGATATCCCGGCTCATGGCAATGAGCATTTTGCGCAGATTTTCCATCTGCTCCTCTTCCTTGGTGACATACTGCACCCGGGTCAGTTTTGTAACTCCCTCCACCAGCTCAGCTACCGTGGGACCGAATTTTTTGGCGATCTCTTCGTGGGTGGAGGAGGTGTCCTCAATACAGTCATGGAGCAGAGCGGCAATGACGCTGTCCACATCCAGCTCCAGGTCAGCCACAATCTCCGCCACTGCAATGGGGTGGATGATATAGGGCTCGCCGCTTTTGCGCAGCTGGCCGTGGTGGGCGGCGTCGGCGTAGGTAAACGCGTCAAAAAGCCGCTTGGTATCCAAGTTGGGCGTATAGGTGGCGACCTTTTTTTCCAGGGCATGATAGCTCTCCAGAATAGGGTCCATATAAATCACCTCGATTGAGTTAGGAAGTGGGACATTCTCCGCCGGGGTTGTGTTCCAGCGCCTTTCTGAGACGTTTTAGGATATCAGATTCTTCCAGATTCACCTTGTGATCCACAGAACACAAGGTGATCTGAACACGGTCGGTGCGCCGGTTGAGCTGAATAAGGCCACGCTCCTCCATGACCTCCAGACACAGCATGGTCCGGGCGGGAACCTCTCGCTGACGACTGGAGCGGGAAACAGCCCGGGCGATACGCACAGGAGTATCCTCTACCACGCTGCCCGCGGCGGACTGGCGTTCCAGCCATCTCCACAGACCCACAAAGTCCTCACGGCTGGGAAGAAGAAACTGCGCCTCCTGCACAGAGAGAACTTCGCCCCGGGAAAATTTTTCGTAGATGGCCCGCTCCAGCTTGGCCCGGGAGGGGACCACCTGAAGGTCTACCACCTGGAGCTGGAGGTCCCGCCGGCCGCGAAATTCATTGATTTGGGGATAAAAGACCAGATCCACCCGGCAGCCCGGATAGAGGCCGGTTTCTTCGGCATCCGCCGAGAACCAAATGGCATCCAAGCTGACGCCTCTGGCTTCCAGCCTCATTTTTAAATGCCGGCCCCGGCCAACCTGAGTCAGCGTGTGAACCTGGGCGCCCTGGAGGAGCAAAACGGGACGGGGATTGCCTGTCCCGCAGGGCTCCAACAGATCAAGCGCCTCTACCGCCTCCACAGAGAGCATGTGGGGCTGAACGGCCATATCCACGTTCAGGACGGAGGGAAGCTCTTCTCCCTGGCAGTTGTGAGCCACCCCCTGGCGCAGGGCCAGGGCCAGAGCTGGAATGTTTTCTTCCCGAACCGTAAAGCCGGCGGCCAAAGCGTGTCCCCCGAAATTTTCAAGCAAATGAGAACAGGAAGACAAGAGCTCAAACAGGTTGACTCCGCCCCAGGAACGGCAGGAACCCTTCCCGATCCCCTGATCCAGACAGATCATAAAACAGGGACAGGCGTATTTTTCTGCCAGGCGGGAGGCCACGATGCCCACCACGCCCTGATGCCACAGGCTTCCTGCCAGAACGATGGCGCCATGCTGGGGAGCGGCGGCCAGGTGGCGGACACACTGGTGAAAAATGTCGCTTTCCAATTCCTGGCGCTCCCGATTCAGTTCGCACAGCTCCATGGCCAGCTCGTCGGCCCGGACAGGGTCCTGAGTGAGTAGCAGTTCCACCGCCACCTCTGCCCGGCCCAGACGGCCGGAGGCATTGATGCGGGGGGCCAGAGTATAGCCCACGGAGACGGAGTTAATAGTCTTATCCTCCAGTCCCACGCATCGCAGAAGGCTGGCCAGCCCAAGACGCTTTGGGGGATTTAATTTCGCAAGCCCCAAGCTGACGATGGCCCGGTTCTCCCCTGTCATGGGCATGACGTCGGCCACGGTGCCCACCGCGGCCAGGTCGCAAAATTCGTTTAGGACCTCCCCAGCCTGTTCAGGTCCAGCCACAGACATGGCCAGCTTCAGGGCGACACCAACGCCGGCCAGGCCCTTAAAGGGATAAGAACAGTCGGGCCGGTGCGGGTCTACCACCGCGGCGGCGGGAGGAAGGGTATCCTTACAGGTATGATGGTCGGTAATGACCACATCCATACCAAGCTCATTGGCCAGACGGGTCTCGTCAACGGCGGTAATTCCGCAGTCCACTGTGATAATCAGACTCACACCCTGTTGGGACAGAGACTGTACTGCTTCCAGATTGAGGCCATATCCCTCCTCCAGGCGGCAGGGAATATAGGGAACAACCGTTCCTCCCCGCTGCTGGAGAAACCGGGTCAGCAGGCAGGTGGAGGTAATTCCGTCCACATCATAGTCGCCGTAGACGGCGATCAGCTCTCCTCGCTCCAGTGCCAGTCGGACTCGGGCCGCGGCCCGGTCCATATTCTTGAGAAGTTGCGGAGAAAGGATGGCTTCCTGATCCGGAGACAGAAGGCTTTGGGCCTGTTCCGGTTTTGCAATACCCCGGGAGGACAAAATGCCTGCCAATAGCGCAGGTATTCCGGCCGCCTCCAGGGCGGCTTGCCCTTCCGGCTGGGGGGCAGCCACCTGCCAGTGCTTATATTTCATTGGGTGGTCACCCCCCTGAAAAGCGGTTGTCCTGGAAAAGAAAGGCACAATACGGCATACTAACTTTTTTATTATAACATAGAAAAAGGAAAACCTTCAAGATAAAATACAATGCTGCTGCGGCTTTTTTCCATCGCCTGCGATGGGCAAAAGAGCGTGCCTCGCGGGATCCAGGCTGAAAGCCGGCCGACAAAGCAAAAGGCATGATTTGAGATAAGTCGAAGTGTGGAACAGGCAAAAGAAAATTTAAAAATTATCCAAAGATTTCCAGAAAATGCTGGCGGATAACATGAAAGAAGACGCGAAAAAAGGGGGAAAACTGGAGACTTTGCGAAGAAAAATTTGATACGCTAAACCATAGAAAAATTTCATAGACTAATTCAACCAAGCAATGGGAAGCTAATAAAACAGCAAAAAATTGAAATAGAGCACAAATAACTTTTTGAAAATGACAAAGTTTTTGTTGATTTAATACAAAATGCGTGCTATGATTAGCACAGATGAAATGCCTCTGCAGAGGGGCCCTCGTGTTTAGGAAAAACTTCTTCTTGGCGGAGAGAAACCGCCAATTTGGGATGGGAGAAGCTGTGATGGGCGCGAGGGAGCGGAGCATTTCGAAAGAAACAACCGTAAGAGGAAAGAAGAAAGAGGGGTAACATTTATGGAAATTTTGACAAACCCGGTAACCGTATCCGTCATTGTCCTATGCGTCCTGTGTCTGCTCAAGCTGAATGTTCTCATGTCCCTGATCATCTCCGCCCTGGTGGCGGGCGTGATGGGCGGCATGGCATCTGGCGTTGGCCTGATCGATTCCATTACCGGAACGATGGGGACTTTAACAAATGGATTTAGCGTCAATGCATCTACCGGCCTTGCCTATGTTCTGTTGGGCACCTTTGCTACCGCGATTGCCTCCACCGGTCTGGCAGATATGGCTTCCAAAAAGCTGTCCAAGGCCATGGGAGGAAAAGGCGGATCCGTGCTGCTGCTGATCCTGGCCGCTGTGGCCTGCTTGTCCCAGAACCTGGTCCCTGTACATATCGCGTTTATTCCCATCATGATTCCCCCCATGTTGTCCCTGTTCAACGAGATGAAGATTGACCGCCGGGGTGTGGCCTGCGCGTTGGCTTTTGGCTTGAAGGCCCCCTACATCTCCATCCCCTTCGGCTTCGGCGCTATCTTTATGGACATCATTGCCAGCAACCTGAGCAACAACGGTATGGAAACTTCCATTGGTGAAGTGGCCAAGTACAACTGGATGCTGGGCGCCTGCATGCTGGTGGGCCTGCTCATCGCCGTGTTCTTCTCCTACCGCAAGCCCCGCGAGTACAAGTCCCTGGCCATTGATACCAGCGCCTCTGAGGCTGTCTCCGACAAGTTCACCTATCAGCACGCTGTGACCCTGGTGGCTATCGCCGTGGTGGTCGCCGTCCAGATCCCCACCGAGAACCTGGCCCTGTCCGCCCTGTGCGGCCTGCTGGTCATGTTCATTGGTCAGGCCATTAAGTGGAACGAGATTGATGATCAGTTTGCCGGCGGCGTGAAGATTATGGGTCTGATCGCTATGATTATGCTGGTTGCCGGCGGTTTCTCCGATGTTATCAAGTCTACCGGCGCGGTTGATGCTCTTGTTGAGGCTGCAGCCAATGCTATGCAGGGCAATAAGATTGTTGCCGCCACTGTAATTACCCTGATCGGTCTGCTGGTCACCATGGGGATTGGTTCCTCCTTCAGCACCGTGCCGGTTCTGGCTGTGCTGTATGTGCCTTTGTGCCAGCACCTGGGCTTCTCTGTTCCCGCCACCATTATCCTCATGTCCGCTGCCGCTGCTCTGGGCGACGCCGGTTCCCCCGCTTCCGACACCACCCTGGGCCCCACGGCCGGCCTGAACGCCGACGGCCAGCACAACCACATCTGGGATACCTGCGTGCCCACGTTCCTGCACTATAATATCCCCCTGATGATCGGCGCCATCGTGATTTCCCAGTTTATCTGATCTCATAAAAAGCAGCCTACCAACTTAAAATACTTCTACATCATAAACACCAAACACCATCCGCACAACGGATCAAGGAAGGAGACATCACAGTCATGTACAATCCCAAAGAAGTAAAGCATGTAGTCCTGGACGGACATAGCCTCACTCTGGAGACTTTCGTCGCCGTAGCTCGCTACGGTGCTACCGTCGAACTTGCCGACTCCGCTCTGGAGGCCATGAAAAAGTCCCGCGCCCTGGCTGAAAAGATCGCTGAGGAGGGCCGCGTGGCCTATGGTATCACCACCGGCTTTGGCGACTTCCAGCGTGTGGCCGTCAGCAAAGAAATGAGCAACCAACTGTCCACCAACCTGATCCTCAGCCACTGTACCGCTACCGGCGAGCCCTACGCCGAGGAAGTGGTACGCGGAATGCTGCTGCTGCGGGCCAACGCCCTGTGCGTTGGCGTATCCGGTGTGCGTCCCATCCTGGTGGAAATGATGATTGAGATGCTCAACAAGGGCGTTCACCCCGTGGTGCCCCAGAAGGGCTCTTTGGGTTCCTCCGGCGACCTGGCTCCCCTGGCCCATATGTCTCTGCCTCTGCTGGGCAAGGGCATGGCCATGTACAAGGGCGAGAAGATGACCGGCGCCGAGGCCATGGCCAAGGCGGGCATCAAGACCCTGGATACCCTGGTGAGCAAAGAGGGCCTGGGCCTGACCAACGGTACCTGCGCCATGACCTCCGTGGGTTCCCTGGCGCTGTACGACACCATCTGCGCCGCTCAGCTGGGCGACGTGATCGGCTCTTTGGCCTTCGAGGGCCTGACCGGTCTGCGCAACGCCTTCGACCCCCGTATTCATGCCGTCCGCGGCCAGAAGGGCCAGATGCTGGTGGCCAAGAACATGAAGATGCTGCTGGAGGGCTCCGAGATTCTGGACAACTGCCAGAACGACCGTGTCCAGGATGCCTACGCCCTGCGCTGCATTCCTCAGCTCCACGGCGCTGTTCGTGACGCTCTGGACTATGTCCTGGACAAGGTGGAGATCGAGCTCAATGCCGTCACCGATAACCCCCTGATGTTCCTGGAGGACGAGGCTGTCATCTCCGGCGGCAACTTCCACGGCGAGCCTATGGCTATTCCCTTTGACACACTGGGCATTGCCTGCTCTGAGATTGCCGACGCGTCCGAGCGCCGTACCGAGCGTATGGTCAACGCCGCTCTGTCCAACGGCCTGACTCCCTTCCTCACCACCGAGGGCGGCGTCAACTCCGGTTATATGATCGTACAGTATGCCGCCGCGTCCATGGTGTCTGAGAACAAGGTGTTCGCCCACCCTGCTTCCGTGGACTCCATCCCCTCCTCCGCCAACCAGGAGGATATCGTGTCCATGGGCACCACCGCCGGCCGTAAGGCGGGTATGATCGTTCAGAATACCCTGTCCGTGCTGGCTCTGGAGCTGATGACCGCCTGCCAGGCCATCGATATCCGCCGCCGTCTGAACACCCATGGTCAGGGCATTACCCCCCTCCATGAGGCGCTGTACAAGCATGTCCGTGAGAAGGTTGACTTCTTTGAGCTGGACCGTGAGATCTGGCCCGACATCGCCGAGGTGGAGAAGATGGTCCGCAGCGGCGAGCTGTTGGAGATTGTCAGAGAGTATATGCCTGACTTCCAGTAAGAGAGGAAACGCGTTACCCCCGGAGGGGAGGGGCTTTGTGCCCCTCTTCTCCGGGGGTTCTGTATGAAAGGAGAGGTAACCATGCAGGTAAGGGTATTACGGGCCAATCCTGCCGGAAATATTACGCTATTTGTATTGGACCCGGTGCCCCGGGAACAGCGGCCGGAGATTGCAGGCAGGCTGATGGATCTTTCACAGCTCCAGGCTGAGCAGGTGGGATTTCTTTGCCCACCGATACAGGGCTGTGTGGGCCGCATGGAAATGGCCGGAGGAGAATTTTGCGGAAACGCCACCCGCGCATTTGGGATGCTGATGGCCCGGGAACAGGGCGGTTTGGATCAGGTGCGTGTGGAAGTGAGCGGCTGCGATCATCCGGTCAACGTTGATGTAGATTTGAAAGCGGGCACCGCCAGGGCGGAGATGCCGCTGCCCCAATGGGTCAAGCGCGTGGAAGCGGGAGGGGCGGCCGGCACTTTGGTACACCTGGGAGGGATTGCCCATCTGGTGGTGGAGCATGTGGAACCCAGCCAGGACTTTTTTGACCGGGTGGAGTCAGTGTTTCAGGATATTCCCCAGTTAGATGCCTACGGGGTGATTTTTTTAGAGCAGGAGACGGGGAAAATGACGCCCCTTGTCAAAGTACCCGCTGCCAATACACTGGTTTGGGAAGGCAGCTGCGGCTCCGGTTCCCTGGCCTGCGCTGTGGCGCAAAGCCAGGAGATGGTTAACGGAGAATTTGCCCGGGACTATCTTCAGCCTGCCGGTGTGGTACGGGCCACTGCGGTACGAACGAACGGCGCGGTGACTGCGGCCTATATCGGCGGACCGGTGATTCTGGACCCGCCTTTGGACGTGGAAGTATAAACAGGACCCCCGGCCCGCAATGGGTCGGGGGTCCTGTTCAGGTAAAGGGAAAGTTTCGCAAAGACAACTGGGCGGCATCGCCGTCCTGCTCAGCCTTCAAACGCTCAAACACCATGGAATAGCCGCCGGAACCATAGCGCAGCTCTGTATTAATGCGGGTGATGGTGGAGTAGCTGGTGGGGACCTTTTCTCGCACTCCGTCATAGGTGCTGCCTTGGGCCAGAAGTTCTGCCACTTGAAAGCGCTGGGCAAAGGCAGCCAGCTCCTGAACCGTAAACAGATCACCAAAGAAGCGATAACACTCGTCAATATCTTTCAACGTCAGGATGCCGCGAAAGAGCTGATTGATTGCCTGACTGCGATTGTTATCGACATTGGACATGGTGTACACGGCCTCCTCATTAAATCATTGAAGCTATTTTAGCACAGATGCATAAAAAAGTCACTTTAATTTATTCAGAGTACCGTTCTATTTTAAGCTGCCTGCAAATACAGAACAATTACATCGGACCAAATTTTTCCATGGGCCACAGAGCAAACACTACTTTGCCCAAAATATAGTCCTGATCGATGGGCCCCACCATTTCGTGGCGGCTGTCGGTGGAGGCGTTGCGGTTGTCTCCCATCACAAAGATAGAGCCCTCGGGAATTTCCCAGTGGGTATTCTGCATCATGGGGGCGCCGGGAAGATACATTTCCTCCTTGATATAGGGCTCATCCAGCGCAACGCCGTCCACATAGACCGTGCCGGTCATGTAGTCAATGTCAACGGTCTGCCCGCCTGTGGCGATAACCCGTTTGACAATCGCCCGGCTGTGGAGCAGCTGATCGGTCACCTGGTCCGTTTTATTGAGCACGACAATATCACCTTGCTGCGGCTGATAGCCCAGAGACCAGATCAGCATCATCTCGCCGTCTCGCAGGGTGTTGTTCATAGAATCGCCGTCCACCCTGGTCAGGCGGGCAAAGCAGTTGAATAATACCACCGCTGCCAGGACGCATCCCATGAGCAGCTGAAGCCACTCGAACAGGTCGCTGCCCTTTCTGCGGGGCGCTTTCTCTCCCTCGGTGTGAGGAAGTTCGTTTAATTCATCCATCAATGGGGTCCTCCTTGTGGGGGTCTGTGTATGAAACCCAAGGGGTATTATACCTGCTTCTCCCGGGGAATGCAACCCGTCACAGGTGTAGCATAGTGACGTTGGAGCTATGTCTCAGCAGTTCCTGCTCCCGCCTGTGGCAGGAGAACAGAAGAAGCTGCTGTTCTTGGGCCAGATCTTGGAGCAGCCCCAGCGCCAGCTGAAGACGCTGATCGTCAAAGGCCGACAAAGCGTCATCCAAAAAGATAGGGGGTTTGTCGGGAAGACACAGCCGGCATACCGCCAGCCGGACGGCCAGATACAGCTGGTCGGCCGTGCCCCGGGACAGATACAGCGCGCTGTGGGGCAGCACGTCGCCCGCTTCCCGTACAAAACCCTCCAGCTCCCGGTTCAGAGAGACAGACTGGTAACGTCCGCCCGTTAAACGAGTCCAGTATTCGCCCGACAGCCGATTCAGCTCCGGAGAAAAGCGCTCTTGGAGCCGGGCATTGGCCTGGCTCATCACATCCATCGCCATTGCCAAAGCCTCATACTCCAGTTTTCTACGGGCCAACAGCTGGGAGAGTTCCTCCTGACGGGAGGAGAGGGCGGCGGGGTCACCCATGGCGGTAAGCTCGCCCTGGGCACGGTTGAGCTGTGCCCGGGTCTGGTCCAGCAGGCGCACCGTCTCATCCAGGGCCTTCTGCGTCTCTTCCGGAGAGCGCTGCGGGACAGCACACTCCAGAGAAGCGCCGGCTTCCTGCGTGCCGTCGAAAGCGGCCAATCTGCCCCGGATCTGATTCAAGGACTGCGTGGTCTGTTCCAGCTGGCGGGTCACTTCGGCCAGGGCCTGACGGGTTTCCTCCAGGGAGCGCTGGGGCATGGGGAGAGTCACGGGTTCTCCGGCTTCCTCGCCCCCCTGAGCGGCCAGGTCCTCCAGACGGCGTCGGCGTTCCTCAACCCGATCCCGGGCGGCGGCTAGCTCGTGGTCCAGGTTCAGCGCTCTGGACAGGGCGGCGGAGCAGCCGAATACGTTTTGAACCTCCGGGGCGAAGGCGTGGACAAAGGTGAGAACGTCGGTGAAGCTGTTTTCCCGCCGGGCCTTGCGGTCGTTGAGGGTACCCCGGATGGCTTTGGCCGTCTGAGCCGCGTCGTCCGCGGCCTGACAGCGGGCGGCATAGTCCCGGACCAGTGCAAGCAGCTCCTCCCGGGACTGGACCTGATAGCGGTCGAACACCGCCCGTAGTGCCCGGGCGCCCTTTCCGCTCTGAACCAGGGCGTAGACTCCAAACAGGGCCAGTGCTGCCGCCAGAACAGGCAGGCCGTAAGAGAACCACCAGGCGTTGGGGTACACCCCCATGTGGGTGGAGAAGTAGACCTGGAAAAAGATTACAATCGCCACGGCCAGGATGAAGGAGCAGATGCCGCGCCGACGCCAGGACCGGGCTTTGAACTGGGCTTGTTCTCCGGCGCGCAGCTGCTGTTCTGCCTGCTGCTCCGCCTCCGTGCTGGTCAGGCCGGCAAAAAAGCGGTCATCCTGGGCGGCAATCTGAGCCTGGACATAGTCCTCATCCGCCTGGCGAAGGGCCTCCTCCCCGGCCTTGATCTCCTCATCCAATACTTTCAGGTATTGCAGTTCCCCCTGGGCCTTTTTCAGCAGCTCCTGATCGGGGAGCACGCCGTACCGGGCAGACTCCTGTTCCAAAGCCTCCAGCTGCTGCCGGGCGGAGGAGAGTTCCTCGCTGGCCAGCGTGTACCGGCGATTGAGCTCCTGCTGGGCCAGACGGGTATGGAGGGACTCCTCCCGGATCAGCTGATCTCTGTTTTCCTGAAGGGCACGCTCCTGATCCTCCAAAGCGGAAAGCTTCCGGGCCAGACGGGCGTGGGCAAGCTGCTGATGGGTCTGCATTTCTTCCTGGAGCATATCCCGCTGTTTCGCAAGCTGACGCAGCTCCAGCTCCAACTGGGAGACCTGTCCGTTTACTGCATCCAACTCTTCCAGCCGCTCCCTGACTTGGGTAAGCTCTTCCTCCAGCCGGGGAATTTCGCCCACGCTTTTGTTGACCTTTCGTTTGTTCAGCCAGTCTTTCAGGCGGTTTTGAACCTGGGAAAAGGAGACGTCCTCTTCCCCCGAGGTTACCAAGGCGGCGATGCGCCGCTCCAGCTCGGGCGCGGAGGTCAGGGAGAGACTGCCTGCCCCCACAAAGGCGGAGCGGGAGAAAACCGCCAGGCTCGCCCCGGTGAGCTGTTCCCCGCAGTTGGCGGCGGTCAGGTCGGGTACCGGCTCCTCAGTCCCGGTATAGACTGCAGAAAAGGAGCCGAAGGGGGTATTTCCTCTGGGACCCCGGCGGATGGTGATGTTCCGCCCCTGCCACTCCAGCTCCATCTCGCCGGCCATGGGAGCGCCGGACCAGGGCTGATAGCGGTTCTTGTCGGCCAGGTAACCTTTTTTATCCCGATCCCGGGTGTCGATGCCATAGAGCATAGCTTTCCAGAAGGCGGCCCAGGTGGATTTTCCTCCCTCGTTGGGGGCGTAGATGAGGTTCAGACCGTCTCCCGGCTCCAGCCGGGCTTTGTCCAGCTTCCCGAAGGTGGCGGTCATGGACTTGATTTTCACAGGGCCGCCCCCTCTCTGTTTTCCAGAGCAGCAAGCCCATACCGGGCGCACAGCTGGTAGAGCGGATTGTCCGGTTCACTCTGACACTTTTCCCACATGGCCTGAAGAAAAAGTCCGGTGAGGGAGTCCTCATCCCGGCGTTCCCACAGCTGCCGGGGCAGGCGGGTGTGGTCCTGAAGGGTAAGGCCGTAGCAGAGGGGGGCGAGAGTCCGTTCCAGGGCTGCCAGATCGGGCTGGGACCCTTCTCCGGTGAGCAGGATGCGGAGAATATACGCCTCCGCATGTTCGGGCAGGGCGGCACGGACGGCGGCCGTCGGGTCCTGCACCCCGGTAAGGTCCACCCGGATGATTTCATACCTGCGCCGGCAAAGGGGAATGAACTGGGACGTGACGCGCTCAGGCTCCACCTCCAGGAACAAAACGCCCTTCTCCCCCGTCTCGTCAAATCCCCGCCCCTCCGGGCAGCCGGGATAGGCCCAGTAGGTTTTCCCTTCCCGTTGAAGGCCGCTGGCCTGGTGGATGTGTCCCAGGGCCAGGTAATTAAGTCCGCTGGCGGCAATCTCATCCCGACTGATAGGCCCGTAGGAGCTTTGAGAGGCTACCTCTCCATGCAGACAAGCCAGATGAATATGGTTATCCGAGGGGGCCGCCCATCCCGCCAAGGGAGAGCGGTCCTGGTGGGAGTCCCCAAAAGCCCGTCCCCAGACGGTGCAGCCCAACTGGGGAAGGTCCACTCTCTCCATGGTCTGGGAGGAAAAAATATGCACGTTGTCCGGCCAGTCCAGCGTGGCATAGACCGAACGGGGAGACCAGGGGTCGTGGTTGCCCGGGGCAATGAACACCGGACAGGAGATAGAACCCAGGGCCTGGGCCAGGGCCTGGGCGGTTTCCCGGTAGATATGCTGGCTGTCCAGCAGGTCGCCGGAGAGAAGCACCAGATCGGCTGACCGCTCCCGGGCCAAATCTGCCAGACGCTGTGGCAGTTGGCGAAGTTCCCCCCGCCGCTGAGCAGCCCGCTGGGGGGTAAGGCCTGAAAAGGGGCTGTCCAAATGGAAATCGGCCCCATGAATCATCTTCAGCATGAAGTTACTCCTCTATATCGGTCCGACAGACCGAGACGCACTTTTTCTTTTCGGTATCAATGGTAAACAGGCATGCGTTGAGCTTGCAGCAGCCCTCCGCCTCTTCATAACGGCGGGGAAGTCCGCCTAAAAACAAGTTGATGGAGTGCTCGGGCTTAATGCCCAGCACCGAGCGCCGGGGGCCGGTCATCCCAAGGTCGGTGACAAAGCCGGTGCCTTTGGGAAGAATCTGGCAGTCGGCCGTGGGGACATGGGTGTGGGTCCCCCACACCGCCGCCGCCCGGCCGTCCAGGTACCAGGCCATTGCCCCCTTTTCGCTGGTGGCTTCCGCGTGAAAGTCCACCACCGCCAGGTCATATTTGCTCCGGCTCAACAGCCAGTCGGCCGACTTAAAGGGGCTGTCCAGGTTGGAATTGAGCTCCAGCCGGCCCATGAGATTCAGTACCCCAATGCGGAGTCCCTGACAGGAATAGACCCCCATGCCCCGGCCCGGCACCCGTCCGGCATAGTTGGCAGGACGCAGGATGCGGGGCTCCTTGTCCAGATAGTCTCCGATTTGAATGCGGTTCCAGGTGTGGTTGCCCAGCGTGATAACGTCAGCCCCGGCCTCCAGGATACGCCGGGCCTGGGCCGGGGTAACCCCCACGCCGGAGGCGTTTTCCCCGTTGACCACCACAAAATGGGCCTGTGTTTCATCCCGCAGGCCTGGCAGGCGGCGGGACAAAATGTCCTGTCCTCCCTCCCCTACCACATCTCCTACGGCCAGTATATTCAATCTCATGATAATAATCCTCCCTTGAGGCGGCGCTTTCTTATAGTGACATTATAGAGGATAACGGGGGAATACGCAAACAAAAACAGGGGACGGCTTTTGCGCCGTCCCCTGGGAAAATCCATTTACTTGATGGGCTCGCCGGCCTCTTTCTTGGCCTTGATCTCCTTCAGAGCGTCCTTGTAAGAGAGGTTGACCCGGCCCTTGTCGTCGATGTCGGTGACCTTGACCCAGATCATATCGCCGATGTTGACCACGTCCTCTACTTTCTCCACCCGGTGATCGGCCAGCTTGGAGATGTGGACCATTCCGTCCTTGCCGGGAGCCAGCTCCACAAAGGCGCCGAACTGGAGGATGCGCACCACCTTGCCGTAGTACAGCTCACCCACCTGAGGCACGAAGACGATGGTTTCAATCATCTTCTTGGCGGCGTCGCAGGCCTCGGCGTTGGGGGAGGCGATGTGGATGGTGCCGTCGTCCTCAATGTCCACAGTGGCGCCGGACTCGGCGGTGATCTTCTGGATGACGGAGCCGCCCTTGCCGATGACCTCACGAATCTTGTCGGGATCGATCTTCATGGTGATCATCTTGGGGGCGTACTTGCTCACCTCAGAGCGGGGAGCAGAGATGCAGGGCAGCATGATCTCGTCCAGAATGGCAAAGCGGGCGTCCCGGGTGATGTCCAGGGCCTGCTTGATGATCTCATGGGTCAGACCGTCATTCTTCAGGTCCATCTGGATGGCGGTGATGCCGGACTTGGTGCCGGCCACCTTAAAGTCCATCTCGCCGTGGAAGTCCTCCACGCCCTGGATGTCGATAAAGGTCTGGAAGGAGCCGTCGTCGTCCTGAATGAGGCCGCAGGAGATGCCGGCCACAGGGGCCTTGATGGGCACGCCGGCGTCCATCAGGGCCAGGGTGGAGCCGCAGATGGAACCCTGGGAGGTGGAGCCGTTGGAGGACAGAACCTCGGAGACCACGCGGATGGCGTAGGGGAACTCATCCACGCTGGGCAGCACAGGGACCAGGGCGCGCTCAGCCAGAGCGCCGTGGCCGTACTCCCGGCGGTTGGTGGAGCGGGGCGCCCGGGCCTCACCCACAGAGTAGGGGGGGAAGTTGTAGTGGTGCATATACCGCTTCTCGTCCTCTTCCCAGATGGTGTCCAGCTTTTGGCAGGCGGCCAGAGTGTTCAGGGTACAAACGGACAGAACCTGGGTCTGGCCGCGGGTGAACAGGCCGGAGCCGTGGACACGGGGCAGCACGCCAACCTCGGCGGCCAGGGGACGGATCTCGTTCTTGGCGCGGCCGTCCACACGGTGGCCCTCCAGCAGCCAGGCCTTGACGATCTTCTTCTGGAACTTGTAGGTGAACTCCTCCAGGTACTGGTCCATATCGGGGTACTCTTCCAGATACTTCTCATGCCACTTGTCGATCATGGCGTTCCAGCGGGTTTCACGGAGATTCTTGTCGTCGGTGTCCATGGCGGCCTTGGCCTCGTCCATGAACTCGTCCACAATCTTGTCGAACAGCTCCTGGTTAAACTGAGCGTGCTCATACTCCATCTTGGGCTTGCCGATCTCGGCGACGATCTGGTTGATAAAGTCGATCTGCTTCTTGATCTCCTCGTGAGCCTTCACAATGCCGGCGTACATGATCTCGTCGGGAATCTCGTCGGCGCCGGCCTCAATCATGACCACCTTCTCCGCGGTGGCGGCCACGGTCACGTCCATGCGGGAGGTCTTGCGCTGCTCCTGGTTGGGGTTGAGGACGATCTGACCGTCACAGTAGCCCACCTCCAGGCAGCCAATGGGGCCGGCGAAGGGGATCTCGGAGTAGCTCACACAGGCGGAGGCGCCGATCATGGCGGCCACCTCGGGAGAGCAGTCGTAATCCATGCTCATAACGGTACACTGGATGCACACATCATTGCGGAAGTCATAGGGGAACAGAGGGCGCATGGGCCGGTCAATGAGTCGGCTGGCCAGCACGGCGGGCAGAGAGGGACGGCCCTCCCGGCGCATAAAGGAGCCGGGGATGCGGCCCACGGCGTACAGCTTCTCCTCAAATTCCACGGAGAGGGGGAAGAAGTCGATGCCGTCCCGGGGACGGGGGGAGACGGTAACGGCCACCAGCACGGTGGTGTCACCGTACTTGACCAGAGCGCTGGCGCTGGCCAGCTCAGCTACCTTGCCCACTTCAATGGTCAAGGGGCGGCCGCACAGGTCCATGGTCCAGCTTTTGAAGTTGGTAAACTGCTTGTGCTTGATAATAGTAGACATGTTGACACTCCTTTTCTGAAATTCCTCGGAGCACATACAGCCTTTTAGCACTTGAATCCGAGCCGAAACATATGCTATTCTCAGCACTTCGGCGCAGATTCAACTGCTAAAAAAACGGTTTGTCTCCGAATTTTGCTTTGATTCATATGTGAACATAGGGCAGCGCGGTAAAACGCTGCCCTATGAAACACATAGTTGTCACACTGCGGACTGGACACGCGGCCAGGGCGCTAAGCCGCTCGACTCCGCCGCCAAACAGCGGGACCACCGGTCCCGCTTGGTTTGCCGGCTGCGCTCGACTGCTTAGCTTCCTTGCGTGTCTGTCCTCCGCGCTTCTTCTTACTTACGGATGCCCAGCTTGGCAATGATGGCGCGGTAACGCTCAATATCCTTGGCCATCAGGTAGTCCAGCAGCTTGCGGCGCTTACCGATCATCTTGTACAGGCCGCGGCGGCTGTGGTTGTCGTGGATATGCACCTTCAGGTGCTCGGTCAGCTCGTTGATGCGGGCGGTCAGAATAGCGATCTGGACCTCGGGAGAACCTGTGTCGTTTTCGTGGGTGCGATTGGCCTCAATAACGGCCGTCTTTTCGTCCTTGCGGATCATGGGAGATTCCACCTTTCTTTTCATTTGCCCACCGGGAGGCCCTTTTATAAAGAACGCTCCGATCTTCTGCGTAGCGGGTAGGTGAAGCCCCGGGCTCTTGTCCGGGCCGTGCCCCGAAACGAGGAAGATGGGCATGGTTGCACGTTTTCATGCTGGGATAATATATCATACTTTTCCCACAATGTAAAGAAAAAAGCCGCGCATTTTCAAAAAAATTTCCGGATTTGTCGCTGAATACAAGATATGGGGGCGCTCAGGCTGACCGGGCAGATCTTGTGGCGGCGGAAAGAAAATGGACAAACGGGGCGTGTGGATTTATAATGAGATAAAAAAGGAGGGATCGCCGTGCCCAAAATTGACGCGCAGCTGGGCATCCGGGTGACCAAGGATCTGAAAACCCGCCTGGAGCAGCAGGCCCGAAAGGAAATGAGCAGTGTATCCGCACTGATCGTGCGGGTGATGGAGGAATATCTGGAACAGAAAGGAAACGGCAAAAAAACGTAAAAATCCGCCCGACTCTAATAGGTCGGGCGGATTTTTTGCCTCAGTAAAGACCGGCGAGAATTTCCGCGCACTTGTCGATGCCCAGCGCGCCGCTGTCCAGAGAGATATGGTAGCTGTGGACGCTGCCCCACTGGGTGTCGGTGTAGAAATTATAGTAGGCGGCCCGGCGCTTGTCCTTGTCCTTCAGGCGCTTGATGGGGGCCTCCTCCGTCTCGCCGTAGAGGCGGACGATGCGGTCGGCCCGCTTTTCCATGTCCGCATAGATAAAGGCCTTCAGCAGATCGGCCTCGTCCCGGAGGATGTAGTCGGCGCAGCGGCCCACAATGACGCAGGACCCCTTTTGAGCCAAATCCAGAATGACGTTACGTTGAATGACCCAAAGATCGTCCTGAGGGGAAGTGCCCCGGGCGGAACGGCCGGTCAGGGCCTGGGCAAACCAGCCGCCGTAGGGGGTGTACTCCCCTCTCTCCTTAATATATTCCTTGGCAAAGCCGCTCTCTTGGGCCACCTTCTCGATGACCTCCTGGTCATAGCAGGGGATGCCCAGCAGCTTGGCGGTCTGCTTGCCCACAGTTCTGCCGCCGCTGCCGAATTCACGGCTGATGGTAATGACTCGATTTTTCATTTTACAATGCTCCGTTTCAACGATGTACTGGGGGAATGGGTCCAGCCGCCTGCCAAAGCTGCTTTTCGGTTTCGCACCGGGCGCCTGGGCGGCAATGGGCGATCCCGGGCCCTGATCAGGGCCCGGGACAAAAAGTGAATTAGTCCAGGGGCAGGGCGGCCATTACCTTGGCACACCGGGGGCAGAGGGTGGGGTGATCGGCGTGGTCACCTACCTTGATGTGGTGCTTCCAGCAGCGCTCACACTTCTCACCCTGAGCCTGGGCAACGGCCACGGAGAGGGCGTCGCCCACGGTGACACTCACCTGGGAGACGATGAACAGGTCGGCCAGGTAGTCTTGGTCCATCTGGGCCAGGAAGGCGTCCTCGGCGGGAACGGTGAGCGCCACAGCGGCCTCCAGGCTCTTGCCGATCTTCTTCTCGTTCCGGGCAGTCTCCAGCGCGCCGTTGACGGCGTCCCGCACGGTGATGACCTTGTCCCACTTGGCCATCTCCTCAGGAGAGAGGGCGTAGTCGGCAAAGGGCTTGTTCATCTCGTTGAGGACCACGTTGCGCCCGTCGTCCCCATCCCGGTGGGGCATGGCCTGCCAGATCTCGTCGCAGGTAAAGCAGAGAATGGGGGCGAAGAGCTTGGTGATGGTGTCCAAAATGAGCCACAGGGCGCTCTGAGCGGAGCGGCGGCTGAGGCCGTCCTTTTCGTCGCAGTAGAGCCGGTCCTTGATGATGTCCAGGTAGAAGGAGGACAGCTCCACCACGCAGAAGTCGTTGATGGCGTGGGAGACTACATGGAACTCGTAGTTGTCATAGGCGGCAAAGCACTTCTCTACCAGCTCGTTGAGTTTCGTGACGGCCCACTTGTCCAGTTCAAGCATCTCCTGGGGCTTCACCAGGTTGTCAGGGTCAAAGCCGTTCAGGTTGCCCAGGCAGTACCGGGCGGTGTTGCGGAACTTCAGGTAGTTCTGGGAGAGCTGTTTGAAGATGGCGTCAGAGCAGCGCACGTCCACATGGTAGTCGGCGGAGCCGGCCCACAGCCGGAGCAGGTCAGCGCCGTACTTCTTAAAAATGTCGGCGGGGTCCACGCCGTTGCCCAGGGACTTGTGCATGGCCTTACCCTCGCCGTCCACGGTCCAGCCGTGGGTGACGCACTCCTTGAAGGGGGCGCCCTGACCCAGCGCGCCCACGGCGGTGAGCAGAGAGGACTGGAACCAGCCGCGGTACTGGTCCAGGCCCTCCAGGTACATATTGGCGGGCCAGAAGCCCTGATCCTTCTTCATGGAGGCAAAGTGGGTGGAGCCGGAATCGAACCAGCCGTCCAGGGTGTCCTCCTCCTTGGTAAAGCCGCTGTTTTTGCCGCAGTGGGGGCAGGTGAAGCCCTGGGGCAGGATATCCTGGGCGTCCATCTCATACCAGGCGTTGGAGCCCTTCTCAGCAAAGAGCTTGGAGACGGCCTGAATGGTTTCGTCGGTGCAGATTGGCTTGCCGCAGTCGGCGCAGTAGAATACGGGGATGGGCAGGCCCCAGCGGCGCTGACGGCTGATACACCAGTCGGCGCGCTCCCGGATCATGGACTTCATCCGGTCGATGCCCCAGCCGGGCACCCAGCGCACATCGTCACAGGCGGCGCAGGCCTCATCCTTGAAGGCGTCCACAGAGCAGAACCACTGGGGAGTGGCCCGGAAGATAATGGGGTTCTTACAGCGCCAGCAGTGGGGGTAGGAGTGGACGATGTCCTCGCTGGCAAAGAGAGCGCCGCTCTCCTTCATGTCGGCCAGGATGACGGGGTTGCTTTCGTCGGTCTTCATGCCGGCGTACTTGCCGGCGTAGTCGGTGTGGCGGCCCTGGTCGTCCACAGGCACCACCATGTCAATCTTGTAGCGCTTGCAGGTCTCATAGTCGTCGGCGCCGAAGCCGGGAGCGGTGTGGACGCAGCCGGTACCGGAGTCCATGGTGACGTACTCGGCGCAGCACAGCTGGGAGGGCTTGTCCAGGAAGGGGTGCTGGGCCTGCATATACTCAAAGTCGGACCCCACAAACTGCTTGACAATCTCATAGCCCTCAAAGCCGCCGATCTTCATAACCTTGGCGCACAGGGCCTCGGCCATGATATACATCTCGCCGTTGTTGGCCTTCACCAGCACATAGCTCTCCCGGGGGTGGACGGCGATGGCCAGGTTGCCGGGCAGGGTCCAGATGGTGGTGGTCCAGATGACAAAGTACATCTTGGAGATGTCGCCGTAGGGGCTGAGCTTGCCCAGGTCATCCTTCACACGGAACTTCACATACACAGTGGTACAGGGGTCGTCCTGGTACTCGATCTCCGCCTCGGCCAGGGCGGTCTCGTCCTTGGGGCACCAGTAGACGGGCTTGAGGCCCTTGTAGATATAGCCCTTCTTATACATCTCCCCAAAAACCTTAACCTCCTCAGCCTCAAAGCCGGGGTCCATGGTCTTGTAGGGATGCTCCCAGTCGCCCAGCACGCCGATGCGCTTGAAGCCCTCCATCTGGATGTCAATATACTTCTGGGCGTAATTGTGGCAGGCGGTGCGGAACTCGGGGACGGACATCTGCTTGCGGTTGAGCTTCTGCTCCTTGATGATGGCCGACTCGATGGGCATACCGTGGTTGTCCCAGCCGGGGATATAGGGGGTGTAGTAGCCGCGCATGGCGTACATACGGGTGATGAAGTCCTTCAGGGACTTGTTGAGGGCGTGGCCCATGTGCAGGTTGCCGTTAGAGAAGGGGGGGCCGTCGTGAAGGGAAAAGCGGGGCTTCCCCTCGTTCTTCTTCAGCATCTCGTGGTACAGGTCCATCTTGTTCCAGTTCTCCAGCATACCGGGCTCCCGATTGGGCAGGCCCGCCCGCATGGGGAAGTCGGTTTTGGGGAGATTGATGGTCTTGTTGTAGTCCATGTCTCGTGTTCCTCCGTTTATATCAATTTGTACCAAAATCAATGAAATAGATTACGGCTTGGGAAAGAGGCGCTGAAAACGCGCGCCGTTGGTCAGAACTCCACGATGACCTTGCGGCATGCGCAGCAAAGATGGGCGGTCAGAGGAGGTTCTCCGTTCAGGTCGTGGAGCAGAAGATCGTGTTTTCCCGGGATCAGGATTCCCCTTCTGGGCTTGTTACTCCAAAGAACCGGCGGGCGGGCCGCCAGATAGCCCGATTCCATCTCGCCGCCGCACAGGGGACAGGTCATAAGTGTCACTCCTCTCAGAAACAAAAAAGCCCTTGTCTCCACAAAGAGACAAAGGCAAACAAAACCTCTGCGGTACCACTCTTCTTGCCGGAAAAACGGTCCGGCCACTCAAGCTCCGCCCGGTAACGGGGGCATCCGGAGGAGCCTACTTTTTGTTCAGCCCTCTGCTCCAAGGTGATCTTCCCTGTCCCCTTCCGTCCGCCTTGCACCAAACGGCGGCTCTCTGTGCGTGCTGGGGGCAGGTACTTGTCCTTTTCGCTGCATTTAATTGATATGCGCTCAATATCTTATCTGTTTTTTCGGGGAATGTCAAGGGCTGGAAGAGAGAGAAATGCAGAAATATTAAGGAAATTTAATTTGTTTTCAGGGGGAAATATGGTATACTGAACCGGAGGAACGAAAGGAGTCCCCGGTAACGGGGCTGGAAAGGATGAAAAATCCGTGCAAGAAAAAATTGATGTCCTGGTGGTAGGCGCGGGCTATGCCGGAAGCGTAGCGGCCAGGACACTGGCGGAAAAAGGGAAACAAATCCTGGTACTGGAGCGGAGAAACCACATCGGCGGCAACGCCTACGACCGGCCGGATGAGGCCGGGGTACTCATTCACCAGTACGGGCCCCATATTTTCCATACCAACGAAAAAAAGGTCTTTGATTGGCTGTCCCGGTTCACCCAGTGGCGGGACTATCAGCACCGGGTGGTAGCGGACATTCCGGATGGTCAGGGCGGCCGTCTGCGTTATCCCGTTCCCTTCAACCTGACCTCATTGGAGCGAGCCTACGGCGGCTATGAGGGCAGGCATTTGGGAGAAAAATTGATAGCCGCTTATGGAGCGGAGAAAAAAGTGACCATTCTGGAGCTGCGGCAAAATCCTGATCCGGAGATCGCAAACCTGGCCGACTATGTCTATGAGCACGTCTTTGTCCACTACACCATGAAGCAGTGGGGACAGACTCCCGAGCAGATCGACCCCAACACCACTGCCCGGGTGCCGGTGTTCCTCTCCCGGGACGACCGATATTTCCAGGACGCCTATCAGGGGATGCCTCTGGAGGGCTATACCCCTATGTTTGAGAGAATGCTGGACCACCCCAACATCACGGTGGAGCTCAGTACCGATGCCCTGAAGCGGCTGAAGCTGGATGGAGAACGGATTCTGGTGGACGGGGAGGTATTTGATGGGCCGGTCATCTACACCGGCCAGGCGGACGAGCTGTTCGGTTTCCGCTTCGGACCTCTCCCCTACCGCACGCTGAATTTTGAATTTGAAACCCTGGAGCGGGACGATTTTCAGGGCTACGGCACCGTCAACTACACGGTGGACGAGCCCTACACCCGCATTACGGAATTCAAGCACCTGACGGGCCAGGATATTCCGGGCGTGACCACCATTGTCCGGGAGTACTCCAAAGCGTTTTCCGGGGCGCCGGGAGAGACGCCCTACTACGCCATTATCAATCCCGACAACAATGCCCGCTACGCCCAATATCAGCGGGAGGCGGCCCGCTTTGGAAACCTGTACTTATTGGGGCGGCTGGCGGAGTATAAATACTACAATATGGATGCCATCGCGGCCAAAGCGCTGGAGCTGGCAGACAGCCTGAATTAGGAGAGAGAACGTATGGATAAGCTGATTACCTTCGCGGTCCCCTGCTATAATTCCGCGGCCTACATGGAGCACTGTGTGGACACGCTGCTTCAGGGGGGCGATGATATTGAGATCATTCTGGTGGACGACGGCTCCACCAAGGACGATACTCCCGCCATCTGTGACCGTTATGCGGAGCAATACCCCGACATCGTCCGGGCCATTCACCAGCCCAACGGCGGCCACGGGGAAGGGGTCAACCAGGGCATCCGCAACGCCCGGGGTATCTATTATAAAGTGGTGGACTCGGATGACTGGGTTGACGTGGATGCCCTCCATCAGGTTTTGGACAAGCTGCGCCAGTTTGTCCGGGACGAGAAGCTGGTGGACATGCTCATTGCCAACTATGTCTATGAGCATGTGGAGGATAACACCCAGCGGGTCATCCGCTACACCAACGTCTTCCCCACCGGCCGGGTCTTTGGCTGGGACAAGATCGGCCGCTTCCGCCCCTCCCAGTACCTGCTTATGCACAGTGTCATTTACCGCACCCAGCTGCTGCGGGACTGCAAGCTGGAGCTGCCCAAGCACACCTTCTATGTGGACAACATCTTTGTCTATCAGCCCCTGCCTTATGTGAAGAACATGTATTACATGGATGTGGATCTGTACCGCTACTTCATCGGCCGAGCGGACCAGAGCGTCAATGAGAGCGTGATGGTCACGCGTGTGGACCAGCAGCTGAGGGTCAACTACTACATGATTGACGCCCACGACCTCCACGAGGTGACCGCCAAGCACCGGAAGCTGGGCAAGTATATGTTTAACTACCTGGCCATGATGGTGGCGATTTCCTCCATCTTCCTCACCATTGACGGAAGCCCCGAGGCCCTGGGCAAGAAAAAACAGCTTTGGGAGCATATCCGGCAGCGGGATTCCAGACTCTATCGTCGTATGCGCTATCTGGCGGTGCCCGCCTTTACCAATCTTCCCAGCTATCAGGGCCGGAAATTGTCGGTTGCCCTGTACCGGCTGGCCCGGAAAATTTATAAGTTTAACTGATCCTGAGAAGGGCGGCTGCGGCCGCCCTCTTTTTTGCTTGACAATACCTCGAATATCCAGGTATAATATACCTGGAGCAACAAGGTATACACCGCGGGATTTCCCGGGAAAGGATGACGGATATGAAACTGGACAAGGGATTGATGGCGGGCAGCAGCACCATGCTGGTGCTGACGCTGCTGGAGTCGGGGGACATGTATGGATACCAGATGATTGAGGAGCTCTCCCGCCGCTCCAACCAGGTGTTTCAGATGCAGGAGGGGACCCTCTACCCCATCCTCCACACCCTGGAGAAGGGAAAGTATCTCTCCTCCTACGAGCAGCAGGCCCCCACGGGACGTATGCGCAAATACTACAAACTGACTCGTAAGGGCCGGGAGCTGCTGACGGAGAAGAAAACGGAATGGGAGAAGTTTCACCGCGGCGTAGAGGATGTGCTCTCCGGGGGAGCCAACGCCCTGGGTATGGCGTGATGGGGCGAAGAAAGACCGGCAGGAATATTTTGACTGCGCTGCTGCTGCTTGGGATATCGGCTGCCCTGCTGTTGTCTCCCTATGGAATGCTGAGATGGAAACTTTGGAAAGCGGCTCCGGAGGGGCGGATATTGTGGTGGGGCAGTCTGCCCTATGAAATGTTGGGGAGCGCCCCGTGGCTATCAGGACTGCCTATCGTATTTGCGGTGGATGGGGAGAAGCTGCTGAGCTGCTATTTGGGCAGGTATGAGGGCGAAGCGTATCTTTCCGGTGTAACAGAACGGGCGGTTCCGGAGGCTGGGGAGGTGACGATGCTTTTTCCGGGATGGGAACACGACCCACGGGAAAAGGAAACGCTGGATATACTGGCCGCAGTTCGGCTTCCAGAAGGAACAAAGACGGCGGAAGTGGCGGTTCAGTTTCCGAATGGCCCGATCCGATGGGCGCAAGGGAAGCTTATGGGTGAAATCATACTCTTTCAAATTCCCTGCGTTGGTGAGGAGCTGACGTCGGCGGAAGCCAATCGCCGGGCCAGGGAAGATTTGCGGCACAGCAATTATTGGGCCTCTTACCGGGATGCCGGCGGAGAGATTCTTTTGGAGACAAATGGGGTATTGACTGCTGGGGCGGAATGAAACATGAAGCAAAGAGAATGTGAACAATGGGCGGCCTGGCTGGACAAGGCTACCGAAAAAATAGGCCTGGGAATCGAACGGGATGAGGTGCGGGGGGAGCTGCGGGATCATTTGGAGGATAAAACCTGGAGCCTGCTCCGGAGTCACCCAATGTGGACGGAGGAAGAAGCGCAGCAGACGGCTTTAAGGCAGATGGGGCGGGCGGAACCGCTGAGGGATCGGCTGGCAAAGATTTATGACCCCTTGGGCGGATATCTCTGGATGGCCAGCCAAATTCTGCTGTATGGGGCTGCCGCAATATTTGGAATAGCCATTATTTTGGGTGTGACTGTTTTGTGGCAGATAGCCAATTTCTTCTAGATGGGAGGAACTTATGGAACGTAGCGGGCAAGAATGGGAGGTATGGCTCAAGCTGGCGGTGGGGGGTATCCGCTTTAAACCCGACCGGACGGCGGTGCGCCGGGAACTGGAGGCCCACTTGGAGGACAAGCGGACGGACCTTCAGCGGATTTTTCCCGAACTCTCTTCGGAGGAAGTGGAGCGCCGGGCGGTGGAGTCCATGGGGGACGCCTGGGAGGTTCGGGAGCAGCTGGCAAAAATCCACAAGCCCTGGCTGGGGTATTTGTGGCGGCTGAGCCAGGTGCTGGCGGTACTGGCCTGCCTGTGGCTGGTGGGCCTGGGCGTGTTCCGGGGGGACGATGCCTATTTGGGCGATAACCCCTATTCCGAATGGTGGGATGTGGATGACCTGCCCAGAACCGCAGTGATGGGCGACGATGACGACATTCGCTATCTGCCCGGGGATGATCCCAACCAGCTGCTGGCCCTGGAGCTGGGACAGACGGAAAACGTTGCGGGACAGAACGTCTCCCTTCGCCGGGCGGCCCTGTGGAAGGGGGACGATGGGCTGGAGCTGTACCTCTATCTGCGCATCGACACCTGGCGCTTTTGGGAGCGGGGCGTGCTGCGGGAGGAGTGGATGAAGGTGACCGACGACCGGGGCAACCGCTATGCCCTGGGGGTGGAGTCGGGAGAACACCCCGAGGACGGGAGCCTGATGAACGGCCTGACCATGGGGGGCTTTGGGCCCTTCCACAGCGGGTATGAGGTATACATCCGGGACTTGGACCCGGATGCCAAATGGATTCGTCTGGATTACGGCCCCACACAGCCGCTGTTTTCCTTTACCGTGGAATTAAAGGAGGGGGACCGATGAAAATAAGACGTTTCCTTCCCAAACTGGGGCGGGGCGGAAAGATCGTGCGCAACCTGGTGCTGGCCGCCGGTTTGGCCCTGGTCATCTGGGCCCAGTACGGCTGTCCCCTGCCTACGATCGATATGGAGTTTCGCCGTATGGAGCGGAAAAATTTGCTGCCTCCCTCCGAAATTGTGCTGACCACAGGCAGCATCACCGTGTCCCACTCCCACGACCCGGGAGTGCCGCCCCCCAAGATCACAGAGGAACAGATTTTAGGACTGGGAGAGGGCTACGCCGTGGCCTTTTGGAAGCATCCCTTTTCCACCAGAGGAAATCAGTTGGTCTGCTGGCCCTTCGAGGAGCAGCCAGGACAGGTGAAGCTGGCGCCGCTGCTCGATGCCGTCAGCGACACCTGGAACGAGGACTGGCCGGAGCGGGAGTCCTGTGTGGCCGTGGCCGCCCTCCAGCTGCCGGAGGGGACGGCCCGGGGAGAGATGACCGTGGAGGCGCAGGAGGGTATTTATCAGGAGGAGAGCGAAGTGCTGGAGCACAACCTTTGCCTCTTTGCCTTCCAGAGTCGCCTCAGCTCCTACTCGTTTGGTTGGGTTCGGGGCCTGCCCTACACCCTGCGGCTTTATGATGCGGCGGGGGAGCTGCTGCTGGAGCAGACAGGGACGGTGCCGGTAAAAGATTGAACACATAAGGAGGACGCCATGGAGCGGAAGAATTTAAGTGAATACGGGTGGCTGGACGTTGCCACCCGGGGCATCCGCTTCAAACCGGACCGGATGGCGGTGCGCGCTGAGCTCTTTGCCCACCTGGAGGATAAACAGGCGGACTTGCGGCGCATCTTCCCGGACATGACCCGGGGGGAGGCAGAGCGCCGGGCGTTGGAGTCCATGGGCGATGCGGAGGAGCTGGGCCGGGAGCTGGCGAAAATCCATAAACCCTGGCTGGGGTATTTGTGGGTGCTCAGCCGGTGGGCGGCGGTACTGGCGGCCTTGGCCATTGTGGCCAGTATTCTGCTGGGCGGAACTTGGCTGGAGGATGTGCGCTGGCGGGTGGAGGACTGGTTGGATCATTCTGAAGGAGCGGCCATTTCCCGGGCCCTCTACGAGGATGGGGAACCCCAGTGGGAGGGGGAACGCCTGGCGGTCTACGCCCCGGAGGCAGAGGCCAGGCTGGGCCGTTGTACCATCTCGGTGCCACGGGCGGCACTGTGGGAGGAACAGGGGGAAAATACCCTCTATCTGGAGCTGCGCCTGTCCTATGACCTGCCCTGGGAAAGGTCGGAGGCGCCCCTTGCCTACCTGTGGGTGGAGGACGACCGGGGAACTTCCTATGGAAAGCAGCAGGGCTACACCTCCAGAGGTCATCAGCAGACGGGCCTGCGCTGGATCTCTGTCAATATGATAGTAGAGGATGTGCCCCAGGACCTGAAGTACATTACCCTCCACTACCTGCCCGGGACCAAGTTGGATCTGAGGGTGGAGTTAAAGGAGGTGGAGGCATGAAGAAGCTGTGGCAGCGCCTCCCCAGGCTGAGTCGGAAATGGAAGATAGTCCGGAACACCGTCTTTGTGCTGCTGACGGCCCTGCTTCTCCCGGCAGCTCTGGGGTGGCCCGCCCTGACCCAGGACGGAGCGCTGGCCAAGATGCAGGGCAAGTACCTCCTCTCCCCGTCTGAAATTCTTTACCGGACCCGGCGGGGCGACACCCAGGGTTACCTTCTCCAGGGAGAGGGCTGGGTGGCAGCAGGCCGGGTGGAGAAGTACGACAACACCAGCAGACCACTTGAACGGGATGTTCCCATGATTACTCAGGTGTTGGATCGGGAAGCGCCGGGTATTCTTGTCATCCCGGCACAGGACAAGGACGGCGCCACGGTGCTGGCCGCCTTCGGCGCTCCCGAGGAGGCGGTTCAGGCGGAACTCACCCTGGAGGTGGCGGCGGTAGAGCCGGACTACGGCATTCCAGGCGGAGAGGTGGAGAATGAGAGCTTTACTGCCCGGGCCCGGCGGGATGGCAACGGATATTATATATTTCACCTTCTTCCTCATGACCACGGGGAGGAGCGGTACTGCGCCCTGGATGCGGTATGGATGCAGCTGCTGTCCGCGGGAGATGAATTTGCCGGGGACGGTTATACGGTGATCTGGGAGGATGCCCAGGGACAGGAGCTGTCCCGGCTGACGGGAGCGCTCCCGGAGAATCTCAATTTGAGAGATTGGTGGTAAAAGTTTTATCCCCGCCCGAATTGTGGGCGGGGATAAAACTTGCCACCAGATATTGTGCCTAAAAAAGAACGGGAAAAGTTTGCGAAAATCCGCCGAAATTTTTTGAAAAAATGCTTGACACACACGGGAGAGTGTTGTATGATAATCGAGCGTCTCAAGGGGCGCAGTCTGCGATGATGCGGGAGATTGCTCGCCAAGCGAGGTAACTTCCGCGGAGTATGTCCGTAAATCGGGCGGCTGAGAGCTTCGTGTCACGGCGTATATCGCCTGGCAGGAAGAAAACCGGCCTGCATTGTGCCGGTTTTTTCGTGGTCTGGAGTGATACGCACGAAAGCGTGTACAAGACGGCTCTCACCGTACGAAGGCTGGACACAGTCAACTTTCGTATGTATTAAGGAGGAACACCCAAATGGCTCAGAAAGAAATGATCCGCATCCGTCTGAAGGCCTATGATCACCAGCTCATCGACCAGAGCGCTGAGAAGATCGTGGAGACTGCCAAGCGCACCGGCGCTGCCGTTTCCGGCCCCATTCCCCTGCCCACCAAGAAGGAAGTCGTCACCATCCTGCGGGCCGTCCACAAGTACAAGGACAGCCGTGAGCAGTTTGAGCGCCGCACCCACAAGCGCCTGATCGACGTCATCAAGCCCTCCCCCAAGACTGTGGAGGCCCTGATGAGCCTGGAGCTGCCCGCCGGTGTGGAGATTGAGATCAAGCTCTGATTCCCCTGCGCTTAACCTTGTTAGTACCGCAGCCTGTCGCGTTTTGAGACAGGCGGGTCAAGTTGGAAAACCAATGGGAGCCAATGCCTAAGTTTTTCAACCAATAACCTTTAATAGGAGGAAAATCCAAAATGGAGAAAGCGATCATCGGCAAAAAGATCGGTATGACCCAGATCTTCGATGAAGCCGGCCATGTGGTGCCCGTCACCCTGATTCAGGCCGGCCCCTGCACTGTGGTGCAGAAGAAGACCGCCGAGAAGGATGGCTATAATGCCATTCAGCTGGGTTTTGAGAACGTTCCCGAGCGCAAGCTCACCAAGCCTGAGCTGGGTCACCAGAAGAAGGCCGGCCTGACCGAGTTCAAGAAGGTCCTCAAGGAGTTCCCTCTGGAGGATTGCTCCAAGTTTGAGGTGGGCGATGAGCTGACTGCCACCCTGTTTGCCGCCGGCGACTTTGTGGACGTGACCGGCATCAGCAAGGGCCACGGCTTCCAGGGCGTTGTTAAGCGCCACGGCGCCGCTGTCAAGCGCAACACCCACGGCGGCGGCCCTGTCCACCGTCACCAGGGTTCCCTGGGCGCCGGCACCACGCCCGGCCACATCTTCAAGGGCCGCGACGGCGCCGGTCAGATGGGCAACGAGCAGGTCACCGTCCTGAACCTGGACGTGGTTCAGGTGGACGAGGAGCTGGGCCTGATCGCCGTGCGCGGCGCTATCCCCGGCCCCAAGGGCGGCGTTGTCTTCGTGAAGAACACCGTCAAGACCAACGTGGAGAAGAAGGCTACCGAGATTGGCCGCGTCAACCCGCAGAAGGCTTCCGCCCGTGTCAATCCGCAGAAGGCTTCCGCCCGCAACAAGTAAGGAAAGGAGAGATTGAGTCATGCCTAAAGCGAACCTTTATGATATGGCCGGTAAGCAGATCGGCGAGATCGAGCTCTCCGAGGCCATTTTCGGCATTGAGCCCAACCAGGCTGTTGTCCACGAGGTGGTCAAGAATCACCTGGCCAACTGCCGTCAGGGCACTCAGAGCGCTCTGACCCGCGCCGAGGTTTCCGGCGGCGGCAAGAAGCCCTGGCGCCAGAAGGGCACCGGCCACGCCCGTCAGGGTTCCACCCGGGCTCCCCAGTGGACCCACGGCGGCATCGTGTTTGCCCCCAAGCCCCGCACCTATCGCTACACCCTGAACAAGAAGGTGAAGCGTCTGGCTCTGAAGTCCGCCCTGTCCGCCAAGGCTGCCGAAGGCGCCATCCTGGTGGTGGACGGTCTGAAGCTGCCTGAGGTGAAGACCAAGGCTATGCAGGCCTTTATGGACGCCGCCGGCGTCACCAAGTCCGTGATGATCACCCCTGAGGTGGAGCAGAACGTGGTTCTGTCCGCCCGGAACATCCCCGGCGTGGTCACCACCACCGCCAATATCCTCAGCGTCTATGACATCGTCAACGCCAAGCAGCTGGTCATCGACAAGGCTGCCCTGGCTATCATCGAGGAGGTGTACGCGTAATGGCTACTACTGCTTATGACATCATCAAGCGCCCCATCATCACCGAGCAGTCCATGGAGCAGACTGAGATGAAGCGCTACACCTTCGAGGTCGCCAAGACCGCCAACAAGATCGAGATCGCCAAGGCGATCGAGGAGATCTTCGGCGTGAAGGTCGCCAAGGTCAACACCCTGAATATGCAGGGAAAGGAGAAGCGGATGGGCATGCGTCCCGCCGGCCGCCGTGCCAGCTGGAAGAAGGCCATGGTCACCCTGACCGCTGACTCCAAGTCCATCGAGTTCTTCGAGGGTATGGTGTAAGGAGGAATTGAACAATGGCTATCAAGACTTATAAGCCCACAACCCCCTCCCGCCGTCACATGACTGTGTCCGCCTTCGAGGGGATCGACAAGAAGGCCAAGCCCGAGCGTGCCCTGACCGAAGTGCTGAAGAAGCACGCCGGCCGCAACAGCTACGGCCGCATCACCGTCCGCCATCACGGCGGCGGCAACAAGCAGAAGTACCGCATCATCGACTTCAAGCGGGACAAGGAAGGCAAGGCTACTGTGATTAACCTCCAGTACGACCCCAACCGTTCCGCCAACATCGCCCTCATTGAGTATGAGGACGGCGAGCGCCGCTATATTCTGGCCCCCAACGGCCTGAAGGCCGGCCACATCATTATGACCGGCCCCGACGCCGACATCCTGCCCGGCAACTGCCTGCCCATCGCCAATATCCCCGTGGGCGAGCTCATCCACAACATCGAGCTCTACCCCGGCAAGGGCGCTCAGCTGGTCCGCGCCGCCGGCGTGGCCGCTCAGCTGATGGCTAAGGAGAACGGCATGGCTCAGGTCCGTCTGCCCTCCGGCGAGGTCCGCTATATCCGCGAGAACTGCAAGGCCACCATCGGCCAGATCGGCAACACCGACTGGGCCAATATCCAGATCGGCAAGGCCGGCCGTAAGCGTCACATGGGCTGGCGTCCCACCGTGCGTGGTTCCGTCATGAACCCCAATGACCACCCCCACGGCGGCGGCGAAGGCAAGAGCCCTGTGGGCCGTCCCGGCCCTGTCACCCCCTGGGGCAAGCCCGCCCTGGGTTACAAGACCCGCAAGACGAAGAACCGTACCGATAAGTTCATCGTCAAGCGCCGCAACGCGAAGTAAGGAGGCAGGAAGATGAGCAGAAGCATTAAGAAAGGCCCCTTTTGCGCCCCCGAGCTGCTGAAGCGGGTCGATGAGTTGAACGCCAAGAACGAGAAGAAGGTTCTGAAGACCTGGAGCCGCGCCTCCACCATCTTCCCCTCCTTCGTCGGCCACACCTTTGCGGTCCACGACGGCCGCAAGCATGTGCCTGTCTATGTCACTGAGGACATGGTCGGCCATAAGCTGGGCGAGTTCGTGCCCACCCGCACCTTCAAGGGTCATGCGGGCAGCAAGACTGGTAAGTAAGGAGGAGAGAAACGATGGAAGCTGTTGCCAATCTGAAATATCTGCGGATCTCTCCCCGTAAGGTGAAGATCGTCCTGGACCTGATCCGGGGTAAGGATGTGGGCACTGCCTACGCTATCCTGATGCAGACCCCCAAGGCCGCCTCTGAGCCTGTGCTCAAGCTGCTGAAGAGCGCCGCCGCCAATGCGGAGAACAATCACCAGATGGACCCTGAGAAGCTGTATGTATCCACCTGCTACGCCAACCCTGGCCCCATCATCAAGCGCATTATGCCCCGGGCCCAGGGCCGTGCCTATCGGATCAACAAGCGCACTTCTCATGTCACCATCGCCGTGAGCGAGCGCTAAGGGAGGAGGAACAATATGGGACAGAAAGTGAATCCCCACGGCCTGCGCGTGGGCGTGATTAAGGATTGGGACTCCCGCTGGTATGCCCGCAACGAGAAGGTGGGCGACCTGCTGGTGGAGGACAAGAAGATCCGTGACTACCTGAAGAAGACCCTCTACGGCGCCGGTATCCCCAAGATCGAGATCGAGCGGGACAACGCCAAGGTCCGCATCTACCTGCACTGCGCCCGTCCCGGCGTGGTCATCGGCAAGGGCGGCGAGGACATCAAGAAGATCGAGGCTCAGCTGGTCAAGCTCACCGGCAAGCCCGTTGACCTGAAGATCGTGGAGGTGCGGGACACCGACACCAACGCTCAGCTGGTTGCCGAGAACATCGCTCAGCAGCTGGAGAAGCGCATTGGTTTCCGCCGCGCCATGAAGAACGCCATGGGCCGTGCTATGCGCGCCGGCGCCAAGGGCATCAAGACCTCCTGCTCCGGCCGTCTGGGCGGCGCTGAGATCGCCCGCACCGAGCACTATCACGACGGCACCATTCCCCTGCAGACTCTGCGCGCCGACATTGATTACGGCTTTGCTGAGGCTGCTACCACCTACGGCCGCATCGGCGTAAAGGTGTGGATCTACAAGGGCGAGGTCCTGACTCAGGCCCTGCGCACCACCCCCCGTACCCTGGATACCAGCAAGCCCTATCAGGAGCGCCGTGAGCGTCCCCGCCGTGACCGCCGGGATGGCGATCGCCGCCAGGGCGGCTTCAACCGGGACCGTCAGGGCGGCGGTAACTTCAACCGCGGTCCCCGTCCCGCTGGCCAGGGCAACTTCAACTCTAACCGTGGCCCCCGCCCCGCCGGTCAGGCCAACACTCCTAAGGAAGGAGGCGCTCAGTAATGCTGCTCCCTAAGCGTGTCAAGTACCGCCGTGTTCATCGCGGCCGCATGAAGGGCAAGGCCAGCCGCGGCAACACCGTTACCTACGGTGAGTTCGGTCTGCAGGCCACTGAGCCCGCTTGGATCACCAGCAACCAGATCGAGGCCGCCCGTATCGCCATGACCCGTTACACCAAGCGTGGCGGTAAGGTCTGGATCAAGATCTTCCCCGATAAGCCCGTCACCGAGAAGCCCGCTGAGACCCGCATGGGTTCCGGTAAAGGCTCCCCCGAGTACTGGGTGGCCGTGGTCAAGCCCGGCCGTGTTATGTTCGAGATCGCCGGCGTCTCTGAAGAGGTCGCCCGGGAGGCTCTGCGTCTGGCCAGCCACAAGCTGCCCGTCAAGTGCAAGATCGTTCAGCGTGAGGAAACCGAGAAGGGTGGTGAAGCGTAATGAAGGCCAATGAAGTTCGCAAGATGTCTGCTGCTGAGCTGGAGAAAAAGCTGACGGACCTGAAGAAGGATCTGTTCAACCTCCGCCTTCAGCACGCCACCAATCAGCTGGATAACCCCATCCGGATTGCTGAGGTCAAGAAGGATATCGCCCGGGTCAAAACCATCATCCGCGAGCAGCAGCTCGCCGGCCGCTAAGAGGAGGAATAGAAGATGGAAAACAGAACTTCTTCCCGTAAGACCAGAGTCGGCCTGGTGGTTTCGGATAAGATGGATAAGACCGTGGTGGTCGCCATCGCCGACCGCGTGGCCCATCCTCTGTACAAGAAGATCGTGAAGAGAACCTATAAGCTGAAGGCTCATGACGAGCTTAACCAGTGTGGCGTGGGCGACCGCGTCAAGGTCATGGAGACCCGCCCCCTGTCCAAGGACAAGCGGTGGCGCGTGGTTGAGATCATCGAGAAGGCGAAGTAAGGAGGTGTCGGTATGATTCAGCAGGAAAGCTATCTGAAGGTTGCCGACAACACCGGCGCCAAGGAGATCAAGACCATCCGTGTGCTGGGCGGCTCCAGCCGCAAGTTCGGCAACATCGGTGATGTGATCGTGGCTTCCGTCCGCAAGGCTCAGCCCGGCGGCACCGTGAAGAAGGGCGAGGTCGTAAAGGCCGTTATCGTCCGCACCAGCCGCGGCGTTCGCCGCGCCGACGGTTCCTATGTCCGGTTTGACGACAACGCCGCCGTCCTCATCAAGGAGGACAAGAACCCCCGCGGCACCCGTATCTTTGGCCCAGTGGCCCGCGAGCTGCGTGACAAGGATTATATGAAGATCCTGTCCCTGGCTCCCGAAGTGCTGTAAGGGAGGGCAATGAAGATGAACAAAATGAGCATTCGTAAGGACGACCTGGTCGTCGTTCTGTCCGGCAAGGACAAGGGCAAGCAGGGCAAGGTCCTGGAGGTCATGCCCAAGGAGGGCAAGGTCGTGGTGGAGAAGATCAATATGGTTTCCCGTCACACCAAGCCCCGCAAGCAGGGCGATCAGGGCGGCATTCTCCAGAAGGAGGCCCCCCTCTACGCCTGCAAGGTGCAGCGCGTGTGCCCCAAGTGCAACAAGCCCACCCGGCCCGCTCACAAGCTGCTGGCCGACGGCAAGAAGGTCCGCGTCTGCAAGAAGTGCGGCGCTGAGATTTAAGAGAGGAGGAGTGAATCGAAATGGCTAATATCCCCAATCTGAAGAAGCTTTACCAGGACGAGGTCGCTCCTGCTCTGATGCAGAAGTTTGGCTATAAGTCCACCATGCAGATTCCCCGTCTGGAGAAGATCGTAGTCAACGTGGGCTGCAGCGAGGCCCGCGAGAACCCCAAGGTTCTGGACGCTGTGGTGAACGATCTGACCACTATCACCGGCCAGAAGGCTGTCATCACCAAGGCCAAGAAGTCCGTGGCTAACTTTAAGCTCCGTGAGGGCATGCCCATCGGCGCGAAGGTTACCCTCCGGGGCGACAAGATGTGGGAGTTCCTGGATCGTCTGTTCAACGTGGCTCTGCCCCGTGTCCGTGACTTCCGCGGCATCAGCGCCAACGCCTTCGACGGCCGCGGCAACTATGCCCTGGGCATCAAGGAGCAGCTGATCTTCCCCGAGATCGAGTACGACAAGATCGACAAGATCCGCGGTATGGATATTGTGGTGTGCACCACTGCCCAGACTGACGAGGAAGCCCGCGAGCTGCTCAAGCAGATCGGCGCTCCCTTTGCCGGCCGCTAAGGAGGAGGAAGAGTTATGGCTAAGAAATCTATGATCCTGAAGCAGCAGGCTGCCCCCAAGTTCTCCAGCCGCCGCTATAACCGCTGCAAGCTCTGCGGCCGTCCCCATGCCTATCTGCGGGACTACGGTATCTGCCGTATTTGCTTCCGTGAGCTGGCCTACAAGGGCCAGATTCCCGGTGTGAAGAAGGCGTCCTGGTAATTTTCTTTGAAGCATGCGCTTAGGTCGGGTGCAGACACCAGAGAGTGACTGCGTCATTTTTGGCCGGGCATGAAGAAAGATTTTACCTAACCGCCCCTCCCCTGCCCTGAACAGGGGCCGGGGAGAGGCGGTTTTTTGGTATTTAATTTGCGCCAGAAGCGGAAAATTTTCCGTTTTGGTGCGAAAGCGCACACACGTTCGTGTGTGCGCTCAAGAAAAAACTTGAAATTTCACGGTGTAGGGAGTATAATAAGGCGTTCGTCCGGCTGGGACGGGCTTAAAAACTTTCCACTCATCCGTGAGTTCGTACCCGCGAGCGACAAAAAATGTGGCCGCGGGGGTTTGCCCTGTTTTTCCGCAAGAAGCTGGAGACCGACGCGACAGCGCGTCCCGTCCGGCGGCTGGAGAAAAGGAGCATGGACCTGGTCAACTCCGCTGCGGCGGTTTTGATATACCGCGCCTGCCCCAACCAGGCGCAAAGGCGGTCAATAGGTCGAAAAGTCACCTGCTTTTCGATACCTTACCGTCTGTACCGGCTTGCCGGTAATCTAAATAGGAGGTAACTCGCATGCAAATCACCGATCCCATTGCGGATATGCTCACTCGCATCCGCAACGCGAACAACGCCAAGCATGACACCGTGGACGTGCCTGCGTCCAACATGAAGAAGGCCATCGCGCAGATCCTGCTGGATGAGGGCTATATCAAGAACTTCCAGCTCATCGACGACGGCACTCAGGGTGTCATCCGCATTGCTCTGAAGTACAATGCCGGCAAGGAGAAGGTCATCTCCGGCCTGCGCCGGGTGTCCAAGCCCGGTCTGCGCGTCTACGCAGGTGCTGATGAGCTGCCCAAGGTCCTGCGCGGCCTGGGTATCGCCATTGTTTCCACGTCCAAGGGCATCATGACCGACAAGAAGGCCCGCGAGGCCCATGTCGGCGGCGAAGTCCTGGCATTCGTCTGGTAAGGAGGGTTATAGGAATGTCTAGAATTGGTAGAGCTCCTATCGCCATTCCCGCCGGAGTGGAGATTAAGGTAGAGGACAACAATGTTGTCACCGTCAAGGGCCCCAAGGGTACCCTGACTCAGCAGTTCAACCCCAACATGGCCATTGCCATTGAGGAGGGTGTGCTGCACGTCACCCGTCCCAACGACGCCAAGGAGAATCGTGCGCTCCACGGCCTGACCCGCACTCTGATCCACAATATGGTGGTAGGTGTCACCGAGGGCTACAAGAAGGAGCTGGACGTGAACGGCGTTGGTTACCGTGTGGCCAAGGAGGGCAACAAGCTGGTGATGAACCTGGGCTTCTCCCACCAGGTCACCGTTGAGGAGGTTCCCGGCATTGAGATCGAGGTTCCCAACCCCAACAAAATCGTCATCCACGGCTGCGACAAGCAGCAGGTAGGCCAGTTTGCCGCCGAAGTACGTGAGAAGCGTCCCCCCGAGCCTTACAAGGGCAAGGGTATCAAGTATACTGACGAGGTCATCCGCCGCAAGGCTGGTAAGACCGGCGCCAAGAAGTAAAAAGGAGGTGTGCCACTATGATCAACAGACCCGATACTCGTTCCCAGCGTATCAAGCGCCACAAGCGCGTGCGTGCTAAGATTTCCGGCACGCCCGAGCGTCCCCGTCTCAATGTCTTCCGCAGCGAGACCAACATTTACGCCCAGATCATCGACGATGTAAACGGCGTGACCCTGGTTTCCGCTTCTTCCCTGGAGAAGGATTTTAAGGTAGATGGCACCAAGTCCGACGCCGCCAAGCAGGTTGGCCTCAACGTGGCTGAGCGTGCCAAGGCCAAGGGCATCGAGAATGTGGTCTTTGACCGCGGCGGCTATGTGTATCACGGCCGCGTGAAGGCTCTGGCCGAGGGCGCCCGTGAGGGCGGCCTGCAGTTCTAAGGGAGGAGGAAGAATAAATGCCTAGATTTGAGAGAGAGCCCAGCGAGTTCGTTGAGAAGCTGGTCTATCTGAACCGTGTTTCCAAGACCGTCAAGGGCGGCCGTGTGGCCAAGTTCTCCGCCCTGATGGTGGTCGGCGATGAGAAGGGCCGTGTGGGCTTTGGCCTGGGTAAGGCCGCTGAGGTGCCCGAGGCCATCCGCAAGGGCATCGAGGAAGCCAAGAAGAACATGATTACTGTGTCCCTGTCCGGCACCACCATCCCCCACGAGGTGATCGGTGAGTTCGGCGCCGGCCGTGTGCTGATGAAGCCCGCATCCGCCGGTACCGGCGTTATTGCCGGCGGCCCCGTCCGTGCCGTGATGGAAGCCATCGGCATTAAGGACATCCGTACCAAGTGCCTGCGCTCCAACAATCCGCAGAACGTGGTCTCCGCCACTTTCGAGGGCCTGAAGGCTCTGCGTACCCCTGAGGAAGTGGCCCGCGTCCGCGGCAAGAGCGTCGGCGAGATCTTGGGTTAAGGAGGGCTAAAAATGGCTAATCTGAACATCAAGCTGGTCAAGAGCCTGAACGGCCGCATCGCCAAGCATAAGGCGACTGCCGAGGCCCTGGGCCTCCGTAAGATCGGCGATAGCACCGTGCAGCCCGATAACGAGGCTACCCGCGGTAAGATCGCCCACATCGGCTACCTGCTGCAGGTTACCGAGGAAAACTAAAAGGAGGCGCGAGAAATGAATCTGCATGAACTTTCCCCCGCCGCCGGCTCCAACACCAAGGCCTACCGCAAGGGCCGCGGTGCCGGTTCCGGAAACGGCAAGACTGCCGGCCGCGGACACAAGGGCCAGTGGGCCCGCAGCGGCGGCGGCGTGCGCGTCGGCTTTGAGGGCGGCCAGATGCCTCTGGCCCGCCGTCTGCCCAAGCGCGGTTTCCACAACATCTTTGCCAAGCCCCTGGAGGCTGTCAACGTCTCTGTCCTGGAGAAGTTTGAGGACGGCGCCGTGGTCAACGCTCAGGCGCTGCTGGAGAAGGGCGTCCTCTCTAAGTGCGAGTACGGCGTCAAGATCCTGGGCAATGGCTCTATTACCAAGAAGCTGACCGTCCAGGCTTCCGCCTTCTCCGCCTCTGCCAAGGAAAAAATTGAAGCTGCAGGTGGTAAGGCGGAGGTGATCTGACCATGATCGAAACGATCCGCAACGCGTGGAAGGTACCTGAGCTGAAGAAGAAGATGCTTTTTACCATCATGGCCCTTCTGATCTTCCGTTTGGGTTCTGCCATTCCCGTGCCCTATATTGATTCCGAATCTCTGCAGACTTATCTGCAGACCCAGAGCGGAACCATTTTGGGCCTGATGAACGCCATGAGCGGCTCCGCCTTTTCCATGGCGACAGTCTTTGCCCTGTCCATTCAGCCCTATATCAACAGCTCGATTATCATCCAGCTGCTGACTGTGGCTATCCCCGCTCTGGAGCGGCTGGCCAAAGAGGGCGGCGAAGAAGGCCGGAAGAAGATTGCTTCCATTACCCGGTATACCACCGTGGCCATCGCGCTGCTCCAGGGCTTCGGCTACTACTCCCTGGTGAATAGCTATGGCCTGGTAAACGGCGGTACGCTGCCTGGCTTCTGGGTTGGCGTCGTGATCGTCCTGTCTTTCACCGCCGGCTCCGCCTTCCTCATGTGGTTGGGCGAGCAGATCACCGAGTTCGGAATCGGCAACGGCATTTCCATCATTCTGTTTGCCGGCATCGTTTCCCGGTTCCCCCGGATGGTATCCGACACCATCACCGGCGTGACGGTTTGGAACAACCTGAACAGCGGCGCTGTTACCGAGGACATTCTGGTTGATGCCGGCATGACCTCCGATCAGGCGGCCCAGCAGATCCAGAGCATGCAGGCCCAGGCGCTGGCGCCTTGGATGATCCCCCTGATCATTATTGGTATGCTGGTTCTGGTCATCTTCATTGTGTTTATTTCCAACGCTGAGCGCCGGCTGCCTGTGCAGTACGCCAAGCGGGTGGTGGGCCGGAAGATGTACGGCGGCCAGTCCACTCATATCCCCATGAAGGTGAATATGTCCGGCGTTATGCCCATCATTTTTGCCCAGTCCATCGCCTCCCTGCCTGCCACTATCGGCGCCTTTGCCGGGTGGACCGTAAACAGCGAAGGCTTTGGCGGTACGCTCATGCGTCTGTTTGACACCACTAAGATTTTCTACAGCGTGCTCTACTTCCTGCTGATCGTTGGCTTCAGCTATTTCTACGCCACCATGCAGTTTAATCCTATTGAGGTGGCCAACAACCTGAAGAAGAACGGCGGTTTTATTCCCGGCTTCCGTCCCGGCAAGCCCACCGCCGACTTCATTACCAAGGTGCTGTCCAAGATCACCATGTTCGGCGCTCTGTACCTGTCCGTGGTGGCCATCGCTCCCATTGTTACCGGCAATATTGTCAGCTACCATTCCCTGGCCATTGGCGGTACTTCCGTCATCATCGTGGTAGGTGTGGCACTGGAGACCGTGAAGCAGATGGAAGCCCAGATGCTGATGCGTCACTATAAGGGCTTCCTGGAGTAAGGAGGGAACGGCTAATGGGTATGAAATTGATCTTGTTAGGCGCTCCGGGCGCTGGCAAAGGAACCCAAGCCGAGATCCTCAGCTCCAAGCTGGGAATCCCCACCATCTCCACCGGAAACATTCTCCGGGCAGCCATTAAGGACCAGACCCCCATCGGTATGGAGGCCAAGTCCTATATGGACGCAGGCAAGCTGGTGCCCGACGCCGTGATCATCGGGATTGTGGCTCAGCGGTTAGAGCAGCCTGATTGCCGGAACGGTTTCATTCTGGACGGAGTGCCCCGCACCATCGGCCAGGCTGAAGCCCTGGACGCCGCAGGGATCACCTTTGACCACGTGCTCTCCATTGAAATCTCCGACGAGGAGATTGAGGAGCGTATGGCTGGCCGCCGGGTGTGCCAGAGCTGCGGCGCTCCCTATCATCTGAAAGCCAAGCCCCCCAAACAGGAGGGCGTGTGCGACAGCTGCGGCGGTCCTCTCATTCAGCGGGACGATGATAAGCTTGAGACGGTGAAAAAGCGTCTGGAGGTTTATCACGCTGAGACGGAGCCTCTGAAGGGCTACTATGAGGAGAAGGGAATCCTCTCCCCTGTGGCCAATCAGGACACCATTGAAGGGACTACCAAAGTGATCATGGAGGCGCTGGGAATCTGATGGCGCTGGAAATGATTTCATTAAAATCCCAACGGGAGATTGAGGCCATGCGCCGGGCCGGACGGATTACCGCCCAGGCCCGGGCCCTGGCCGGCTCTATGATTAAGCCCGGGGTTACCACCCACGAGATTGATACTGCGGTGCGCCGCTTTATCGAAAGTCATGGAGCAAAGCCCTCTTTCCTGGGCTACGCCGGATTTCCCGGTTCGGCCTGTATCTCGGTGAACGAGGAGGTCATCCATGGAATTCCCGGTCCCCGCAAGCTGCAGGAAGGGGACATCGTCAGCGTGGATGTGGGCGCCTTTATCGGCGGGTTCCACGGCGACTGTGCCGCCACTTACGCCTGCGGGCAGATCAGCCCCGAGGCGCAGAAACTGATCGATGTAACCCAGCAGAGCTTCTGGGAGGGCATCAAGCTGGCCCGAAAGGGTTTCAGGGTGTCTGACATCGGCCATGCGGTCCAGGAATATGTGGAAGCCAACGGGTTCTCCGTGGTCCGTGACTTTGTGGGGCACGGTGTGGGGGCAAAACTCCACGAGCCGCCTGAGGTGCGCAACTTCGGCCCCGCCGGCCACGGTCCCCGACTGCTGCCGGGTATGACTTTGGCCGTAGAGCCTATGGTTTGCGCCGGAGATTGGCAGGTAAAGGTGCTCGCCGACAAGTGGACCACGGTGTCCCTGGACGGCTCTCTCACCGCCCACTATGAGAACAGTATCCTCATCACTGACGGGGAACCGGAGATCCTGACCGTTACTGAGGATGGAGCCTATGTTTGATTACACAGGCCAACTCGTCCAGGCTACCGCCGGACGAGACAAAGGGGAACTATTCTGCATCGTTGGCATGGATCAGGAGCAGGACCGTCTGCTCTTGGCCAACGGAAAGAGACGGAAGGTATTTCGCCCCAAGGCGAAGAAACTTGGACATGTCAAAATGCTGACTGTCTCGGGGCGGGAATATGACCACCCGGCCATCCAGAAGCTGAAACAAGGGGAACCGGTGTCAGACCGGGAACTGAGAAGGGCGCTGGCCGCCTTCAAGGAGGGATTTAAGCTTGGCTAAAGACGATATGATCGAGTTGGAGGGCGTCGTAACCGAGGCCCTGCCTAACACCACATTTCATGTGGATATCGGAAACGGCCATATCATCCTGGCACATATTTCCGGCAAGCTGCGCATGAACTTTATCCGCATCCTGCCCGGAGATAAAGTGACCATTCAAATGTCGCCTTACGACCTCACCCGGGGCCGTATTACCTGGCGATCTAAGTAACTATTCACGACCGCGTTGTCACAGGCTGGTTCCTCTGGAGCCTTGCCTCCGGGGAGTCCGCTCCCTCAGCGGCCGCAGGCCGCCCCAAAGCGAAGCCCAGCGAAGCGGGTTCGCTTTGGAGAGGAGGAGCAGCGAAGCGAACGAGCGTTCAGCTTTAGCTGGGCGCGAGCGATGCGCAGCTTGCGACGACGACGGGGCCATCAAGGCATTCATAGGAGGTTTTAACAATGAAAGTCAGACCGTCCGTGAAGCCCATGTGCGAGAAGTGCAAAGTCATTAAGCGCAAGGGCAAAGTCATGGTAATTTGCGAAAACCCCAAGCATAAGCAGAGACAAGGTTAATTGGAGGTGCTGTAAAAAATGGCTCGTATTGCCGGTATTGACCTGCCGAGAGAGAAGAGAATCGAGATCGGCCTCACTTATATCTACGGCATTGGGCGCACCAGCGCCAACAAAATCCTGGCCGAGGCTGGGGTAAACCCTGATACCCGCGTAAAGGATCTCACCGAGGAGGAAGAGGCCAAACTGCGTGAGGTCATTGCCCACGAGTATACTGTGGAAGGCGATCTGCGCCGCAATGTGGCGATGGACATCAAGCGGCTGACTGAGATCGGCTGCTACCGGGGCATCCGTCATCGTAAGGGTCTGCCCGTCCGCGGTCAGCGGTCCAAGACCAACGCCCGTACCCGCAAGGGTCCCAAGCGTACCGTCGCCAATAAGAAGAAGTAAGGAGGGATACACATGGCTGCTAATACCAAGGCTAAGAAAGTGGTGCGTAAGCGCCGCGAGCGTAAGAACGTAGAGAGGGGCCAGGTGCATATCCGCTCCTCCTTCAATAACACCATGGTCACCGTGACCGATTCCCAGGGCAACGCCCTCAGCTGGGCTTCCTCTGGCGGGCTCGGTTTCCGTGGCTCCCGTAAGTCCACCCCCTTCGCCGCTCAGACTGCCGCCGAGACGGCTGCCAAGGCCGCGATGGAGTATGGCCTGAAGACCGTTGAGGTCTTTGTAAAGGGCCCCGGCGCTGGCCGTGAGGCCGCGATTCGGGCGCTGCAGGCTGTGGGCCTGGAGGTCACCCTCATCAAGGACGTGACCCCTGTTCCCCACAACGGCTGCCGTCCCCCGAAGCGCCGCCGTGTCTGATCGTTAGAAGGAGGTTTTGACAGATGGCTAAGAATATGCAGCCCATCGCCAAGCGGTGCAAGGCGCTCAACCTGTCCCCCGCCGCCATGGGCTATGCCAAGAAGACTACCAACCGTAACCCCAAGGGTCAGATGCGCAAGAAGCAGTCTGAGTACGCCATGCAGCTGACCGAGAAGCAGAAGGTCAAGTTTGTCTACGGCATCATGGAGAAGCAGTTCCATATGTACTATGAGAAGGCTTCCCGGATGCCCGGCAAGACTGGCGAGAACCTGCTGACCATGATCGAGCGCCGCCTGGACAACGTGGTGTACCGTCTGGGCTTTGCCAAGACCCGCCGGGAGGCTCGTCAGCTGACCACCCACGGCCACTTCACCGTAAACGGTAAGCGGGTTGATATCCCCTCCTACCTGGTGAAGGCCGGCGACGTGATCGAGGTGCGGGAGAAGAGCCGCTCCTCCGTCAAGTTTAAGGGCCTGCTGGGTGAGGACGCCCCTGTGGTGAACCTGCCCAAGTGGCTGGACCGGGCCAAGAATACCCTTCAGGGCACTGTCGTTGCCATGCCTACCCGGGATGACATCGACTTCCCCGTGGAAGAGCACCTCATCGTCGAGCTGTATTCTAAGTAATTTCCTGCGGCTGCTCCGGCTTTTGCCGGAGCGGCCGGTATCAACAGACTTAGACAACCCTCAGATATTGGTGAGCTGAATGAGGCGGCGCAAGAGCGCCGCCGAGAAAAGGAGGGTATCCTAGCATATGGTAGAAATTGAAAAGCCCCGCATTGAATGTGTGGAAAATCCCGGCGACGCCTCCTACGGCAAGTATGTGGTCGAGCCCCTGGAGCGCGGTTACGGCACCACTCTCGGTAACTCTCTGCGCCGGATCCTGCTGTCCTCTCTGCCTGGCACCGCGGTGACCTCCATCAAGATCGCCGGCGTCCAGCATGAGTTTACCACCATCCCCGGCGTGAAGGAAGATGTCACCGAGATTGTTCTGAATGTGAAGGGGATCATTGCTAAGCTGTATTGCGAAGGTGTGAAGACCGTTCACATTGAGGCGGCCGGCGAGTGCAAGGTAACTGCCGGTGATATCAAGGCTGATGCCGATGTGGAGATCCTCAATCCTGATCTGCACATTGCCACGCTGGGACCTGATGCGACCCTGTCCATGGAGCTGACACTGTCCCATGGCCGGGGCTACATCCCTGCGGACAAGAACAAATCGGCCCAGTCTGTGATTGGCGTGATTCCTGTGGACTCCATTTACACCCCGGTGCGCAAGGTCAACTATACTGTGGAGAATACCCGTGTGGGTGATGCCACGGACTATGACAAGCTGACGCTGGAAGTGTGGACAAACGGAACCATTGACGCCCGGGATGCTGTTTCCCTGGGCGCCCGCATTCTCTGCGATCACTTCACTCTGTTTACGGACCTGTCCGAAACCATGGGCAACAAGTCCACAGTAGTGGAGAAGGCTGAGGCTCAGCGGGACAAGGTCATGGAAATGACCATTGATGACATGGACCTGTCCGTGCGCTCTTACAACTGTCTGAAGCGGGCCAACATCAACACGGTGGAGGACCTGATTTCCAAGACGGAGGAAGAGATGATGAAGGTCCGCAATCTGGGCCGCAAGAGCCTGGAAGAAGTCATCAATAAGCTGGCCATGATGGGACTGTCCCTGGCCAGTGATGATAACAATCAGTAATTGACCCTTGGGTCTATTACACCGGGCAGCGTGGAAGGTATGTAACGTTCCGCTTCCCGTGCGGCTTCTGCCGTCCCGGAGACGGGTGCCCAGACTGTTTTAGTCGAATGAACGAATTTAAATTGGATCTCGCCACGCGAGGTCGGAGGAGTGTTTCTCATGTCTCAGAAGAATCGTAAGCTGGGCCGTACCAGCGATCAGCGTAAGGCTATGCTCCGCGCCATGGTGACCTACCTGCTGGAGAACGGCCAGATCAAGACCACCGTTACCCGCGCCAAGGAAGTTGCTCCCGTGGCTGAGAAGATGATTACACTGGCCAAGGACAACACCCTGGCTTCCTATCGCCAGGCACTGGCCTTCATTACCAAGGAGGACGTGGCCAACAAGCTGTTTAAGGAGATCGGGCCCAAGTACGCCGATCGCAACGGCGGCTATACCCGCATTGTCCGCATTGGCCCCCGCCGCGGCGATGCGGCTGAGATGGCCATCATCCAGCTGGTGTAATTATTAAAGCTGCTTTTATCCCGGCCCGGAAGGGCCGGGATTTTTATTATCTTCTGGAAATTACCTGCCATGTTGTTGGAGAGACTTTTTTTGCCTGCATGGTTTTGTTATAATAAAGGGCAAAAGAACGGCTGACCGCCAAAGAAAGGAAAAATCCTATGAAAATAATTGATGCCCATCTTCATCTCTTTCCCAGAGATGAGAGCTGGGGGGAAGAAGCGGCCCAAAAAGTCGGTCATCACAATGACTGGAACCATCTGCGGGAAGTATATGGCCAGTTGGATATGGTACACGGAGTTGTGATGGGAAACCGCAGCCTGGAGCCTAATTACCATCAGTATCCCACCGATTTGTTTCATTACTGTATTGGGCTGGACAGCGTGCTGATGGAGCAGGGGCAGCGGGTGCAGGACGACCTCTATGACAAGGTGGAGGAAAATTTAAAACGGGATTCCTGCTGCGGGGTAAAGCTGTATCCGGGCTACAACAAAATCTGGCTGTCTGACCCTATTTATCAGCCCATTTATGACCTGGCTGCCCGGTATGATAAGCCTGTGGCCGTCCACATGGGCTTGACCGCCCATCAAAGAGCACATTTGAAGTACTGCCATCCCCTGGCCCTGGATGAGGTGGCGGCGGACCACCGGAAGACTCGTTTCGTCATGTGCCACTTCGGCAATCCGTTTTTGGAGAGTGCCGCCGCTGTGGTGGAGAAAAACAGAAATGTGGCCGCCGATTTGTCGGGACTTCTGGAGGGCCGGGTTGATCTGGACGCGTATTTTCAGGAACAGGCGGGCTATGTGGGTCTTCTGACCACCTGGCTGACTGCCATTGGTCAGTGGGAGGATATCATGTACGGTACCGACTGGCCCATCGTGAATTTAGGGGAATATCTGGACTTTATCCGCCGTTTGATCCCGGAACAGCATTGGGAGAAGGTGTTTTTTGCCAATGCCAACCGAATATACGGCCTGGGGCTATAAAAATGAGCCGCCCGATTGGATCGGGCGGCTTGAGACTGTCGAAAAAGTGGCCCTGCCACTTTTTCGAATAGGATTGCACGAAAGATTCGTCTCGATTTTTTCAAAATTGTCGGCGAATCTTTCGTGAGAAGTGTCATTTCCGACGCACATGTCGCCGGAAATGACGGGATTACATTTTATTCCGTCGCCTGCGGGCGCCGGAACTCCTTGCAGGAGGGCTTTTTTAAGAGAAAATATCAGTTTTTCAGGCTCTGCATAGGCGCGGGAATCCGTCCACCCCGGGCAACAAACTCCTTGGCAGAGAAGGGGTGGACGCTCTGCACCGGAGCTGACCCCAAAAGGCCGCCAAACTCCACCGTGTCCCCCACCTTGCAGCCGGGCGCGGGGATCAGACGAACCGCAGTGGTCTTGGAATTGACCATACCGATGGCGGCCTCGTCGGCAATGATGGCCGAGATGGTTTCCGCACTGGTATCCCCGGGGACGGCGATCATATCAAGGCCCACCGAACACACGCAGGTCATGGCCTCCAACTTATCCAGGGTCAGGGCCCCGGAGGCGGCAGCGGCGATCATACCCTCATCCTCGCTCACCGGGATAAAGGCGCCGCTAAGGCCGCCCACGGAGGAGGAGGCCATCACGCCGCCCTTCTTCACCGCGTCATTTAAAAGAGCCAGGGCGGCGGTGGTTCCGTGTGTGCCGCACACCTCCAGTCCCATCTCCTCCAGGATGCGGGCCACGCTGTCTCCCACCGCGGGGGTGGGCGCCAGGCTCAGGTCCACAATGCCAAAGGGGGTATCCAGGCGGCGGGAGGCCTCCTGGGCCACCAGCTGTCCCATGCGGGTAATGCGGAAGGCGGTCTTCTTGATGGTTTCGGCCACCACGTCAAAAGGTTGGCCCTTCACGGCCTTCAGGGCGTGGTGGACCACGCCGGGGCCGGAGACGCCCACATTGATAACCTTCTCTGGCTCGCCCACTCCGTGGAAGGCGCCGGCCATAAAGGGGTTATCCTCCACGGCGTTGCAGAAGACCACCAGCTTGGCGCAGCCAAAGCCCCCCTTGTCGGCGGTGGCCTGGGCCAGATCCTTGATGGTCCGGCCCATCAGGGCCACAGCGTCCATGTCGATGCCGGCCTTGGTAGAGCCCACGTTGACGCTGGAGCACACGATGTCGGTGGTGGACAAGGCCTCGGGGATGGAGTTGATCAAAATCCGGTCGGCCTTGGTCATCCCCTTCTGCACCAGAGCGGAAAAGCCGCCGATAAAGTTGACCCCCGTGGTCTTTGCTGCCCGGTCCAGGGCCTGGGCAAAGGGCGTGTAGTTATCTGTATCCGCTGCTGCGGCCACCAGAGCGATGGGGGTGACGGAAATTCGCTTGTTGACAATGGGGATGCCAAACTCCTTCTCGATCGCCTCTCCCGTGGCCACCAGATGCTCGGCGTAGCGGGTAATTTTGTCGTAGACCTTGTCGCAGGCCGTCTTCACGTCGCTGTGGGCGCAGGACAGCAGGGAAATTCCCATGGTAATGGTGCGCACATCCAGATGCTGTTGGTCAATCATCTGGATGGTCTGCATAATTTCACTTTGGTTGAGCATAGTCGTCCCCCCGCTTAGATCCGGTGCATGGCGTTAAAGATGTCCTCCCGCTGAATGCGGATGGACAGTTCCTGTTCCTTGCCGGCCTTTTCCAGAATATCAGACAATTCCCCGATGGAATCTTTACAGGCAGAGGTATCCACCAGCATGACCATGGTAAAATACTCCTGGAGGACGGTCTGGTTAATGTCCAGAATATTGATGTTGTGCTGGGCCAGCAAAGAGCACACCGCCGCGGTAATGCCCACCCGGTCTTTGCCGATCACGGTAACAATGGCTTTCATAATCCTTCCAAATCCTTTCCTTCTATGTGATCTCCCGCCGTAAGAGAGGTCCGCTTAGGACAACTCGTCCAAGGTCAACTCAAACCCATCCAGGAAATGCTCCATAAAATAGCCCAGAGCGGGTACGGGATTTTGTTTCAGGGCTTCATAGGTCTGCTCCTTGGCTTTTTTAAATTCGTCGTTTCCCGCCTTGACCTCCTCCACGCATTTGAGGTAGGCCGAAAGCTTGTCTGCCGCCTTAACCAGGGCCCGCACCTCCGGGTCTGGCATGGTGATGGCATCGTCAAAATCCGGTCTTAAATCCTCGGGCAGCATGGACAGCAGCTTCTGTTCGGCTACCGACTCCACCTGCTTGTAGGCGCTTTGGATATCCGGATTGTCATATTTAATGGGAGTGGGCATGTCCCCGGTGAGAATCTCGCTGGCGTCGTGGTAGAGGGCCGCCACCGCCACTGTCCCCGGGTCAACCTGCCCGTCGAAATAGCGGTTCTGGATGACGGCCAGGGCGTGGGCCAGGACAGCCACCATGTGGGAGTGCTCCTGAATGTTTTCCAGCTGGGTGTTGCGCATAAGCCCCCAGCGGTTGATATACCGCATCCGGGCAATCATGGGAAAAAAGTACCCGGCCACAACTTCTCCTCCCCTCACTTCAGTCAGTGACAGTCATTTTATCACAGGACAGCAGAGATGTAAACCTCTCTGCCCGGGAAAGGGGCGGGACCGGACCAAATTTCATGGCCCGGCCCCGACTAAGTCGTGTGTTGTCTTTTACATCTGCTCGTGGAAGGTACGTTTGATGACCTCCAGCTGCTGCTCCCGGCTCAGGCGGTTGAAGTTGACCGCGTAGCCCGATACCCGGATGGTCAGCGTGGGGTACTGCTCCGGATGGTCCATCGCGTCCAGGAGCACCTCCCGGTTCATCACGTTTACATTGAGGTGGTGGGCCCCCTGAATAAAATAGCCGTCCAAAATGGAAACCAGGTTTTTGACCCGCTCCCCTTCGCTCTTTCCCAGGGCGGCAGGGACGATGGAGAAGGTGTTGGACACCCCGTCCTGGCACACCGCCCGGTAGGGAATCTTGGCCACCGAGTTGAGGGAGGCCAGGGCTCCGCTCTTGTCCCGGCCATGCATGGGGTTGGCGCCGGGGGCAAAGGGCTCCCCTTCCTTGCGCCCGTCGGGCGTGGCCCCGGTTTTCTTGCCGTACATCACGTTGGAGGTGATGGTCAGGGCGGAGAGGGTGTGGATGGCGCCCCGATAGAGGGCGTGCTTTTTCAGCTCTGCGGAGAAGTAGGACACCAGCTCCACGGCGATGTCGTCCACCCGGTCGTCGTCGTTGCCGTACTTGGGGAAGTCCCCCTCCACCTGGAAGTCCACGGCGATGCCCTTTTCGTCCCGGATGGGGCGCACCTTGGCAAACTTGATGGCGGACAACGAGTCGGCGGCGATGGACAGCCCCGCCACCCCAAAGGCGGCCAGCCGCTCCACCAGGGTGTCGTGGAGAGCCATCTGGCTGCTCTCATAGGCATATTTGTCGTGCATATAGTGGATGATGTTGATGGTGTCCACATAGAGCTCGGCCACATAGGCCAGTACCTTCTTATAATTGCCCAGCACCTTGGGGTAATCCAGCACCTCGTCCAGGTCGGGCTCAATGTTCGGCACCACTTTTGTGCCCTTCTTCTCGTCTACCCCGCCGTTGATGGCGTACAGAAGGCTCTTGGCCAGATTGGCCCGGGCGCCGAAGAACTGCATCTGCTTGCCCACAGCCATGGCGGAGACGCAGCAGGAGATGCAGTAGTCGTCTCCGTACATGGGGCGCATGAGCTCGTCGCTCTCATACTGGATGGAGTCGGTCTGAATGCTCATTTTGGCGCAGTAGTCCTTGAAGCTCTGGGGCAGGTTCCGGCTCCACAGCACCGTCAGGTTGGGCTCGGGGGCGGTGCCCAGATTGGTGAGGGTGTGGAGAATGCGGAAGGAGTTTTTGGTGACCAGGGTGCGCCCGTCCACCCCCATGCCGCCGATGGCCTCGGTGACCCAGGTGGGGTCGCCGCCAAAGAGCTCGTTATACTCTGGGGTGCGCAGGTGGCGCACCAGGCGCAGCTTGATAACAAACTGGTCCATCAGCTCCTGAGCGCCCTGTTCGTCCAGCACGCCCCGGTCCAGGTCCCGCTGAATGTAGATGTCCAGGAAGGTGGCGGTACGGCCCAGAGAGGTGGCCGCTCCGTTATTCTCTTTCACCCCCGCCAGATAGGCCAGGTACAGGTTCTGCACCGCCTCCCGGGCGTTCTCCGCCGGGCGGGTGATGTCGCAGCCGTACTTGGCTGCCATGGAGGCCATCTCCCGAAGCGCGCGAATCTGCATCTGCACCTCCTCCCGCAGGCGGATGCGCTCGTCGGTCATGGGGCCGTCCAGCATATCCAGGTCCTTTTCCTTCTCCTCAATGAGAAAGTCCGTGCCGTACAGGGGCACCCGGCGGTAGTCTCCCACAATCCGGCCCCGGCCGTAGGCGTCTGGCAGGCCGGTGAGAAGCCCTGCGTGGCGGGCCACCCGGGTGCGCTTGGGGTAGGCGTCAAAGACCCCCTCGTTGTGGGTCTTGCGGTACAGGCGGAAGTGGGTTTCAATCTCCGGGTCCAGGCGGTAGCCAAACTGCTCCAGGGCGGAGGTGGCCATGCGGATGCCGCCGAAGGGGTTGACAATCCGCTTCAGGGGCGCATCGGTCTGAAGCCCCACAATTACTTCGTTTTCCCGGTCAATATAGCCCGGAGCAAAGTTGTCGATGCCGGAGACTACATGGGTTTCCACGTCGATGATCCCCTTTTTGACCTCCTCCACAATAAGGTCGTGGGCTTTTTCCCACACCCTGGCGGTCTTTGGGGAGATGGGGGCCAGGAAGGCGCCGTCCCCCTCATAGGGCGTATAGTTCTTCTGAATAAAATTTCTTACATTGACCAGATGCCGCCACTCTCCGGTTTTAAATCCCTGCCATGCGGTACAATTCACATCAATACTCATCATTCATCTTCCTTTCCCCGTCTATTCCCCCGGATACAGCTTCTGTTCAGCTCTTCGTTCCAGGGCATCAACACAGTCTCATCCATGGGCGGAACCCCATCCAGAAGGTTTGGGATACCCAAAGCCTTGTATTTGTGGGCGCCCAGCGTGTGGTAGGGCAGCAGTTCCACCCGCTCCACCCGGGGCAGAGTGGAACAATACGCCTTCAGTCCCTCCAGATGCTCCGGGCTGTCCGTAAGGCCGGGTACCACGACATGGCGCACCCAGATAGGGACCGCCGCCGCCCGGACCGCCTCCACGAATTGCAGAAACGCCTCCATCGAGCCGCCCGTAACTTGAAAAAATCCCTCGGGCGTGTAGTGCTTTACATCCAGCAGTACCAGATCGGTATGCTTTAAAATTTCCTCATAGCTTCCAAGCCCACATCCCGCCGTATCAAGGCAGGTGTGGATTCCCGCCTGCCGGCACAGGGCCAGGCATTCGGCCAAAAACTCCGGCTGGAGCAGAGGCTCTCCTCCTGAAAAGGTCACGCCCCCATCTGTTCCATAGTAGGGCCGAAATCGCTCCAACCGCTTCAGCAGCTGCCGTGGTGTGATGCGTTCCACTGCCCCGCTCTCCCTCGCCCATGTGTCGGGGTTGTGGCAGTATTGGCAGCGCAGGGCGCAGCCCTGGAGAAACACCACCGTCCGGATTCCCGGCCCATCCACCAGTCCCATGGACTCCAGGGAGTGTATCAGTCCTTCCGACATTTGGTATGATACCTCCTTCGCAAACAGAAAAGCCGACAGTCCGGGCCTTTCTCGCCCAGACGGTCGGCTTGTTTCGTATCATACTCCATGTGGTAGGCTCCACATTATCCGTCAGTCATATGATGTTTTTTTATACCACGCCTTTTTTCATTTGTCAAGGCGGTCTGTTAAATTATTTTAAGTGTCCTCTGTCTTTGAACCACGTTTTTTAAACCTACGCCACGCCGCCCGGACGGTAAAAATTAGTGCAACCAGGGCCACAAGCCCCCGTGCTACCCCGATAAGGCCCCCATACAGATAGCTGATGTACCGCTCCCCAAACCTCAGGTAGACCCAGATCTCCCAGACTCCTCCCACAAAGCCCCAGGGGGCAATCGAGCCATAGGGGTTAAATACCACCAGGCTGATCCCCACCACCATCCAGCTCAGGATGATCCAGGGGTGCTTTCTGGCCAGCAGCAGGGGCAGGCCAAGCAGGAGCAGAGCAACCCCCACCAGAATGATGATTGAGCCAAAGCCCGCCACCCCCAGCAGGGCCAGGATAAGTCCGGCTGCTTCCACGCAGATGCCCGCCCGCTGGATGCCGGTCAGGCTGCGGCGCTCCCGGACATAGACCACCTGGGGCATCTGGGGCTCGGGCTGGGGCGGCTGGGGCCGCTCCCCCTCCCGCACCAGCTCGTCCACGCTGACCCCAAACAGATCGGAGAGCTTGATCAGCTTATCCAGGTCGGGCACCGACTGACCCGTCTCCCACTTGCTTACACTCTGCCGGGACACTTCCAGCTTTTCCGCCAGTTCCAGCTGGGACAGGCCAAGCTCTGTGCGCAGATGGAGGATTTTTTCAGCCAAGGTCATAGATATTCCCCTTTTCCTCTTGTTTCTTTGATGCTATGATAGGGGAAAAGAGGAAATTTGGCAACCAAGTTTTCATGGAACCTGGCGCAACCGGCGGTTGCACAGGGCTTTTTTGGAAGGGAAGTGCCCGAAATGGCCAAGAAAAACACCCGAAATACCAAAGGCCGCATCATTGAGGCGGCCTGGCGGCTTTTTTACCGTCAGGGCTATGACGACACCACGGTGGAGGAGATCATCGAGGAGTCCGGCACCTCCAGGGGCTCCTTTTACCACTACTTTGAGGGAAAGGACGCCCTGCTGTCCACCGTCTCCTACCTCTTTGACCAGAAGTATGAGGAGCTCTCCCAGACCATGGACCCAAATCAGAACCGCTTTGATCAGCTCATGTACTTAAACCGGGAGCTGTTTGCCATGATTGAAAACTCCATTTCCCTGGACCTGCTGGCCCGGCTCTATTCCTCCCAGCTCATCACCCGGGGAGACAAGCATCTCCTGGACCACAACCGGACCTATTATAAGCTTTTAAGACAGATTGTCCTCCAGGGCCAGGAGCGGGGAGAACTGCGGGGGGATGTGACGGTCAACGAGATGGTGCGGGTCTACGCCCTATGCGAGCGGGCCCTTATTTATGACTGGTGTCTGTCCAGCGGGGACTACTCCCTGCTCCAGTACGGGAGGACGATGATGCCCATGTTTTTTCAGGGCTTCCGGGCGTAAAAAAGATTTTGTAAGTTTTGTACAAATACAAGAACAGGATTTTATCCGGTTACTTTTTACTTGGAAATAGTGGATTTTTTGTTAAGAATAAAGAACGATGTACAGACTTGATTCTATACATCGTTCTGTATTTTATTCTTATAAAGTGTGTGCTATAATACCAGCATTGTACCCTCCTGTTGTGTGGCGGAGGGAGAAAAAAGGAGCGAGAATATGGCACAAGCACTGATTATGTTGGCCATCGTGGTCTACCTGCTGGGAATGCTGTGGATCGGCGTGGTCTACTCCAAGAAGAACGAATCGGTAGACGATTTCTACCTGGGCGGCCGGAAGCTCGGACCCTTTGTCACCGCCATGAGCGCAGAGGCCAGCGACATGTCCTCCTGGCTTTTGATGGGTCTGCCCGGCGTGGCCTACCTGACCGGCCTGGCAGAGGCCAGCTGGACGGCCATCGGTCTGGCCATCGGCACCTATCTGAACTGGCTCATCGTGGCCCGGCGTATCCGCCGCTACTCCCACCGGCTGGATGCCATCACCGTCCCCCAGTTTTTCTCCAAGCGCTGGGGAGATGACCGGAACCTGCTGTCCGCCATTGCCGCTGTGGTCATCATCGTATTCTTTATCCCCTACCTGGCTTCGGGCTTCTCCGCCTGCGGCAAACTCTTTGGCAGCCTGTTCGGGGTCAATTATGTGGCGGCCATGCTGATTTCCGCTGCCGTTATTGTCATTTACACCGTCATGGGCGGATTTCTGGCCGCATCCTTCACCGATCTGGTGCAGTCCATCATCATGACCGTTGCCCTTGTGGTGGTGCTGGGCTTTGGCGTCACCCAGGCGGGGGGCATGGATGCGGTGTTGGACAACGCCAAGTCTATGGCCGGCTACCTGTCCCTCGCCAACATCTACGACCCCGCCACCGGAGGCTCCAACCCGTACAGCCTTCTGACCATCTGCTCCCTGCTGGCCTGGGGCCTGGGCTACTTCGGCATGCCCCATATCCTCCTGCGCTTCATGGCCATTGAGGAGGAGAAGAAGCTGAAGCTCTCCCGCCGGGTGGCCACCTCCTGGGTGGTAATTTCCATGGCCGTGGCTGTGTTCATCGGTGTGGTGGGCAACGCCATGACCCGGGCCGGCGCTTTGGAGTCCCTGGCCGACTCGGAAACCATCATCGTGCGCATTGCCACCCTGATCAGCCAGTACGGCGTTTTTGCCGCCCTGCTGGCCGGCATCATCCTGGCCGGCATCCTGGCCGCCACCATGTCCACCGCCGACAGCCAGCTGCTGGCCGCATCCTCCTCGGTTTCTCAGAATCTGGGGGCTGAGTTTTTGGGGCTGAATCTTTCCGGAAAGAAGGGCGTCACTGTGGCCCGCACTACCATGGTGATTATCTCCCTGATCGCCGCCTTCCTGGCCCGGGACCCCGACAGCTCTGTATTCCGGGTGGTGTCCTTCGCCTGGGCGGGCTTCGGCGCGGCCTTCGGCCCCACCGTCCTCTTCGCCCTGTTCTGGAAGCGGTCCAACAAGTACGGCGCTCTGGCCGGCATGGTGGTAGGCGGAATCATGGTCTTCGTTTGGAAGTACCTGATTGCTCCCATGGGCGGCGCTTGGGCCATCTATGAGCTGCTGCCCGCCTTCCTGTGCGCCAGTGTGGCCATTGTGGTGGTCTCTCTAATCACCCCCGCCCCCCGGCAGGAAGTTTTGGATGCCTTTGACTCCTACAACAAATAACAGACGGCTGTGCAATCATATCTGACATAAACGCGCTGGGGTAACTTTAGAGGTTACCCCAGCGCGTTATTTAAAATCGTATTTCTGCCATAAAAGAATACTGAGAGCATCGCGGATTGCGCCGCCGCTGGACGAAGGGCAGGGTCAGCGCAAGATCAGTCGTTAATCCGGATGGCCGTCTCAAAGGCGTTGCGCATGGCATCCAGAGCGTTTCCGGGGACGTTTGCCGCGTCTCCGATGACAAACACCTGAGGGCACAGTTTGGCCGCGGTTTCTTTCAGGGCATCATTTCGTCTGGCCCCCATGGCCAGAACCACATGGTCAAAGCCCCGCAGAGAAACAGCGCAGCCGTCTTTGCCTTCGCAGTCCACACCGTCCGGATAGAACTGCGTGACCTTCTTTCCGGGGTACAGGGCAACCTTGTGCTCCCGGAAATTTTCAAACATATACCGCCTGTTTTCCGGCGTCACATCCGCTGCGATTACATCATTCATTTCTACCACGGCCACTTCGTGGCCCCGCTCCGCCAAAAATTCGGCGGTTTCACAGCCCACCATGCCGCCGCCCACAATCAGGACCTTTTGCCCCACAGACTGCCTGCCCGCCAGCAGGTTCTGGGCGTCAATGGCCTGACTGGGGTCCAGACCGGGGATGGGCAGGTGAAGGGGCGTGGAGCCGGTGGCCAGGACGACCACGTCGGGCGCGGCTGCCCGGATTTGTTCCCCGTCAGCCTCCGTGCCGCAGCGCATCTCCACGCCGGCTTTCTGGCATTTTACAATCAGAGAGCGGATGACCGCCGCTAATTGCCCTTTTCCCGGGGGATAAGCGGCAATTCGGAAGTTCCCGCCAAATTCTGTTTCCCGTTCCAGCAGCGTCACCTGGTGGCCGCGCACGGCGCATGCCCATGCCGCATACAGACCGCCGGGGCCGCCGCCCACCACAAGGACCCGCTTGGACACTGGGGCCGGCGTCAGCTCCGCCTCCCGGCCCACACAGGGGTTGACGGTACAGGTGATGGGCTTGCCGGCAAACATATTGGGTACGCAGCCCAGCAGGCACCCGATGCACGGGGTCAGCTCCTCCAGTTGTCCGTGGGCGGCCTTGTTGGGAAGCTCCGGGTCCGCTATGCTCTGGCGGCCGAAGGCAATCAGGTCCGCTCTGCCCTGCTTGACCAGCAATTCGGCATACTGAGGCTCGGTAAAGCGGCCCACCGCGATAACGGGGACGGAGACGGCCCGCTTGATCTCGCTGACCAGATCCCCATTGAAACCCCCGTGGGTCACCCCCGGCGCCCACATCAACTCGTCGTGCAGATGGGTGGAGCGGGTCACATGAAGCCCGTCCACGCCGCACTCCTGCTCTAAATATGCGACCACAGCGGCGGCGTCCTGGACGCTCTGACCGCCTGGCATTTCATCCCGGGCGTTGATCCGGCAGAGAATGGGAAAATCCTCCCCCGCCTTGCGCCGGATATTCTCAATAATCAGGCGGGGCAGGCGCATACGGTTTTCAAAGCAGCCGCCAAACTCGTCCGTGCGGTGGTTGGTCCGCTCGGAAAGGAAGGTGCTGACCAGATAGCCGTGGGCACAGTGGACCTCCACCATGTCGGCCCCGGCTTCTCTGGCCCGCCTGGCGGCGTCTCCGTAACATTCAATAATCTGATAGACCTCTTCGTTGGAAACTGCCTGGGGCGTCTCTCTGCCGCTGGCAGAGGGGACGGCGCTGGCCGCCTTCAGCGGGCACCCGGTCAGGGCGGAGCTGCCCTCCGGGCCGGCGTGCTGAAGCTGGACGGACACCTTGGCCCCATAGGTGTGGCAGCGGTCAATGACCTGACGGAAACTGGGAATCGTGTCGTCGGAAAAAAGACAGGGCTTTCTGGGGCCGCCCTTGGCATCCCGGTATACCACGGTGGATTCCAGGGTAATCAGCCCAAAGCCGCCCTTCGCCCGGGCCTGGTAGTACTGGGCGGAACGCTCACTGAAGGAGCCGTCGGAGTTTGCGTAGTTGTTTCCCATGGCTGGAACCACAAACCGGTTTGGCACAGTTACCGCTCCGATTTGTATGGGGGTGAACAGAGAGGAAAATTTCATGGCGCATCGCTCCTTTTCTAGTTTGCACTGCAGGACGTTTGATATGAGCAGAACATGTCCGTGTCCCGTTTAATGAACTTGTTTTTCAGGCTCCGCTGTATGTTTTTGTGCAAAATACAGGCGAAAATAAAACTTTTTGTCCAGGCCATTTCCGATGATGCCCACGGCCTTTCCCATGGTAAAGGCGGCCAGGACGGTGCCGATGCCAAGCCCCTTCAGCTGCCCCAGAAAGATTCCCGTCATGCCGGCGGTGACCAGCAGACAGATCACGTCGAATCCGATCTTAATTTTGGGATAGGATACGCCGGTGATGCGGGCCAGCTCTCTCGGGAACAAATCAGTGGGAATAATAGGAAGCCCGCAGCGGTTGGAAAGGGCGATGCCAAAGCAAATGATCAGATAGCTGATAATAAAATAAAGGATACGCAGCGCCAGTGCGTCGGGCAGGACATCGATCCAAAGCTCGTGCAGATCAAGCAGCTGGGCAAACACGAAACCAACTACAAAGCTGAATAAATACTGGAGCACAAATTGTCTGTGCAAAATCATAAGGCTGAGAATCAAGGCAGCCTGAAAGAGATAGGTCCAGGTGCCCAGCGTCAGTCTGGGGATTACCTCGGAAAACGCATACGGGACGCTGGAGATGGCGGAAATTCCGCCGCCTGAGTACAGCATCAGCACCACGCCGAAGCTGTTGGTCAATACGGCCAGCAAAAGCGCCAGCTCCCCATACCATACACGGGGTTCGGCCTTTGTTGCCTGCTTTTTCATTTTATTGCCTCCCATCATGGAACACAGCCGGGATATGCCATGTACTGTGTTTTCTTCCTAGTTTACTAATACCATTTCATATTTTCAAATGAATAATCTAAATAAAATTATAGTTTCAAACTATAAAATGTGATATACTGTCCGGGATCGGAAGTGGTTTTGTTGAATCTTTACTATCTGCGCTACTTTGTTACCCTGGCGCACATGCGGCACTACACCAAGGCAGCCGAACAGCTGTGTATTTCACAACCCAGCCTCAGCCACGCCATTGCACAGATGGAGAAAGAGCTGGGGGTCCCCTTGTTTGAAAAAACCGGCCGAAAAACCATGTTGACCCGGTTTGGCGAGGAATTTTTGGTCTGTGCGGAACATACACTCGCCACGTTGGATTCCGGGATCGCCTCCATTCAAAAAAGCGCCCGGGGGGAGGGATTGATCCGCCTGGGGCTGCTCCGGATGCTGGGCGTGGAATTTATTCCCCGTCTGGCTGCCGAGTTTCTAAAAGAAAACGAGGGCTTGGATATTCAATTTACCTTTCATACCGGAGTAACCGGGGAATTGCTGACCGGGCTGAAGGAGCGAAAATTTGACCTGGCCTTTTGCTCCAATCCCCCCGAAAAGTTGGCCTTTACCGCTGTGCCGGTCAAAAAACAGGATCTGGTGCTGATTACGCCGAAGGATCATCCGCTGGCCTCACTCCAGACCGTTAACCTATCCCAAACCATTGCCTATCCCCAAATATTTTTTGAGAAAAGCTCCGGTTTGCGGGCGGTAGTGGAGCAGATGTTTTCAGAGGTCGGCGCAAAGCCTCGCATCGCTTATGAGACAGAGGAAGATCAGGTGATTGCCGGACTGGTAGCCCAGGGATTTGGGATCGCTGTTGTGCCCTATATGGATCTGTTGTTGAAGCTGAATCTTCATATCCTGCGGATTGACGCCCCAATTTATGAGCGTATCCTCTATGTGGTACACGATAAAACCGTGTTCATGCCGCCGGCGGTATCCAGTTTTTATCAATTTGTTCTCCGCAGCGAAGGATGCGAGCCTGCGCCGAGCTCATCGCATTCAGATGGCCGGGCTTAGTTCCAATTTTCGACAGTCTTACCATTTTAGTTTTTATGTCTTTATCCATCTGTATCTCCGTCACAGCATAAAAAATCCCCCTGTATCGGTTCCTTGTTCCGATACAGGGGGATTGCTGTTTTATATGCCGGCGTGGGCGCCCCACGTTCCGGAGCGCGGATGTTTATCCCTCATCGGAGGACTCATCCTCCTGGTTCTCCCGCTGCCGCCGCCGAAAAGAGAGCATCAGAAGAATGGGAATGGCGGAGCCAAAGATAATGATCTGAAGAGAGCGGGTCACATCATCGCCCATAAACATCCAGGCCACAACGCCCCCATAGATCAGTGGGACAATACACCCCATGTACCAATCCCGGGCGCCCTTTCGGCTCAGCCACGCCTGAAGTACCACCGCGGCAAAGGCAAGCGTGAAGACAGACCAGACGTTCATGTGCTCCCCTCTTTCTCATTCCAGATTCAGACGGTTTTTCAAAATATAGCTGGTGGCCAGGAACAGGACAACCGCCGGAATGGCCAACAGGACAATTCCGATCCAAAAGGACAGATGTCCGCCCAGAGTCGTAATCTCATATGCCAGGCCGGTATTGGCCAGCAGGGTAAGGACAATATTTCCCACAATGTCAATGGCAAAAAAGGCGACTACGCTCATGAAAATCCGGCGCCGGTGAAACAGGTGGCCGATGGCCATGGACAAGTACACGACCGCGATCATCAACGCCATTGCCATGATGACCATCAGGAAAAACTCCACCAGGTACAAAATTGCGTCCGGCTGCTGAGCAAGCCCCTGTACAAGACGCTGCCACATGATTACATCAAACAGATCGGTCCAATCAATGGGCATCATCAAAACCATGGCCAGCATGGAAACGACCACATTCAGGATCGTCACCGCCAAAGCGCAAATCAGCTTGGACAGGATCAGCTGCCAGGTTTGGACAGGCAGGGTATGCATGAGGTAGCCCTCGTCGCCCAACAGGCCTTTATAAAACCGGGTCAGGACAAATACCATAGCCACCACAAACATGGCGCACATCACCCCTACAAACACGGACATTGTAATGACAGCCACCAGTTCATTGTTTGCCACAAGCCCTCCCTTGGTATTGAAGGGCAGGGTAAAGCGGTTAATGAGGGCAATGACCAGCGCGGCCGGCCAAATAATGGAAAACTGTTTCCACATGGCCCGAAAATCATATTTCAAAAGCTTTCCCAGCATCAGAACTCTCCTCCTTCCAAGGGCTGCGCCCGAAAGATTTCCCGGAACAGCCCATCCACACTCTTGCCCTGGGTTTCCCGGATGTGGTCCACCGTCTCATGAAGCATGACCTTTCCCGCTTTCAGGAAAATAGCCTCATCCAGCACCTTTTCAATATCCGAGATCAGGTGGGTGGAGATGAGGACGGTGCCCTCCTCGTTATAGTTGGTCAAAATGGTGTGAAGGATAAAATCCCGGGCAGCCGGGTCCACCCCGGCAATGGGCTCATCCAGCAGATAGAGCTGCGCTTTCCGGGCCATGACCAAAACCAGCTGGACCTTCTCCTTGGTCCCCTTGGACATGGTTTTCAATCGGTCATGGGGCTCCACACCCAAGCTGCGGCACATCGCTATCGCCTTTTCATAGTCAAAATCCTGGTAAAAGTCCCGGAACAGATCGAACAGATCTACCGCACGCATCCAGTTGGCAAAATACATCCGGTCGGGCAGATAGCTTACCTGGGCCTTGGTTGCCGGCCCGACGGCCTGACCGCCGATCTCCAGCTGGCCCGCGGTGGGTTGAAGCAGCCCGCACATCAGCTTGATCAGCGTGGTCTTTCCGCTCCCGTTTGGGCCCAGCAGACCCACGATCCGACCTTTGCCAACCTCAAGATCCACACCGGCCAGGGCCACTTTATGTCCATATGCCTTGGACAGCCCACGGCAGACAATCAAATTCTCACTCATGGTTTTTCCTCCTCCAACAGTGCCGCGGCCTGGGTCCGGGAATACCCCAGTTCCGCCATGGCGTTAAAGTATTGGTCGATGACGACCTTGGCCTGTTCCCCACGGACACGGTCCAGCACCCCGGTGTCCTGGGTAACCATCCGGCCTGCGGTCCGGTCCGCTTTGGCAAGGCCGTCCTGTTCCAGCTGGGCCAGGGCCCGCTGCATGGTATTGGGATTGACCCCGGCTTCCGCGGCCAGTTCCCGTACCGGGGGCAGTTTGCTCCCCGGGGGATAGGCTCCGGTGATGATCCGACGGGTCAGCTGCTCCGCCAGTTGGAGCCAGATGGGCCGGTCGTCGGTCAGCTTCCATTCCATAGGCGTCCCTCCTTGTTTGTATTATTGTATTATGTGCTTAATACAATAATACATGAACTTTAATTTGTCAACCCTCGTTCAAAAATATTTTCTCCGGCCGGAACATTCATGCTATGGCGGAAATGCTGGCAGTCTGCCTTAAAAGGTGTAAATTTTTTATGAACCTCTTGCTTTTCTCTCCTTCCCGCGCTATTATATTCTTAGCACTCCTGATATTTGAGTGCTAAGAATTTTTGTTAATACAATGATTTTCATATATTGGGAGGAATCAGTTACCATGGCAAAGAAGCAATTTAAAGCGGAATCCAAGCGCTTGTTGGACCTGATGGTGAACTCCATCTACACCCACAAGGAGATCTTTCTCCGGGAGCTTATTTCAAACGCCAGCGACGCCGAGGACAAGCTGGCCTACAAGTCCCTGACCGATGACAGCGTGGATGTCAAACGGAAGGATTTGAAGATCACCATCGTCCCCGACAAGGAGATGCGTACGCTCACCGTATCCGACAACGGCATTGGCATGACCAAGGAAGACCTGGAGACCAATCTGGGCACCATTGCCCACAGCGGCTCCGGTCAATTTAAGGCCGGCCTCAGTGAGGATGACAAGGCTGCCGATAAGATCGATGTGATCGGCCAGTTTGGCGTCGGTTTTTATTCCGCCTTTATGGTCGCCGACCATGTTACCGTCATCTCCAGGGCTTGGGGCAGCGATGAGGCGTGGATGTGGCAGTCCGACGGCGCTGACGGATATACCGTGACCGCCTGTGAAAAGGACGCTCCCGGCACCGATATCATCATGCACATCAAGGCCAACACCGATGATGAAAACTACGATCAGTATCTGGAAACCTATAAATTACAGGAGCTCATCAAGAAATACTCCGATTATATCCGCTATCCCATTATGATGGAGGTAGAGGACTACCGCCAGAAGGAGAAGCCCGCCGACGCCGGGGAGGACTACAAGCCCGAGTGGGAGACGGTGAAGGAGTGGAAAACCCTCAACTCCATGGTGCCCCTGTGGCAGCGCCAGAAATCCAAGGTGAAGCCCGAGGAGTATAACGCCTTTTATAAAGAGAAGTTCAACGACTGGCAGGATCCCCTGGCCGTCATCCACACCAGCGCCGAGGGCGCTGTGACCTATAAGGCCATGCTGTATATCCCCGCTCAGACCCCCTACGATTTTTATACCAGAGAGTATCAGAAGGGCTTGCAGCTGTATTCCTCCGGCGTGCTCATTATGGATAAGTGCCCGGACCTGCTCCCCGACCACTTCCGTTTTGTCAAAGGCGTGGTGGACTCGTCCGACTTCTCCCTGAACATCAGCCGTGAGGTCCTCCAGCACACCCGCCAGCTGAAGGTCATCGCCTCCGCTTTGGAGAAAAAGATTAAGTCTGAGCTTCTGAAAATGCAGAAGGATGACCGAGAGAAGTATGAGAAATTCTGGGCCGCCTTCGGCACCCAGATCAAATACGGCGTGGTGGCCGACTACGGCGCCCACAAGGACGTGCTTCAGGACCTGCTGCTCTTCTGGTCCTCCAAGGAGGGCAAGAATACGACCCTGGCCGCCTATAAGGACCGGATGCCGGAGGATCAGCCTTATTACTACTACGCCTGCGGCGAGAGTGTGGACAAGATCGCCAAGCTGCCCCAGGTGGAGCGGATTTTGGACAAGGGATATGAGATTCTCTACTGCACCGAGGATGTGGACGACTTTGTCATGAAGGCTCTGGGTGAAATCGACGGCAAGCAGTTTAAGTCCGTCAACGAGGAAGACGCTCTGCCCCAGACCGAGGAGGAGAAAAAGGCGGTGGAGGAAAAGGCTGAGGCCGGCAAGAACGTGCTGGAGGCCGTCAAGGAGGCCCTGGGCGATCAGGTGAAGGAGGTGCGCATCTCCTCCATCCTGAAGTCCGGCGCCTGCTGTCTCACTGCCGACGGGCCCGTCTCCCTGGAGATGGAAAAGTATATGCGCAAGGTGGAGGGCAGCCACCCCATGAAGGCCGACCGGGTGCTGGAACTCAATCCCGACTCCGCCCCCTTTGCCGCCTTGAAGCGGGCAGTGGATGCCGGAGACAAAGACACTGTGGCCAAGTACGCCAAGGTCCTGTACGCCCAGGCTCTGCTGCTGGCCGACCTGCCTCTGGAAGACCCCGCCGAGTATACGCAGCTGGTTTGCTCCCTGATGGTGTAATCGATCCGGCTGATGAAAAAAGCTCCCCTGATCCGTATAGGATCAGGGGAGCTTTTTTCCGCCGTGAAAGGGTATGCCCTCTTGAAATTGCCGTGGAAATATAATACAATAAAAAAAGAATTCCGTTTCTTTTTCAGAAACGGCACTGGAGGTACATAGTATGATTGCAATTGCTTCCGATCACGGAGGATATATGCTGAAGGAACATATCAAAGCTTATCTGGCTGCCAAAGGGATTACCTGTGAAGACTTCGGCACCAACAGCACAGACAGCTGCGACTACCCTGATTTCGGCAAAGCTGCCGCTCAGGCAGTGGCCTGCGGTCAGTGTGAAAAGGGGATCGTGATCTGTACCACGGGCATCGGCATTTCCATTGCCGCTAACAAGGTCAAGGGAATCCGCTGCGCCCTGTGTGGGGATGTACTGTCCGCTGAAATGTCCCGTCGGCATAACGATGCCAATATGCTGGCCATGGGTGCCGGGATTGTGGGCTCTATGGCGGCTGAACGTATTGTGGATACATTTTTGAACACCGAATTTGAGGGCGGCCGCCACAGCCGCCGGGTAGCCAAGCTTATGGAGATTGAACGATAATCCTCCTCTCCCCCTCGCCGAAAGGCGACAAAGGGCCCTGACCATCTGGTCAGGGCCCTTTGCCTGTGTGTGTTGTAAAAGGAGAGGGAGAAATGGGAGATACAGTTTGTAGCTTGGCTACAATGATATGATAAAAGAAATTTAAGGCAAAATCGTGACTTTCTCGTGAACTTTTTGTAAACGATACAGAGTTTTAGACGACAAAAGGCCCCGGCTGTCTGGCCGGGGCCTTTTGCCTGTGTGTTGTAAAGGAGAGAGAGAATAGAGATATGTCTTGTTCACTTGGCTACGATGACATCATAAACTAAGAATAAGGCAAAACCATGACTATAAAATGAACTTTTTGTGAATGTTTCTTCCGGTGCAGCCGGGATTCTTCCTTGACTTATACTGGAAGAGCGTGCCATAATAATGGTTAATTCTTTCCTTGTGTTTTCCATTTTGCGAGGAGTGTCTTTTCATGAATGTAATTGCTCAACTCTGCCTGCGTGGAGAAGACCCTCATTCTCCTCAGGCCCGCCGCCGCTGCGGAACAATTTCCGGGGGAATGGGCATTGTTTTAAATTTGCTGCTGTCCGTCAGCAAACTGCTGGCCGGGCTGCTCACTGCTTCGGTGGCCATGACCGCCGATGGGCTCAATAACCTATCGGATGCCGCCACCTCGGTGGTTACCCTGATTGGATTTCGTCTGGCCGGACAGGAGGCGGATGCCGAGCATCCCTTTGGTCATGGGCGGATTGAGTATGTGGCCGGTCTGATTGTCTCCCTGGCTGTTCTGCTGATGGGCGTGGAGGTGGGCCGTTCGGCGGTAGATTCCCTGATTCACGGATCGGAGCCGCAATTTTCCCTCCTGTCAGTGGGAATTTTGTGCGCAGCCATTCTGGTGAAATTCTGGATGTTCTGGTTCAATCGGATGCTGGGCCGGAGCATTGACTCGGCCGCTATGGCCGCTACGGCAGCGGATTCTCTTTCTGATACGCTCTCCACCTCCGTGGTCCTCCTGTCCACCCTGCTCAGCCACTTTTTCCATCTTCAGGTGGATGGCCTGGCCGGCCTTTTGGTCTGCTTTTTCATTTTGAAGACCGGCTGGGAGGCGGCCCGGGACACCCTGGACCCCCTTCTGGGCCGCCCCATGGACCCGGAACTGGCCGCCGATATTGACAAGCTGGTTTTGTCACACGACCATATTCTGGGCATCCATGACCTAGTCTATCACGACTATGGACCCGGCCGGGCCATGATGTCCTTTCATGCCGAGGTGCCCGCAGATGGAGACCTTTTGGAAATCCACGACATCATTGATCACATTGAGCGGGAACTGAAAGCCAAGCACCATATTGAGACTGTCATCCATATGGACCCTGTGGTCTGTGACGAACGCACCTCCGCGCTTCGGTCCCAAGTGGAAGCCCTTGCCCGGGAAATAGACCCGCTTTTAACCATCCATGATTTCCGCATTACCGCCGGCCCCATGCACACCAATGTCATTTTTGATGTGGTGGTCCCCTATGGATTCCGGCTTTCCGACAGCCAGGTCCGGGAGACGCTGTCTGACAAGGTGGCGGCCCTTTCCCCCCGGTATTACCCGGTCATTCAGGTGGACCACTCCTATGTGGACGGTCGGGGCGGAGCCGCAAAAGACTCGCTTTCCCCGTAATTCACAAATTATTCACCCAAGGTCTGCTGTTTGCGGTATAATAAAAACACATTACTTATCAATGGGGTGACACATATGCCCAAAAAAGTTTTAATTGTAGAGGACGATGGAAACATTGCCGAGCTGCTCCACCTCTATCTGGAAAAAGAAGGATTTGAGACTCAGGTCGCAAAGGACGGCGGCAGGGGGGTGGAGATGTTCCGTTCCTTCCAACCGGATCTGGTGCTGCTGGATATCATGCTGCCCATTATGGACGGCTGGGCTGTGCTGAAAAAGATTCGGGAGACCGACAAGACTCCCGTTATTATGCTCACCGCTAAGGGTCAAACTGAGGATAAGGTGGCCGGTCTGGAGCAGGGGGCGGACGACTATATCGTAAAGCCCTTTGAAATGAAGGAGGTCCTGGCCCGGATTCACGCCGTCTTGCGCAGAAGCGGCGCGGAAGAGGAGCAAGGGGAGAAAAAGCTGACCTTTGATAAGCTGGTGATCAATCTGGACTCCTATGAGCTGCTGGTCAACAATCAGCGGGTGGATACTCCCCCCAAGGAGCTGGAACTGCTCTATCACCTGGCCTCCTCCCCCAACCGGGTCTTTACCCGCAACCAGCTTTTGGATGAGGTGTGGGGCTTTGACTATTTCGGCGACAGCCGTACCGTGGATGTACACATCAAGCGGCTGAGAGAAAAGCTGGAAAACGTCAGCGATCAGTGGCGGCTGAAAACTGTCTGGGGAGTCGGATATAAGTTTGAGGTGGGTCCTGCCTCGTAACTGCTTTGTGCCGTACTCCATTTCTAAAGTCTGCAAATAAAAAGTCAATAGAAAAATGAAGAAAAATTGAGGAAAGAAAA